>JACDAQ010000035.1 GCA_013695355.1 Candidatus Protochlamydia sp.
CTTGAAAGCTCCCGCGGTTGACGGATCTAAAAAGACCCCATATTATAATATTGGGTCGTTTTAGATACGCCAACCCCGGGGCTTTGAAGCAGTCCAAATTTCCAATTTTTGAATTCACTTGGGTATAGAAATTGCCTGAAAGGCTTTAGTCCCAGAATCAAAAAAAAATAGAAATAGAGGAAGATTAAAATTTCACCTCATTCCAGCTATAATATAAAGGAATGAGGTGAACTATTGATACCGGCTAAAAAACTCGGCAATTTGCCGGGGTTCTAATTTACCTAATTAGTACTATCCTGTCATTTGATAGTACTCATTAGGATTCTCGACGATAGCTTCCCAAGTATAACATGAAACAGGCCTGGCTGATTCTTTAACAATATATTTCGGTGGGCTAAAAAACCAGATGCATAAATTGTTGATTGCAGTTGCAACGCTAACCCAAGCATGATTGACACTATTGGCAACAACTTTAAAGGGCTTCCAAATCATGCTTGTGCTGCAGTCAGAAGCCATTGTAACTACTTCCGAATTTAAAATGGCCTGAATTGTACCCCTTTCAACCAGGTCTAGGTCTTCGGGAATGCTCAATGCATTATTAGATAAGGTAGGATGTATCTCAGGTTGAGGCAGCACGTCTGGTTGAGGGTCTGGCTGGGGTTTAATATCTGGCTGAGGTTGAGGTTGTACATCGGGATGCGGTTGAGGCTGTACGTCTGGCTGAGGGTCTGGCTGAGGTATAATCTCTGGCTGCAGATCTAGCAGCTTTTCAGTTTTTACAGTTACTGAATGCTTGGCCAATTCTGGTAAAGTTGAATCTAAAGTATCTTCATTTTTTTGTGCCTCTTGCTGTTTATCTAAACAGTTTGAAACTTCAGAAAGGATAATCGTTTTTTTACTTTCTACTTTAGTGATAGTAGAATTCTCGACTAATTCTATTTTTTTTGCCTGAATTGGTGCTCCTATTCTTATTGGTTCTTTAGGTAATGCAAGAGCGGGTTTGCTTGCTTCATCTGTGACAGAAGAGTGAACGATTACTTCTTCGTTTTTCGCCACAACCGTATCTACCATTTTTAATTCCATCTGAGTAGGCTGAACAATCACTTCTATTTTCTCAACCTTAGACGAAGCTTCAAATTTGGTTGGACTTGAAGAAGCTAGAGCTGTTTCTGATTTTGCTACTGTAGACTTTTGAAAATTAATTTCTTCAGTTTTTTTGCTTTCTCCTAACTCCAATTTCCTTGGTTTTAAGCTACTTAAAAAACTAACGGAATTTTTGCTTATATTCTCCTTATCTTCATTAAATTTTTTCTCTACAATTTTTGTGTATTTTTTTGCTCTTTCAAGTGCTCGATTTTTGTTATCTTTTCCAGGGGAATTTTGAGCTCCATTATGTTTTGTAGAAACTGTTAAAGGGGCAAAAGAGGTTGTATTTGAATAGGGTAATGGTTGAGGTTGTGCCATATGTCTTTCCTTAAGTTTTGTTTAAAATATATTGCAGAAATGTGTTTTAACAGTCTTAGCCTGAGCCTGCTGCTCTAAATTAGCTTTTAATTCAAGCTCTTCTTTTAATTTTTCAAGGGATGCTTTAGATATGGCATTCATTTCCAGTTCTTTTTTTAAGTTTGTGACTGATTCAACCAAACTGTCCTTTACAACTTTCAAATTTTCATAGTTGACTTTAATACTTTCCTTCTCGCTTTGCAAGATTTTTTTTTGTTCGCATTCTTTCTGATAATTTTTTGAAAGGATTTCTAAAGAATTTTCTTTATCAAGAAAAGCCTTTATTTTTTCTTGAATAATTTTATCTTTTACTGCGTTTTGAGATTCTAAATCACCTATATATTTTTTATTATTTTCTAGAGATGTCTCAACATCATTCAATTTCTCTGTTTTATTTTTAAATTCTTTTTGCAAGGCGACTAGATTTTCATTCATTGTATTATAATCGATTTTTAATTGATCCATTTCTATAGAAATTTTTTCAATATTATTGTTCAAAGTTATAATATTTTCTTCAAGTTTCAATTTTTCAGATTTTAATCGCCCTGTTTCATTCCTTTGCAGTCGTATCATTTCCTCTTTTTCATTAATGATATTTTTTAAATTATTATTATCTGATTGGAATACATTCGATTGATCATTAATCGTTTTTTGTATATTATCGATCTTTTTTCTACAATCATCATTTTCTATTTGTATTAATTGTATTTTATTAACATTTACTTTTTCACGGTTCTCGTATTTCAAATTAATTTCATTAACTTTTTTATTCAAATCAAATAATTCTGCATCCTGCTTCTCGCATTTGTCTGACAGAATAGCACATTTAGTGTTGACTTCAGCGTTTTTGTTTTCAAGAATTTGCTTTACCTCTTCTAGCTGAATAATTTTTTCAATTTGTGCTCTTATATTTTCAGATTGAATTTTTAATGTTTCGCTAAATTCATTTTTTTGAGAATCATTAATTTTTTTTTGAAAAGCTAATTTATTTTTCAAGTCTTCATTAGTGCTATTTAGATTTTCATTTTGATCAAAATTTTGTTTGTTAGTTTTAAGTAATTCTTCATACAAATCAGTGATCGAGTTTAATGTTTCTGTTAATTCGTCTCTTTCTTTCCTCAATTCATTAATTTTTTTCATTTCTTCGCTGCAGTTCAAAGGCTCATCGTTATGTTCATTGTTCAAGTGAATTACATTTAGTTCTGATATATCAAATTTTGTTTCATTAAACGCATTCTCTATAGCCGGAAAAATACCTCCAACGTTAGAAATTGCATTTGGAAAAGAATTTGATTGGGACTGAAAATTATTTCTATATTGAATTTCATTATTCCCAATGCTTGGTACACTATTCATGATCTATCACCTTTTTTTCATATCATTATAATTTTTTGAGGCAATATATCAAAAAGTATATTTAAATGAAATGTTATTATTAAAAGGTAAGGATTTTTTTAATTTTAAAAATCGGATTTAATACTATTTTCAAATTTAATTTTGGGGAATATGTTAAAAAAAGACTTTGGTTGTTAATTTAAATTTTACCTAAATTGTTTATGCTTACAAGCTTAAAAAATGATATTTTTTTGACATTATCATTTTAATCGTAAACAATTTTTCTTTACCTTCTTTATTTTCCCTTGTGACTTTCACCAATCTATGGTAAGTTATTCCTTTTTTACAAGCTGCTTTATAAGGTTAATGAATTATGGATAAACGATCTCTTTTGTTTGTTGTCGCCCTCTCCTTCACTCTTTTTGGTTTAAATCTTTTTTTCCAAAATCAAAATTTACGTCAAAAAGAAGAGTGGCAGGCAAAGCAAAAAATAATGCAAGCCACCAAAGAAAAGGATAAAATCGAGGAACCGGATCAATCGAAACCTCCATTCGACGCGTCCTATTCAGCACCTGGGCAAGGATTAGTAAATTCTCAAAACAAAGAAGAAAAATTCTTTGTTATAGAAAATGCCTATCAGCAGCTTGTCTTTTCCAATCATGGTGGAGCTTTAGCTGAAATTAACCTACCCTTTAAAACTGATGAAAATGAACAAAGCATCGTGCGTGAGATCGAAACTGACCGTACGATAGTCAGAAATCATCCCTATAACGCCCATTTTCCAGCCCACCCTTTTTACACCCCTTCAGCTAATAATGACCAAGAACTTGTTTTTAATGAACAAGGCGTTTTGGGTGGATACTACCCCTTATTACGCCGTGACCTTGTTCAGATCCCCCCTCGGAAAACAATCAAAGTAAAACCTCAATATTATGCCCTCAATATGGTTTCGGAATATCCGGAATTTGCGGAACTTGTCTATGAAGTTACTCATTTTGATAAACACTCTATCACTTTTGAAGCGTCTCAAAATAATCGACGGATCATTAAAAACTATTCTTTTGGAGATCCTTTAAAAGAGGGCCCTTATTGCTTGAATTTATCAATTCAAATTGAGGGTAGCGCTAAAAATTTATGGCTTACTTCGGGAATTCCTGAAGTAGAATGGATTTCCGGTGGTGCGGCCCCTTCTCTCAAATACCGCATTACAAGGAATAAAAAAGCTGAAGTGGAAAAGATCGATCTACCTAAAGAAGCCTCGACAATCTCTTCTGTTTATCCTGACTGGGTTTGCAATTCGAATGGCTTTCTTGGAATGATCATGGACCCATTAAAAGAAATTGATCCTGGCTTTAGGGTGCAGACAATTTCAGGCCTAACCGTCCCCTCCCGTTTAACCGAAATCGATCAGGAATACGACCGTTATAAAGCAGAGGATCTTCCCGGTTACATGACTTTTCTCCCCCTCAAATCCCAACCCGGGAAAATGGACTTCCGATTTTTTGCGGGGCCTTTTGAAGGAGATATACTTAATGAAATCGATGCCAAATATTCTAATCCAGAAACAGGCTATAACCCTGACTACATTGCTTGCCAAACCATGCATGGATGGTTCACTTTTATTTCTGAACCTTTTGCAAAATTCCTGCTGATTTTAATGAAATTTTTCCATCAACTTACGGGATCATGGGCCCTTTCGATTGTTTTATTGACTGTGAGCTTGCGTTTGATGCTTTATCCTCTTAATACCTGGTCGACAAAGTCCATGTTAAAGATGCAGCAGTTGGGGCCGGAAGTGGCTGCTATCCAGGAAAAGCATAAAAAAGATCCAAAGAAGGCCCAGACGGAAATAATGGCCCTTTATAAAGAAAGAGGTGCCAATCCTGCTTTCGGCTGTTTGCCTTTGTTGATTCAAATGCCCTTCTTGATCGGAATGTTCGATCTATTAAAATCAAGTTTTGCTCTGCGTGGAGCATCGTTTATTCCTGGTTGGATTGATGATCTTACCGCTCCAGACGTTTTATTCAGTTGGGATCGTCCAATTTTTTTCATTGGAACTGAATTTCATTTATTGCCCATCTTGCTTGGGTTGGTAATGTTCGTTCAACAAAAATACATGTCCACAGCAGCTAAAAATCCAAACGAAATGACTGATCAGCAAAGACAGCAAAAGGCTATGGGGTCAATGATGACCATCCTTTTTGCCGTGATGTTTTATAACTTTCCGTCAGGTTTGAACATTTACTGGCTCTCCTCCATGCTATTAGGAATGGTCCAGCAAATGTTCATTTCAAAGCAAATGAAGTCCCAACCTGTAGCCGCTGTTGCTCCAGTTAAGAATGGACCGAAAAAAGCCCGCACAAGATAACAAAAAGCCAGTGAGGTTCTATTAAATATTAGCTCTCTCACTGGCCATACCTTATTAATATTCACAGAAGCTCAAAGATAACAAGGCACAAAAGGAAATTTATTATTCCTTATATCTTAACAACTTAATGTTTTTTGGATGAATTAATTCAAATGAAAGTTGATAGCGTGCAAATCGAATAGAAAAATTATGTAGCTTGTTTAACCTTTTAGCTAAATTTGTGGTTGTAAAAATTTTGTGCAATCACCGTTAAATTTTGTAAAACTTTGAAATATTCTTCCAAATTAACAGTTTCACCGCCTAAGGTATACCCTTTTTGTCCCATATCATAAAATAGCCATTCCTTTTTTTTCTTTGAGTAATGATGAGATTTCAAAAGCAGAGACATAATTTTTTCAATTGTTCCTTTCAAATTTAAATCCGAATGGATTAATTTCATTCCTATCATTTCGTCAATTCTTTCAAAAATATTTGATTTATCAATATTAAACCATATGGACAAACATTCTATTATTTCTTCAAAAGGAAGAAATAATTCTTTTCTGATATTTACACTTTCTTTATTGAGTGAATGAAAATGAAAATTTGAATTTTTAACAAATAATTGAATTGCTAATTCATCTTTATTTCTTCTGCCAGATGTTTCTACTCTATTTTGATATTTCTTTTTTGTTTCGTTGTAGCTTTCTATTAGTGCCTTATCTCCTGCAATATAGGTAACTATATTAAATTCTTTTAAAAATGATTTACTTGATTGAAATTTGGCTAATTTTTTAGGTGTATAAATTCGAACCATATTATGAAAGTCTGTGGAAAACCCTTTTGCTGTATTTTTATATACTCCTTCAACTCCCTCTTCAACTATTGAATAATTTGATTCTCCAAGATTATTAATCTTAATTTCAAGCAGTTTAAGGAAAATTTCAAAATGCTCTTTTTCTCCATCGATCAGAAAAGAAAATTGCATTGGAGAATAGGGGAACATTTCTCCTCGCGCAGCGGCACCTATCGCAAAGCATGCCCATTTAGGCAACTGTACTTGAAATTTTGCTTTAAAAAGGTCTTCTGTTTCATTAACAAGCAAGCTAAGCAAACCCTTAAATTTTTCTGTCATTTTTTCTTGTCGGCTTTTTATATTTAATCCTGATTTCCTATCGGCATTCCTGGCTTCCATTAAAAGAAAACGCTTATCTTTTATTTGATGCGCTTCGTTTTGAGCGAAAAATTTTGGGAGAAGTTGTGAATTACTTTTGTCTAAAAGCCCCTTAAGGGGTGAATTTTTTCTACGTGGTATATTAGTTTTTGAAAGATTATTTACAAAAATATTTTCAATAATCTTCAATTTTTTAAACAGATACTGCTCAAATAAATTATTATTTTTATTTAAAAGAGCGAGGGCACCATTGACAATTTTTGTCCCTTCAATTAATGCCCTTTCAAGTTCAATTTTAGCACGCTGCACTACCCCTTCGTCAGATTGGTTTCTCCCTCGTTCCAAATTTTCTTTGGCATTTTCAATGTAAAGCGTACTTATTTTTAGCAAATAAATAATTTGCTTTTCTATATCTTTATCTTTTTTTGCCTTAAGCAAGGAATTTAAATATGCTTTTTCACGAAATTTTTTTATATGGTACGTGTCGGTTAATAGTTGGCTCTCATTAGTGATTGTGGAAGAATCAGTGTGTATTTCATTCATTAAAGGTAAGCTTCCATGAAAACCCTGTTTTCTTAAAAAAAATTCAATAAATGCATCCTGATTAAATAAAATGGCTAGGTCAAAAGGCAGGAGATTTTTGTCATTGGCAAGTTCGGCCGTGTCTTGTTTTTGATCTGCTAAAAGGATTTTTGCAGTTTCAAGAAATCCATGTTGAGCAGCTAAATGCAAAGGCGTATTCCCTTGCTTGTTGGCGCTAAAAGTGTTGGCGTCATTTTGTATCAATAGAGAAAGAATTGAAAGTTTTTCCTTGCGCCAACAAGCACTATGCAATGGTGATTGTCCTCTGTCATCGAGTGTATTGATAAGTTTTTTACATGAATTTTTTTTTAAAAGTTCTTCTAGAATTTGAGGTTGATCATAAGCCGCGGCAACGTGAAGCAAGGTTTGCTTTTGAAGGTTTTGATATGTAATATCAGCTTGATTCTCAATAAGCAACCTGACTGTCGAAAAGTGTTTCATAGCCGCAAAAAAAATTGGAGTTCTGCCTTGATCATCCTGGCTATTAATATCTACCTTATTTTTAAGCAGACATTTGACATTTTCATTGAGACCTGCCTGAGCCGCCAAATGCAAGGGGTTTATTTTTAGTAATAAAGAATTAAGATCAGGTTGCAAATTTTCATCGAACAAATATTGGATGCTTACAGGGCAATTTTTTTTGCCTGCAATTACAAATAAAAATGTTTCTTTTTGCTCTGCTATTTGAACTGGAAATTCCTTTAATATCTCTATTTTTTCGTTAAGAGCTGCCAAATGTAAGGGAGTGCACCCTTGTTTATCACTTTTGTCCAATAAAACGTGTTTGCTTGACAGCCATTTCACCATGGCAAGATTACCTTGCTCTGAAGCAATATGCATCACATTCTTTCCATCTAAAAGGCGGCATCGATTTAGGCAGTCAGGGATAATACTATCAAGCCATTTCATGATTTCAAGCCTATTGGAAATTGCACAAGCATGGAACAAAGTGCCTTCCTTACCATAAAATAAAGTGATGAGATCTGGTTTGTCATCTATCAACTTTTTTACATATTCAAATTCTCCACTTAAGCAAGCAAAATAACATTTATGAAATAAGGGTTGTACCATTACATCAGTATTTAATTTTAAAATGAGATTTTCAATTGTATTTAATAATTCAACATTAACCAATGGCTCACTTTTAAGAATGCTTAAGGCTTCTTCAAATAAACTTAATTCTTTTTTAGGGTCAGCAGGTGAATGAGGATCATTTATCAAAATTACTAATGCCTCCTGTAGCAAATGAATGGCATTTTGCAAAGGACGCTCTTCCGTTTTAATCGGCCGACTGTCATCTCCATCTGAAGAGGAATTTGAAAAACCATTTTCAAGGCAGTTTAACGCATCTTCGACTGTGTCAAAAGAGGGTTCGCATAAGGATTTGTACTCCGTGTCTTTTTTTAACGGTTTATCGCATGTATCGTTGTAATTTTTGATATTATCATCTTTTTTTAAGATCGATAGAGCCTCATTAACTAAATCACATGAATTTTTTTTGAGGTGCGATTTGAGTACCCTTTTCGAAGTTTTAATTTCTTTTTTATCATTCAGTAAAATTATATCTTCATCTGAATTTGAAAAATTAAGAAGGTCATATAAACCATTCTTCAAAATAATGGTTGAAACTTTTGTTGCTGAATTTTCAATTTTCTTATTAATATCTTTTTCAGCTTTCGTTTTATAAGTGGGTTTAAACTTTTCCTGGGTAATCTCTTGTGAATTAAAAAGATTTTGCACTGGAATGGATGGTAGCGAAGGAGCGGTTGTCGTTTCGGTAGAGGAGATAATTTCACTTGAAGAAATTGCATTATTTATATTCATAACTAAAGAACCTATTCTTATAATTTGATCATAGACTATTCATAGATATTTATTTTGTCAATGAAACCTATCCCCCTAATCTGATTGGTACATGTGTCAAATAAAATTTGTAAGGTTGATTTTTTTAAATATTATATAGTTTGAAATATATTTTTTTTGATTTCTTTTGGAAGAGGTTTACCTAGGTGAGTTCACTTGGGTATAAAAGGCAAGTGTGTTAAAATCGCTTTATGAATAGGTTAAACATGTTTATGCTATTGACTAGCAATTACAACAATTCACAATGTTAAATGGAGTAAGGATGCGGGCCTGGGAACAATTTTTACATGCACAAGAAACGGAATTAGGACATGAAACGGTCCAAAAATGGTTACGGTCCCTCAAAATCCTCCGCTTTGATGCTTGCAATTTATATGTCGAAGCTAAGGATTCATTCCAGGCGCTTTGGTTTGAAGAGCACATCCGACCTAAAATTCTTACAAAGCTTTTCAATGGAAATAATAAATCGATTAAGCTGCATTTGACCGTTGCTAACTTACCTCCTGCTGTTAAGAAACACCCCATTAAAAAAGCCCATCTTAACAATGGAAAAAACATCCCTTTCAACCTGACCTTTGATGACTTGGATCCCCTTTGCCGTTTTCAGCATTTCATCTCAAATGAAGAAAATCGCTTAACTCATCAGCTGCTTTCTGAAATAGCAGGACTGCCGCATCAGAACTGCCAAACAACTTTATGCACCTATAACCCGATTTATATTTACGGCAATTGCGGTTCAGGCAAAACCCATTTATTGATGAGCCTGGCTCACGCATTTCGGGATCAAGGTTTAAAAACCATTTACGTGCGGGCAGAAACCTTCACTGACCATGTTGTTACAGCCATCCGTGCAGGTGAAATGAGCACATTCCGACAGGCTTACCGGCATATTGACGTTTTACTTGTCGATGACGTCCATGTATTTTCACGTAAAGGGGCCACTCAGGAAGAATTTTTTCATACTTTCAATACTTTGCACCTGAACGGTAAGCAGATAGTTTTAGCCTCGAGCTACGCGCCCCAGGAATTACAATTCGTTGAACCTCGCCTCATCAGCCGTTTTGAATGGGGTATTGTACTCCCTTTAAAATCTCTCAGATCAGTAGAAATGCGTGCTCTGATTCACGCAAAAGCTGAAGCGCTTCAATTTCATTTACCTAATAAAATCACTGACTATCTTATAGAAACCTTTACTAGCACTCCAAAAGCTCTGATAAGATCTCTCGAAGGACTTATTCTCCGCCTTCATCTTGACTCAAAAAATTCAATTAATCATTTAACTCCTACAGCTGTAAGAACTCTTTTGGCCGATCTAATCGAAGATGAACAAAAATCAGCAATTACCCCTGCCAAGATCATTCAAACTGTATCTGAACAATATGGACTGCGGACTGAAGATATTCTTGGAAAGGCCCAAACGCGCGAGTGCGTCCTTCCTCGCCAGCTGGCAATGCATATTTGCCGTTCGCAGCTCAAAATGCCATTCATGAAGATTGGAGACCTGTTTGCAAGGGACCATTCGACTGTCATGTCGAGCATTAAACAAATCCAAAAAGCTTTGGATTTGAACACTCCTGAAATTCTGGGGAGCTGGCAGGCAGTGATAAAAAAATTGCAACAAGGTTAGATTGAAAAAAATTTTCCGAATTAACCTTAAATCCAATTAGTAATTTTTATCTTCTTATCCTGCCCATTTTGCCAATTCAGAAGTTTCTGCTTATCCCGTTCATAATTTTTACACTGAAAAAATCTATAATTTATTACTAAATTCAGTTAGTTTTTTAGCAAAAACTTTTAGATTTTCTTTGTTTAATTTGTTTTTCGCAGTATTGTTATTAATTTGTTGTTCCATTTCGATAATCCAGGTTTGATTATTAACTGCTTGGGATTTTAAAAGTGAATTTTCATTTTTTAATTTTTGGATTAAAACATCCTTTTCTTGGGATTCAGAAGTTTTATTTTTTATTTCTATTTGCTGTAATGAATACTGCGAATTAAATTCTTCGGTTAATTTGTCTTTTTCCTTCACGTGATTTGCTTTCAAATTTTCCATTAAAACAGATTGATTTTCAATGCATTTATCCTTTTCCTTCACATGATTTGCGTTCAATTGTTCCATTAAAATGGAATGATTTTCGATTAATTTGTCATTATTTTTGATTTGATCTATCAAAATAAAAATTTCATTTGTATGTTGATCCTTCATTTGAAGAATATTTTTTTCATAATTTGAAGAATTGTTTTCTATTAAAGACTTGTACTTCTCGTTTTGATTTGACACTTCATCACATTTCAAATAATACATAGCATTTTTGCTGACACTTTCCTCCAAAAAATTTCTTACAGTATTTATTTCTTCATTGAGCTGCCCAATAATTAGTTGCTGTTTAATACCTTCTTCTTCAAGTTTACTTGTATAAGCAATATATTCATTATTTGATTTAATTAATTCTGTCGAACGAACGTTAATTTTGCTTAGATCTAAGCTAATTTTTTAATTTCAGTATTAGCATTGCATAGCTCACTTTTAATCAATAAATTTTGTTCATTTAAAAATTGATTTTTAATTTTTAATTCATTATATTCAACATTAATATCTTTTAATTTATTCAACTCTTCTTTTTGATATATAATTGTGAGTTTTTGCCTTTTTTTTGCTACGATTAAATAATCTCTGTAAGCTGCTTCCCATTCGTTTTGGGGTCTGTTAGCTTCCTTAATTAAATCGGCTTGTTTAACTAAAACTTGTTCTTTTTGAACTAAATCTGAAATTTCATTTTTAAGTTGTGATAAGTTAGGTTGTTCAGCATCGATCTTTCTTTTCTTTGACAAATTTTCAAGCTCATTTGAATTTAAGCTTGATATTATATCTCTGTTCATTTTATTCGGGTTATTTTTATGAGTCATTTGATTGTTGCTTAATGCAAATTTATCGGTTTGAGTAAATTCATAAGGAGAACAGAACGCTCTTTTATCTTGAGGCGGTTGGCTTTGGTTTTGATAGTTATTTTGCTCCCTGGGTTCATAAAAAGTAGTAGTTTTACGAAAGTTATTGACTTTAGACCCTAAACTTAAATTTGACTTCCCAGAGATTTCATTTTCCCATCTTCTTTCTATTTTTCTTGTGGATCCTTGAGTATCTGTTGTTCTATGATTAAAACGATTCGTAGTATTATCCCTATAACTATCATTGCTATTGTAATTGAAGTCGTTAAATTTATTTTTATAATTATTATTATTTAAATTGTGATTATAATTATTATTACTATCATTATTTCTTAAATCCCTGTAGTCACCAAAATTATTCATTTTATCCTCTCATTATTTAGATACGGTAGATTAATAAATTATTGTTAAGGACTAATTAAATTTTAATAAATATTTGATAAAAGTTTTTTGACAAATGATTGCAGACGAATATTTATCCAAATTGTTTTTATTAATCCGGCCATCTGACCGAGTAGGCATCCACCTAACATATTTTACTACATAAATCACAAGGATTAAAAATAAGATTATTAGAATTGAGGTGAGGCAAAAATTGAACTAAATAATCCCAAAGTTGAATTAAAACTCAGCATTCTTCTTTTCCTTTGATCTCTTGCGTAGGTAGGTTAATAAAGAAAAGATCTGGTTGCTTAAGGCGATACCATTAAATTTTACTTTAATAACTTAATTTTCAAAAACTTAAGACATCTTAAATGTCTGAATTTATTCATGCAAATATATATAAGATCGCTTTGTCTCAAAAATTTTATAAATTATTAATTAATTGATCAAGTTTTTTAGAAATATCACTTAAATGTTCTTTGTTAATTTGTTTTTTAATGTTTACATTATCAACTAGTAGCTGCAAATTACTAATATTAACTTTATCAATAACTGATTGTGTCTCAAGAATTTCATTTAAATTTTTTATTTTATTGATCGACAATGTTTTTTCATCCAATTTTTCAAAGTAGTCATTTTTTTGTTTATCAAATAGGATTTTTTGTTTGTTTTTTTCGATCAAAAATTCTTTTTTTTGTTCAATAATAAATCTATTTTTCTCATTAATTTGTTTTATTAATTGATTCATTTCTTTTTTATACTGTTCGCTTATTTCAGAAATAGATTTAGTATACTCAAAAGAGTTTTTTTCTATTATATGCTCATAATTTTCAACCTGTTTTGATAATTCTATACATTGAGAAGCATAATTCGAATTTTCTTGCTTAGTTTGATCCAATTCCGTCTTCACATTCAGTAGTGTTTTTTGAAGAGTTTCAATCCCATTTAAATTGATTGAATTTCCTAATTCAAGATATTTGTTATTAGAAATGAGTTCATTATTTGCTTTTTTCAATTCCTCAATCCCTAAAGTTAAACCTTTAATTTCTTGATTAGCAAGATACATCTCATTACTAAAAAAATTATTTTGCTCAATGATTTTTTTACAATTAATATTCGCCTCATCTATATCAAAATTTAATTCATCTAACTTATCTTGTTGTAGATTGATTACGAGTTTTTGTCTTTTTTTAACAATAATCAGATATTCTCGATGCGTTTCATTCCATTCGGTATGAGGCTTATTTGCTTCACTCATCAAATCGAGCTGGTTGGCGAGGAAACTTTCTTGTTTTACTAAATCTAAAATTTCCTCCTGTGTATCTTTTGGAATTTGGTTATTTGGATTAAGCTTTCTTTTTTTATAAGCATTTTCGACATTATTCTCAAAAATAGCTAAAATTCCCTGATCTCTATTAGTTTGTTTAGATTCGTTTTCTTCTATATTTGGGGTTGTCGAGAAACTACTGTGATTTTGTCGCAATTTATATTCAGTCAAATTAATGTAGCTTGGTAGGATTTGAGCAGATTGATTACTGTGCGCTTCAAATGCTGTAAAAGTTTCTTTGCCTAATGTATTCACATTTTCATTGAGCATTGGTGGTTGATAATTTATTTCCCACTTTTTTTTTATTTTCATTTCACTTTTTTTAGATTCTGGACTTAGTGCATCAAAAAGATGAGATGTATTGTTATTATTATAATCCCCAAAGTTATTCATAAAACCTGCCCTTTTTTATTTTTTAGAAAATTAATACAAATTCATTAAGAGAGTGTTAAATATCCATTAATTATCAATAAAAATTGCTTAAATCACTAAAAATTACAGGAGGTCTTAAGTGATCAAACCTCATTTCATAAAAATTTTAACTGCTCCACAATTTTATGTTGTGAAAAAAGTGCACCTCTGGTAGTTTTTTCATTTCTGCTTTAAATCGGAGTATAGCGCAGCTTGGCTAGCGCGGCTGCTTTGGGAGCAGTAGGTCGGGGGTTCAAATCCCTCTACTCCGATGCGCCCTATCTTCTTCAAACGAAGATAGGGCTTTTTTTTTATCCGGAGTTTCTATGCAATTACTGAATTCAACTGCCTGGCTATATTGGGACCCCCCACGCGAGGCTTTTATTATTCCTTTTCTTAACCTTCCTGTCATGTGGTATGGGCTCTGTTTCGTTACAGGTTTCGTTCTTGGATACCTCCTAGTTGTTCCGCTTCTCGCAAGTTTTCTTAAAACCCATCCTTATAACTTATACAAAAACTTATCATTGAAAGGGATGAGCTATTTTTTAACAGACCGCCTCTGCTGGTTTGTCATTTTAGGAACATTGCTCGGAGCACGCCTTGGGGCGGTTTTTTTTTATGATTGGGCCTATTTCAAAGAGCATCCTGTAGAAATTTTTCAAGTTTGGAAGGGGGGCTTAGCCAGCCATGGCGGAGTTCTGGGAATTTTTTTAGCCTTATTTTTCTATCTTCGCTATGTAAAGAGGTGGGTTCCCGACTTGACCTATTTAAGGCTGCTTGATTGCCTGGCAATTCCGGCCGGTTTAGCTGCCTGTTTTATTCGATTAGGCAATTTTATGAATCAGGAGATCATTGGCTCTCCAAGCACCCTACCGTGGGCCATTGTTTTTGGAAACCCCATCGATGGCAGCTCTCCTATAGCGCGCCACCCTGTTCAGCTTTATGAGGCTCTGGCCTACTTGGCAACTTTTATATTTTTATATGTTCTTTGGAAAAGAAAGGGTTTTACGCTTGCTCCTGGAATATATGCAGGGTATTTATTTATTTTCGTATTTTTGAGCCGCTTTTTTTTAGAATTTTGGAAGGAGGAATTGGAGGCGGTTGTCGACCAGTCAACTTTGCAGATGGGACAAATCCTTAGCGTTCCTTTTATCCTCTTAGGTATTTTTCTTGTTTTGCGGAAAAAGTGTTTATGCCTTAAAAAAATTTAAATTTATAGCCGTTCAGAATAATAGGTCCTTTATCTTCCAATATAAGCAAGGATCTATGAAAACTTATAGAGGAAATGACTCTAATTCCTCTTGATTTTTTAATTAACCTATATTAATATTTGTTACATTAAGAATTCTAAGAACTATTGATTGTTAGGAGATAAGTTCATGGCTACGTTAGTATTTGATCATAATGAAGAAGAAGTCGAGCTTCCCGATGATTCTCCAATAGCTGAAGTTTGCGAAGAAGCTGGTGTTCCTTTTGCTTGTACCGAAGGAGTATGCGGAACCTGCGTTATTGAAGTTAAGGAAGGGAAAGAAAATTTATCTCCCCCGACAAAGGAAGAAGAAGATTTCCTGGGCGAAGGCACTTGCCATGAACGTTTAGCTTGTCAATGCAAGATCATAAAAGGGCGCGTGCGCGTTTCTTTTTAATTCTTTAAAAACAGAGAGAATTGAAAAACTCCCAACGATCGCTTTGGGCGCTTTCATCGATCTTTGACCACCGATGCAAATCCTTTTTATCTAGGAAATAAGGATCGCATTAAACGTCAAATCTCGACATAATCGCCCGAAAATCGTTTCGATGGCAAGTTTTGCAACTCCCTCACCAAAGAGGAAAATACTATGCCCTGTTGTTCAAAACCTACTTATAAAGAAGAAGAAGAGCCCACCTTTACAAATAAAGGCTCTTCCTGCTGTTCTCAGCCAAAGAAAGAACAATCTAATTCAACCTCCTGCTGTTCTCCCTCTTCGCGTGAGGAAGAAGCTGGCTCATCCTGCTGTTCGGCACCTAAAAAGCAGAAAGAAAAAGCTACACAAATTACGCGTCAAATGACAATTGAAGATATCCTTGGAATGTTTCCTTATAAAGCCCAAAAGCTTTCACAAGAAATTACCAATGCCGGCTTACATTGCGTTGGCTGTCATGCAGCTGTTTGGGAAACGTTGGAAGGGGGAATGTTGACCCATGGAAAAACCGACGCACAGATCGATGAACTTGTCCGCCGCCTTAATTCCCTTCTGAATGAGCCTGTTGATATTTCTTCAATTCAAGTGACGCCGCGGGCAGCCTCTAAATTTTTGGAAATATTGGCTGATGAAAATAAGCAAGGGTGGGGAATGCGATTTTCGGAAGAAATGGCAGGCTGCAATGGCTTTGAATATGTACTTGATTTTTCGGAGAAATCGGAAGAAGATGATCAAGTTTTCACTTCGAATGGGATTGAAGTGCATGTTAAAAAAGGAATGGTCTCCCGTCTCCTTGGCTCTGAAATTGACTTTGTGGATGGATTGCGCGGCTCGGGCTTTAAGATTTCTAACCCGAATGTACAATCTTCCTGCGGTTGCGGCACCTCACACAACTATTAAACAATTGGGCATGCAATAAGAACTTGGATATTGAACAGGTTCTAAAGGAAATTTATGACAAATTCTTTATTATACACCACTTTTGAAAGTGGTGTATACGGCGGCATTGGCTATATTTATGCCATTCAAACTAAACTTCCAGTGAATTTGACAACAAGCATTCTTGTCCTTTCAAGAGTTGCCGATAGAGTCATCCAAGAACTGTGTAAAAGCGTGATTGAGACAGGTAATCGAAGAGGCGATGCTGGAAAGGCGAGACAAAGTGCAGCCACTTATATAGCCACAAATATTTTGGTCAATGCCTGTACGATAGCTGCTTTAAACCATTTTAATACTATTGCCTTAAAAGGTACCTTGATATTAAGCTCTTTGGCCTATTTCAATGCGATCAGGCTCTTAAGTGAAATTGCATAATTTTATCTTTTAACCTAAGTGAATTTAAAAATTGAAATTGGACTGCTTCTAGGACCGAGGTCGGCGTATCTAAACCACCAATATTATAATATGGGGTCATTTATATCGGTCAACCGCGGGAGATTTAAAGTTAGTCCAAGTCTAATTTTAAGTTCACTTAGGAAATTTTGTGCGGTTCTTTGAACGCACAGAATACATATTTCTTTACTATCTAAACAGAGGAGAAAAATATGATAAATGCTTTCCTGGGAACCACCAAAGATATTATAATTTGTACTGGTATTGGCGCGCTTTACAGCGTTCAAATGCATATTCCACAAATGAATGCCAAAATTTTGCTTGGAACAATTGCCATTTCGCGCCTTGCAAACCGCATTTTATTAGAGTGTGTAAGATATAGCACACAAAATGGAGAAGGAGGGGTCAAACTTGCAAATCGCTATGCCTTCACAAATGCCACGGTCAACTTAATGACCATCGTAGCCTTAAGGAATTTTCAATTCATTGGAACAAAAGGGGCAACATTTCTTGTCGTTTTGGCATTGTTAAACATATCCCGCATTAAAACTTCCAATGCATTGTAGACGTCAGCCTTCGTTTGTTTTCGCAGGCTTTAGCCCTTATTGTGTCATTTATGCCAATATCATAAAAGTTCATTTTAACGATTAGCCAAAACAATGCAGGCTGAAGTATACGCTACGTTGAACAAAAATGCCTTAAAGCAACGGATGCTTTAAGGCTGAATTCTCTGATTCGCATAGGCATCAAGTTAATTGAAAGATTACAGAAAATCACGTTAATATATTAAAATTAGCAGGATAGCCTTTGGCTGCAGGATGAAGAGGATAAGAAAATAAAAATAATTGTCAAAAATATTTTTTATAAGCCTAAAAAAGTGCGCTTTGTCTTGCACCATCCTACCGTGCCAGCGACCTGCCTATCATGTTCATCATAACCCCCTTATTACCATAATTTATTTATAAATTTAAGCTTAATGCAAATGTCTGATTCGTTGGGCGCAATTAATTAAGCCCGAAGGGCTTCAAACGCAGCTTCTTTTATTGCTTCACCTAATGTAGGGTGCGCTTGCGGTGCTTGCGCTAGATCAGCCACAAGCGCCCCTGTTTGCATGGCCAGCATTCCTACAGAGATCAGCTCCGATGCTTGCGAACCGATAATATGCATCCCCAGCAAACGTCCGGTTTGTCGATCGCCTATAATTTTCACAACCCCTTCAGTTTCTCCATTACATCGAGCCCTCGGGTTCCCTTTAAAGTACGCCAAGCCAATTGCGACTGATAAACCTGCAGCTACTGCCTCTTCTTCGCTTAAGCCCACGGCCGCCAATTCGGGATTGGTATATACTACATTAGGAATTGCTAAATAATTCAAAGGATGACGATTTCCATTTAACCATTCGACAACGGCAATTCCTTCTTCGGATGCTTTATGAGCTAACATAGGCCCATCAATCAAATCGCCGATGGCAAAAATATGAGGATGCTTCGTCCTAAAAAAGGAGTCGACAGGAATAAATCCTTTCCGGTCAATTTCAATGCCAACCGCACCTAAATCAAGCCCTTGCGTAAAAGGCCTGCGCCCGATTGCTACCAGCACTTTTTCGCCGCTGAGATTTTGGACCTTTCCCTCCTGTTCTATGGTAAGGATTATTTCTTCACGTTGATCAATTCCTGAAATGACTTTAGCCGATAAGAGGACGCTGATGCCTTTTTTCCTAAGATTTTGGAGTAGGTGTCTGGATAAAATTTTTTCCATAGAGGGACACAAGCGGTCCATCATTTCGATTAGGGTTACTTTTGAACCCAGCCTTTGATACACCGAAGCCAACTCGACTCCTATGGCGCCCCCTCCAATGACTACTAAACTGTTAGGTACCTTAGTGAGGCTAAGTACTTCAGTCGAAGAAAGGACATTACTTTTATCAAATGGCAGTGCTTGAAGTTCGATAGGTTCAGATCCTGTCGCTAAAATAATATTATCTGAAAAAATTATAGATTCGTTAACTTTTAAATGATTAGGATCTATAAAAATCCCTTCCCCTTGTTTATAGCTGACCCCATGCTTTTTGAAAAGCCCCGCCACTCCTTCACACAATCCTTTCACAATTGCATTTTTTCTTTCCATCATTGAGAAAAAGTCCACCTGTAGCGAGGAGCAGATAATTCCTAAATTTTTCCCATCTACATCCACCCTTTCAAGGACTTCGGTCGAATGGAGCAAGGCTTTGGATGGAATGCAACCCACATTCAGGCAGGTACCCCCTAAGCTTTCCGCTTTGTCTATGCAAATAACTTTCATCCCTAGCTGCGCAGCCCGGACCGCTGCCACATAACCTCCAGGACCTGCCCCAACAATTGCCAATTCGTATCGTTCTTCTGCCATTTTAACCCTTTTAACCTGAGTTTGGAGTTTTTTTGCCCTTTCGGCTAGCGTGAAAGCTCTCGCGATTGAATAAATAACTTTGAGGGTCATATTAATTAATATTACCCTCAAAGTTATTTTTCAAGCACGAGGCTTTGACGCAGCCCAAAGAGCGAAAAAACTCCAAACTCAGGTTATTACCTATTTAATCGAATCCTATACCCTTATTTTGTTATGTCGAATAATAAACCTGCCGGATCTTCAAGGACCTTTTTGATATGAACTAGAAAAGCCACCGATTCTTTTCCGTCAATCATGCGATGATCGTAGCTGAGCGCCAAATACATCATCGGACGGATGACGATCTGATCATTAATAACCACCGCTCTTTTTTCAATTTTATGCATACCTAAAATAGCACATTGAGGGGGGTTTAGAATAGGTGTAGAAAGGAGTGAGCCGTAAACGCCTCCATTCGTAATCGTCATGCTTCCTCCTTGCAGATCATCGGGGGACATTTTACCTTCCCGTGCCTTCTTCGCAAATTCATCAATAGCTGTTTCAATTTGGGCAAAACTTAAGCGATCGCAGTTACGCACAACAGGCACTAATGTTCCCTTGTCTGTGCCTACCGCAATGCCGACGTCATAATAATGGCGCTGGACCACTTCTTCACCACTCAAATAAGAATTCACTTGAGGATAGACCTGCAGTGCAGAAACGACGGCTTTTGCAAAAAAAGACATGTAACCAAGCTTTGTTCCATATTTTTTGAAAAAAGCTTCCTGATGCTGCTCTCTAAGCTCAATCAAAAGAGAAAGGTCGGCTTCATTAAAGGTTGTCAGCATTGCCGTAGTTTGTTGCGCTTCCACCATGCGGGCCCCGATAATGCGCCTGATTTTAGATAAAGGACGGCGGGTTTCTCTTGAAGCCTGAGGAGGTTTGATACCTGGCTGAGGTTTTTCAGCTTGAACTGTCTTTTGAGGAGTTAAATTTTGAAGAAAGGATTCTTTTGTTATACGCAAGGAATTTTCGGTACCTTGCAAACCAGCTGGCTCAGGCTCTTTTTTACTACTCTGCTTTGGATCTTCCATTCGAGGCGGTGGCAAAGGGCCTTCTGTTTCAGGCATGCTTTTTGCCGGCTGTTTTTCAACTTCCTGATTTTTTTGCCCAGTGGTAGGTGGAGAGGCCTTTTTATCAATTTCTTCTACCTCAGTTTCAATAAAACCGATGCTCTCTCCAATTTTGACAGTGTCTCCTGATTTGATTCTCAGGGATAACCTTCCTGCTTGGGGAGCAAATAAAATTTGATTGACCTTGTCTGTTTCAAGTTCCACGATTTCGGCATCCGCTTTAACAATTTCACCATTTGGAACAAGAATTTGTCCAATCACAGCCTGGGTGATTGATTCTCCCATTGCAGGTATTTTTATTTCAATTTTCATGGCTGAAAACCTGTTTTAAAAGCGTTGCGTGTTCTTGTTCATGCCGCAAATGCGATCCAGTGGCTGGAGTAGCGCTGCGGGCCCGCCCTGCATATTTCAAATCGATTCCTGGCGGCACCAGTTCCATAAGCTTAGGAAACATAAAAGACCATCCTCCCATATTTTGGGGCTCTTCCTGCACCCACATCCATTCGACTGACTCATTATATTTGCCTGCAATTTTTTTAAGGAGGCTTTCATCCAAGGGATAAAGTTGTTCGATCCTAATAAAGCACACATCGGAGCGGTTTTGCTGTTTTCGTTCAGACACAAGATCGTAATAAATCCTCCCTGAACAAAAAACAAGGCGTCTGACAGAGGATGGTGATTTTATTCCACTATCATCTATCAAAGCTTGAAAAGAGCCACCCGAAAGTTCCTCTAAAGAGCTAACACAGGCAGCATGGCGCAGCAATCCCTTTGGAGTAAACAAAATCAGGGGTCTATGAAGGGATGCGTGCATCTGACGCCGCAGCACATGAAAAAATTGGGCAGGGGTTGTGGGATTGACAATTTGCATATTATCATGTCCTGCTAATGATAAAAACCTTTCTAAACGTCCGGATGAGTGCTCGGGACCTTGCCCTTCATAGCCATGAGGGAGGTAGAGCACTAGCCCAGACCTTTGCCCCCATTTCTGCTCTCCGCTGGCAATGTATTGATCGATAATCACCTGCGCCCCGTTTCCAAAATCACCGAACTGGGCTTCCCAAATCGTCAGTCCTTTTAAGTAAGCAACGCTATAGCCGTATTCAAAACCAAGGACACCCATTTCGGAAAGAGGAGAATTATAAGCTTCAAATTTTCCCTGCGCTTCTTTTAAATGGGCTAGCGGGAAATATTCATTTTCCTTTTCCTGGTCTACCCAAACCGCATGTCGGTGACTGAAAGTTCCACGGCAGCAGTCCTGGCCCGACAGCCTGATAGGAATGCCTTCCCAGAGTAGACTTGCATAGGCTAAATGCTCAGCCAATCCCCAATCAATTGGCTTATTTCCTGCCATGCGGCTTACCCGGTCTTTGACTAGATTTTCTAATTTTGGATGCATTCTAAAGCCTTCTGGAATGCGGCTAAAACGCTCAGCTAAAACTAGGAGGTGGGCCCGATCGACTCCAGTAGGGACAGACTGAGAGCCTTCTGCGTGAATCATTCGCTCCTTAAGCGGAGTCTCTATTAGTGCCTTATCCCTAAACTCCGAATGAGCTTCCTGCATCCCTTTTTTGAATTCTTCTTCCAGCTGTTCTATGATTTTTTTTTCAAGCACTTCCCTTTGGAGCAATTGGTCCCGGTAGAGCTCTCTGATAGGCTTTTTTCCCTTGATAATCCTGTATTCTAGAGGCTGGGTATAGGCAGGCTCGTCCCCTTCATTATGTCCGTATTTCCGATATCCATTCAGATCGATTACCACATCGCAATGGAACCGCAGCCTTATCTCTAATGCCAATAATGCAGCATGGACGCACCCTTCTGGGTCCTCGGCATTGACGTGAAATATGGGACATCCGAAAGCCCGCGCAATGTCCGTACAATAATGAGTAGAACGCAGGTCCCGCGGCAGAGTGGTAAAACCAATTTGATTATTGATGACTATATGGATTGTACCCCCTGTCGCATAACCGGGCAATTTAGATAATTGAAATGTTTCATATACGATACCCTGGCCCGAAATGGCCCCATCGCCATGAATTAAAACAGGCAGGGCTTTATTCCGGTGAATTTCATCATTTATGAGAAACTGCTTTGCCCTTGTCTGCCCCTCTACGACGGAATTCACAGATTCTAAATGGCTGGGATTAGGGCTAAGGGTTATTTTAATTTTACCGCCAAAATGAGTATTAAGGTTTTCACCTGTATATCCCTTATGGTATTTGACATCTCCCATTCCTTCCAAGGCTTCTGGAATTGAAATCTCCTCAAATTCAGAAAAGATTTCTGCATAAGATTTATGCAAAATATTGCTTAAGACATTTAGACGCCCCCGATGCGCCATTCCCAAAACATATTCTTGGACCCCTCTTTCGGCCCCCGTTTCGATTACAAGAGCAAGCATGGGAATCAATGTTTCAACCCCTTCTAGAGAAAATCTTTTTTGGCCGACATATTTTGTGTGCAAAAAATTTTCAAATAGTTCTGAACGGTTTAAATATTCCAAAATACGCTGCTGCTGCTCCGGGCTAAGCTCTTTCTTAAAAAAATCATTTTCTATTTGATCCTGGATCCAGGCACTCAAATGTGCCTCTTCCACATGCTTGTATTCGAAACCGATGGTGCCGCAATAAATTTTGCGGAGCGCTTCATTCAATTCCGAAAGGGTAGCTGTCTCAGTTGGAAGCAAGCCATAGGATGGAGCCTGCTTTTCCCACTCTTCTTTGCTAATTTCATCAAAGCTCACTCCACTTTCCTTGGCAGGCAGTAAAGCGTTAATATCGGCTTTCAAATGACCCGTACGGCGGTATTTATCAATTACCATTTCAGCTAGAGGAGAGTCGACTTTTCTAAACTCTTTTTTATAAGGATTCGCTTCGATAGATTGAAAATAAGCGACCCAGGCAGGATCGATTTCTGCTGGATTCTTTTGGTAAATATCATATAAATTTTCAAGGAGATCGACATTCAATAGCTCTCCTTCGATGGACTGGGGGATTTTCATTGCAAGGAGCCTCATTATAATGGCTAAATATCTACCGATAGATTTAACCTAGAAACATATATTTTAAAAGAATAGTTTTTGATCTAATAATTTTACCTCGAACATAATAGGTAAGTAAACATCAGAAAGGCTTTACATTGATTTATTTTTTCTTTTTTCTTTTACCTTTTTTAGTAAGTTGTTCAAAAGAAGCCCTCCCGTTCGATGCGGAATGGCAAACATTTAATGCCCGGGAGGAAACAGAAAATGGGGAAAGAATGGCTATTTATCGTGCAAAAGTGCCCTCTTATTGGACGCGCATTGATCCTTCGCCAAAGGAATCGCTGCTTGATACTAAAAAACCAATTTGCGAATTCATCATTGAAGAAAATGTCCGTCTCACCATCCATACTTTTTACACTAGGATTTCTCCTTTTGCACAAATCAGCCGCTGGAAAGCTCAATTTCAAGAATTAAACTCATTTTCTGCAGTGACTACCCCCCGCTCTCAGGGGGGGTTTGTCGGCCTTTTTTTTGAAGGGGAAGGACAGTACCAAGGGAAGGCACAAAAAATGATGGGATGGAGTATGCGGCTTGCCCCTGAATATGACCAAAAACTTGAGCTCAGTCCCAATTTGATGAAAAACAGACTGCAACGGGCAGACTATACAATCAAAGTGGTAGGGCCTGTTGAAATGGTCGACCGGCATCGAAAGGGCTTACTTCTTTTTGCTAATAGTTTTGAACTAATCGATGAACTACCTGCACCTTTATGAAAAGTATTAAACTAGGTTTTTACTTTTTAGGAAGCATTTATTTTGCAATCGCGCTCATCGCCTTGACCGCCTTTTTAGTGATTGTTGCGACTTTTCTGGAAGCTTCAGCCGATTCTCATCTTTTTGCTGCGGAATGGATTTACCATCATGCTTTTTTTTCAGTGCTATTGTCTTTTTTTTTCATCAATATCCTTTTTTCAGCTTTAAGGCGATGGCCCTTTAAGTCTCGCCACCTACCCTTTCTGATTACCCACCTAGGCTTGCTCATGATCATAGGAGGTACCCTTATCAAACAGCGTAGCGGAATCCAGGGAAATTTAAATGTCTGGGAAGGCAGCGGAAGCCAAACACTCACGATTCCCCACACATATTCTTTGCAAATAGAAAATAAAGCAACGGGATATAATTATCCTATAAAACTACAAAAAGGGAAAATAGATTCCAGCTCTACATTTTCAGCCCTTAAAATTAAGGTTTTAGGTTCCTACGCCAATGTTTCGGAAGAATGGGAAACCTGGATTAAAGGAGAGGGGATTTTTTTAACAGGGCTGCCTCCCCTCCCTGTCCAAAATTGGGACATAAGTGAACCCTTTCCGCAAGGTATTTTTACCCCATTTTTATCTAGAAACTGGCTTCTTTTGGCCTTACGTACAAGCCAACTTGAAGCTAGCATTCGAAATTTTTACGTCGAAGAGCTTACACTGCGCCTCGGCTTTGCAAACGATAGTAATAAAGCATATGAAATTCCTTTAAAAAAGGCTCTTAGAGAGGATATTTTATTTAACGGCTATAAAATCCGTACTCAACTGCAACTTACTTTTTCACCTACGGATGGTTTCCTAAAGCCCCTTTTAACGCTTTGCCATGATGTGAAAGGAGGAATGGAAAAAAAAATTTGGGTCGATCTACAGGGAAGCCATTCCCTTTATGTCCAAACAGATACCGGCTCCAACCTTTTTTCAGTTGACCTAGTCCGCCCGGCCCCCGCCCTTCTGATCGCAGAAGATGAAAATAACGATCAATTTGTATTTGCTTTTGACCAGTACGGAAGGGTGCATGCAGAAGTCTATCGAAAAGGGCATCTTGGATCTCTTATCGTGTATGATGAAGGCTTTTCAGGTTATGCTATACAAGCCCGCCTTCCCCTTCCGACTTATCCGACAAGCAGGCTGGACAAGGAAAAAGGCGACCATTATTTTTTAACACAACAGTTGAAGCAGGCTCTGCAAAAAGACGCCACGCTTGCACCCCCTTTGAACTTATTTAAGGAGGCATGCAAGCGGTCCCATTTAGATTGTGCCGAACATTTGGCTAATTTTTTAAAAGCATGGGACCAAGGAAAAACCCTTCTTTTCCTTCCTTCCAGTTTAGATAGTTCCCTAAAAACAATTTTAACTGAGCTAAATTGGGAAGAAGTCCCTGTACATGACAAAAAAGCCTGTCATTGGGTCTCGAAGCTTTTCGAACAATTTTATGACCTGCCACCCGAAACCGATTACCTTCTATTTCTAAAGGAAAAGCAGTGGCCTTTTTTGAATGATTTAAAAGTATCCTTGCAGGAAAAAAGCCCAACTGATCTATTTACGCAGCTTGCTCGACAGATTTTTTACATTGTGAGAGAATTGCCACCTTTAATAGAAAGTACCCCTCTAGGACCAGCACGGCAAGCAACCCTCTTATCTGCCTATCTAAAAGCGTATGAAATTGAATATTCAACTCTACTGACCAAAGCAGAACCAGGAGAGGAAAAGTTTGAAAGAGTGCATTCTTATCAAAAACCTTCTGAAGTAACTGAAGAAGATTATTTAAAAGAAACGTTTATTGTACTTGAAACGCCCCTGACTATCCGCCATCATTCTAAACAACCCTTAACAAAAAAAGAAGATAACCGGCCAGGCCTACTTATAGAAGTGCAGGAAGGAAATCAGAAACAAATAATCGCATTGAGCTATGATGCCACTGCCATGGGACTGAAATGGCCTGTTTTAAATGGGCGCTATCTTGTCCGTTTTCAACCAGAGCAATTGGAACTTCCTTATCGTTTACGCCTCAGACAAGCTCGGCAAATCAATTACCCTCATACAGAACAACCTTATAGCTATGAAGCCGATTTGCTTATCAGCGAGAAAAATCAAAATCCAATCGAAAGAACCCTAAGCATGAATCATGTGTATGAAACTTGGGACGGCTATCGCTTTTATTTGGCTGGAATGAATGGGTCTTCCGAACAAACATCAAAACGGGTCCAGATTATTGTCAACCGAGATCCTATTAAATATTTTTTAACTTATCCCGGCGCATTGCTTGTTACGCTTGGTACATTTTTGCTTTTTTGGCTGATGCCAAGAACTAAGCGAGAAAATAAATAATCTTTTACTATTAGAAATTAGTCTTTCAAATCAAGGAAGATTAAACACTAAGACTCAAAGACACAAAAAACTTTAAAGCATGTCTATTAACCTGAGTTTGGAGATATTCTCAAGTAATTCCGAGGCAACCTAGTATTCGATAAACCGTTGATGTGAAATTTCTTTTTCGCTCTTTGTGTCTTCGTACCTTTGAGTCTTTGGGTTGAATTTATCTGCTCTCTCTGTTCTTCCTGTTCTACCTTTACCTCACCATTAATAATCCAGTTTTACACAATTATCAGTTGTATTTAGTTTTAATTGTACATTAGTTAAATAAATAACAAACTTATTTTATTTTGGAAATTAACGTTATCTTAACAAAAAATCAATGTTAATAAACTATTATTATTTCGTTAAAATATAATATTTTACAAATTTAATAAGTCATCACTTTATTGATTAATAATTTAAAATTAAGGATATCATGGAACCCCAAGCTTGCTTTGTAAATCTTAGCAATTTCAGTTTTTTATTCAATGAAATTAAAAATTCAAATATCGAAACAGAAATAAACTTTAGAAATGAATTAAATGGTTAACAGAAATTTTATTGAACTCATTACCCGCAAATCATGCAGGAAATCAAATTAAAAATAAAATTGAAGCACGGAATCGCTTAACCTTAAAACATCATTCCAGACAAGTGCAAACTCTCAATGGTAAAATTGATAAGATTGTCAATACTCAAAATGTCGGTCTATCTGTAAAAGAGAAGGAAAATATAGCAAATGAAAATTATAAAAGATTAATAGAAGAAGAAAATCAAAAGAAATTACAACTTCCATTAAAAAAAACCGCAAAAAATAAAAAACAAAATATTAATAATAGTTTAAAAACCCAAATTACAGAAAAAAAAGTAATAAAAAAAATTTCCCTGCTTAACTTGATCGAAGAACAAGCAGTTTCAATTTCTGAAACTGAAAAAATTTCAAAATTTGCCTTAAATTTTTGCAGTAATTCATGGAGATGCCAGGAGCATTCCCGCATCAAAAGATGGCAAATTAGCGATCCGCAAATCATTCGCGGCTTTAAAGATTGGGACCAAAATGGGCAGCCAATCAACCGTTATCAATACATGGATGATGCAAAGGTCATGGAACAGCGCGCACGCCATTTTTTGCCAGGGACCGAACGTTTATTAAACGAAAATTACCGTTCCATTTATACTTATCCAATCGAACGGGGAGTAGCAATGCATGCCCAGCTCATCTTCAATCAGACAACCTATAAAGGAGTTCTCAAAATAGGGGTCGACATAAACAATATTGTATTTCATAAATACTTTGAAGATGAAAATATCGAAATTTCTGAACAAAATCTTTCTGTAATTGAAAAGAAAATAGAGAGGGAAGAAAAGGAAGAATCAAAAGAATGGTGCACTAAAGATGAATTTATTTTAGATATTTCAAAGACTGGAATTTTACAATTTCACTACGGTGCCCATGACCTACACATTTTTCCTATCGACCAGATTCTATTCAATGAAGAACTTAGAAACCTTTAATTTAAAACAATTCTTTAAAGAACAACTTCATTGCTTCCCACGAGCGGGCATTTGCTTTGGGCTCAAAGTAAAGGCCGCTCGCTTTTTTATTCTGCTCAGGATTAGTAAAAGAGTGCCCTGCTAATCCATAAGTATTGAATTGCCAATCGACCTGAGCATCTGTCAATTCTTTTTGCAGGTTGACAATGTCGTTATTTGTGACAAGAGGGTCCTGATATCCATGTAAAAATAGGGCTGCTCCTTTAATAGATGGTGCAATAGGCACCGGCTTAGCTACTACATCGCCTAAATGATTTCCCAAAACTCCATGAAAACTCACAATCCCTTTTACATCAGCTCCGCTGCGCAGCAATTCGAGGATCATCAATCCTCCGAAACAAAAACCAATACCGCCAATTTGGTTAGAATCGACATGGGGCTGTGCACAAAGGCATTCAAAAGCCGCAATAATTCTGCTTTGCAATAAAGCCCGCTGGATGAATAGAGGCTGGGTTAACCCTGCTGCCTCCTCAGGCCCTGCAGCGACTTTGCCATTTCCATATTGATCAACCGCGAATGCTGCGTAGCCTAGTCCAGCGACCTCCCTTGCTTTTTGGCAGGCAAATTCATCTCTTCCAAGCCAGGTTGGAGCGACTAGAATAGCAGGAAGCTTTTTTTCAGGAGCATTTTCCGGATAGGCCAAATAACCTCTAAATTCAACAGATCCTGCTTGATAATTAATTTCTTGATGATTCATACCAATCCTTGTTATTATACTCTGTTGACAAAAGGTTAAAGTGTGTTCAAACTATCAGGCTATATTTTACTCTTATCAACCTGCCTTTGTTTTTTTTTCAACCTTTCATTAACTGCCCAGGAAGATTTTCCTGTTTTATATAAAGGTAGGTTCCGACCTGCCGATTCCTATGCACGCCTTTGGCTTTACGATCTTTATCAATCCCAAAACATCAAGGATGACGATCTTTTATTATTTAATGCGAGTTCCACTTCGGCGCTCCAGTGGCTTTTTAAGGTTGATTTAATTGGTTCGGATTCCTTTCAGGATGCTCCCCTTTTTTGGGCTTCAGGCAAAGTAAGGAAAACTCTTCAGCTCGATTTGTCCCAGAAACGTTTTAGCTTTGCTGTACTTGATGCGGCCATTCAAGCGGGAAAGCACCCAAATACTGTTTTTAATAAGGAAGTTGAGCAGCTTGCTCATTCTTTGGAGCTTTTTCAATCTCTAAAAAAACCAACCTTACCTTCTAGTTATACCAAACGTCTGCTGCAATTGCAGAGCGAATCTTTTTCTCCCGAAAAGATTGAATCGATCTTGGAAAGGGAATTTCCTCCGCTTCAACGCATAAGAATGGCCAGCCCTCTATTCAAAGCTCTTCCAGGAAAAAATCAGGAGTGGTTCCCCTTAAAAGCCCTTGAACTTGAAGCCTACTCTAAAAAGACTAATCAGCTAAGGCCCATTGCCAATTTCACGCGTTATTTAGATTCTGATTTTGAGCAGATCCGCAAAATGTATCTTATACTTAAAGCGGAAGTGGAAAATGGCAAAGTAATTCAAAAACATTTAGATTCTTTAACAACCCTCCTTAAAGAGGCATATGGACACCTGGCCGGTACTGTTCACCAGGAGGCTGAAGGAAAGGCGCTTTATTATCCTACATTAAAGCAGCTTTGGGCTGAATATCAATATTATCAATATCCGTGGATCAAGTTTTTGATTTTTCTTTACGGAGTTTGCACCCTCCTTTTCATCTGTTCTTCTACCCTGCAGCTTTCCCAACCCATCAGAAATAGCTTTTTTTGCCTCCTTTTAACCGCCTTCCTCCTTCATACGGCAATGCTTCTATGGAGAGTTTACATTTTGCAGCGCCCGCCCGTTTCAAATATGTTTGAAACTGTTATTTATGTACCCTGGATAACTGTTTTTTTCGGCCTTCTTCTGGGATTAGTCAAGCGTAATACATTGCCCTTCCTGGCCTCATCGCTAGCAACCGTCCTCCTGCTTCTTCTTCTTGAATTAACAAGCTTAAACCATAGCCTCGACCAAGTTCAGGCTGTGCTTGATTCCCAATTCTGGCTCATCATCCATGTCTTAATGGTGGTAGGCAGCTATGGAATTTTTCTTTTAGGTTCGATTTTAGGCCATTTTTATTTAGCCTTTTCGCTATACTATGCAAGAAAGACCCCTTCCATGCGATTACTAGCCCAGCTAATCCTTCAATCGCTCTATGCAGGAACAACTTTTCTTATTATTGGAACCCTATTAGGAGGGGTCTGGGCCGCTGAAAGCTGGGGTCGTTTTTGGGATTGGGATCCCAAAGAATCATGGGCCTTTATTTCAATTTGCATCTATTTGATCGGAATCCATGCATACCGTTTTCAGAGGATCGGAGATTTCGGCCTTGCTTTTGGCGCAGTTAGCGGATTTTTAGCCATAAGTTTTACTTGGTATGGGGTAAATTATATTTTAGGGACCGGGCTGCATAGTTATGGTTTTGGGTCTGGTGGAGAAATTTATTACTATTCTTTCTTGCTCGTTGAAATCATATTCCTCTCTGCTGCCCTTCTCAGTAATACTAAGAAGAGAATCGTAAAAATATAAAGTCTTTATTTTAATTCCCCTATCTCTTATTTAAAAAGATTGAAATAAACTCGAGTAAAACCCTAGTATTGCGGATCTTTGCCTAAATTTTAAACCTTTCGCGTAAATTAGGCTTCAAAAGGTCGCCACAGATGATATATAAATAAAATGGAAGTGACATGAAACATATAAAAAGTGAAAGGCTGAAAAAGCTTGAAACGGAACTCAACGATCTTGAGCAATGGCTAAAGCTTGGCCTTGTCCCCAAAAAAGATGTAGAAAAACATAAAGAAGAAATCCATGCTGTCAGAGCAAAAATTGAAGAAGAAAAAGAAAGGCTTCAATTTCTTAAAGAAAGCGGCGAGGCTGAAGAATACATTACTCCAAAACGTGTACCTGGCAGAGCGGGATATAATGATATGCCGACAATACCTGATATCGATATAGGTGAAACCATGGGAGGCACTGAAACAGGCTTTGACATGGAAACGGAAGCAATCGAGGTGGATAATACGGCAGAAGAACGGGACGAAGAAGATGAAGATGCCGAAAACGAGGAAGAAGAGGAAGAAGATGAATCCTATTTCAGCGATAGAAATCGCTGGAGGCGCGGAGGAATCGTAGACCCCGATGCTAACGATTGGTAAGCCCGCAATTAGGCACTAGCCTTTATTTCCATATTCCTTTTTGTTCAAAAAAATGCGATTACTGCCATTTTTATGTCCTTCCTGATCTGGAGCCGCTTAAAGAACAGCTTTTGACAGGTTTGGAAGCGGAATGGGAGCTACGGCTCCCCTTCTTAACGGGTAGAAAAATCTTAACTATTTATTTTGGTGGGGGTACTCCCTCTCTTTTTGGGCCTGACCGCATCAGGTCCATTCTTGAAAAAATTGCCAAAACCCATCCTTTGGATTCCAAGGTAGAAATCACCTTAGAGGTAAATCCTGAAAATGCCCAGCCGCAGCTTATGCAGGCTTATGCGCAGGCAGGGATTAACCGTGTGAGTTTAGGGATCCAGACCTTGGACAAGGACCTCCTTCTGCAGCTTGGACGCCTTCATAGCCCAAACAAAGCCCTTCAGGCCGTGTATGATACTCACGCTGCAGGAATAAATAACATCTCAATTGATTTAATGTATGACCTACCAAGACAGAATTTAAACCATTGGGAAAAGACATTAAAGCAGATCCAACCCCTTCCACTTTCCCACCTTTCTTTGTACAATTTAACGATCGAGCCTCATACCTTGTTTTTCAAAAAGGAGGCAGAGCTCCGCCCTTTGCTTCCAGACCAAGATGTTAGCCTGGCAATGTATTCGACCGCCGTGGAACTTTTGGACCGATATGGACTGCCCCAATATGAGATTTCAGCCTTTGCGAAACCCGGCTTTCATTCGGTGCATAATACTGGATATTGGACAGGAAGGCAGTTCTTAGGCTTCGGCCCTTCGGCTTTCAGTTATTGGGATGAAAAACGTTTTCGCAATATTGCCCATTTGGGAAAATACTGCACAGCTTTAAAAGATCATCGATTTCCAGTGGATTTTGAAGAAAAGTTAGAACCTGCTGCTATCCGTAAAGAGTTATTGGTAATTCAATTGCGTCTATGCAGCGGCGTATCAATGACAGAATTTGAGCAGCGCCATGGAGCATTAAATCAGGAAACGGTTCACACATTAGAGCATTTGAAAAAGGAGGGGTTTATCGCCAATCAGGCAAATGTTTGGACCCTTACCAAGAAAGGAATTTTGTTTTACGATACCGTGGCGTCTGACTTGATCTAGTGCTAGGAATTTAAGGGAAATAGCACTAGTGCTCTTTACAAAAGTTTTACATGCACTAATAACCTGAGTTAATAAGCAAACTTTCAATGCTAAAACATTACAAGCCTGAAAACTTGAAAGGCAACTTAAATTATTATAATACAACTTGTGAATTAATACTGACGATTTTAATGGACTGGTTTATTTTATTCGAATATATCTTTCTCCTTTACCTAAGGAGAGTATATCTATGAACTATACATCAAGCATTTCAAGTACACATACATATCATGCAAAATCAGAAATAAACTTTTTTTTAACTGAAGAAGGTGCTCTTAATGTTACGATAGATACAGAACGACTGCACATACGATCAGTCGAAGCTACAGAAGAAGATTATGACTGTTATACCGCTTTATTTGGTGATCAAGATGTAATGAGCAAATTTGCTACAGGCCAAACAAAAAGTAGGGAAGAGATAAAAGATAGAATTAAAAATATTTGGGTAAAGCGCTGACATCAAAATGATCCCTACACTGGCCTAGCAGTTTTTAAAAAGGATACGAATGAATTTCTAGGTCATGTAGTGATTGGACATGGAGATGAACCAGGACAATCTGAACTTGCGTATCTATTCATGAAAAATCATTGGGGTAAAGGATTCGGAACAGAAGCTGTAACCGCCCTTGTGAAAGAATATGCCCCAGCAACTGTCATGGAAGGATATACATTAGAAGGTAAAACGCTTGAAAACATTACGGCAACAGCAAGGTCCGATAATCCTGCCTCTGTGAAAATCTTGGAGAAATTGAAAATGCATAAAATCGGCGAAGAAGAAAAATATGAATCCTTACGCCAGCATTTCTCGATAAATATAATTGAAGCTTGTGATAATCCGCCAAATGATGCCTTTTCTTGTCCATTTTAAAACTTAATTTCCTTCAATCTACCTGCTTTACTATACTAAAGGCTGGGAAGAAAAAAGGAAAATGGCTGGCTTCTTATCGATGTTTGGAATAGTGCTTTTCTTCCAGCTAGCAACTAGCTGGCACACTACGCCCTGCGTCGGCATGGTTAGGTCCCACGCCACGGCCAACCAAACGTCATCTGGTAGGACCTCTAAAACAGCTTCTAAGGCTTGCGCATTTCGATAGGGAGCTTCCATAAATATTTGCGTGGCCTGCTCTGTTTTGCTCGTTTGGACAAGATTTTTAAGTTGGGCCGACCGCTTCGCCGCTTCACGATGTAGATATCCATGGAAAAAAAACTTTTGCGCCGGCAATCCTGAGAGCATTAATGCCATCATAATTGAAGAGGGCCCCACAAAAGTTTGAACTGCCACCCCTTTTAGCCTGGCGCGATGGACGAGTTTTGAACCTGGATCAGCAATACAGGGCAAACCTGCATCCGATACTAGCCCCCACCGCTCCCCTTTTTCTATTGGGTCCAATAGAAAATCAATATGATCATCAGGCGTATGTTCGTTGAATAAAGCGATAGGGATTTCATTTGCGGGTAGTTTAGTGTCAAAACGCTTCAGATAGCGACGCCCCTCTGCCTCGCTCTCTGCAATCAGCCCGTCTAAGGTACCGACAGCCTTGGCTACGCTAGCAGGTAAAAAAACTTCGGCATGGCGGTGATCGCCTAACAGGTTGGGCAATAATAAAAGAACGGGTTTTTGACTGGTCATGTGTGAACCTTGCTAAGTTTGATCATTAATAATTCGACTAATAACGTTTCGTTGCCTTGAGAATTTTTGGCCCTCATTTCAGTTTCATCAATTTCAAGCAATCCTCGACGGAAGGCATTATTGCCATAAAATTTCACTTGCTGAAGCGTACGGGTTAAAATGGCCCCTTTCATATAAGGAAATTCATCCGCTATATCCTGGGCCGATTTTCCATGCTCCAAAAGCATCCCGATATGAAATTGGGTCTGAAACTGAGAACGGATCTGCCGAAGCAGGGGGAGAAGAGATTGCCCTTCTTTTAGCAATGCGCAGGCTATATTGATGGCAGCAGCTGCATCGCGGCGGAAAATCGCTTCCCCCAATTGCCAGATACTTTCTGCGGCATGCAGCGTACAAATTCTCGCAAAATCCTGAAATGTAATTTCCCTTTTTTCTCCGACATAGCAAAGCAATTTTTCCATTTCACTGGCCAATAAAGCTTTGTCCAAACCGGTCTGCCTGACAAATTCCTGGATTGTCTGGTAGGAAACAACTTTGCGTGCTGCTGTTAACTCCTTATTGACCCATTCAATTAAATTTTTTTCCTTTTCCCAAGGCTTTAACTCGGCGGTTTCAAATATAATTCCTTCTTTCTCTGCAGCTTTGTAAAATTTGGTTTGCTTGCTCCATCCGGCCGCTGTGATAATAATGTATTGAGAGGAGGGAATTTTTGAAAAATAATTTTCTAGAAAATCTAAAATAGGCTTTTTGCTTTTTTCAATATTTTGAAGCCAAAAAGCTTGTTTTTTTACAAAGAAGGAGGAGGAATTCAATTCGCTAACGAGTGTTTCAAGGATAAGCGAGGAGCCATCCATGATCCTTAAGGCAAACGACCGCTCTTCAATAGCGGGAAATACGGCATGGATCACTTTTTCCGCCGGTTCGCGCAGCTCGCCGGGCTCTTTATTTAAAATAAGATAAAGATGGCTAAAATGGCTAGGGGCTGAGGCTTCAAGGTGTTTTTCAAAAGCTCTACTGTTATCGTATCTCACGGGTTTCTTCTCGCTCAGGTTTCAAAGAGGATAACTCAAGCAAGGAAAAAATTCAACAGCTCTTATTTTTTAGGCTACCTGAAAATATTTAAAATTAGATCGATACTGTTAATTCAAAATACTAAAATCAACTTTCCCTTTTTCAAACGAATAACTTTTGACAAAAGAAAAAAATCGAAACGACTAGGTTATTAGCTTTTAGATAGCTAAAAAAATTTAACAAAAACATCTTTTCTGTTATTAGGTTAAGCCTAACCAGTGTTCAATTTAACCAAACCAAAAGAAAGATATGAATCCATCCCAACTTGGCATAAGCCCTTCTTCTTTACCGAGCTTAAACCAATATTCTTTTTCAAATAAATTAATTTCAAAAAAATCATTCAATAATTCTTCTGATTCTTCCCCGGAAAATACAAATAAAAAGATAAAGCACCAAGCAAAGAAACTTGATGACCTAACGCAAAGGGGCAAAAAAAGAAAAATTGATAATACAGAATTTGATGCTCAAAAGCATTCGGCTAATAAAAAAAATAAAACCAAAGCAGAACGATCACAAGAAGCGCAAAGCACTAAAGTTCATTTTTTAGGCGCAGAAGAAGTAAAACTTTTAGAAAAATCCATGCAAAAAAAGGAGGAGGCTGATGTTTCCGATCCAAAACCTGAATCAAAGTTCAAATTCTCAGCAGGAATTAGAAAATTGGATCCTAAGGTAATTCAACGCCGCCTATTCCCTGAGCTGCAAGAAGGCAAACCACTTATATCTTTACTCTCGCTGATAGGTAAAATGATCGAAAAAGATAATGAAGGAAGAAAAGAAAAACAAAAAGTTGTTCCATTGCACTATGCAATTGAAAAAAAATGGGAGCCTAAGGAACATAATGGCTTTGATCTAAAGGCCTATACAATTGCCATTGAAGGTATACGCAAGACAACCCGCGCACATAAAGAAGAGGGCTTTTCAAGCGAGCAGAAGCTAAAAAATAGCGCTCATATTGATTTTTTCTATCGGGAATCCTCAAGAGAGATCTATGCCATAACGACTGATCAAACCTACCAAATTTTAACAAGTTATACCGACTATTCATGGCCAAAGGCTTTTTGCAAAAAATTTCTCGATCCCATGCGGATCACTCAGATAACTCGTAAATTTATTTTTAAAGATGAAAAAGAAAGAATGAGTAAATTTACAATTCCGCAAAAATTTGAATTGATAAAAGATAGGGATTGTATTTACTCAGAAATTATCCTTCCTGTTAGGGATAGCTCCCCTCTTAGCCTGTTACATTCTTTAAAGGGGCGGGATACTTCAGTCAAAGTGCAGACAAGTCAAATTCGTTTTACAGCAAACTTTGAAATGGGAGATTTTGCTAACATTGTCAGTCATGACTCAGATCCTTCGAATTCAGAAATCTCACAGGTAATGATAGATTTGTTTGAACCTTTGGACTACATGGTAAAAGTTGAAGATCCTGAACTTGTGATCAAATTAAAATCTCAAATTCAGCATGAAATTTGGAAAACTATACAATCGAAGGAAGTTTTAAAAAACTACTCCTTTTGTCCGACGTTCTTATCTGATTATACTCAAAGCAAATTGGATAAATTGTTTATTCAATACGATGGAAAAAAAAGTGAAATCAAAAAATTTGCAACTTTAAATGAAATTATTGAAGAAATTCGTTTAAAATTTCATTTCTCAAAAACTCTAAGCTCTGAAGAAATTGATAAAAAATTTCAAACCATTCATGTAAGTTATGATGAAAAAAAACTTATTCCTCTAATTGATTCGATCCTGGGTGAAATCACCTATGCAGGCAAAATTTATTTTCGCATTAATAAATGTTTTTATTATCTTTCCGGGGATTATCTTTCTCTTGTCCATATTGATTTTAGAAGAAATCTGAATGAACTTCTCCTCCCTTCAAACCATCCGGGAGCTTTGCAAATTCCATGGGGAGGGCAGAAAGTCCATGGAAACATCACGAGTACCATGCTGAAAAAATGGGGGTTAAGCGAAGCCGAAAAGCAAAGCGTGTGCTATTTAGAAAAAAAAGAGGACCATTATAGTGTTAATTTTTCAAAACTAAAAGGAGAGATTCTTAACAATACAATCGTTAGAGAATATCAACAAAAATTAGAAAATTACTTTGCTAAAAATACCGTACTAAAAAACAAAGAGCTAAATGAATTATTCAAAATCATTGGCATTGGCGAACCGGCTTTTAATGAAATTTTAGAAGAACTTACACAGCAGCGAAAAATTTTCAAGAAGGAAAAAGACAAATTATTTGTGATCAATCCGTTAATAGGAGATAAAAAAATCTCAAATGATCTTAGCCTACTATGTGATAAATACTTTGCGCGTGAGGGAGAAGGAGACTATAACGAACTATATCTTTACGATAAAAAAAATCATGGAAAGCTATATGGGGCAGATGAAGGCTTTCTTGTCGGCGACAGGATACTCCCTTTTGGAATAGAAATTTTTGATATTCTTTATTACACAAAAGACACAACCTACATTTACCATGTTAAAGAAGGTTTTGACCTGCATACAAGAGACGCTCTTTCCCAGCTCACTAATTCTGTCGAAATGATCTATGAAGCTAAATATGCAGCAACAGAAATGTCTGTTCTGGATAAATGGTTTGAGCTTGCAACAGATACTAAAACGACAGGCGCTTCGCCCGATCGTTCTTATCGGGAAAAACTGGCCAAGCAAGCAAATCATTTAGGAAAAGAAGCTTTTAAAGACATTTTTCTCAAGCGGAAGCTTGTTTTTGTTTATGCAGTTTTAGACAGTCATGAAGAACCCCTATCCCTTGCCAGGGAACAGGAGCTGAAAGAGCGGTTCAATCCAGTAGATTTCGATAATGAATCGCTCACTAAAACCAAAGATGTTGGTCAAAAAATATTCACTGATCTAAAGTCACAGAATTTTTTAGACTCTAAAGGCCGCCTTACGAGCAAATTTTACGCCTCTTCAAAGGAAAGATTTACCAAAGACTTTATTCATTCATTTTCAACTGAAATAAAAAAGAATATCTACGATATACTGCATGCGCATGCCTCACAATTTAATTCCACTATTGCTTTTTTAGAATTAAAGAGAGCCCGCAAACGAATCAAAAAATATAATTTTGAGTTAAAGATCTGCCAAATTCAAAGACCAAGCTTTGAAGCTTCTAAAACAGATCAAAAAAACATTCTTACAGATTGTGGGATTGTAAAAAATTCTATAACAAAAATAGAAGAGGTTAATAACAGATCCTTACAACCCTTGCTCTCACAAAAGAAGCAAATCAATGCAATTAATGAAAGGGACACCGCCGCTTCTACAATAACTTATGAATTTAAAGGAAAACACTACTATAAAAAGCGGGAGACACTGGGAGACGGGGCCTGTGCCCTGCATGCTTTAATGCATAACTCGCATTTAAATCACAAATATGTTTTTTCGCTCGATAAAAATGCGCAAAGCACAGAAATAGGAAAAAAAGCAAAAGAATATTTCCTAGATCAAGTATTAGATAATCAAGCGAATTACAAAAACTTAATTTATGATTGTCTTCTTGAATTTGTCAGATCCGACAAAAAATTATACACTAATTATGAACGATCCATAAAAAAGGAAAAAGAAGAGCAGCAAAGTGCAATAGAAAATTGTAAAGCCTATATTTTGCAAGAGCAATCTAAGGATCCTTTATTCTTTTCAAAAGTCTATCCTATGCTAAGAAAATCTAAAGCAGAATATGAGTTAATGGATGATAAAATTTTGAAAAAATTGTTAAAGAATGATAAAGATGCCTGTTATAATGCTTATTGTGCAGTAAGAGATGAAACGCTTCCTTTACTTAATAATAGAAAAGGTTTTGCAAAAATTCAGGATGAATGTGTCAAATCCAACGAAGGCATAAAATTAAAATCAGAAAATATATTACTGACAAATGAGTATTGGCATTTATACTCTGCCAATTTCCTTAAAACCTCTTACCATCTGAGCGATAGAGAATTAGAATTTGCGGCAACCCTTTTTAATAAAAAAGTTATCCTTTTTTCCGGTATTCAGGAACCTCAAATATTAAATGCAGAGGGGAAAAAAACCGTATATATTTTACATGATGGCAATCACCAGTTTGGTCATTACTCAAGATTATCACACTACAAAAAAATAAAGGAGGGTAATGCAAACACAAAACTGTATTAATTCTCATTTTACTGTAGAGGAATTTACGTAGAAAAAATTTTGCTGTTTTAGAAAAAAACTTGGAATACTTTCACCTTTTGGGATCGGATTATCAATTAATAGTCCAGAATGACTTTGGCGAGTGCTTCCTTAAAAGCGAAGATTTAAGGGGAGATTTTAAAAAATATAAAACAATTCCCCTGCTCTTGGGCAGCGTTAGAAGATAGTTATCAATGGAATATTAAAGATTATTGGCTGCAGCGTGATGGTAAATAATTTGACTGCGATTAAACTTTTACTTTCAAATCCAAAAAATTTCAACAGCCGTGATGTTTTAGGTCAAAAAGTATTACATCATGCTATTAAACAAGCTAATTGTGAAGAGACTTTAGCTCTGCTTCTCAGGCCATCCAATTGATATGAACGAAAAAGTAGATCTTGGAATATACGCTGAAACAACCCCATTGATGGAAGCAATAGAGAATAACGACCCTGCTACTATCGAGCTGTTAATTAATAATGGCGCTGATATTGCAGCACCCGGTCAATATTCCAACTGCTATAAATAGACTGCCAAATATGCTTCTTCCGAAACTAAAGCACTTTTGATCAAACTCATAAAAGACCAGTTCAATTGGCAATTTATAAAATGCTGAAACCAAATTAATTACAATTTTTATTGAAAGGGTTTAAGAAATTAGCTTTTGGTTAATTTCTTAAACCCTGATGTTAAAGCTAGCATTTATGCACTCATTAGCTAATTCCGTTCAAAAGCCAAGTGCCTCTTACCTCCAGGCTTTCTAAATATTTTACAAATTCGCCCTAGCACGGGAAATAGCTCCCTTCTTCAGCTGTTTTCCATTTTAATTTAAATTTTTGGACCCAAGGCTAGCAAGCCAGAAAAAGAACGATAGCTAAAGCAATCGCTACCAATAAAAAATTTAAAAACTTCGGCCCTACAGCTATGGATGATATTATCTCACTGATAAATACCTAACCCAAGTTAAGGCTAAAACGCATAGCCCAAACAATAAAATGATCCATTTATGTTATTCTTATCATATATTTTGACAATAATTAGTTCAGAAGGGAAAATACTTTCGGGATTTAACGCTATATTATTGGAGAAATATGCCATTAGAACAATTATCAAATTGGGCTTGTGCACAACCCGCAGATGGAAAACGTTATCTATGGGTAATGGATGTAAATACAAAAAGGATTTCCTACCGAGAAAGGGACACTTATTCATATTTTCAGCGTTCTGAAACAGGACGATTGGAAACAATATTTGAATCAATGAAAGAAGAATTAAATCCTTCAACCCAATTTACAACAATTGAGCAATATCGTGCATTAATCAGTCTTAAAAAAAGAGTTGATAATAAGTATCAGTCATATTTATATGCTCATAATTTTATTTATAAATTGATTTTTGCTGCTTGCCTGGATGCTAATTATAAAGCACTTCAAGAGAAAATAGATGCCATATTATTCTCATCTTTACCTTCTTTGAACGTTTCAATCTTGTCAGTGGATGAAATTAATGAATTAAAAGAATATGTTTCTGTTAAAATTCCTAATACTCATCCACCACGTCCGGCTGTATTAAATCTTGACTGGGCCTCTCTTACTACGCAACAATTTTCAGCTGCAGTCGCTTTAGCACGTTTTTCAAATAACGCATTAACTTTGGATAATCTTACCAAAGAAAAAATTAGAATTATCTTTGAGTTAAGTATCAAAAGTCTTAATGACTTTAGTTCAGCTGAAATTGATAGAAATTTCTCAAAACTCGAATTTCAATTTCCTGACCCAGGGTCAGCTTATTCACCAACTAGATTAGAGTTAAATCAAGTCTCTCCTCAGATAGTGGCAAAAAATATAGCAACGTTTAATTTAGTTGATTTAAAGAAATTAAGACCTGAGATCGTCCAAGCCCTTGATATATCTAGCTTAAGTACATTACAGTTAATTCATCTACCTTATAATCACCTAAGCGATGATCAATTTCAAAGAATCGACCTGTCACTTTTTTCACAATCGGATATAGCTGAAATGTTAGCATCTTTCAGCCCTTATAATCGTTTTTACGGATTTTTATCTAAAAGCCTACATGAAATGCTATCTGCTGAATCTTTTATAGCGAAACTTACTCCCCAGACTATTGCAGCCAATTTGGATAAAATAGAAACAAAATATTATAAACATCTTACTAATTTACAAATCCAAGAAATTAATTATTTTACTCTAAATAATGCACAAAAAAAAGCTATTCCTCGAAATCAGAGACATCTATTTTTTAGTAATTTAAATATAGCTGATAATCTATCAAGGATTCACTTAAAAGATTTAAAATATTTAAATCGCAATCAAGTTAGCTCTTTGGATATAGATCGTCTAACTGTAGCACAGCTTATTCATCTTCCTCTAGAGCATATCAGCAACGCTCAATTTTTAAAAATTGATTTGTCTAATTACACACGAGCTAGCATTGCTGAAATTCTGGCATGGGAAGATCCAAGTGAGAGACGTTTTAGTTTTATTTTTTTTAGAAATACTTCATCTATATTAAAAAAATTATCTCCTCAAACTGTAGCAGCCAATTTGGAAAGAATAGAGACGAAATATTATTCTAGCTTAACGGATCAACAACTTAACGAAATAGATTACTTAACACTGAATGAATCACAAAAAAGTGCTTTTAATAATTTCAATTTTTTTAAAATGAGAAATCCTCCCCAAAAGTTCAACTACTCCAGTTCTAATTTTTTCAGTGACAGTTCTAGTTCAGATGATGAGGATGATACTCTTAACTGTTACTTTAAATGTTTTGATTGTGCTTTAGCAGAAGTGCTAAAAGTAAATAAAGCCCACTCAAATGAAATCTATGAAAAGTTAAGATTAAAAATTTTAAATAACAAAAATATCAAACAAAATGCCAAACTCATTTTTGTGGATGATGTGCATTCTTTTGATTCAACTGATCTCTCACAAGAATATAAAAAAATTGCACGAGTTATTCATCCTGACAAAAATATTCAACGTAATGATGAGGCCACACAAATATTTAATTTAGTAAATGAAGCATATAATTTATTAAAATAATGTGCTATAGGCGTTTATTTATTGTATTCATGCAAAGGTTTAAGAAATAAGCTAAAAACTTATTTCTTAAACTGCTTACGCTCTTTAGCCATTGATAAAGTATAAGGCCCGTTCAAAAGCAAGCGCCCCTATTTTCCTTCCCAGCCTTCTTCCTTCCATATCTCCTGTCTTAAAATGAATTCCTCCATAGCGGCGGGACATCCCGGCTTCATCAGCTGCTTCAGAAAACGTTTTCCATTTTAACTTAACATTTTTTGTAGGCGCACACCCAAGTTCTCCTGAACCTGCAAGAACGATAGCTGAATTTTTAAAGCAATCGCTGCCTGTAAATAATTTTAAGACTTCAGCACCTGCAGCGCTAAAAGTGCTATGGCCAGATACTAATTCTGGAAAAGGGGGGGTGGGAATATACGATTGAAAATTTTGCCCTAAAATTTCTTGTGTGCCTCGACAGGGCCCGCCCCAGGCTTTCACTTGCTCGTTATTAAAGAGAAATCTAATGGCCGTAATGGGACGTACTGCTTCAAAAGCCCTTTTATCGTCCCACGCTGCAATGCTTGAATCAAGTAACGCGTTGTTTAATGCAAAAAACAGCTTGGCGTCCTCGTCAAGTGTATTTTCATCCCTATTTGACACAAATTGCGCAAATAAGTTCCAATGGCCTGGAGGTGTTACACTACCAGGCCCATCGGCCCAATAAAGAGCTATTGATTTTGTCTGATCTGTCAAATTAGCGCTAAGTTTTAATACTTCTTTCGCTTGCTGTGTATATTTCTTACTAGGGTAAGTGGCTAGATGCCCCCGTTGAAATTCATTTCCTGATTTAAGTGCAAAAGGTGTGACTAAGCTCCAATGCGGTGTTAGACAGATTTGCCCGGGAAGAGGCTGCCAAAGGCTTGGATCAACTAAGACCGTCGATGTGTTTAGCGGCTGATAACCCGTGTAGTCGGAATAAGGCCCGCCAATTGTATTTGGCTCATTAGCAAGCTGGTTTGAGCCATCGCCATGCCTGAATAGCAGCAGATCAGCTGCTTCGGTATTGCCAATACCTTCTGGTGTTGTGATATCAGTAGAAAAATTATCCGGATCATATCCTAAACTAATCATAAAGGTTGTGAGTGCAATGGATTGCTCGGGAAATAAATCGAGTAGCGTCCTGTAGGCTGCAAAACTAACGGCCTTAGATTTATTAAGATCATTGAACTCTTCTGAAGGTCTCCGTAAAAGCCCTTCAAACCTTGTCCCGATAGCTTTGCAGTCATAGGCTGCCCAGGCATCAAATATGGCAGTATGAACAATTGCCAGTGCTCTAGCTGCTACCGGTGGAGAAGTTTTGGCCTTGATAATCGCGTTAAGCGCTGCTTGATTCCATTGAAGGACAACATTTTCCGAATGTAGGCCAACTGTAATAAAAATAACAAGAAAGCAAAGGGCCATTTTCACAAATTTTTTCATCAATTTACCTCATAAAAAAATGGAATTTAATAATGTTAGGTTTTAAAAATATTTTTTATACTTAATAAAATATAATTTCTATAAAAAAATGGAAAGTAATGAGGTAACTTGATCAAGGATTAAAAAATAACGTCTCAATGTGTAAAAGAGTGGTAATGAAAACACAAAAATGGTTTTTTATATAAAAAAGGACCATGTATGAAAAGACGTTTTCCTATAGGAGCTGAACTAATTGATCACTCCGCTCATTTTAGGGTTTGGGCCCCCGAAGTCACCAGCCTGGGCGTGGTTCTTGAGAGTTCGGCTCAATTTTACCCTCTTCAAAATGAAAAAAATGGGTATTTTTCAGGAAGCGTTGCTGAAGCCAAGGAAGGATCGCTTTACCGCTTTAAGCTGAATGAAGATGAAAAGCTTTATCCTGATCCGACTTCACGCTATCAACCTCTCGGCCCTAAGGGGCCTTCGCAAGTCATTGATCCATTCAAGTTCAATTGGACAGACCAAGCGTGGAAAGGCGCTCCCCTCGAAAATCGCATTATCTATGAAATGCATATTGGCACCTTCACTATTGAGGGGACCTGGGACAGGGCCAAGCGGGAACTCTTAGAGCTTGCAGATTTAGGGATAACCGTCATCGAAATGATGCCTGTCAATGAATTTCCAGGAAAATATGGATGGGGCTATGACGGCGTGTATTTATTTGCGCCCACCCATTTATACGGAGAACCCAACGATCTCAAAGATTTCATTAACCATGCGCATGCACTGGGTATAGCAGTAATTTTAGATGTTGTTTATAATCATTTTGGCCCCACTGAAAATTATTTTAAAAATTTCTCCAAAGATTACTTTTCTGTCATTCACACAACCGAGTGGGGAGATACAGTAAACTTTGATGGTCAAAATTCGGGACCGGTCCGCGAGTTTTTCATTACCAATGCGCTTTATTGGATTGATGAATACCATTTCGATGGTTTTAGATTCGATGCCACACAAAATATCTATGATTTCTCTTCTTATCATATTTTGACGGAAATTAGCCAAAAAGTCCGTCAAATGGCGCCCAATAAAAATTTTTATTTTATTGCTGAAAATGAAGCGCAGCTGACCAAGCATGTCGATGCCGTAGAAAAAGGAGGCTATGGGCTGGATGCCCTTTTGAATGACGATTTCCACCATAGTACGATCGTCAGGCTGACAGGGCGCAAAGAAGGTTATAATGCTGATTATTCAGGAAGCGGTCAGGAATATGTTTCTATGCTTAAATATGGGTATCTTTTTCAGGGGCAATGGTCCAGCTGGAAATTTATGCCAAGAGGAACGCCAGGCTTTCATCTCGACCCCTCATGCTTTGTAAATTTTTTTCAAAATCATGATCAAATTGCAAATTTTGCCTTTGGCTTGCGACTACATCAATTGTCCGGTCACGACATTTATCGGGCGATAACCGCTTTGCTTTTATTAGCGCCAGCAACGCCACTTATTTTTCAAGGCCAGGAATTTGCCGCATCAACTCCATTTTTTTATTTTGCCGATTATCCACCCAATATAGCCGAAATGATCGAGGAGGGCAGAAAAACATATTTTAAAAGATTTGCTTCTTATGGCACCTCTGAAATCCAAGCTTTATTGCAAAAGCCTTCTCTAATGGAAACTTTTTTAAATAGCAAACTTATATTAACCGAAAGGGAATCTCATCATCAGGCGTACAATCTGCATAAAGATCTTCTGAAGCTTCGCAAAAATGATCCTATTTTTAATGCCCCTAAAAAGACTTCCATTGATGGTATAGTTTTAAACCAGGATGCGTTCATCGTCCGTTACTTTGGCGAAGAAAATGATACAAGGCTTCTGGTCGTCAATTTTGGGATTGATCTCGTTCTGACACCTGCAAATGATCCTTTATTGGCACCGCCTGAAGGAACCGACTGGACAATCCTATGGTCAAGTGAAAGTCCGAGGTATGGAGGAAATGGAGTGCCGCCTCTTTCGACAGATCATCATTGGTCAATACTTGGTCATGCCGCGAATGTCCTCATACCAAAACCTCTGGGAAAATAGCATGGCTGGTCGAAGGTTGATCCGAACATCGGCATTGGACGATGAAAATTTTTTGCGCAGCGAATGGCTTCTGACGAATGGATTAGGAGGCTACGCCTCTGCTTCCATTTCCGGAGCGATGACCAGAAAATATCATGGGATGCTTGTAGCAGCTCTACCCTCCCCCTTCGGCCGTACCGTTATGCTCAACCATTTATCAGAAAAAATTATATTCCCTGACGGTGCAACTTACAAACTAGGATGCGAAGAAGGAAATAATCATTCTGAAGGAATGGAGAATCTGAAAGAATTCAGGCTTGAGGGTGGCATGCCAGTATGGCTTTTTGAAATAAATGGGATTGCTATCGAAAAAAGAGCAGTCATGGTCCATCTTCAAAATACTGTCCATATCTCATATCGCACACTTTCATCCCAGGGGCCAGTGTCCTTGCAGATCCAACCTTCTATTCATTTCAGAGCGCACGAAGCCCCAGTTAATATGCCTATTGATGAATTATATCGGACGGCGGTCATTCATAACCATTATGAAATTTCACAAGGCCTGTTCCCTCCGCTTAGACTTAAAATAGAAGGCGGTCATTCTCAGTTCATACTGGAAGATCGAATACTTCAAAATATTTTTTATTACCATGAATCGAAAACAGGTTATGAATCTTTAGGAGAACTGTGGAGCCCTGGCTACTTTAAAGTGGACCTTCAAAGTGATTCCAGAGCTACACTCATTGCCTCAACCGAATCGTGGGAAACCATTTCAGCATTGACGGCTACGGAAGCACTCCAGTCTGAGCAGGACAGACGCAGCCGCTTGCTTTTTGCCGCCCCATCCAATGCTAAAGAAGGCATGGGGGGAGAGCTTGTGCTTGCCGCCGACCGATTCGTTATTATACCTGCCAGCAGAGTTAAGGAAGCAGCCCGTGCCCACGCCGCCGGCAATGAAATACGCACCATTATAGCCGGGTATCATTGGTTTACCGATTGGGGACGTGATACAATGATTTCTCTGGAAGGCCTTACACTTTGTACGGGACGTTTTCAGGAAGCCCGCTGGATCCTGCTTACATTTGCGCATGCTGTCAGGAGCGGCCTGATCCCGAATCTGTTTCCAGAAGGACAGAATGAAGGGCTTTATCATACTTCCGATGCCACTTTATGGTTTTTTCATGCCATTGATCGCTATGTAAATATTTCACAGGATAAGCAGCTTCTCCATTTCCTTTTGCCGGTCTTGTCCGATATTATTTATCACCATTTGCAAGGAACTGCTTTTGGAATCGGCGTGGATCCGCATGACGGTCTGTTAAAGCAAGGGATGGAAGGATTGCAACTTACCTGGATGGACGCAAAGGTAGCAGATTGGGTCGTCACTCCCCGCCGAGGCAAGGCTGTAGAGATCAATTCCTTATGGTACAATGCTTTACGCTTATTGGAAGAGTGGTTAAGAGAAGTGCGTGGCGAAGAATCAGCAAGACCGTTCAAAGAACAAGCTGACCGAGTCTACCAAACCTTTAATGAACAGTTCTGGTTTAAAAAAGGAGGTTATTTATATGATGTCATTGATGGACAACTTAAAGACCTTTCATGCAGACCTAATCAACTTTTTGCCTTCTCTCTTAAACATCCTGTTTTAAAACCTTCCCGTTGGGAGAGCGTGATTAAAATTGTAGAAAAAGAATTGTTGACTCCCTTTGGTCTTCGAACTCTTTCTTCTCAACATGATGCCTATAAATCAAGGTATGATGGAGATTTACGGGCAAGGGATGCAGCTTATCATCAAGGAACCATTTGGGCATGGTTAATAGGGCCTTTTATCGATGCATGGATCAGGGTTTACCCACAGGAAAGGGAAGGGTCCAGGCGATTCCTTAAAGAATTTCAGAACCATTTGAATGAAGCTGGCATCGGGTCGATCAGCGAGATATTCGATGCGACAGAGCCATTTACGCCAAGAGGATGCATCGCACAAGCCTGGAGCGTTGCCGAGGTCCTCAGATGTTGGATAAAAACAGCTCCTGACGAAAAATAACCTAAGTTTTCTTTTGTTTTGATTTCAAAAGCTTCATCTGGCTTCTTTTCCATCCTTCAGCAGTTTGTATACGGGTGTGAGAAGATAAGACAGGCGGTTTCTCTACCGAAATAACATCTTTAACCCTTTCTTCGGGAATAATTTTTTCTTCTTTTATTTCTCCACTATCATTATTTTTACGTTGCGTTATTTTTTTGTTAGCTATCATAAACACCTCTTTGTTGACAAAATGAAAAAATTATCCCGAAATTACCACCTTCAGTGATAACTTCGGGATTGCTTCATAAGTGCTTAATTGTTGATCACTCTTTGCCCAACTACTCAGCTTTAGCCTCGCCTTTCTTTTCCTTCTTTCCTTTTTTTCCTTTACCTTTGGACTGACCTTCCTGGCCTTTACTTTTTTTAACCATATAGCCTCCTAATTTTTTTCTAACTGCATGTTCATGATGCAAAAATTATGCCATCCCAAAAACTATTACTCATGCAAACTATTTGCATAGTATTTAGTTCATTATTTTATTATGCAATAATAACAGTTTATTAAGTAATAATTTTTTTAAATTAAATAAAAAACAATATTATAATTATAGTTTAGAACACGCTGCCTTATTGCATAAATTCTTAGAAAGGTGGAGTGAGATTGGCTGTTGGCTGTAAAAGCTAAAATTTTTTTTTAGATAGACTAAGCTATAGCTAGCTTAAGGCTTTGTCCGAATATTCAGCAAACAATGAATGAAACGCGGAGGGTGCGGAGTATTAGATTTTCCCCAATTTACTCTCCTTCTCCCTTCCTCCGTTTTCTTTTTTCAGATCGGCAGGTTAAGAACCTGTTCAATATCTATGATCAGGTTCTAAAGTAGCAATATTTTTTTGCCTTCTATTATGACCAATAGACCCAGCCTTTTTTCACCAGCAGTTCTGCGTTAAGCAGCGCTGAACCGGCAGCGCCCCTCATAGTATTGTGAGATAATACGACGAATTTAAAATCAAGGACAGGGCAGACGCGCAGACGGCCTAGACTGACAGCCATTTCTTTATCCAAAGAGCGATGGAGTTTAGGTTGCGGATAAGAGGATTTTTCCAGGTAATAAATTACCTTGGAGGGTGCTGTGGGTAGCTGCATTTGCTGCGGCTCTCCGATAAATTCGCCCCAGGCCTGTATGAGCTCCTGCTGCACCGCATTTTTGTTCAACTTGACAGAAACGCAGGCTAAATGCCCATCAGTAACAGGCACCCTATTACAGGCAGCGCTAATGATAAAATCAGCAGGCTCAATTTTCTGGTCCTTAAGCTGGCCCAATACTTTTGGCGGCTCTCTTTCAAGCTTTTCTTCCTCATCGGGAATAAAAGGAATGATATTATCGCAAATATCCAGGGAGGCAACTCCTGGAAAACCTCCACCTGAAATTGCCTGCAAGGTCACTATCTGGGCCGATTTTATACCAAAACGGTCAAGAAGAGGTTTTAAAGCGATGCTTAGTCCAATGACTGAGCAATTTGGATTGGTTATTATTTTCCCGGGGGTCAACTGCTGACGAGCTAATTCAAGATGATCGGGATTAACTTCTCCTACCACTAAAGGTACATGGGGGTCCATGCGGTAAGCGCTAGAATTGGAGAGCACTAGATAGCCTGCCTCGGCGAATTTAAGCTCAATCGTGCGGGCGGCCTCAGAGTTGAGGGCTGAAAAAACAAGCTGGCAATCCATCCCTGGCAAACAAGGCTGCACAATCATTTCCTCAATAAATGAAGGAACCGGAGTAGGAAGCATCCAGTTCACAACATCCTTATAGGGCTTCCCGCATGAATTTTCAGAGGCACATAGGGCCGTGACTTGAAACCAGGGGTGGTTCTCAAGAAGCTGAATAAACTTTTGGCCTACGCACCCTGTCGCTCCTAAAATGGCAACCGGAATTTTATTCCGATAAAAAAAATCACCGCTCATCATGGCTGAGCTGCGGACAGGTCTTTCAAATATTCAACAATTAAGCGCACACCAACGCCAGTCGCATATTTTGGCTGATATTTTTTTCCTTCGGATAAATAAGCCGTCCCTGCAATATCAATATGCGCCCAAGGAATAGAATCTTCCACAAAAGTCTTTAAAAACATTGCAGCCACACAGGAACTGGCCGAGCGGCCGTTCCAGCTTTTCAAATCTGCAATATCTGATTTTAATTTTTCATTATATTCTTCATAGAGCGGCATCCTCCATAAACGTTCAAATGTCCTCTCTCCAGCCAGGATTAAGGCTGCAGTCAGATCCTCACTATTGCTCATAATTCCAGATGCCTCAGATCCAAGCGCCACTTCAATGGCCCCAGTCAGGGTAGCCATATCGATAATTCTGCTGGGCTTAAGATTTCGGCAGGCATAGGCCAGTGCGTCCGCTAACACTAATCTTCCTTCAGCATCTGAATTCATCATCTCCACGGTCTTTCCAAGGTAGCTGCGATAGACGTCCCCCGGTTTAAAACTTTTGGCATCTATTCCGTTTTCAGTTGTAGGTATCACTACTGTTAAGTTAATCTTCAACCCTAAGTTACAGACAGCCAGCAGCGCTCCAAAACAGGCGGCCGCTCCAGACATGTCGCATTTCATTGTTTCCATGCCCCCTGTCGGTTTCAAATTAAGTCCTCCTGTATCATAAGTAATCCCTTTGCCGATCAGGACCGTATTGTCGGAGGACTTTGGCTTTCCTTTGTATTCCATAATAATAAAGGCTGGGTCTAAATGAGAACCTCGGTTAACCGCTAAAAGAAGCTCCAGCCCCTCTTTTTCAATTCGTTTTTTATCAAAAATGGTTGTTTTAACTGGAAACTCTTTGGCCAATCCCTGGGCGCATAACGCTAAATATTGCGGAGTGACCTCATCTGCATTTCCGTTGATCAGGTCGCGCGCATAATAAACTCCGTCGCAAATTGCTAAAGTTTCTTCTGCCTGTTCCAGGGCACGCTTATCGGAAGTAATTAAAGTCACCTTTTGCAAAAGGGAAAGGTCCTCGTCATCCTGGACCTGGCTTTTAAGGCGATTATAGACATAATTTGGTAAAAGCAACCCATCTGCCAACCCGGCAATTTTTTCTTTTTCTGTAATTTGTTCTATCAAAGGAACGAGAATATTTAAAGTTTTTAGCTTTTTGGCTAGGCAAGCTTTGGCCAATCCCCCATAGCTGCGCCTCACGGCTTCAATCGAAATTTTATCTTTAGGCCCTAGCCCAAGTAAAGCGATGCGTTGCTCAGGCTGCCCTTCGATGTAAAGAAAAGTCACCTCCCCTTCTCTTCCTTTAAAATCACCCGATTTAAGTGCAGGGTTTAGTAAATCCCCTAAAAGACTGATGGGAGCTGCCTCCTCAGGTTGAGAGGCCCCTTTCCAAAAAGAAAGAACGAGGAGATCGCTTTTCTTTCGTTTCCCCAATTGTCCAATGATTGCAAATTCCATTATGGGACTCCAAATTAATATTAAAAGGGTAGAGCGTCATCATCCATTGATTCATGCGAGGACTGGTGCCCTTGTCCGGCAGGCGCATAGGAACCAAAAGCTTGCGGCTGCGACTTGCCTTGAGCGTAAGAGGAAGTTTCGCCATAAGATCCCTGGCTTCCATATTCCTGATTAGAGCTATTTCCCTGTTGATTAGATTCTCCGGCGCGGTCAGGATTGCCAAAGGGGCTGAATTCAATCATTTCCGCAGTCATTTCCAGGCTGACCTGAGTGCGCCCTTCTTTATCAGTATAGCTTGAGGGGGGATTCATCCTTCCCATTACAATCACCGCACTCCCTTTCTTAAGGTAAGACATTAGCTTGTCAAATCGGTCCCCCCATACAGTTACTCGTACCCACAAGGTGATATCTTCTTTTCCTTTGCGCTGATTGGTAGCAATAGTAAACGTAGTTACTTTTTGCCCGCTAGGAGTAAAACGTGTTTCAGGATCTTTCCCCAAACGGCCTGCTATTTGTACAATAAACATATTTTTACCTTCCTTTAGTCAAGGTTAATTTTGTGAATCTCAAAAAATAGCATAGATGTGCAATATTGTCACCTGATGAGTTTTAGGACAGCTTTAAAAATAATTAAATTTTCAGCAAGATTAATAGGATGACATTTGTTTATGAAAGTATTTCAATACTTGTAGGCTAATATTTTTTTTATTTATTATCCTGCTATCTTGCCACTTAAGGCGGTCATACTAATCTTGTTAAAAATATAGAAATAATTATTATACTCTCGCTTATAAAAAATATGGATTTGATAAAGAATGGGAATTCAAATTAACAGAAAGCACATTTTAAATTAGTTTTTTGCAAGCAAGGTGGATCAAATGATTTTTTTGATTAATTTCTTTATGGATTTTTTAGCTGCAGAAAGTAAGCCTGGCTTAGGCGGCAAATGGTATAAAATATCTTTAACTAAATGTGTTCTCACCCAGCGCAAATAAGCGCTGACCGCTTTTTGTTCAAGCATGATGTCGTTGCTTTTATTCTTTCGATGCGCTTCAATTGCCGAATAGTACAATTTAATAATTTCTTCTATTATCCCCTCTTTAGCAGAATTTGCGCGTATCCAACGGCTCACCTCTTCCGCATCCTGACAATTATACTGCTTAATTTCCTCCACAATGGTCTCAACGTTATAGGGATAATGCCGTTCGCTCAGACCAAAATTTGCAATACGTTGACGAGATAAATTCTGGGTAGTGACCATGCTTCCGGCCCCATCGCATGAGATAACGGCTGCTCCTGTAGCTAGGGCTTCCAGGGCAGCCCGTCCCTTAGCAAACACCAGATCATATTCTCCTAAAAGATCTTCAGGCTTTTGATGAGTTTTACCTATTTGACCTCCAACCTTATGCACTTCATCAATACCGCATAGCCGGCAGGCTTTTTCTATTAAAACAAAGCGCTCAAGGTTACTGAACCCGCTGAAAACCAGGGCTCTTTTAGGGGTTTCTGGCAGGGATTTTTTTCGAGGTTTGAACCTCTGTAAATCGACAAAATTTAAAATAAAACTAATATTTTCGGATGATACCCCACCCTCAACCATTAAGCGTTCTGCACTCAAATCACATACAGCCACATATTTATATATGCGCGGAAAACGGAGAGGACTTTCCTGCCAGGGCAATGATCCATGGCAATAATGGATCGCTGGAACAGTGTTGAAATGCAATAAAGCACTTAAAGTCTCTAAATGATGATGGCCGTGAATAATATCAGGTGCGGTACCGATCGTATTAAGATCGTCTGTAACGGGAATTCCTTCGGCTCGCAACAGCTGAGCTATAGTTCCCAGTTCGGTGCTATAGGCGATAGGTTTGTGGCCTAATTTGATCAAATGTTTAGCTAACTCTAACACATAGAGTTCTGTACCGGCCAAATGATCAAGCGTATTGTTGACAATTAGAATTCTTAGTGCCACTGGGCCCTCAGCCTAGCTAAACCATGCACGCTATAAGTTAAATTCCATTCAGGTTGATGCAAGTCGACTAGCTGCATATTTGGAATTTTTTTTAGCAGGGCTTGCAAGCCGATCTCAAAGAGCATCAAGGCTAAATGCATGCCTAAGCAGGAATGGATACCCCCGCTAAAACTTAAGAGACGTTTTTTTGGGCGGCTTAAATCCAAAGTATCAGGATTTTGAAAAATTTTTGGATCCCGATTGCCGGCAGCCAAAAGGGAGGTAATCTTGTCCCCTTTCTTTAACAGATAACCGCACATATCAATGTCTTCAGAAGCTTCAGAATTTACCATGTGCACGGGGGGAGCAAATCTCAATAGTTCATGCAGGGCGGTAGGAAATAAACTTGGATTTAATTTCAGTTCGTTAAGTTGGTGCGGATGTTGATGCAGGGCAAGAATGCTGTTCCCGATCATATGGGGCACTGTATCCAAACCGGCAACAAGCAATAAGATTATCTGGCTCACGCACTCCTCCTTGCTCAACTGGCCAGCATTATTAGCATTTAATAAATAGCTTATTAAATCATTTTGAGGATTTGATTCCTTCTTAACGCATAATTTGGCAACATAGTCGGCTAACTGTTGGGTATTAAAATTTTCAAGGTCCATCTCTTCCCGGCTTAATGGGGTAGGGGGATCGAATAAACGACGAGGGAGAAAAGTTTTAGCAAGGACCTCTTTTCTATCTTTCTCTGGTATTCCTAAAATTTGATGCATAAATTTAATTGAAAAAGGAATCGAAAACTCACTTATAATGTCCATGTTGCCGCGCATGATGACAACATCGATTAGCCTGTTTGCCTCTGCCTCAATATTCAAACGTAATTTTTCGATATGAGCTCGGCTGAAAAAAGGGGCTGTCAAATCTCTTAAACGGCCATGATCGGGTGGATTAACCATTAGCATCCAATTGCTCATGACTGAGAGACAGGGTTCCAGCTTGATCTTCTCACCAAACTGGTCCACTTTATTTTTCCAAAAATTCCGCTTGAAACGCTTATCTTTGAAAATTTCTTCTATGATCGTATAGTCTGCAGTTACCCAATAACCCGGAGATCGCAGCAATAATCGTTCCTCGGGAGGCATTTGACGGTAATAATAAAAGGGATCTTTAATAAAATCTGGTGAAAGATATTTAAAAATATCGGCAATAGAATTCAAATTAACTTGCTGGCTCATCTAACATCTTTCCTATAAAATAATGAGAATGATATAAAGAAAATTTGAATATTGAGCAAGTTATTTCAACAAAAAGGTTGGCAGAAAAGATAATTACTTAAATAGAGATAAATTTAGGGGGCAGGCAGGCACTAGGATCTTCCCTTGGGCAAAAACATATAATCCCAAGAGAAGAACGATAGACAAAGTGAACCATCAAAATTTTGATTAAATCTTGATAAATCCCTGACCTTGTTTTCCCCCTTGCATTCCACCTGGCATTTGATGCTGAGAAGTTGCTTTAGTAGATGAAGCTCCTTCATCGCGACCTTCAGAAACTTCGGTGCAAATTTTGCGCCATTTTTCTACTGTTTCCACATAGAGCGGAGCAAAAGCCCTCAATGCAGAGGATACTGCATGCTCCATATCAAGGGTACAGTGCATTAAAATCAGCTCTTCTTTTACAGCTACACCCACACCGCCGCCTGCCATCTGGCCGCCTAGCATTGATCCTTCAAGCAGTCTTTCGTAAAGCCTTAACTTTGTTTTGTCGTCGCGAGGAAGACCATCTAACAAAGGAGAATATAAATATAGGCGCTTTGAATTTGGCTCATAAGTCAAGTGCAGGGAAAATTCATCATCTATCCCTAAAATACACGTGTTATTTTCGTCAAACTCTAATCCCTCCAACCCTAATTCTTTTCCAAATTCTTTAAGATTCTCTTTTGCATTTTCAAATGACATAAAAACCTCCTCAAGGTTAGGAATCATTCAGAATAAGTTGCAATTGAGAAATGCCAAAGTCAAGCAGCTGAGCGTTCGAGGTTTCGATCACTCAAATGCAAAGCCTTAGGGGCACTCTAAATGCAAAATTTTAGTTCTGAACATTCCTTAGATAACTGCAATACTAAATGTGTTATCTAAATCGTTTAAATTTATTTTCGCTAACTAATTTTTTTTCTGCCTGCTCTCTTTCTGTTTCCTTAGAACCTGTTCAATATCTATGATCAGGATGCTTTGCTGCTACAAATTCGCTAGGAAGCCTCAAAAAATTTTCGGAATATTAATAAATATTGCGAAAATTTTTTGAGGCTTCCTAGAGTATTTTAGCACACAAATCATCCGATCGAAGATTTTGAACAGGTTCTTATTTAAGAAA
>JACDAQ010000041.1 GCA_013695355.1 Candidatus Protochlamydia sp.
AAGTTGGAAAAAATCCGTGCCTGTCAGCTGATCTACTTCTTTTTGAAATGCGTCCATTTTACACTCCGATGATATCCATAAATCGGAGGATTATGCACTAAAATTTATTTTTGATAAATGGTATAAGATAACTTTTTGGTGCTGCGGTCGTAATTCAGTCATATTTTGAATCTCGTTTTCAGTTTCTCTAACCAATGCTAAAGTTTCTTCCTCTTTTATGAACGGAGCAAGTTGTTGTTCTAAATTAGTGCAAGTAGTGATTAGTTCTGATATCCTTGCGTCCACTTTTTTTTGGAGAGATTTAATTTCCAATTTTTTATTCTTATAGGCGTTTGTAACATCTTGAAGCTTTTTTTTGTACTCAGATTTTGATTTTTCTTGTGCGTTTAAATGCTTCTTTTCTAGTTTATCCAACTCTCTTTCATGAGCTTCCTGCATTAGCTCAGATATACTTTGGTTTTTTTCGTCACGGATTAAATTATCCCAATTTTCATCTGTCAAATTTTGTATATATTCATCAATTTTTTCTTCATTTTTCTGATTTTTATTATTATTTTTTTGTTCAGATCCTAATTTATTAGACTCGGTTGAAGTTATTTTTTCTTTAGTATCTTGTATGTTAGAAGCATTGGCCTTTAACTCTTCCAATTTTAATTCGTAAGATTGCTGAAGATTTTGAAGCTTAGATTCGTACATTATAACTAAATCTTCAACAGATTTATTAACATCAATTTTTTTTGTCTCCAAATCCCCCATTTCTGTTAAATTCTTTTCTTTAAAGCTTTGAGTTATTTCTTCATATTGCTTGAGTCTAGTTTCATGTTCCTGCTTTAACCAATTAACATACCCTTCATGCTGATGAGTTAATGCTTGAAGCCTAACCTCATCAGAATTCTGCTCGCCGTAAGATTGAATGGCGTTATTTTGTACATCCCTTTGAAAAGGTTTAACTAGATTTCCAGACCGTGATTCCATCCAGGCATTTGCACGCGAAGGGTTCATTAAACAGACCAAAGGAAGTATGGCTGCGGTAAAAACGCTTTCAATGGCTAGCATTAAATGGATTAGAGAAGATGAGAACTCCAAATTGCTCCGAATCGAAAATTCAGGAAAAAAAGCCATGGCCAAACAATTATATGGCGAAACAAAAAGGCCTGTCATTGCCTTTCCTATTATCAAAACTGCATGTATAGATGCTTCTGACAAGGCAATAAAGGGTGTACATACAACCCCTGCGATTCTCGCGGAAATAGGCCCTAAAATGGCATAATCGGACTGATTCCATTTTTCAATCTTTTGAGTGAATTGCAAGGTAAGATTGAAATTGTCATTACCGATATTGTTATTTAAATTCGAAGTCATAAAAACCTTATTATTATAAATGAGAAACTTATTCTATTAAAAACAAGTTAATAAATCAATTAAAAAAGTTTATTTTTAACTATTTTTCTATTTATTTAAAATAAGAAAGAAAAATTTCACTGCTTTTACGAAGCTTCATTCCTTTAGCTGAGATCGCAATCATTTGATACTCCTCTGTTTTTATCCCTAATGGATATTCTTTGAGGGGCAAATCACTCTTCCCTTCAACAAAATAATCTGGCAGGTAACCAATCCCCACTCCCAGCGAAGTAAGTTTGGCTATCATTTCCCAATTATCTACTTCGATTAAATTAATTAATTCTTTTTTGAATTTTTTAAAATAAGCTTTTTTTACATAAATGGTTTCTTTCGATTGCTGCTCTGTCAAAATAAATTTACAATCATTATGGTCCTTAGCCTGCATTCCTTTAGGGACATAAAATTTAAATTTTCCTGAGTGAATAATTTTTTTATTAAAATTTTCAATGTCCCCTTCCTTCGGAATAATTCCAAAATCAATTTTGCCATTTCTAATATCATCTTTGACCGTCGAAGGATAACTTAAGGATAGCTTAATTTTAATTTGGGGATAATCTGCGATAAATTGATTCAAATAGTGTGGAAGGGAAGCATAAGCAAAACTATATGAGGAGGAGAATACTAAATCTCCTAAACATGAGATTTTGCCATTCACAATTTTGCTTTGAATCTCATCAGAATTTCGCAAAATTTCGATAAACTCAAGAAAAAGCTTTTCACCTTCAGGCGTCATCCTAAAACGATTGGGATGGTGGGCAAGAAGAGAAATTTTTAAAGAGTGTTCAAGCTTTGCAATTCCCTGGCTGATAGCCGATTGAGTGACAAAATTAACTTTTGCTGCTGCTATCACTGAACCGAGCTTGATTGCATCGCAAAAATATTTAACATAAATAAGCTTTAATGGGATCATATTCACCAAAATTTTAAGATTTTTTCTATGAAATAAGGACTTTCGCAAGAAAAGCTTTACTCACCTACCCTTAGAAATTTTTCTTTCAATCATTAGTTTTACTTAACATCTTTCCAATTTTTTTAAAAAAAATAATTATTAGTTAATTATTTCTATGTTGTATGCTGACCCGTTAACTACCATTTTTAAAACAATTATTGATGATGAGCGCACCTTGACCCTCAGAAAAAATTATATAAAAAAAATTAATAAAGAGCATCTCATGCTGCCAGGTTCATATTTACCCATACCCGACAAAAAAACTTCAAATACTTGTACTCTTAGTAAAAAGACTGTCGTAAAAATCGAAGATAGATTTTTAAAATCGCATCTTGGATTTATTTATCAAAGTAAGTGTGGGGAAGAATTCAGCAAGCCTTCAATTAGTACCGAACGATTAGTCTCTCATTTTTTTTCCTTAGGGTATTCAAAAATTAAGCGTTATAGAGCAGTTGAAGATTTTGAAGAAATGGGTAATGTATGCGATATTATCTTGCTTGGGATTAAAAAAAAATTTTTATTTTATCCAGCTTGGCCATGGGCAAAAAATGAAGAAAAAAGCCCGCTCCTTGTTGAATTCAAAAAATTGCATGATCATTTCTTGAGAGATGAAAAAGCTATCGAACTTGGCTATCAAAATGCAAAAGTAAAATTAATTTCACAATTTAAAGATCAGGAAAAGGGAAATTTATTTATTGAGCAAGGATTTCAAATTTGTGTTATTCTAACCTATCATAAGGTATGATTTTTTTTAAAACCAACTAGGTAAGTCTTCGGTGAGCATAGAAAGTATTCGAAATATTCCAATGTTTTATGAAAATGAAAAAAGATTTCATAATGAAAAAAACCCACTTAATAGCAAAAAAAATTCGTCAGAAGGATTATTTGAGCCAAGCCTAAGCTTTAACCCTTTTTTTGCCAAAGAAGAGTCTGTAGCAACTCCTCATCATGCATTTAATATTAACTCAAATATTTTTTTAAGAAATAAAAAAAAAAGAAAAATCTGCGATAATCCTGAATTTATAGCATTAAAAAACAACTCTTCAAAAAAGAAAAAAAATTTAGATATCTTAGAAAAATTTGCAACAGATAAAATACAAATAAATTTAAAGGACTTTGGGCCTCGAATTATATTGAGTTCTATATTGCAAAAAAAAGAGTTACAAAATCAAAATAATAAAACAATTTATGTTCGTGAATCTACTGCACTTCCTCAGAATCAATATCCATTAAATGATAAATATGACCATTCGCAAAAAAGTCTTTCCTCTGAAAATAAATTAAATATATCTCTTTATTTTGAAGAACTTAAGAAATTAAATTTGAAGAAAAATTTGTACGCTTTTCTTAAATTATTTCCTAAGGGGGGGGATACGCATAGCCATTTAACAGGAGCGATTAAAGTTAATGACTACCTTATACTGGCTCAACAAAAAAACTTATTTTTTTCTTTAAACTATGATAAAGACATGACTCCCCATTTCCATTTTTATAAAAATGGAAATGCAAGTAAAACACGGCCTGCTTCTGAACTAATAAAAAACTATTTTTTAAATGAAATATTTACGAAAGCTGCTACAGTAGGTAAGGGAAATAATTTTTTTGAAACATTCTCGAATTTTGAATCAATTGATCCCTATCTTTCATTATCAGATTATCTTTTTCCTCTTTTAAAAAGAGCATGTAATTCCAATATTCTTTATCTTGAAGTAAGTAAAGGCTTTGAAGTTAATTTCAACAATTGGAATAAAGAAAATTCAGAAAAATATTTTAAGAATTTTCCTGACGTCAATGCTTTTAATGGGCAGAATTATGAAAAAAAATTAAATAAAAAGTTTAATTTTCTTTCAAAAGCGCTTCAAAATGAAAAAAAACTTTATATCAAATACATCGATCAATTTGCTGATTCCGAAATACCTGATTTTCTTAAAATAAAAAGTTTCAACAAACCCTTTTTCTCTCTAGATAATCCAGTTGTAATTCGTATCAATGGAGATGTCAACCGCGAATCATCTTTGCCTCAGTTCTTTGCAGATCTTACTCTTTCGTACCTTATGGTCCAATATGAATTAGACACGTATGGAACAATGGCACGTATGCTTGGTGTTGTAATATCGGGAAGGGAGTTTACTCAACCGAGTGTACTTAATTTGAAGGCACAACTAAAAATGCTTAATTTTCTAAAGTCAAAATTTCCCGCGGTGCAATGCAGTATTCACGCGGGGGAAATGTCTGAAGTCAATTCTGAAATAAATGTCATGACATCTGCCTTAAGCCGTGTGCTTAAGTATGCTGAGCCACAAAGAATAGGACACGGCACTTGCATTAAACATGATAAAAATTTAAAAAAAATACTTAGTAAGATTAAGTGTGTAGAAATATGCCCCACCAGCAGTCAAGCAATTTTGAAGATAAAAAAAGAGGCCCATCCATTCAAATTATTAATGCAACATAATGTTCCAGTGACAATAAATACCGATGATGCAGGCGTGCTTTGCACCAGTTTAACTAAAGAATTCATAAAAGCAATAAAGTGGCATTCCGACTTAGATTATAAAGCTTTAGTAAATCTTGCCAGAAATCAAATTAGGTACAGCTTTCTTCAAGGAGAAGAAATTTTTGAGAATTTATCTCCTTATCAATATCATTTACGCCCTTGTTTTGAGAAGTTTGATAATGAAGCCAAAGAAATCCTTGCTAGATCGCCGAAAGCAACTCTCCAATACAGATTAGAAATGAGCTTTTCAAAATTTGAATATAACTGTCTAAATCAAGAAAATAAAGGTTCTACTTGATCTTTTAATGATCAATACCGAATTTTGGATTAAACAAGATGATTTCCGAAATGAGCGGGATAGTTTAGATAAACAAACTTGAGTTGAATATTAACCCTTCCCTGACAGTCAGTGCACTTTTTTATGGTGAGAGTGAAATCAAACAAGTCTTTTCCTTTTCCACCAAAGCGCAGCATTTGGTATTTTTTTGAATTCATTTTCGTCTTTTTTAATCTTTTATCTCCTGAGTCTAACTTACTTTGCCATTTTATCTTCTAACCAATTAGAGGCTATCATGGCACCATTCAAAATTAAATAAAGATAATTTTTTTATCAAAAAATATGGGTAAACATGGGACTGAAATGCAAGGGAAGCTGAGAATATTGATTAATCCCTATTATTTTCATCACACAAAAGTTTTTGACCTACATTTAAAACTAAGCCTAAATTTACGTTGAAATAGGCTACTAAATTAATATGAGCTTGCATACAGACTTCGGTGGTTTTATAATGCATGCTTCACTGGTATCCCCTGGTATAGAGGTACAGCCTTTTTGTTTGATTGTATTAATAACCTCCGCCTCTCCTACCACCTTCCTCAATGCTCTGTTCTACCATTTTTACCCCGCTAAGGGTCACTTTTCAAAATGAGTATAAAGCAAAATTAGCAATTGTAGTGTGTACAGCGCCAAGGTCCAGGAAGCTTACGCTTCCTGATGGCCAAGTAATCGAAATTTTACCATGGCATACATTTTTGGATATGCTTTGGGATGTGAAAATATATACGTAAGAACCTGTTCAATATCTATGATCAGGTTCTTAGGGAAATCCCAAAATTTGTTTATGCTTTAGCTGGCTGCATAAGTGAGGAGGCGGCATCTTCTTTTGTGGATTCGCCAATCTCCTGACGCCCCTGCTCGCCAATAATTGAAATAAACTGTCTGCCTAGTGCACGGACAGCAATCATCCAACCTATAATGACCGCCATTAATATCACTGCTACATAAGGAGCACTTGAGCTTACCGTCGCAAAAACCATCAGCAAGCTTTGATGGATCAAAGATCCGCCTGACTTGCCTAGTCTTGATCCGACTCCGTCAATGGCTGCTTTGCCTTGCAGCTTGCATTCATGGCTAAGAGGAATAAAGGCCATTTCTTTGGTCGAATCAAAAACCGAATACTTGCAGGCTTTGCTTAAACATACTTGCGAGGCGCCAAAAAAGACCGCGATCACTAATGGGGTTGTACCGGTCAATGCAAAAACTGGCTCGGCTAGGTCATGTCGGAAAAGCATAAAGGCAAAAAAACCAACACTTGTGACCAGCATAATTAAAGGCGTGATCAAAGCCGTTCGCGTCCAGCCAAAGCGGGAAATGATCTGCGACATGAAAAGCGACGTAAGAGTTGCAATCACACCTACTGCCGAAGTCATTGTACTCATATAGCGATTATATTCAACGGCCGAAGAATAGAGCTGGCTCAGCTGGTCTTTCCAAACAATTTCGATCAAATTGATCACCAAATTATAAGAAACAACCAATACGGCGATACTGATCAGATACTTTGAATTCGAAAGGTAGGTAAAGCTTTCCCAAATTGAGAGCTTTTTTTTAGCTTTTTGCACGCTTTTGGCTTCGTGGAAATCTTTAAAATCAGGCCCGCTCAAAACATGCACAGTCATCCACCGGAAGGTCACCATCGTTATAATCCCGCTAAAAATAACAACCAGTACAAGCAGATTTAAAGTTAATTCCCAGCTTTCATCATAGGTCAGGAAATTAGCCATCACACCAGCGATTACTGCGGCAAAACTAGCTATGACCCCTAACATACTGTAAAAGCGGCGGGCCTCTGTGATACGGGTCACTTCATTTGCAAAACCCCAAAAAATGACCCCTAAAACCATGCTTCCCCATAACTCGCAAATCACATAGAAAATTGTAAAAGACCAATTACGAAACATCGCGATCAATCCTTTAAATCCTGCGGGTAAGATAGCTTGTAAATGGTCGCAAAATTGATGAGGATGTAAATATTCTTTCAGAGGAAATAGGACAAAAGTAAAAAGAGCAAAAAATATCAAAAAAGAAGAAATGATAATATAAAATACTCTTTCCTGACTAAAGCGATTAGAAAGCTTTGTAAATAAAAGTGTAATTAAAATAGCCATTGGAAGTAATACCCACACTTTAATGAAGGGAAGAACTTCTGCGCCGGATGATTGCGCCGTAATGACGACAGCATCTTTAAGATTACGCAAGATACTATAATTAAAGCAGATAAGAAACATCATGAGCATCATTGGAAGGAGCTTGCTGATTTCTTGCCGATAAACCGGCCAAAAAAACGCCCTTAATTTACCGAATTCAACTTTTGGGAGAGACATTAATTGAACCTCTTGTTAACAACCATGATATCATAAATTTTAATATTTTTCAATGTTTATATTAACTTTATAAAAAAAGCGAAAAATAAATTAAGAATAATATATCGTTAATTGAATCTAAACTGCATTAGATGGCTTGCTGTTCTTTCAAAATAGAATGCTCCGGCATAACTTTAGATGCGCCACACATGGGCATTATTAAAGGTTTAGCAATAGGGCTTTGTTCTTGGCTGTTTGTTAATTCGTTAAATTGCTTCCCTAATAAACGGATGGCCATGATCCACACGACAATGACTGCAAATAAAACTACAGCTACATAAGGGGCACTAGAGCTAATTGTGGCAAAGAAAAGTAATAAGCTTTGGTGTACTAAAGATCCCCCCGATTTTCCTAAACGGGAACAAACGCCATCAATCGCTGCTTTGCCAATTAACTTGGACTCAGGAGTTAAAGGGACAAAAGACATTTCTTTGGTCGCATCGAAGACGGAATATTTAGCTCCACGACTAAGAATATTTTGGGCCGATCCAAAAAAGACGACAAACACAAGCGGTGTCACGCCGGCAAAAGAAGAGATTACCATTTCAGGAGAGATTTTTTTAAGAAAAAAGAAGGCAAAAAAGCCTAAACTTGTCACCAATAATATGATGGGGGTTATTAAAGCTGTAAAGGTCCATCCAAATTTCCTGATCGCATTCCCGGCAACAAAAAGAGAGCTTAATGTCGCTACAACCCCTATGATCGAAACAATGTGGTTCATATAGAGTGTATAGTCATTTGGGTCGGGATAGAATTCTTTTACCTGATGTTTCCACATCACTTCGGTCAAATTAATGACCAGATTATAAGAAATTACAATTAGAGCAATGCATAGCATATATTTTGAGCGCAAGAGGAAGGCAAAGCTTTCTTTTAAGGAAATTTTCCCTTTAGCCTCTCCTTCAGTTTTAACCGTTACGGGATCATAAAAACGCTTATCGGTGAGCACTTTGACATTCATCCAACGGAAAATGGCCAAAGCAATAAAGCCGCATACAAGAATTAAGGTCACAATCATAGTCAAAGATTGATACCAGGCATCGCCTACTAAAAGATCTCCCTGCCGCGTATAATGGCAGCAATAGACGGACGCCTGTCCCGCAAAAATACCTGAAAAATTTGCACCTACGCCAAATAACCCATAAAATCGCTTCGCTTCACTCAATTTGGTGACCTGATTAGCAAAGCCCCAAAATAATACAAAAAGCACTGTACTTCCCCATAGCTCTGACATCACATAAAATAGGGTAAATGTCCAATAACGGAACATCGCTACCAATCCCTTGCAGCCGGCAGGCAGTATTGATTCAAAAAAGTCAGCTGTCGCATGAGGATGAATAAAATCGCGAATAGGGTAGAGAACAAAAGTAAATACAAAAAAATAGAGCAGAAAGAGTGAAATTATCAAATAAAATACAGTCTCACGACGGTAACGGTTGGATAACCAGGTAAACAAAAGAGTCATCAAGACAGCACCAGGAAACATAGCCCAAACTTTAACAAAAGGGATAACCTCCGCGCCTGATGATTTGGCGGTAATTAAAAGAGAGTCCTTTAATGTTCTTAAAATATTGTAATCAAATGAAATAAAGAAAAAGATAAGAAGCATTGGGATGAGCTTTTTAAGCTCATGGTAATGAACGGGCCACAAATAGCTCCGCCATGCACTAAATTCAGGGGACCCCGACGGTGTCTCTGACATGTAAACCTTTCCTTAAATGAGATCGGTAAACCTTTTATCCTGGTTAGTTTGCCCGTTAAGAGCTGATTAACCCTTAATTGCAAACATGTAAACTATACTCATCAGAGTATATTCCCAGGTGATAACCCAAGTAAAATCTATATCCCTAACAGCGCTAGAAAATTGAAACAAATTCGGAAAAGTCAGTGTCGATGTCTAAGCGCAAAACTCTTAATTATTCAGCACTTGAGCGGCTTAAGACCTAAATTTATAACCTGAAAAGCCTATTTAATCAAGCTCTTTTATCCAAAAACGAGTTAACTCGCAATCGTGTATTGAGCTAAATCTGCGCTTTAATTAACAAATACTAACTAATAGTAATATTTTATTTAATTAAAAACAAGAATTATTTATATAAATTAAAACACATAAAAACTATATCACTATTAATAATCTCTTATAGCTCTAGAGTATTTAATTTTACCGCTTTATGAATTAAAATAAGTTTAAAATTTTGTTATAGTATTAAAAATTAGAATTTTTTAGAATTGAAACGAGAGTTAATCTTTCGATTAAAGTGGGCAAATACCTCTTCCTTTTGCAATTGATCTTTTGCTAATTCTCAAATTTATCTGATAAGGCAGTTATTCCCGGAAGCTGCCCTGCTTCAATGTATTCAAGCGTGGCACCTCCGCCTGTAGACAAATGACTCACCGAGCCTGCCGCTCCGGCTCGTTCAATGGCTGCGGCCGAATCGCCCCCTCCCACGATAGTAATAGCAGAGACTTGAGACAGAGCGTTGGCTAGGGCATAGGTCCCTTTAGCAAAAAGAGGGCGTTCGAATATACCGACAGGGCCATTCCAAAATATTGTAGCAGCTTTTTTTAATTCTTCTTGATAGATCTTAATGGTCTTAGGACCAATATCTACCCCCTGAAAGCCTACGGGTATCCCCTCTGTCACATTAATAATTCTGATTTCTGCCTCCTCGCTTATATTGTCCGCCACAATTAAGTCGATCGGTAAAAGAAGGCGGCATCCGGAAGGCTCTTCGCTTTTTTGGATCAACTGCCCGGCTAATTCGACAAATTCTTCTTCATAGGGTGAATCGCCAATTTCAATTTCCTGTGCCTTAAAAAATGTATAGGCCATTGCACCGCCGATCATTAATAAATCCGCTTGTTTCATTAAGGCTTCAATTACTTTAAATTTAGTAGAAATTTTAGCCCCTCCTAAGAGAGCATAGAATGGGCGCTTGGGATTGGTAAAAATGGAGCTTAAATAAGTAATCTCCTTTTCCATCAATAAACCCATGGCAGCTTTCCCTTGAAAAAATTGGGCAATGTCTGCTGTACTGGCATGCGCCCGATGGGCTGTCCCAAAGGCATCGTTGATGTATGCCTCCCCTAATTGGGCCAATGCCTTTGTAAAGCCAGGTTCAGCTTCGGGATTTTCTTCCCCCGGATGAAATCGAAGATTTTCGAGAAGAAGCACTTCTCCCGGCTTTAAGTTCACGGCAAGACTTTTAGCTACCGGGCCGCAACAGTCTGAAGAGAATTTTACAGGCAAATTCAACAATTCGGAAAGACGTTCCGCACAAATTTTTAATGAAAATTGGGGATCAGGCTTTCCCTTAGGGCGCCCCAAATGACTCATAAGAATAACAGCCCCTCCTTGAGAAAGAACATATTGAATCGTGGGAAGAGATGCTTTAATGCGAGTATCATCTAAAATACTTCCATTATCCAGAGGGACATTAAAATCAACCCGGATCAAAGCCCTTTTTCCATTTAAAGGTAAATTGCTTATTGATAATTTTTCTGCCATGACCCGCTCTTTTGTTTTGATATTTTTAGTTATTCTCTTTTTGGATAGTATAAAATTTCATTGATTTTGTCTTAAATAAATTTAATTTTTTTAAAAATAACATGCTTCCATTTCAAATTTTGCGTAAAGAATACAAACTTAAAAGACTAGAACGATCATCCCTAGACTCAGACCCATTCACTCAATTCAAATCATGGTTTGAAGAGGCATGCAAGGCTCAAGTTGTGGAACCTAACGCGATGTCTTTAGCCACTGCTTCGCTGGAAGGCCGGCCTTCGTGCCGCATTGTTCTTTTAAAAGGAATAGATCAAAAAGGGCTTCTTTTTTTTACTAATTATGAAAGCCGGAAGGGAAAAGAACTTAATCAAAATCCTTATGCAACCCTTTGTTTTTTTTGGAAAGAACTAGAACGGCAGGTAATTATCGAAGGACCCGTAGAAAAAATATCGACTCAAGAATCGGAGCTTTATTTTAATTCAAGGCCCCGGGGCAGCAAGATAACAGCCTGGCTCTCAAGGCAAAGCCAATTTATTAGTAATAGAGAAGATTTAGAAGAAGAGTACCAACTCCTAATGGAGGAGTATGAAGAAAAAAATATCCCTATGCCCTCTTATTGGGGGGGATATCGTCTAATCCCCGAACGGTTTGAATTTTGGCAGGGACGTGAAAACAGGCTGCATGATCGTTTTCAATACCTAGTTAGGAACAATAATTGGACTATTAGTCAACTATACCCATAAAATTAACTAAATTAATTGTAAAAATTATGTTATTCGTTAAATGAAATGAGGAGGCATTTGAACAATTGGGAGAACTTCTGAAAAATATGACAAGATCTGATACTGACCCTCAGAAACCTAGAATTGCCGATTTTATAGTTGCCCTTAAAGATTTCAAAAGCATAAAAGACATTATTTTCCCGAAGAAGGGCAATGTAGCGTAGACTAAAGTTTACGCTGCTGTACTAGCTGAATAAAATATTCATGAATTGTGCATTCACCAGTTAATTCAGGATGGAATGTTGCACCCAAATGAAACCCTTGCTGGACCAGTACAGGCTCTTCTTCAAGCAATCCAAGGATAGAAACATCTTTTCCATTTGACCGGATGCGGGGAGCCCGTATAAAAAAGGCCGGGACAACCTTTTCGTGATCTTTATTTAAATTTAAGAGGATGGAGGATTCGAAAGACTCGATCTGCCTTCCATACGCATTTCGCTCCACTGTGACATCCAACAACCCTAAAGGCATCATTTCAGATCCTTCAATATGATTGGACATTAAGATCAGCCCGGCGCAGGTTCCGAACACGGGTTTGTTCTTGGCAAATTCAAGCAAAGGACGTTTTAGTTCAATAAAATTCATCTGGCGTAACATGACGGTCGATTCTCCGCCTGGAATAATCAATCCATCGCACCCTTCTAAATCAGCAGGCTTTCTGACTTGCCGTACAGCCAAACCCATAGACTTTAGCATTTGTTCATGCTTCGCAAAATTGCCCTGCAAGGCCAGTACGCCAATTAACATTCCTACCAGCCTCTTGGGGCCATTAACTCTTCCTTGCTGAGCTGCCGAATGTCAATTCCCTTCATTGGATTTAGCAACCCTTTTGAAATTTCTGCCAGCATGGCCGGATCCTGAAAATAAGTCACTGCTCCCACAATGGCACGCGCCCTTTCAGCAGGATCTTCAGCTTTAAAAATGCCGGAACCTACAAAAACAGTCTGGGCCCCTAGCTGCATCATTAAAGCAGCATCGGCAGGTGTGGCAATCCCGCCCGCAGCAAAATTGGGCACAGGAAGCTCGCCCGTTTGGGCAACCTGCTGCACAAGATGGTAGGGAGCCCCGAGCAGCTTGGCTTCAGCCATTAATTCGGCGTGGTCCATCCCGGCTAAACGGCGGATTTGGCGGTTAATTTGACGCATATGCCTGACGGCTTCCACAATATCTCCTGTACCTGGTTCCCCTTTTGTGCGGATCATGGCCGCCCCTTCTCCAATCCGTCTCAAGGCCTCTCCTAAATCTCGGCAGCCGCAAACAAACGGTACTTTGAAGAGAAATTTATCAATATGGTATTCATCATCTGCGGGGGTCAACACTTCGCTTTCATCGATAAAATCAACCTGCAATGCTTCCAATATTTGGGCTTCCACAAAATGACCAATCCGGCATTTTGCCATGACAGGGATTGTGACAGCTTCCTGAATTTTTATGATTAGATCGGGATTTGACATCCTGGCAATCCCACCTTGGGCACGGATATCAGAAGGGATCCGTTCTAGCGCCATCACTGCCACTGCGCCCGCTTCCTCAGCAATTTTTGCCTGTTCCGGTGTTGTCACGTCCATGATGACTCCCCCTTTTAACATCTCAGCCAGAGCAACCTTCACTTCATAAGATCCTTTCTCGATTTCATGGGGCTTATCTTGTGGCATTATTTTTCCCTTTAAAGTTGTGAAAACGGATTGGTCGATTGATTGAACAAATTCCCCTTTTTCCGCCTTTTAAGCTCAGAGCGGACAGAAAAAAGGAGGTCTTGGTCAAAATCTTTATTGCAGATCCATTGAAGATATTGCAAAGGAATTTCTTTGATGAGGCGCCCTTTATGTTTCCCTAAAGGCATTGTTGACATGAAGATCGGATGGGATAAAGCCTCGAAAAGCTGTTCGGTGGTCTTATAACGTTTGGCTAAGTATTTGAAGACTTCCTTGTTGACGATCACATCGCTCATAGCCCGGTGAGCGCCTTCTAATGGAATATTAAAATGCTTGCGCAAATATTCCAAAGAATTTACAGGACTCTCTCCATACAGACGGGCCATTCTTAATGTATCTAATATACGGTTATTCCTGATCTTGCAGACAATCCCGTGCCTTTCCGCAGCATTGGCCAGTATGTCGACATCAAATCCAACGCCATGCCCTATAATAATATGATCGCCGATCATATTTAAAACTTCCGGGAGGACATCTGCGATCAAAGGTTTGCCCTGTACCATTTCTTGGCTAATATGGTGGATAGCAATCGAAGTTTCGGGAATCAGGCATTCAGGATCGATAAGCGATTCCATCTGAGCGAAAACCTGCTCGCTATCAAAGCACATTACAGCAACCTCGATCACCCGGTCCACTTTTGGGTCTAAACCGGTCGTTTCGCAATCAATACAGATGAATTTTTGCTTGTCTAAGTTGGGCATACCGCTTCCCGTATTTTTAGCATCAGTTCACGCTCTCCCCTGTTCTTAGGAACGGAAAAATGAATGTAATGCAAGTTATCTAAATCTAAAGTTTCAAGGATTTTGGCAGTATTTCCCCTCACCTCTTTTTGGTTGACTTTATCAATTTTTGTCAGCACCAAAATTAAGGGCTTTTCATTGAACAGGACCCATTCTATAAACTGCAGGTCTTCTTCATTGGGGATCCGTCTAATATCCAGCAAAAATAGGATAAGGGCCAAACTTTCCCTCTGCTCGAGATAGGATCGAACCATAGGGCCCCATTGCTTTTTTACAGAAGGGGGGACTTTGGCGTATCCATAGCCAGGCAAATCGGCAAAAGCAATTTCATCATTCATTTTGAAAAAATTTAATGTCTGTGTTTTTCCAGGTGTTGACGATGTTTTGACTAAATTCTTGGATTGAAAAAGGAGGTTTAACAGACTCGACTTGCCCACATTGGAACGGCCTACAACCGCAATTTCAGGCAAAATTTTGCCTGACTGATTTCTAATCACAGGATAATCTTTTGGATCCACAGCGGTTTTAACAAAATGGGCATGGACAGTTTTTTTCATTGTGAAATCCTGATACTTCTGTGGTCCTCTCCTTCATGCTCAAGAGCAATCTGGATAAAATGCTTGGGAAGATAACCTTGAATACGTTCCGACCATTCGATGCAACAGATCCCTCCTGCGTCAAAATACTCGTCAAAACCCATGCTTAAAAACTCATCCCCATCGCGTAAACGATAAAGATCAAAATGATAAATGGTTTTTAGCCCTTCATAAACATTCAGATAAGAAAAGGTAGGGCTTAAAACAACGCTAGGATCCAATTTAGCAGATCCTGAAACAAGCCCTTTTATAAATGTCGTCTTGCCCGCAGCCAAGTCCCCATAAAAACAGACAACGGTTTTTTCAGGGAGCCGAAGCCCGAACTCCTGGCCGATTAAGTAAGTTTCTTCAGCAGAATGAGAAAAATAATTCAAGAACAGACCTCTAATCCTCTGCTTCAACCCAGCGTTCTACATAAGGTAGGAATTCATCAAATTCAGCCAAAGCTTCCACAAAAGAAGTAATTTTATCTTCAACTAAATGCTTCTGGATAAAACCTAAAAAGCGATCTTCTATTTTAAATTTATTCTGATTTTGAACTTCAACAAGGGAAAGTTTTTTTAAATAATTCTTTTTGAAATCCTCTATCACAGCCTCTTTGCTATTAAAAAGCTTTCCACTTAGCACAGAAGAATAAACCACTTTTTTAATAGCTTCTTTCCTTAACTTAGTTTTATCAATATAGCTTTTAATTACATCTGCATCTTCAGACACAAAAAAACGCTTCACCCTCAGCCCGCCGATCCTTTCGGTATTTTCAGGACACTTTGAAACCCAGTCATAAATCGCATCCTGAGGGTTAGGATGGGTATTATCGCCGAAAACTTTTCCAGTGAAAGGGCAAATATAGATTTTTTTTGTTTCATCATTGACGCTTGCATGCCCGAAACCGATTTTAATTTCAGTTTCATGCCAAAGTTTACCTTCGCTTTCAAGCTGCTGAATGGCATCTTCGGCACTTTGATAAATAATTTTTTCTTTTGGAAAAAGAACTGGCTGGAGTCCAAATTTATATTCAAGAAAACAAAGATAAGTATTGATCAACTCCGCTGGACGATTTTCGTCTAGAAATTGTTCTAACACTTTTTTTTGTTCATCTGTTATGACGACTTTTGTCATCGGAACCTCGCCCAGGATGTGTGTAATTAGTTCAAATGTTTGATGGAATCAAGCAACAAGAGTAGCGTGTAAACTATTATCATTCAAGGACAATTTTCATATAAATAACTGTTTTATAAAAGGGAATCTATGTTGAAAATTAATGAAATTGATGTTCCTGGCTATGAAAAAGTCATTGAAGCTCAAGATCATGAGTTTGGGTTGCATTGTTTCATTTCCGTACATGACACGAGGTTAGGGCCAAGCATGGGAGGAACGCGCATCTTCCCCTACTCTTCTAGGGAGGAAGCTTTGGAAGATGCGCTGCGCCTTTCTAAAGCCATGACCTATAAATCGGCACTAGCTGAAAATGGCCTTGGAGGAGGGAAAAGCGTGATCATAGCGGATCCCAAATCGCAAAAAAATGATGCCCTTTTGCTTAGCTTTGCCGCAGTCGTCGATTACCTCAAAGGCTTGTACATTGCAGCCGAAGATGTGGGCTCAACTGTCGAAGACATGGCCGTCATTCGCACAAAGACGCCTTATGTGGGCGCTTTGCCAACAGAAAAAAGCAGTGGGGACCCTAGCCGCTTTACGGCGTGGGGGGTTTATCGGGGAATGCGTGCAGCAGCTAAAAAACTCTGGCGTAATGAGAGTTTAACCAAAAAAATTATTGCCATCCAAGGTTTAGGAAACGTAGGCAGCAAGCTAGCTAACATTTTGTTTTGGGAGGGAGCCTATTTGATTTTATGCGATAAAGATCCACAAGTCGCCGATCGGCATGCTCTTTTATATGGGGCCCAAATTATTGATACCAAAGATTATATCAATATCAGATGCGACATCCTGGCTCCCTGCGCTATGGGAGGATTGCTCAATGAGCGCTCGGTTCAAAAACTGCATTGCAAGGCCATTGCAGGATCAGCTAACAATCAGCTGTCAGGGCCGGAACTTGGTAGAGTGCTGATGCAGAAAGGGATTCTTTATGCCCCTGATTATGCGATTAATGCTGGAGGGATAATTAACGCTGCCAGTGAATTCGACCAGGATGGATATGACCCAAAAACTGCTCGTGACCGGGTCAATCATATTTATGACACACTTTTGACTATTTTTGATAAATCTGAAAGGGAACACAAACCTACAAATAAGGTTGCGGATGAAATGGCCGAATACAAGATTGAGCATTTGATAAGCAAGCGATCTCAACCGATAAATCTTTTGCATCTAAACACATAATATGGAATGATTTTTATTCATTATAATCAATTCCAATCGTAGAGAATTTTCATGCAAAGCCTGCAAACCACATTAAAGAAAATATTTCAAGAAGCAACGTTTATTGCTTTTCCAGAGCTCAGATCACAGGACCCTTTGTTTGAAGCCGAAATTACTCAGAGTACGCTCGAAAAATTTGGCCATTATCAGTTTAACTCAGCCATGAAGCTCACAAAAATTTTAAAGATAAATCCCCGCCAAATTTCAGACGCCATTTTAACGTCCTTAAGCCAAAACAAATTAATTGCCAGAACAGAAATTGCGGGCCCTGGATTTATCAATATTACTCTAAGCCCCGCCTTGCTTTCTTATGGCGTAGACAAATTATTGCGTGACTCTCATTTAGGCATTGACCTCCCTCAAGAACCCCAAAGAATTATTATTGACTTTTCTTCCCCCAACATAGCGAAGGAAATGCATGTCGGCCATCTTCGTTCGACCATTATAGGGGACAGCCTCGCCCGCCTTTTTGAATTTCTTGGACATGATGTGCTGCGCCTCAACCATATTGGGGATTGGGGCACTTCTTTCGGAATGTTAATCGCCTACCTTAAAGAGGAAGCCCCTGCGGTACTAAGCGGGAAAGAAAAAACCGACCTTTCTCATTTGGTGGAATGGTACCGGGCCTCCAAGAAAAAGTTCGATGGCGACCCTGACTTTAAAAAAACTTCCCAATTGGAAGTTGTTGCCTTGCAACGGGGAGAACCTGAAGCCAGACAAGCCTGGCAAATGATTTGCGAGATCTCAAAAAAAGCTTACGATGAAATTTACACCCTGCTGGATGTAAAAATAATAGACCGGGGCGAATCATTTTATAATCCGTTTTTAGCCGAGATTGTGAGGGACCTTGAAAGTAAAGGGCTAGTCGAAGTTTCCGATGGGGCCAAATGCATTTTTCTTGAAGGCTTTCAAAATCGGGAAGGAGAAACACTCCCCTTGATGATTGAAAAGTCAGATGGAGGCTATAACTATGATACGACCGATATGGCTACCATTTTTCACCGGATCAATCAGGAAAGAGGCGAACGGCTGATCTATGTGACCGATGCGGGGCAAGGGGTCCATTTTCAAATGATTTTTCAAGCAGCCGAAAAAGCCGGTTACCTGGATCCTAAAAAGGTAAGGGTGGATCATGTCCCTTTTGGGCTTGTTCTTGGGCTAGATGGAAAAAAATTCCGAACTCGCTCAGGAGAGACGGAAAAATTAATCGACCTCCTGCAGGCAGCCATTGATCAGGCTGATAAAATTCTGACCGAAAAAAATCCCGAGATGAAAAACGAAGAAAGAAAAGTGTTGGCCAAAGCTTTAGGCATCGGCGCTGTCAAGTATGCCGATCTCTCCTGCAATAGAACAGGCGATTATACATTCAGTTACGAACGAATGCTCCGCTTTGAAGGCAACACTGCGGCTTTTCTCATGTATGCTTACGTTCGCGTGGCGGGAATTAAAAGGCGTCTTCAGATCAATCCCGCCTCTATCCTAGACAAGCATCATATCCATCTGGACCACCCCTCTGAGATTAATCTCGGCCTGCATCTTTTACGCTTTAGTGAAGCCCTTGAGGCAGTAGCCAATGACCTTCTGCCTAACCGTCTTACGGACTATCTTTACACTCTGGCCGAAAAGTTCAACGCTTTTTTCCGGGATTGCCGGGTAGAGGGAAGCCCCCAGCAAAACGAGCGGCTGCTTCTCTGTGAAGCAACGGCCAAAGTACTAAAGACAGGGCTCACTATTTTAGGCGTTCCAACCGTAGATAAAATGTAAACAAATTTGCCAAGGACGTAGGAAACGATCGCGTACTCACCATGTTTAAGAACCTGTTCAAAATCTTCGATCGGATGATTTGTGTGCTAAAATAAAAAAAACACTTAATTTTAAAAAAAATTCAGCAAACCTCAAAATTGCTTAATAGCAGCTATTTTTATATTCCCCGGCTCATCACAAGAGTGAGTAAAGTATTGCGTACATCTAATGATTGTAATTTCACCATTTGACCAAGCTTGGCGGCTGATCCATTCGTGACTCTTTGGCAACCATTTAGTATTAGTTTACATATTACATTGCTAAGGGCATTCACGGTTGCATCACCAATGGATGTATGGCTAAGTCCAAGTATTTTTAAATTAGCCATTTGACCAAGCTTGACAGCTGATCCATCTGTCACACCCCGACAACCGCGTAGCCCCAAACGTTCTATCCCATTGCTTAAAACATTCACCGTTGCATCACCAATAGATGTACGGTTAAGAGCAAGTATTTTTAATCCCGCCATCTGGCCAAGCTTGACAGCTGATCCATCCGTCACACCTCGACAACCGGTTAGATCCAGATGTTCTATCCCATTACTTAAAAAATTTACTGTGGTATCACCAATGGAAGTAGAGGATAAATCAAGTGTTTTTAAACCAGCCATCTGACCAAGCTTGTCAGCTGATCCATCCGTCACGCCTTGACAGCCATTTAGAAAAAGTCTTTGTATCCCATCGCTTAAAGCATTAACAGTTGCATCACCAATGGCTGTTTGGTTAAGTACAAGGAATTTTAAACCAGCCATCTGACCAAGCTTGTCAGCTGATCCATCCGTCAAGCCTCGGCAACCACTTAACACAAGGATTTCAATCCCACTGCTTAAAGCATTCACCGTTGCATCACCAATGGAAGTATCGCATAGATCAAGATTTTTCAAACCAGCCATCTGACCAAGCTTGAGGGCTGATCCATCCGTCACGCCTTGACAGCCCTTTAGAAAAAGATTATGTATCCCATCGCTTAAAACATTAACAGTTGCATCACCAATGGATGTATGGCTAAGTTCAAGTGATTTCAAGCCAGCCATCTGACCAAGCTTGACAGCTGATCGATCAGTCACATCTCGGCAGCCATTTATATGCAGATTAACCAATTGATCAGAAAGATGTTCGATCCCTTCATCTGTAATTTTAGTGCAGCTATTTAAGCCAAGACCCTTAAGGGTTGAGATCTTAGGTAAATGCTCCAAAAATTTATTATCAACCCAAAGATTATTTGATAGTATGATTTTTTCAAGTCCCACAATTTCTTTAATAACATGCAAACAACTAAATGTTAAATTAGAGCAATTCGTTAGATTAAGAGATTTCACAGGAATTTTTTCGATATGAGCAAGGTGAAAATCATTCATTTTTCCATTGCTAAAGTCTATGGAAATGGGTTTACTTAAACATTCAATCGTGTTCTTAATTTTGAAGTAATTATCTTCCATTGAATTTTCAAAGGCTTCAATGAAAAACCTTGAAATCAGCTGTTCAAGCTTTGTTTTTATTACTGGGTAATGATCAATCATATCTCCATTCAGTAAGGAAATGATTTGTCCCGCATTGTTTTCTGTCAACCTTTCAATTTTTGAAAAATATCCCTCCAATGCTTGAGTAATGCAAGAAATATCTAAATAATCCGTTAGGGCTAAATAACTCTGTACATCATCAATTTCTATTTGTCCGGAATAATCTTTTTCCAGCAAGCGGACTGCTTTTTCAATTTCCTCTCCGCTGAATTGATTTAATTCATAGCGATCTAATTTATCATTTCCATTAGAGCTAAACTTTTTTTCAATTACTTTGGAGGAAACATACAAGAGAGCAGTATTCACTTTGCAAGAACCATTATTCCCTACCAATTCAATAGTAGGGTTTTGCACCATCTTTGAAAAAAGCTTGAACTCAGCAGTTTCATAAGTAGGAGAGAGGATTTTTACCCGATTTTTGATCGTGGTAAGGTCATAATTTTGATATTCCAAAAGCTTAGGATACTGGTGCAAAATCTGCATCATTTTGAAAATAATTTCTGAAAATTGCTCTGTATTACACTGAGTCACTTCTTTTTGACTGATGGTACTGGTACTACTTATACGTCTACGTTTTTCGTCGTGCGCATTTTGATCTTCCAAAAGATCTTGCGCAGTATAATGAATATAGGCTAGTGACTCGTTTAAATTATATAGGTTCATTATTTCTCATTTAATATATGTAAAACAGTGAGTATGTTTTATATATATTTAAAATTCAATAAAATTTACACAATATATTTTTATAAGAAAAAAATAATTATTTATAATAAAATTAATTTTATTTCACTCCATTGAATTTTCTCAAAAATTTATGTAATTCCCCCTCTGTAGTTATTCTATGGGACTTCTGCTATTTCTAAACTAAAGCTTTAACAATTTTTAGCTAAAAATTAACACGGTGAGGGAGGGAAAAATAATTATTCCGATATTTTAATAATAAAACTACACTTGAATTTTAAAAAAAGAATAGCCAATTTTTAAACCTAGTAGGAAATAATTTTTTATATTCCACGGCTTATTACAAGAGTGAGTAAAGTATTGCGTACATCTAATAAATGTAATTTCACCATTTGATTAAGCTTTACGGCTGATTCATTCGTTACCCTTTGGCAGCCATTTAGCATTAGTTT
>JACDAQ010000049.1 GCA_013695355.1 Candidatus Protochlamydia sp.
TAACGTCATAAAATTATTCTCGGATTAGATGGTTTTCGAATAACCTGCATTTGAGTAGATAGCTGTTCTATCGCTTCTACAGAAATCTGTTTGCAACCAGTAAGATGGACTATTTTTAACTTTGAAACATTTCGTAAATAAAGCACTCCTGTGTCGCTAATGTTTTTACAATTCGATAAATCCAAAAATTCGAGATTTGGAAAAAATATCAAATTATTAAGACCTGCGTCTGTAATATTACTACATTGACATATCCTCAGATCTTTAAGAATAGGTAAAGAAGAAAGGGTCAAAATCTCTTGATCACCAATTGGAGTACCCCCCAAATCTAAGCATATTAAATTTTTCATGTTAAAAATGAAGGGTGCGCCCTTATCTTTCACTAAAGAAGCACCCAAGTTGAGTGATCGTAAGTGTATTAATTTGGCGATACTTTCTAAATTATGATAAAATACGTAATGACATCCAGATAAAGTTAAATCTATCAAGTTGGTAAGCCGGCACAAAGAATCTATAAATACATCATACACATCACGATAAGATTGCAGGATCAAATGTGTAAGATGTGTCAGAAGCCAAATGTGATCTACCCCCTTTTCTGTAATACAAGTGCAATTATCGATTTGAAATTTTAAAAGTTTTGGAAATAAGTCAAGACGAGCGAGCACTTCGTCATCAGGCATACCTAACTTGATTGATTCTAGAAGAGGGCAATAGAGAGACAGGAGTTGAAAGTCTTTGACTGTCTTTTCTATCATCCTGTCATATTCTTCTGGGATGACTGCTTCAAAACCTTCATACTCTTTTGCAAATCCCAAAAGATCTATCCAACGGGGCAAATCTTTATCCTGAGTTAGCGTGAGTTCTTTGACTTTTTGAAGGATTAAATTCACTTCCTCTGTGGTTAATTCTCTCGACTTTATCTCTTCGGCTAATTCATCAAAATTTTTCATTCTATTCTTTTGTAAAAATGTTTTAAACATTCTAATCGGATTACGCGCCATATAAAAATATTAACGTAAAGATACTCCCAACTTTTACGCAAGAATATTTATGCTATATGCAGATATCGCTCTACAAGAAAAAGCTGTATGATAATTAAAAAGAAAGATATTTGGGCCTATAATTTTTTTGAATTTCATAAAAAAACGACTGCTAAATGACTAACGTCATGAAATTCTCGATTTAGATTGTTTTCGAATAACCTGCATTTGAGTAGAAAGCTGTTCTATCGCCTCCTCAGAAATCTGCTTGCAATCGGAGAGATGAACTATTTTTAACTTTGCAATATTTTTTAAATAAAGCACCCCAGTGTCGGTAATGTTTTCACAATCCGATAGAGCCAAAAATTCAAGATTGGGAAAAAAAATCAAATATTTAAGCCCTTCGTCTGTAATATTACCACACCCGCGTACCCACAGCTCTTTTAGATTTGGTAAAGAAGAAAGGGTTAAAACCCCTTGATTGCCAACACGTGTTCCCCCTAAATTTAAACCCACAAGGTTTTTCATTTTAACAATAAAATGCATTCCCTCATCTTTCAAGGCCGCTGCACCCAAGTTAAGTGAACGTAAGTGTTTTAATTGGGCAATCTTCTCTAAATTATGAGTATATACGTAATCACATCCATTTAAATTTAAATCGATTAGATTGGTAAGCCGGCACAAATGCCCTATAAATACATCATACACATCACGATAGGTTTGCAGAGCCAAATGAGTAAGGTGTGTGAGGGGCCAAATGTGCTCCACTCCCTTTTCTGTAATGCAGGTGCAATCTTCGATGTGCAATTTTAAAAGTTTTGGAAATAAATTAAGACGAGCGAGCACTTTGTCATTAGGCAATTCTAACCAGATTGATTCAAGGTGAGGGGAATAAACTGACAAGATTTGAAGATCTTTTATTGTTTTTTCTATTAACTGATCATATTTGTCTGCAGTGACAAATTCATGCCATTGATACTCTTTAGCAAATCCCAAAAGATCTATCCAACGGGGCAAATCTTTATCCTGAGTAAGCGTGAGTTCTTTGACTTTTTGAAGGATTAAACTCACTTCCTCTGTGGTTAATTCTCTCGACTTTATCTCTTCGGCTAATTCATCAAAATTTTTCATTCTATTCTTTTGTAAATTTGTTTTATACATCCTAATAGGACGGGAGATTGAGTAGGATATTTCAAACTGAAATTATTTTTTTGGAATTTTTAGCATCATGCCAGGCTTAATGGCAGCCGACTTTAACTTATTCATTTTTTTGATTTCTTCTACGTCCGCTTTGAACAAACGGGAAATTTTCCACAGTGTATCTCCTTCTTGGACTGTATAAAGCTGCTCCTCTTTTACTTTGACTGTTTTAACGGCCGCTTTAACGGGGATTGCCTTGGCGGCAATGGGAACTGGTTTAGGCACATCCGCAGCTGCCGTCAATATTCCTCTTCCCAACTCGGGCTTAGCGACAGGCACCTTTTCCGGAATAAAGCGGGATAATGCCATTTGATAATTCCACCCTTTTGGCATTGATTCTCCTGCATAGTCCAATAAACGGACGGCTGCGGCTTTCCATACGCCCGCACTTCTTGGGCTGCTTAACATCTCCTTAGCAAAGCTTTCGCTCTCTTCGGTCTTATCAGAAAGAAGCTGCAAAATTTGGATCACAAATGCATCATCCAGTTTTTTGATCACAAAATCAGGGTCGGTGTGTAAAAGTAAGAGAGCAGCCGATTTAGACCCTGCCTTAATGGAATCCAACAAAAATTTTTGGCGCCGTCCATCAGAGAGATCGTGCTGATGCCTTTGCTGCTCCACAAAGTGCTTTAAATTTTCCCAACCGCTTTCCACAACGATTTGCAATATTTCTTGCTTATTCAAAGGTTTTTCAAGACGGCGGAATAACAATTCTACAGCCCAAAATTCAGGTGTTAAAAAAAAGGTCTCATTTAGTGCCGCATCATTGCTTCCCTCATTCGCCTGTTTTTTGATTAAATTAAATAATCCATAAGAGGTCATGGGCCATCGTTCTGTTTTAGCAAATTGGATAATGGCGTCATACTGCTTAGTTGAGAGGGTAGGAAAGACAGATAAAAGGAGTGGTTTCTCAACTTCGGGAGGCTGCCAAGTAAAGTATCTTTTCTGCTTAGGCTCCCCATATGGAGCCAGAGCCCTTGTCAAATCAAAATCATGAAAAGCAATCAGACAGGCGAGGGCTAAATCCCTTTCAGCGTACCCATTCTCAATCAATTGATCATGTTCAAGCCGTTTGACTAGTTCAATGAATGAAAGGGCATGGAGCTCTCCGATCATTTTAGTGCCATCCCTCGAATCGACTAAGTGAGATTGCCGCTCCTTATCTTCAATAGGCTTTAATTCGCAATAAGAAGTAGGAGGCCTTTCCCTCATGATCCAAAAAGCCAGGAGCCCTAAAACTCCCATGTTGAGAATACCGCTTAGAAGCAAGGCTTGGCTTAATCTTCTGATCTTAACTAAAAAGGTTGATTGTTCTGGACTCATATATTTTTTCTAGCAAGCCGTTTAGATAGTTGATGGATTTGATCAGATAATGCTGTAGGAAGACGATCGCCAAAAAAAGTGAAATAATGCTTGATACCTTCAATCTCCAGCTTCCAATCGTCGTAATTAATCTCAAATAATTGCTCCAGAACACCGGGATTCAAAGAAATGCCAGTTAAATCCAAGGCTCCTTCGGCTGGAAGATAACCTATAGGCGTTTCAATCGCAGACCCATTCCCCTCAGTTCGCTCAAAAATCCATTTTAACACACGGCTGTTTTCTCCAAATCCTGGCCATAAGTACTCCCCTTTTTTTCCTTTTCTAAACCAATTGACTGAATAAATTTTAGGAAGCTGGGCCGCAGCTTCGCCGAATCGAAGCCAATGGCTAAAATAATCTCCCATGTGATACCCGCAAAAAGGAAGCATAGCAAAAGGATCATGCCTAAGACGCCCTGTTGCACCTGTAGATGCAGCGGTTGTTTCCGATGAGATACAGGACCCCAGCAAAACCCCGTGCTTCCAATCAAAAGATTCGCAGACAAGGGGCATGACAGTAGAACGCCGGCCGCCGAATAGGATAGCCGAAATTGGAACTCCTTGGGGATCTTCCCATAACGGATCGATCACAGGGCACTGGGAAGCAGATACTGTAAAACGGGCATTCGGATGGGCTGCTTTTTCGGCAGAGGAGGGTGTCCAGGCATGGCCGAGCCAATCGATTAGATGAGACGGAGGAATTTGTGTCATCCCCTCCCACCACACATCCTGATCGCCAGTCAATCCCACATTTGTAAAAATGGTCTTTTCATTTATTGTGAGCATGGCATTGGGATTCGAAACAATAGAAGTTCCGGGGGCTACTCCAAAAAAACCCGCTTCAGGATTGATAGCATACAACCGGCCGTCCGGTCCAAATTTCATCCATGCAATGTCATCTCCCACCGTTTCGATCTTCCAGCCAGGTAAAGTTGGCTTAAGCATAGCCAGGTTGGTTTTTCCGCAGGCGCTGGGGAAGGCAGCCGCAATGTACTTTTTTTTCCCTTCAGGATTTGTGATGCCTAAGATCAGCATGTGTTCGGCAAGCCACCCTTCATCTCTAGCCATGACGGACGCGATCCTCAAGGAAAAACATTTTTTTCCAAGCAAGGCATTGCCTCCATAGCCGCTTCCAAAGGACCAAATTTCGCGTGTTTCAGGGAAATGGGCGATGTATTTTTCACTGTTGCAAGGCCAAGTTGAATCTGTTTCTCCTTCTTCCAAAGGAGCGCCTACAGAATGCATGCAAGGGACAAAAGGGTTAGTTTTTAATAATTCTATGACAGCTTTTCCTGTCCGGGTCATTAAATACATGTTGCAAACGGCATAAAGGGAATCAGTAATCTGTACTCCCAATTGAGCAAGAGATGACCCTAAGGGCCCCATGCTGAAGGGGATCACATAGAGCGTTCTTCCCTTCATGCAACCAGTGAAAAGCTGCTTCAGCTTTTCTTTCATTTCATGGGGATCCTGCCAATTATTGGTCGGGCCGGCATCCTGGGGCTGATGTGAGCAAATAAAAGTGCATTCTTCAACCCTTGCGACATCGTGCGGATCAGAACGGCATAAAAAACTGCGTGGACGTCTATTTGGATCAAGAGGGATAAATGTGCCTTTTTGAACGAGCTCCTGGCAAAAGCTTTGAAACTCTTCATCCGATCCATTGCAATAATGCACATTTTTAGGGGTGCATAGCGCTTCTATTTCCTCGACCCAAAGTTTCAATTGCGGCTGAAGCATCTATCCTCCCACTCAATACCAAAATAGCGCTAAGAACCTATTCAAAATCGATCGTATGATTTGAACAGGTCCTAAAGCGATTTCCGTCTTTGGAATTTATCAACATATTCCAGGGCTTTTCCCGTTCCTAAGCAAACAGCTAATAAGGGATTAGAGGCAATGATAACCGGTAAACCTGTCTCCTTGATCAAAGCTTTGTCCAAGCCTTTGATCAATGCTCCTCCCCCTGCTAAAACCATCCCTCTTTCAACCAGGTCGGCTGCAAGTTCCGGGGGGCATTTTTCTAAAGTCAGCTTGACACATTCAATGATCTGCTGGATCGGTTCTGCCAGACATTCTCTGATCTCAACAGAATTAATTCGTTTTGTCACAGGCAGCCCTGCGACCTGGTCACGCCCTCTGACCTCCATCTCAAGTTCATTTCCGCCGAGAGGATAGGCTGAACCAATAGTTATTTTAATGTCTTCAGCGGTACGAGGACCAATCATTAAATTATACGTACGGCGCATGTAATTGATGATGCATTCATCAAATTCATCTCCTGCTATACGCAATGAACGTGATTCAACAATCCCGCCAAGGGATATGATCGCGATTTCAGTCGTTCCCCCGCCAATGTCAATGATCATGCTGGCGCATGCTTCATGTACAGGTAGATCCACCCCAATAGCGGCAGCCATAGGCTCCTCGATCAGAAAAACTTCCTGGGCGCCTGCATGGAGGGCGGAATCTTCGACAGCTCTTTTTTCCACACCTGTAATGCCGGAAGGGACTGCGATAAGAATTTTTGGTCGGAATAAACTTCTGGGGGGTGTTACCCGTTTGAGCAAGGCTTTGATCATGCCCTCTGCGATTTCAAAGTCTGCAATGACCCCATCTTTCATCGGACGGACAGCGTGGATTTTTCTTGGGGTTTTACCAAGCATGGCCTTGGCTTTATGCCCAACAGCCAATACTTCGTTTGTCATCGAATCTACTGCCACTACAGATGGTTCGGCTAAAACGATCCCCTTCCCTTTAACAAATACTAATGTATTGGCAGTTCCTAAATCGATTCCGATATGGTTTGAAAAAACACCGCGGAATTTATTGAGCTGGCCATAGGCAGAGCGATAAAACTCGCTGATTAATTTTCTAACATTTACGTTATTTTTCTTACTCATTATAAATCCACTTTTGATCGGAAAGTATTTAACAAGGTAAACACTTCCCTAGGAGGTCTATGTCTGAAGCAGTTCCAGTACCTCCTCCCACGTTAATTTTGACATCATTTCATCGTCGCGGCTGACCACTTCTTTGACCAATCCCTTTTTGCGATTATGTAAATCCAGGATCTTCTCTTCTATGGTATTGAGTGTGATCAACTTATAAGAAGAAACTGAATTCTTTTGACCTAAGCGGTGCACTCGGTCGGTCGCTTGATTCTCTACTGCCGGATTCCACCACATGTCATAATGAATAACTGTATCGGCTCCGACAAGGTTAAGGCCTGATCCGCCAGCCTTTAATGAAACCAGGAAAATAGGAATATTCTGATCTTCATTGAATTTTTTCACAATACTTAGTCGATTCTTACTTGAGCCGTCTAAATATTCAAATGGAATGCCCTGTTTTTGCAAATCTTCCCGCATGATATTTAACATGCGTGTGTACTGGCTGAAAATTACAGTCTTGTGCTTTCCTTCCATAAGCGTTTGAAGCAATTCAAGCAGCATTTCATATTTAGATGAATCGCCACTTTCTGCTTTGTCCTTAGCAAAAATTGCTGGATGGCAACAGATTTGCTTCAATCGAGTGAGAGTAGCTAAAACGTGAATCTGTACTCTATCAAATCCTTCCTTTTTAACCAACTGCGAAAGTTCCTGTCTGGCAGATGCCGCATAAGAACGGTAAAGTTTTTGCTGTACATCAGAAAGATGGCAGTGGTAGACAATTTCCGAAACAGGTGGAAGATCTTCCAATACATCTCTCTTCATTCTACGCAAAATGAAAGGCGCAACTTTCCGCCTTAAGTTTTCCAGGCTCTTTCCTGCCTGTAAGGTAGTGGATTGACGGATGTACTTTTCAACAAACCTTTCATAGGTACTCAGCAGACCAGGCATAAGGAAATCAAATAAGCTCCACAACTCTTCCAATGAATTTTCAATGGGAGTTCCCGTTAGAATTAAACGATGGGCGGCCTGAATCATTTTAACTGACTGCGCATTCCGCGTTCCCCTATTCTTTATATGCTGGGCCTCATCCAAAATCGCATAGCCAAATGAAATTGTTTTGTAAAATTCGATATCTTTTTGGACCAAAGTATAGGATGTAATAATGATATCGTATTGACCCAGGTCTTTTAATAGTTTCTTACGTTGGTTTGGGTTTCCATCTACGGGGAGAGCATTGAGGTTAGGATTGAATTTAGCAAATTCTTCTTTCCAGTTATAGACAAGCGATGTGGGACAAATGACAATTGAAGGCTGATTTGGATGGTCGATCTTATGCTGGGTCAAGGCAATAATAGCTTGCAAGGTCTTCCCAAGCCCCATATCATCAGCCAATATTCCATTAAGATGCATTCCACGCAAGCGATCAAGCCATCTGATACCGTCCAATTGATAATTGCGCAATGAAGCCTGGATAACAGAAGGCACATCGCGAATAACACAGGGAAGATGACCAAGCATCTGCTGCTGCATTTCCTGCAGCTTTTCGGTCATTGAAAAGCGGATTGGAAGGCCGTTGAACTGCTCAACATCCAGGCTCGCAAGGCTCCATAATGGGCGTTGTTCCACATGGTCGTCCAGGCAATTAATTCCCATCTCATCAAAAATTTGGATAACAGGGGCTAGTTTGTCTAGATCAAGGACCAGTATTTTATAAGGTGCCTTGCTTTCTTCCGCTTTTGTTTTTCGACGCCCTTTCTTTTTGGGAGAAAGTTCAATGAAAGCCCTTTTCGCCGATAGGCAGTCCCATAGCAAGTCAATTGTCACGCCATTTAAATAACCTTCGACCTTAATTTCCACTTCGTACATATCAACCCGCTTGGACTGCCTTAAATTCAGCGTAAAAACAGAGTCGTCATAAATAAACTGGTCAAGAAGGTTTTCGGGACAATTAAATTTGACCCGATGCTGGTTGGCGGGGATAATTTCTGTCATGAATTCGACAATTTTTTTGTCATTTTTCGCACTATACATCCCTTGAGCCGGATCATAGACAAAATCTTGAAAAAGATAATCAATGATTTTCTGCTCTTCGGTAAGATTGCGCGCCAAAATCCCATCGGGGGTGACAAAGGTGGAGATATGCTCAACAGTCAGGGCCGAAGGGGCGGCGGGAACTTTGGCATCGCCATAAACAAAATTAAGCGAAGCTTCCAATTCTCCATTCAGGTAATGGATATCACATTCTGCTCCTACCCGCTCAGCAAAGGGTAAAGTAACAAAACGCTCGATAATGTCTTTGTTCGCAATTTCAGCAAAACGGCTTAATTCTGGCAAAGCGTTCTCAACAAAAGTTCCAAATAAAGGTTCAGGAATTGTCATATTTCTAATAGATGGGAGGCTGCGAAGGTGCTTTCTCTTAATGCAGGGTTGAAATCCATAGTAGATATTTTGATGGATCATTCCAGGTTTTGCGCATTCGAATAAAAGAATTTCTTCGCAATCAACGATCATATGATTTTGCAAAAGAATTTTTGGTTTAAGCAGAATTTTTGGGGCATTAACTTCAAGGTAATTTAGCTCAAAGCGCAGTATTGAGGGAGTAAATGAAAGCCGAAGAGGCTCTTCCAGTGTATTGCAGTAAATGCAGGGCATAGGATATAAATCACTCCCCTTTTCACTGAATGCTCCCGATAAAGCATAGCGATTTTGGGCCAACGAATACGAAACACCTAAAAGAGTACCGAAAGCTTCAGTGTCAATAAACGCCGACCGCTGCTGCTTATCTCCTTTTTGTTCAGGAAACCTTGCAAAGTCGATGACCAGTTTAAGGATTTCGGCACTTGCTTCATCAAAGGAGCTTAATGAAAAAAAGAAACGTTTTCCCCCAATATAGATAGCTTCGCTATAAAGGATGGCATCAATAAAGGGCTTAACCTGTGAAATGTTCAATGATTTGGAACGGAATGGAAGCCGAAGGGAGAGTTGAATTTCTATCTGGTCCGCTTCCACTAAGGGAGGAATATAAACAACAGCTAATTCGGCCTTATCCTGGGTTATTTCTTCTTCAGGATGAAAATAGGAGTCTTGTCCAAGCAATTGGGATGCGTAGATATATTCTTCTAATAGTTCTTTTTGGTATTTTTTATCCTGCCTGGCATGTTCTTTGGTTTCTGCTAGTTTGAATACTTCCCTCAGTTCCTTCTTTTCCTGATCGTCCGCATGGGTGTCTTTCTCAAGATCGGTTTCTTTAGAATAGGCAACAAGAATCTGATTATAATGTGTTTCAAGATGAAATAAAACGGCTGTTAAATGCTGGCAGTCATATTTATAGGGACAATCGCAATCGGAATCAACAAGGATGGACTCATGCCTGTCTATTTCAAGCTCAGATTCATAGCAATGATCGAAGCTTCCCATCACCCGGCAGCTAAACCGGACAAGGTCTGCCTTCAATTGAATAATTTTTGTACTCACCACCAAACCTTTTTCATATAAGGCCTTGCCTTCTTTCAGAATAGCTGGGGGGAAATCATGCTTTAATTTACGAAAATTTAACATGCTCTAACTCAATTTTAATTTTAAATATTTTGTGTTGAAAGGCCATGTACAAAATTGTGCAGGGAATTCAAAAAATTCATAAAGTTATTCGTTTCCGAGAACTTGTCGGGAAACCTAGGTTATTATCGGATTGGAATTAAATTTGCTAATTATATTTTTATATTGTCCCAAATTTTTAACATAAATATCACCTGATCCTTGGAAATTTGAGTGAGAAAAAAAATAATAAAATGTAAGAACCTGTTCAAAATCTTCAATTTGCAAAAACGCTTAAGCTACGCCGATTAAAAATCTCTGAGCAGTCTTAAGTTCCACCTAGGATCAGCGGTAAATTTTTATCCTTGCTGAAAAAACATTTGGAATTTATAGTGTACGTTCGAAAGGTAAAAAGCGTTGCGGGTGTAGCTCAGTGGTAGAGCGTCACCTTCCCAAGGTGAATGTCGTGAGTTCAAATCTCATCACCCGCTTTACCTAGAAAAAATAAATGAATATGCGGGTGTAGCTCAGTGGTAGAGCATCACGTTGCCAACGTGAGGGTCGTGAGTTCGAATCTCATCACCCGCTATATCTATTAACCTGAGTTTTGGGTTTATCTCATTGAAAGTAAGGGGATCGTGCCTTATATTCAACCTCTCTCTTCGAAAAGAATATCTAATCGATATGCTTGAAGAGAGAAAGGCTGAAGATATAGGGCGGGAGACTCCCTTAATATCGAGGAGAGAAACCCAAAACTCAGGTTATTATTCAACGCAAGCTATAAGGCTATAGTTGAATATTTGAAAAATTGTCTAATAAAAATTGCGGGTGTAGCTCAGTGGTAGAGCATCACGTTGCCAACGTGAGGGTCGTGAGTTCGAATCTCATCACCCGCTATAATTTGTAATCGAGGGTTTGTCATGTCAAATGAAGAAACAGGTGCGGAGCAAAATACCGCCAGCAATGACCACATTACGGTTCATGTCTTTCGGAAACCAAACTGTTTAATTAAATTTGACATTACAGTAAAGCCGGAAGCGGTTGAAGCTGCTTATCATAGCGCTGTAAAAACTGTAAAAAAAGAAGTGAATATTCCAGGATTCCGCAAAGGAAAAGCTCCCGACAACTTCGTGTTAGAAAAATACGCTTCAGTTATTCAAAAAGAATTCGTTGATATTGCTTTAAAGACAGCATTTAATGAATCTATTCAATTGACCCATCTCCACCCCTTAAAAGATGGCTTGGTTAAAAGACCGTTGGTGCATGAATGCAGCCGTGAAAAAGGCGCTCATTTCGTTTTAGAGTTTGAGGGACGTCCCTCAGTCCCCTCTGTCAAGGCAGAAGATCTTCAATTGAAAAAAATAAATTCTGTCCAGTCAACGGATGAAGAGCGGCAAAACGCCATGGACCAAGTTTTGATGCAATTCATGACTTATGAACCAATAGAAGGAAGGGGCGTGGAAGAAAATGATTTTATCGATGTCGATGTCACCCTTTTGGAAGAACCTCCAAGGGAAATCATTCAAAACCAGCGTACTCAGGTCAATAAAAAAGGCCTTCCTTCATGGATGGGTGAAAAAGTAATCGGACTTAAAGCAGGAGAGCATTCAGAGGGCTTAACTCAACCGAACGAAGAAAATCCCAATCCGGAATTTAAATCTGTCCCCTACCGCATTACAGTAAAGTCAATCTGGAAAGGAACCCCGCCCGAACTCAACGACGACTTAGCAAAAAAAGTGGGCCTCTCCAACATGGATGAGCTCTATAATAAAATAAATAGCCGTCTGGAAAGTGAATTGGAAGATGATGCCTATCGCCGCCAGATTCACGAATTGGAAGAAAAGCTCCTTGAAAAGTATCCCATAGATCTTCCCCGTACTTATATTGAAGCGCGTAATAATTCACATATGGAAAACTATCTTAAGCAGCTTGAAGCAGGCCACGTCTCCCCTCAAGCCAAAGATTATAGTGAATTACAAAAAATGATCGAGGCTACCACCGTCCGCAATTTAATGCTTCATTTTTTATACCATCAAATTGCATCTGAAAATGATATTACTGTGACAAATGACGAAATTACACAAGAATTGTCAAAACAGATTTCACTCCTTCCAAGCGGAAGAAGTCAGATTGATATTAATGGCGAAAAAGAAAAACTCCACGATCAGGTCTATCATTTAGCTCTTGATCGAAAAGTAAAACAACACTTACTCGACAGAGCTCAATGGGTATGATCTTAACTCATGCCCAGAGTACAAAAAATTTGCTTTTATATCATCTTTCATAAGTTATTGAAAGGGTCCAACTTAGAAATATTTTCTGTCGCTTGCAATTTTTTTTAGCAAAAAAAATTGCTTCTCAAAAATGTTCTAAAGGTGCAAAGTTGAGTTTATTTAAAAGAACTCACAAATTGGAATTGGGTATAAATGTTAAGTTCCTTTTTTCCTTTCTTGATAAATTCGTGAAAATCGTATATTATATTAGATAATGATTTTAACAAAGGATAGCTATGTCCCATCGTCACCCTAGACCTGAAATGTCGCTAACTCCCTACGTAATTGAAGATACCGGGCGCGGTGAACGTTCAATGGATATCTATTCCCGTTTGTTAAAAGACAGGATTATTTTTATTGGAACAGAAATTACAGACCAGGTGGCAAATGTAGTCGTTGCACAGCTTTTATTCCTTAAAATGGAAGATCCTAAAAAAGACGTACATATTTACATTAATTCGCTTGGCGGCTATATCACATCTGGCCTCGCCATTTACGATACAATGCGCTATCTTGGATGCAGTATCAATACTTATTGCATCGGTCAGGCAGCTTCCATGGGAGCTTTGCTATTGACTGCAGGAACAAAAGGTAAACGTTTTGCACTGCCTAATAGCCGAATGATGATCCATCAGCCCTATGGAGGAGTTGGGGGATCTTATGCAGATGTCGCTTTGCAAGCAAAAGAAATACTGGAATTAAAAAAATTATTGAATCGCACAATGGCAGAATGCACAGGGCAACCAATTGAAAAGATTGCTGTCGATTCTGAAAGAGATTTTTATATGAGTCCGATCGAAGCTAAAGAATATGGCTTGATCGACGAAGTTGTCCTACCCAAGGGTTTGATCGCAAAAAATGAATCTAAAGAATCTAAAGAATCGAAGTAAAATTTCAATCTTAGAACCTGTTCAATATCTATGATCAGGTTCTTAAAAGCATGAGTTTGATTCATTTTTTTTAAGCATGAGTCGTTTTGCAGATTTTGCTTTTATCAAGAATATCTAAGATATTCCTACTGTTGAAATGGCAAAAATGAAAACGACCTTTAATCTTAAAAAATGGCCCCACTCAAGTTAAAAAGCATAAAGCTTTCTATTTTAACCTTTATTTTGGATAGTTAGACCATGAGTAAAAAGACAATAACGGCTAAAGATCTTGCCAGCTGCTCTTTTTGTGGACGTACCGAAGAAGCAGTTGAGAAACTCATTTCGGGTCCTAATGTCTACATCTGTGACAAATGTGTACGACTTTGTACTGGCATTTTGGATAAAAAAGCACCTGTCAATTATGATTTTAAAATTCTCAAGCCTCGCGAAATCAAAGATCGGCTTGATGAATACATCGTCGGGCAGGAAAGTGCCAAAAAAACCATTTCGGTTGCTGTATACAATCATTATAAAAGGATCCGTTCTAAAGGCAAAGAAAATAGCGGCGGTGTTGAATATAGCAAATCGAATGTATTGCTGTTCGGCCCCACAGGATCTGGTAAAACTTTGATCGCTAAAACTTTGGCCTCTATTCTGGATGTCCCCTTCACAATTGCCGATGCAACGACTTTAACTGAAGCCGGATATGTGGGAGAAGATGTTGAGAATATCATTTTACGATTGCTTCAGGCAGCTGATTATGATGTGGCCAAGGCAGAGCAAGGAATTATTTATATTGATGAAATTGACAAAATCAACCGTACTACAGCAAATGTTTCAATCACCCGGGATGTTTCTGGAGAAGGTGTTCAGCAGGCTTTATTAAAGATTGTTGAAGGCACGATTGCTAATGTTCCTCCTAAAGGGGGAAGAAAGCATCCCAATCAGGAATATATCAAAGTTAATACAGAAAATATTCTTTTTATCGTTGGGGGAGCCTTTGTCAATTTAGACAAAGTTATCGCCAAGCGTCTTGGCCGCAATACGATTGGCTTTGATAATACGGACAAAGAAGCTATTGACTCGACTCAAAAAAGTTTGCTGCTCTCAAAAGTGGAACCAGAGGACCTCATTCAATTTGGAATGATCCCAGAATTTGTTGGGCGTTTTAACAGTATTGCAAACTGTAATGAGTTGACAAAAGAAGATTTGATTCATATTTTGACCGAACCCAAAAATGCCATTATCAAGCAATTTATAGCCATGTTTGATGCTGAAGGCGTTAAGCTACAATTTACAGATGATGCACTCATTGCGATTGCCCAACAGGCTATTGCAGCCGGTACAGGGGCCAGGGCTTTGCGTTTAATTCTGGAAAACTTGATGCGAGAGCTTATGTTTGAAGTCCCATCGGATGATACCATAGCTGAAATTATGATTGAAAAAGAAACGGTCTTAGATAAAAAGCTGCCTATCATTAAGCGTAATGACCAAAAGATCGCCTGAAATCTCTCCATATGCTCTTTGATCTCTGTGAAAGAACCTGTTCAACATCTATGATCAGGTTCTAACAGAAATCAAAGAGCAAAGTTGTTAATCTTTCTCATCTAAATCCTTTAAGGTAGTTGTGGAATTTAACATTAAGCGCTTTTCAGTTCCCTCCACAGAATTTGCAGCTTATCAGGAATTTCTCTCCCCCCAAGTATTAACCCGCCTTCAAGCAACCACTCCTGAAGAAGAATATTGGATTGCAGTGGAAGCTATCACCGAACAACAATTGGTTGGCCTTGCATTAGCCCAGTATTATTTTATCAACCAAACAGCCCAATTGTTTGTATGGACGGTAAAAGAAGAATATAGACATCAAGGGATTGGCAGCATCCTCCTTGACTATTTAGAGACAAATTTAAAAGAACACGAAAGGATCAGCGGCCTTGGTTTAGAATATGAAAAAAATTGCCCTTCCGCCGCTGCAGTAGAGAAAATTTTAGCCAAACGTCAATGGCCTGTCCCTTATGTTTACCTCATCCGATGCCATTTCGATGCCTATCAATTCGATCCTCAATGGATTCACACCCCTCTTATAATTCCACCCGATATGGAATTGTTTAGTTGGGAATATCTTGCTGAAGAAGACCGCACCAGGCTGGCTTTTATGGCAGATCAAGGGCAATTTTTGCCTTACCTTTCCCCAAGCAGGGATGAAGAACTAATCCACCTCCCAAGCAGCCTTGGCCTCCGTTATAAGGGAAAAATCATCGGTTGGAACATTACGCACCTGATTGATCCTGATACGCTGAGGTTCTCAATCCTGTATCTAGATAAAAGTTATCAGTTTACAGGTTTAGGTGTCCAATTGGGAATTCAATCTATTTTGCTGCAAAAAAAACTTCCCATCCCCCGCACTGTTTTGGAAGTAAATTTGAAAGCGATCGATCTCACTTGGCGCTATTTTGTTAAAAAAAAGCTGATGCCCTATGCGGATAAGATTGAAAGAATGAAATGTATTATAAACTACTATACTTATTGATTTATCCCTGCTCATGAGCTTATTAAATATTTTCTACATAGGTCATTGCCACGTTAGGTCTATTTAAAAAAAATTAATTGGAGCTATTGAAAAATTGTCAACATAAAGATGATTTTTTAAAGTGCTGAGATATGCTTCATCAAGCAAATAGCCTAACACCGCCACAAATTCAATTTGCTATTGGTAATAATGGTGATCCTAATAAAGACAATATAAAATTTTCCAAATATTAGAGCTTCATTGCCACCCATGAATAGGGTAAAAGGAATTGTTGGATTTTTGGATGACCAAAGTTCTTCTGTTGCATTTTTCGAACTCATAATATTGAGATTGAAAAAAAATTTTCCCTAAAAGTAATAAGATGTCTAAAGAGGTCTGATTATCATAAATATCTTTATAGTTAAAGTCTGGAAGAAGAGGCAAATTAGGATTATTTTTTGCCTGTTCCTTTAGAAGATTTTGTAAGAAAAACCATTTTTCAGAAAATTGATCTGTGCACATATCATCTAGCTTGATCGCTATAAAAATTCTATCTATCTGCTTCTCAATCAACAATTGAATTTTTTCAGTATTTTTTAAATTATAAAAGTTATGATATTTTTCAACTGCATTTGCAATTTCATGGTTTAATTCTTGCTCAAAACTATTAGATTTTAACCTATAAGAAAAGTTTCTATGCTTTTCTTTAAATCCACATTGAATAATATTTTTTTCCAAACAGGAATCATAATAAATTGGTTTATTTGTTATTGGTTTATTTGTTAATTGATGGTACTTTTTACAGGTTAATCTCGGCCAGCCTCTTCTACCTAACTGAAAATCAGCTATAGGTGAGGAAAGTTTCAAAAGTGGAAAAAACATAACTAGCTTATTGTATTATTTGTTTTTAACATTTCTTCAGATTTTTGGGAAAGTCCCTGAATGTGGGATTTTATCTCCTCCAGCTCTATTTCGATATTTTTTTGATTTTTTCCAGGGGTGTTATGGATAATATCTTGAAAAGACTTGAGCCCTGATTCTATTTTTTTAATAGTTTTATTAAGCTTGTGCTGTTTGGATTCTGAAGCTAATTTATGAGCTGTTTGTTGAAATTGAAGGCGAAAATCTTTATTGAAATCTGATTGCACCGTTTTATAAATATCTATCGATCTTTTTTTACTTTCTAAATTATTCATATCTTCTACATTTGGATATCCTATTAGAGGCGAATTTGGAAGTTTACTATGAATTTTTCTAATTTGATTAATATTAAAAATCGGAGTGTGATAAAATGTTGAAGGTCCATGTAATATATTCATATGTTACCTCTTAATTTTAAGGTGTTTTACTCATCTAATTCTAACAAATCTTAAAAATTATTAAAAGCGACCTATTTTTTTAATTGTAAAATGTGAAACGGAAGCATTCCTAAACCCCAAGAAGCTCAGGTCTTTCCCCATTTTCTGGACATTTCTAGGCAAAAATTATGCACGTAATGCAATGCTGAGTAGACTAATAGAGTTTGTTTACGAAATGACATGCTGAGGTTCGCTCACTAAAATACCTACTTTTAGCTTCCACTCTTCTTAATTATATTTTTACGCCTCTGCCTTGGAATCACGTCACATTTTGCAGACCTATCGCATAAAATATTCAACTTAATGTTCTAATTTTTATCAATCCGTACTACTACATTTCCTTCTGAACTACCTCCCTAATATTTTAAAGATGATCTACCAAGATGCCTTTTGGGGCTCCCTTATGCAACAGTATCTAAAATAAACTTTGCAAAAATATTGCGTCCTGAATCGCATATCCCTTTTCATCATTATCAAAATAACAGTACACCCCTAGACCGCTTGAATCCCATTTTTCAATTTTTCTTTTCCATGCCTTTATTTGCGCCCCTCCATACGATCCTTGATAGGCTTTTTTTTGGCCCATGCAAACGAATATATGTAAAGGGCCCGGTGATTACCTCGGGAGAAAGCGCCCCATTTAAATCAGTGATGCAAAGGTCAGAAGGGCATAAATGTCGTCGCAAAACCAGGTCGGATGGCTGAATTCAAAGACATATTGATACTCATTGGTCAAAAGGGCGATAAATTCGATCAACCGCTCTCGTTTTAGCTAAAAGGGAGGAAATTGGAACAGAATGACCCCTGCTTTTGATTTAAACATTGAATATTATCATACAAGCGGGTCGAACTTTCAGCACAGTCATTCAATTTTTTTTGATGGGTAATATAACAGCTTGTCTTAATTGAAAAAGTAAAATTGTCCTTGCCCCATTATTTATACCAAATTTAAATAGAAGTTCCATTTATTTTCAGTTCTTTTTCAATCCCCATCATCTCACTTGGTGTTAAACCATTAAGCTGCTATGAGGTCTTTCTTCAGTGTATTCAAAACGCCATTCTTCTACTTTTTTTTCTGCATCTTTTAAACTCATAAAAAGATTTTCATTTAAGCATTCATCTCTTAGTTCCCAATTATCCCATATTGATATGGCTTTCCTGGCTCTATATAAGCCCAATTTATTTCTCTTTCCTTAGACCACTTCAATATTGCGTGACTTGTAAATTCCGTTCCATTACGCTTAAAATATTTTCTGGTTTCCCATAAATACTTATCATTTTATCCAGTTCTCTTCCGACTCATTCTCAAGCTAAATTTGCCAGCGTAAGACTTCTCAGGTTCAACTTCCCTTTCTTTGCACCAGTCGAGATAATCATCTATGGAATCTCTAAAGGCTTATTCAATTGCATCTACCGTTGTTCCGTGAAAAGTAATAACAGCCTTAAGACCTGCCACTTCTCCATGAAAAATGCGAGCCTCATCGTCATACACAACAAAACCAGAATAACCTTTATAATCTAACATGGCTTCACTCCAACATTTTCTAAAAATCTACGTACATAAACAAGAGCCCCTTTATCGGTTTCTTTCTGAGGATGAGGGCGATGAAATACCGCCTCTTGTCCATTTAACAGAATGCGAATGCTAGAGCCTCGCCCTTCTTGAATATCTGCACACAACAACACACCTGAAACATTAATCTCGGGTCACTAGTAGTAGGTATTTCTTGTGAACTCCTTTTCATCCATCATATGCTGGTATACCTCATTCAAAAAGCAAATGGTTATCTTTTAAAGATTTTAGTGCATTGCACTTGATCTAGACAAACATTTTTTGCAATTGCATAGCATCCTGGATGGCATATCCCTTTTCATCATTATCAAAGTAACAGTACACCCCTAATCCGCTTGAATCCCATTTTTCAATTTTTCTTTTCCATGCATTTAATTGCGCCCCTCCATACGATCCTTGATAGGCTTTTTTTGGCCCATGCAAACGAATATATGTAAAGGGCCCGGTGATTACCTCGGGAGAAAGCGCCCCATTTAAATCAGTGATGCAAAGGGCAATTTTATTTTTGGTCAGAAGGGCATAAATGTCGTCGCAAAACCAGGTCGGATGCCTGAATTCAAAGACATATTGATATTCATGGTTCAAAAAGGCGATAAATTCGATCAACCGCTCCTGATTAAGTTTAAAAGAGGGTGGAAGCTGAAAAAGAACGACCCCAGCTTTAGATTTAAAATATTGAATATTATCATACAAACGGGTCAAACTTTCGGCACAGTCCTTCAATTTTTTTTGATGGGTAATATAACGGCTTGCCTTAATGGAAAATGTAAAATGTGAAGGCACCTGCTCATGCCAATTTTGGATGGTTGTTATTAAGGGCATGCGATAAAACGTGGTATTAATCTCCACTGTAGAAAAAACGGAGGCGTAGTAATCCAGCCATTTAGTGGTTTTTAATTTCGGAGGATAAAAATTTTCTTTCCAGTGATTATATGACCACCCTGAAGTTCCTATATGAATAGCCATCATCGCCCTTTAAATTCAGGTTTTAAGGATATTTTCCAAATAAAATTTGATCGCCCATTTTTTGTACTCAATTTTTGAAGTATGAGGAACCAGTCTTCTATTGACAAATCGTAGCCAAGAAGGAGTAATATGCTTCAAACGGAGTTCCAAATAAGCCAATATCGCCGGGTCCCCCTCGTCCAACACAACCCTCATTAGTCGAAGAGACTCAACCAATAGTTGAATGCTCAATCCTGTGAATTGAAATTCCTTTCTAATAAAAAGTATGGAAAAACGCAAGGTCACTGGATCGACTCGATGTGTAATATTCCACCCTACGATCTGATGATGTTGACGAAGTCCCACGCTCGTAAAAAAATCAATTCGTTCTTCTTCATGAAAAGGCCATAAAGGGCTTAAAAATTCATTATTATTTTTCATCGCCTCCACTGCGTTTCTATCCTGAAGTGTCAGATCTTTCCAAAGAAAAAACTCCATTCCTTCGGGAAGTCTTGCTGGGCGGGTCCACCAATCGGGATTAAAGGTCTTATCAAAATAACACCGCATTAAATACACAGAAGGAGTGGACCATTGCTGATGGGCTAAAATTTTTTCAATCGCCGGAGCATACAAAAGTTCGTCTAGAAAATCAAAAGCAATCACTGTAGCTTTTTCATTTTTCACTAGAGTTTCTTCCAAATACTTAAATAAAGCGAGCCCGATCCCCTGACAGCGTTGAGTTTCTTTGACAAAAAGGGAGTAAAGATGGGCGCCTCGATTTTCAAAATAAAATCTGGCTAGGGCTAAACCGACAATTTCACCCGCGACTCTCGCTTCGATGCAAACAAAAAAACCATCATTTTTATTGACTTTCATTAATTCTTCTTTAGCTGAAGGAAGAATAAGGTCTCCATACAGGGTTTGATTGGCATCATCATAAAGAAAAGGGATTTGGGCCAAACTAATTTCCATCAAGACGAACCTCAAAATAATTATGCTAGTACTCGTGCCCATAAAGCGCGAGATTACGTTATAGTGGAGAGAGAAAACCAAAAATTCATGTTAGTAATGCAAACTAAATAAATCTATGTTAAAATTAGATTAGGGTAAAAAGATTATTATTATATAGCCCTAAATATCTAAATAGCTCGCCGCCTTGATGATCAATGATTTATCTTATTTTCTCGGCAGTGAGGTATAGATTTAATGACATAGCATAAGGAGAATAGTCATGGTAAACAACATAGGCTCTTCACCGACACCGATCACTTCCTATATCGAGAGCCCCGCTTTTCAAAGCCTTCCAACTACAATTAAAGATACATTGCTCCGCTCGTTCTCAGAAGAAGAATTAAATGCTCAATTTGTCTTTAATCCAAGCAACGCTCCGGTTTTAGTTAGCCCTAGTACACAATTCTCTAATTCCATGGATGATTTTTTTAAAACTTTGAGCGGTGCTAAAGTAAATTTATCTCAACAATTTTCAAAATCTGATTTCATTGATCAGGTCACCAGAAAAAAAGCCAGCCAACTGGCAGGTTTAATGGCCTCCTTCTTAGCTGATCGGTTTACTGCCCTTGATGTTAAAATTGCAGATAATAAAGCCCAGTCTCAGCTAGTAGTCAATGAGCTTCAGGCATTAGTAAATAACATGGCCTTGCAGACTAACGCCCAAAATGCTTTAATTGTTGGTCTAACTTCGGGAAATGCCGATGAAAAGGCCAAAACAAGTGCCCTTATCACCGCCTATACAAACTATACCAACGCCTTGGCAGCCAACGGGATTACCTCTACAGGTAATGGAAATTATAATGTCCCTGCAGGCAAAGAATCGATTTTTAATAGTCTTACAGCTACTTATAAAACTGCCGTCAACACCTATAATACTTTCCGAAGCTCAATTTATAATACCCTTAACAGCTACAATGCGAGTACAAACACTTATAATACCAATGCAACGGCAAATAATACCAATATTGCATTATACATCAACGAATACGAACTGCAACCCATTCTGAATGAGCAGGGAATTACCACCCCAAATCAGCCTACTGCCTTAACCCGCGATGCTACTGGGTATGCCAGCGCTCAATTGACGGCTAGTCCCATAAGCAGTCCAGGGAGCGTTTTTATTTACCCACCTTCTACATTCATTCAGACGATTGCTTCAAATGGAGCACCGGTTATCCCAGGTTTTGCTCCTCAATTTCCAATCAACGTCGCCCCCCTTCTCCCTACGATCATCGACAAAAAATATGAAGTCAATGTCAAGCCTCTGGCGGACGAGGTTGCTGCAGAGGTAGCGTATTGGTCATATTTAAATGCCTTGAGGGTTTTTGACCCAGTTCAGGATTACACCCCCGATCCGCTGCTTAATAATAAACTTATTACCAAGAGGCTCGCTCCTACCTTTATTGATGCCACCCAGCCTGTTCAAGAAAATTCTTCTTCGGGCGGAGGAGGTCAATTAAGCATCCTGTCGATCGGTTTAGGCACACCTCATATTAATGCGATGCTAGGAAAAGGAGCCTTAACCCAGGCAATCCAAAATTTGAACTTGGGCATTAACTATGAACAACTCCAGGAATTGACCAACGAACTTCTTCTTTTATCAGTGGGCTTAATTGGGACTAATGGAGGAGAGGCCCTGCTTCCAAGCTTAGGACTTATCACTTCCCTCCTCACAAGCCTCCCCAAAGACAGCCCGGTATTTAGCCTTCTTTTTGCAATTTCTTTTGCTAATAGAACGCAAGAAGGCATCGCTGCCGGACTTACAGCGGAAGCTTTAAAAGCCTTTGCTCAGGGCAATCCGCTGCTTCAAAATTTGAGCGATGCCGATCTGGCCGCTTTAACCGCCGCCCTGAATGTAGGGCTTCTGTTAATTTCAAGTAAATTGATCGAATCAAGCCTAGGGCTGCCAGGTTTAACCGCACAGTTGACCCTGCCCCTCTTACCCTCAGATTTAAGCTCAGGTGTCATTGACCAGGCAAATTCTGAAAGCAAGCAGGCAAGCGATGAGTTTTTTAACCAATTGAATGACTATTTTGTTTCCAAGGGCTACCCGACTGAAGAAGCTGATTTTTTATCCAAGTTAGGAACCCAGCTGGCAAATGAAGATTTTGGAGGTCCTTCCGCATCAAGTGTTTCCCTTTCATCATCTAATGCTTCTTCTTCATCTTATACTTCATCATCCAATGTTTCTTCATCGTATACTTCTTCATCGAATGTATCCGTTTCATCTTCATCTAGTATTTCAACCCCTTCAGTATCCAGATCAAGTTATTCAGTCACTGATCTTTCAGATTCAAACAATACTGACAACACCCAAAGTGTAGCCAGTGATGGTCCTACAGGAGATCCTGAATTAGACGCCTATCTCGAAGCGAATCCTTACTCTTCTTATAGTCCAATTAATCAACAAGTCTTGACCGATTCCATTAAGGCCAGTTTAATTTTATCAGAGGGAAGGGAATTCAGTCTGGCCAAAGCAAATTTAATCGCTCGGGAAGCAGTCAAGCGAACATTTGAGGATAACGAGGGGGCTACCACACCGGCGCAATTTAGAGTTAATTTGGAATCAAATTTGCGCGATTTAGGCGTTCGCTCATCTTTATCAGCTGAAGTGGCAAGTAATGCGGTCATAATCCCCCCAAAAAATGAAAGTTTGAAACCTGAACAATTGAAAAACTCAACCGATGCGACAACTCCAACTTTCAAACCTATTTCTGAAAGGGACATTGCCTCCGTGTTTGAAAGTCGCATTCTTGAATTATTGGCCCCCCGTTTAGGGGCGAAATTGATTAAACTAATAACCGAAGAATTGGCCAAGACATTATTTGGAAATCCTCATCCTGATTCAAGGGACATTGCTCAAGTGAAATCTCCCACCTCATTGGTTAATCAGGTTAAAGACCAGCTTTACCATTTGGATATCAAGCACAATAGGGAATATGCAAAAGCTTGGCTTGAGTCAGTTAAAGAATCTTTAATAATATCAACCGATTTGAATGCTTTTTTAGAAAAATTAATGGAACCCTTAGCCGCATTGATTCATGTGGGCCCTATGTACTCTCAACCCCCTAACGCGAAAAAATCAATTGATATCATTGTCTAAAAAATTAGGCCGTCAAGATACCTAGGTATAATTGACGGCCTTTATATTTAAAAATTAAATCAAAATCAATTTATATTACTTCTAAACTACAGTAGAAGACCCTTTTTGTAGGAAGGCTATATCGAAAAAATAAAAAATAAAAAATTGTAAAGAATTGGATAAACCGAGTAAGCTATGAGAGCATTTGCAAAATGTTAATTCAAATTTCAAGGAGTCTTATATGGCAAAGAATACGCCCGCTAGCAAAGGTCCAGCTAGCAAATCCAAAGATAGCGGTAAAGATACTAAAAAATCTTCTGGCAGTGCTGCAAGCAGTGCAAAAAGCAGCGCTAAACCAAAGAAAAAATAGTTATAAAGACTGCGCTAAAGTTTTCGCAGGAAAATCTTGACCGTAGTCTTTAATTCTATGCCGCTTCATTTTTATTCATTCCATTTACCTCTTGGTTAATGGGCCCCAGGGTATGAATCTCACGCTTATTTTGTTATTTTAAGTGAGCATGCTCTTTTGCTTTCGGAGCTACAAACTTTTTTGATACACTATCCTTGCTATACTATACTTTTTGTAAGGCATCCACTTGCCGTTGAAGTTCAAAGAGTTTATTTTATTTCAGCAAGTGAATGCGTGGTTCTAAATGCTTTAGATGGGGTCTATTTTTTTGATTTCCAGTATGCAAAGACTTAGAACTGGTGGAAATTCTTCTATTAAAGCCATCTTAGCAGCCGCAACATAGTGTTTTGCGCTTTCCAGATATTTCTTTTTCGTTTTCAGGATTGCCGATGGCAAATTCTGATTTAGTAAATAATGCCAACGCTTTATCTAATTTACTTCGGCTTATTTAAGTTGAATGTTATTGATTTGGATTTGTCCCATTTTGCCAAAAATTTATGGTTTTATTACCTTAATACAAAGTGGCTCCATCGTTTGGTAATAGTAAAATCCTTATAATTTTTTCTTGAATCTCAGCCAGAGAATTTGCTTCTTTGAATTTATTTTTAAGTCATAACTTTTTGTTATTGAGGGTTTCGTAGAAAAAAGTGATATGCCGCAAGGATCTCTCTCCTTGTGAAAAAGTACTTATCAACTCTCTGAGAATATTTTTTGAAATTGCGAAGAAAAACTTACGATATGGGGCTTCTTGAAATTACTCTAGAGGTAAAATAGAACATATCCGCGGGGTTGGCGAAGTAACATCTTATTTGGTCTAAATATTTTATAAAATTTAACCACGCAATGATGCTATGTTTGCACTTCGCTTGCCTTGTTAAGGGAAGAACAATTTATTGCCCCTAAATTTTATTTGAAAGTTTATAGACCTTTCAAGAAAACCAAGTTAGATTTTAATACTATCTTTTCTTTGCAAAATATCTTCTAATTCTTTTCTAAAAGCGGCAAGCTGGCCTCTATTGCACCCGATAAGATAATCAACTATATGCTCAGCTTCGGGTTTGTCTTTAAAAGCCTCGTTTAGGTAAAAAGCGAACCCTTCTCTGCCCAATTTCGTTAATTCTATAGCATTTTTCAAAGCATCAAAATCACTCATGTTTTCATTTGACTCTTGACGAGCCATGTCCGTTAATTTAGCCTTAACAATCTGTGTTATCTCTCTTGACTTGGCACAACATTCATCATTCATATTGCGTATAGAATAAGGGTCATCATAAGAATTCTTATAATTATGGACTTCACTTTTATCTGGCTGTAAGTTCATTTTTTTTCTCCTAAATTAATTTTAATCATCTCCTTTTTCTTTCTCTCGCCAATTGGTTTATCATATCCAACATATATTATATCATCTTTCTTTGTAAAGAGAGGAATATCTGAGTTTAATAAGTCTATCATTAGCAATTTTTTCAATTCAGCGACATGGATTTGGTACCCTTCTTTACTAAAAGCTGAAGCGATACTTTTGCTCAACTTCTTACATTCCGTATACGAATGTCCCTGATTTCTTAAGTCCTCTGTCCCCATTGGAAGAACTCTACAACGGATCTGAGATAATTCTTTTTGAGAATTATTAATATGTTCTACACTTTTAGTTGAAAGTGAATAACTCAATTCTCTTTCTCTTAACTTAAATATTCCTTCCGAATTATTTGAATAACCTAAAAGAAAAGAAATATAGTTAGGTATTAAACTTCCAAGTCAATAGGAATGATATCGCAAGTATCATATACGATTACCTTTTTAATATCTTTAGAATAATTAATCTTTTGAGGGTGTTCCTTAACTCGCAAGTCTATGGTCATTTCCTCTACTGTTACATCATCGAGTCGAGCGCCTTTAAATATAATATTTTCAGAGTGAAGATCACTAACTCCTAACATGGATAAAACACATGCCATTTTTTTTAACTTTTCACATAAATAATCCTTTTTTTCATACGAAATGTCTAAACCTTCAATAAAACTTTGCGCAGAACAATTGGAGCGGCAATTAAGCTGGGATAAAGTTGGACCTTCAATATTTTCCCAAATACTGAACTCATCAATATTAATAATATTATATTCTGGTAAAATATTATTTCCATCAATTTTATTTATTTCGCTAAAAATTTTAATTACATATTTATCCAAGCAAGCATCTCTTGGTTTCAACACTAATTTAATTTCGTTTTTCTCTATTTCTAATTTGCATCGTAATGTAACAAATAAAGGTTTTTTTCCTTGATTATGAGTTTCAGAACTTTTACTAATAAATTCAATTTTATTGATTTCATAAAGGGAGCTATTGAAAATTTTTAAATTACTCATTTCATTAAAAATTTTTTCTTTATTTTTTTCAATCATATTAAATGCAGAGATTTGATATGTTTTTTCATTAACATATTTATTTAAAGATTTCTCTTTATTAAAAATAAAATTATAAAAATAAGTATTATCAATCACTGGAATATATGTATCGATATAATCGATTAATATTTCAATATTAAATTTGTTACGTAATTCCTTTTCCAAAAAATTTAAGAGAATTAAGTTTTTATTATAAGACTCCACAAAGTTTTCATTTATGAGTGGTTTTTTTTTAATCCAGCTAAAGCCTGACTTAGACGTTTCAGAATCTGATCGAAGAAAGTAACTTTGAGAAATAGTTAAGTGTTTCCAATAGGCGCTTTCAATTTTATCTAAAAGGTTCGAAGCCTGCTGATAGTGTTCTAAATCTTTCGAAGTAAGTAATTTTAGTTTTAAATTTCTTTCCATTGAAGATGTTATGACTCCTTGGAATAAATCTTGGGGCAAAGATTGCATTCCTGGAATTTGTGAAATATCCCATATGACTTCAAACAAATTATCGGGGACATAAAAAGAAGTCTTATTCGAGGGAAGTTTAAAGTTGTTTTCTAAATATATTTGATAAAAAATAGATTGAGTTGACTTAGCTATATTCAAAAAATGTTCTTTTTCTTGCTTAAAGATCGTATTTGAAGAAGTTATTTTTTCAATAAAAGCAATTATTTTAAAATATTCAGATTCAATAGATATTTGAAGGAATTCAGTAGGAGTTACTCTTAGAGAATTAATTGTTTTCTCTACTATTCCTTCAATATTTAATAATAAATTAGTCTTTTCATCAAATGTAATATTAATTCTTTGTTCATTCCACTCACTTCTTAAGTTATCTAGGTTGTGGCGAATAGTGATTAGTTCGGAAATTTTACTATTAAATTTTTCTTCAATTGAGTTCATGATTTGTCTTAATACATGGTGATTAAATAAACATTATAAAGTTAGTAGAAATAAAAACAAAGATAATTAAATTCAAAAATTAAAAATATAGCGATAAAGTCGGAGGAGTCGCTCCGAAGATATCATGAGTATTGTTTGCTTATCAAAAAATTGGTAGGGCTGATGCTTGCCAAAATAGGTAAAGCCCGATTTGAAGATGGAGCCGCAAGTGGCTGCTTTAGTTCCATCCAAAGGGACTTAATGTGAGGGTTGTTTTTTTGCCATGTATATAAAGGCCCATTATAGGTCTTGCATAGTGATCTCTTTTATAGCTATTGTGCTAATGGCATTTGAACATTTCCGAACTCACCCTCCAAGGTCTATATTTCAAAAGGCTCCTTGATTTGGCAGGTCCATCAGACCAAGTTGGTGAAGTTTTGACTTGAATACAAATGTGCTAATCGATCTTGTCTTAGCTGCTTAAAAAAAAGTTTTGACAGTAAATAAGCAAATTTTATAACCTCATTTACTTTCCGAAATGGAAATTAAGAAAAATCACAATCAGGAGAAATAAATGATCCAGGAAGGAATAAATATAAGTGGAGAGCCTACCAGATTGAATAATGAGCCAGGCATTCACTTAAATTTACCTAATCCATTAACACAAACTTTTCAAAATACCGTTAATACAATTTTTTCAGGCTCTCAATCTTTAAGTGAAAAGAAAATTATACAATTGGAAATTGAAAAAAATAGTTATATTAAAATAATTGAACAGCTAATTTACAAAATTGAATGTTTAGAAGGGCTTACAAAGATTGGCAACAATTCAACGTTGGAAATGGAATTAGAAGAATATAAAAAAAAATCTCAAGATGAAATCCAAAATTTATGGGGCGAATGCGAAAAAAAAGGCATTCAATTCACACAAATGGAGAGAGATAAGGCTGCAGCTGAAATAAGATATCAAAATCTATTAAAAAAAGTAGAACAAATTGAAAATCATAAACAAAATCTCTTTCAAGATCTTGAATATTGGAAATTATTTGCTGCAAATAATGAAAAAGAAAGAATAAATTTAGAATCGAATTTAAAAGATCTTGAAGAAAAATGTAAAAATATAAATTTAGAAAAACTAGAATTAAAGTGCATTGAATTGAAAAAGGAAAATGAATTGGCTAAAAATTCAATCGATTTTCTATTTAAAAAAGATGAAGAAATTAATGTCCAGTATGAGCAAGCTCTTTCCCTTTGCAATAATTTAGACATACAAAAGAATCGAATTAACCAACAATGCCACAGATTGGAAAATGCTGTTGTGGAAAACCAAAAGAAAAGAGACGAATTACAAGAAATAATAATCCGCCTGGATGCAAAAAAAATTAAATTGGATAGTCTCATTGCCGTTTCCCCGCATGATTTAGATGACATCCATCATTTATTTAACGAACTTCAACAGGAATATACAAGAATTAATCAATGCTATTACAACCATGTTGACCAATATGAACGGTATAAAGAAGATATGTTAAATCAAATGCAAAATCTAAAGTATACAGCAGATTATAAAGCAGTGCTTGAAGAAAGGTACCGTCATTTTGATCAATTAACATTTAAAGACAAAGTGACCACTGCATGCGTGACTACAGCTTTTGCTTTAGGTGGGTTGGCTTTGACTACATCCCTGGGACCAGTTGCACTGGGAACCAGTTTGGTAGGTTTTTGCACTTATAAAATATTGAATTTACGCACAACCGGAAAAAAAACAATTTTAGATAACAATTATGAAAAATATTTAAGGGAGAATCCAGAACTAACCGAGTTTGAAATTTACGATAAAGCTAAAAATGAAAGCAGCAGCATATTTCAGGAGATAAAAAATGGGCTATAACTTAATAGAAAATGGAATTAATTCAAGGCCTATTCTTTGCAACAATTTAAAAGAGGGCACTTCTGTTGTTCCAAATTTGCAAGATCCTGAAAAGCGCATGAATACAATCTTTCAAAAATTGCTCACCATTGAGCATTCCGAAACTATAAAAACTAAAATTAAGATGGCAGAGATGATGCATAAAGAGCAATCTCAGATTGCCGAAATCCATGCCTTATTGTCAGAACAAGATCAATGTCAAGAAGATAAACTTCATTTGACCGAACTAAAAATCGAATCAACGTGCCATTCACTAGAACAAGATCAAAATAAAATGCTTGAAAAAGCAAATGAAATAAATAGTTCATTTGCAAGCTATAAACAAAATCTTAGCGATTACAAACACAAAGCACAAGAAATAGAAGAGAATATCAATCAAATCCTGGAAAGGAAAGAAGCGATTGAACACGTCTGCACAGAAATAGATGAGATGCAAAAAAGCAATACAAATAACCTAATTGATTTAACGCAAATTTATATCGCCCATGATCAAAAAAATGAAAATATACTAGCAAGAATTAATGGAATAAATTTAGAGAACATTGAGGAAAATTTATTAATCGATGAAGGAATAGCTGAAAAAATAAACGAATCACAAGAAGAATTTGCTCAAACTTTAGAAAATCTGGAAGAACAAATTCAAACTCATTTAGAAATCCAAGAAAATTGGCAATCCCTTGAAGAAAACATTGAAGTTGTACAGCAATTGGCACAGGAATCAAGAATGTTGGCCGAGCAGGCTGTAATCAATCACGAAGAAATGGCAAACGTCCTAAACAGACAAATTGAGCACGTTCAATTAGATATTCACAATCTTCACGCAGCAAGAAAAACAGAAAACAATTTATATGCAAAAACATTGGAATATTTGGAGAATAAAATCACACCCTTAGCCAAAAATGCGCGTGAAATATGTGTTGTTGCATCTGATAAAATCAAAATAAATGCCAATAAGATTTACCAAAAAGCCGTCTCTGCAGGCGGAAAAACGTATGAATGGATGGAAAAGCGGTTTTTTCAAGTCATTTTAAAAAGCCCGCTAACCTATCTATTTGGAGCCGTCTTGCTTTATCAAGCGCTTAAAATTGTCAATGAGAAACCGCTCATCTGTTTGACCTGTGCAACTTTCGTGGGACTATTCTATGTCATACGAAACCCAGCTTTTTTTTCGAATCAGATTTAAAAGTAAAAAGCACAATTTTTAATTTCTTTAAAAATTAGTTCTATTTCGTAAAGGGCAATTTATAAAGATTATTTTTCCATTTTTCGACTTATTTTTGTTCGTTATTTTTGGAAAAACCAAATAATATTTTAATTTTATTATAGTTATTTATTGGAAAACAATTCAACTTTAAGCGCATCAATTTTTTTAATTTTTTTAAAGTTTCATAGTTTACTCTTTTAATTTCTGGATTTATATCTTTTTTAAAGAATTTATAATTAAAATGTTGATAATCAATAATCGTTTTTTCATTGGTGTCTATATTCATAATGCCCAAGTAATACCATTTATCAAAAATAACTTTTAGTTCTTGCCCATTCTCTTGTACACAATTGACGCACCGCTCCAGCCTTTGAAGTAAAGGCGTTCCAAGCTTCACAACAAATATCTAGAATATGTTCGTAC
>JACDAQ010000013.1 GCA_013695355.1 Candidatus Protochlamydia sp.
TAGCGTGAAAGCTCTCGCGATTGAATAAATAACTTTGAGGGTCATATTGATTAATATTACCCTCAAAGTTATTTTTCAAGCCCGAGGCTTTGACGCAGCCCAAAGAGCGAAAAAACTCCAAACTCAGGTTTAATAATGCAGGGAACAGAAATCCTCAGCGTTAGTAAACTTTTATCATCCTATAATCTATTCAGTAGCAATTTCTTTTGGGATCTCTTATCATTTTATAAACGAGAATCAATGGGCTAATGCCTCTCTAATTCTGAAAATCTCAAACTATCACAAAACATATGAATCAAGCCCGCGTAATTTTTTTTAAAATCAAAGATAATCGAGAAAAAGTGCAATTCATTTGCACAAAAGCGGAAGAGGCTTACAGGCAAGAAAAAAAATTACTTATTTTAGTTCCCACAGAAGAAGCCGGTCAATACGTTGACTCCCTTCTGTGGAGGCTCCCTGAAAGCAGCTTTTTGCCCCACTTACTTAGCAAATCCCCTGCAAATGAATGGATTATTATTACAACTCTGGCTGAAAATCTCAATCAAGCCCCGCGCCTGCTCAATCTGTCGGCTGAGGCTTCTAAAATTTTGCATTTTGAAGATATTTATGAAATTTTTGATGAAACTGCACCGGACAAGCTTCAAGCGTCAAAAGAAAAAATTGCGAGTTATCAGGCAAGTGGGATAAATCCCATTTTGCCTTTTTGACTGAATTGCAATCATTTTAGGATAAACTGGATCGCCTTGTTGGTAGATATGAAAGCCCCAATATTTCTTAGAGACTTGTTTCAATCTTCTCATCGAAGATTGAACAATATGTATGCTCATTAAGCGTGAGAAGGCTCAAGCTTATTTGCCAAAAACTTTTTTTTATGAATTACTGAATGATCTCTTCAGACCTTTTTGCATTAATTTTCCCAATAATTTCAGTCCCCATGCAAAAATTATGCTTAGCATAATGCAAGCTAATAAGAAAAGATAGAGCCCCTTTTTTAAAACTCTTTCAAATGCGTGTAAACAGGAAGTCATGATGTTTAGGACTTGCCGGAAAAAAGTTTTGGCTGAAATTTTCAATAATTTAATCCCTTTTGATAATACATGAGATATTTTAGACAAATTCAAGATGATAAAGCTTAAGCCAAAAAGATAAAACCTCGCCATATTTGAAACTATTTTAAACCCATTCCGCAACATAAAAAGAACCAGGCTGTTGCCAATCAATTTTTTTAATGCCCATTGCAAATAGGAAGGGAATCTTGAAAAGCCGGAAGTTCTAATCAACCATTCAGAAGCATGCTGAAAAGTCATATTTTTCAATTTTTCCTGACCATCATGCAAAATTTGTAAAAATTGATTTCTTTTATGATTAAAAAAATCAGCTCCTTTTTTTTTCTTATCTTTTAGATAAGCAGACGTAGCCACAAGCAAGGGTTTTATATTATTTTGATAATATTGCTGTACAGGCACAATAGCCAGCTTGATGGACCGGACCGCTTGCTGCTTTTGCTTGGTCAGCCATTCCATACTTTTCTCAGCTGCTTTTTGAGATATATTAAATTTGCCTTTCCATTTTTCCTTCAAGGTACGGGAAGTTCGTGCAATTTTTCCAAATTGCGCGGTACCCCATTCTGGAAGCTGCACAATCCATTGCTGGCAAACTCGCATTAATTGAACAGTTGTATGCAATTGAACAGCTAACCTCGCTTGAATTTTTATTTTCCGTTCTTGCAGTCGCGTGTATGAATTTTTAATTTTTTCTTTAATGTTTCGAGCAGCCTTTTTAATTTTCAAGTCTACTCTCAAAAAAACTTTCGCCTTGTTTCTCATTCGTAACATATAGGAAGAAGCTTTTTGACGCATGCGGTGAAAAGCATTATAAATATCCAATCCGAGACGGATGATCGGCAAAAGTAATCGGTGCAATGTCTGCTGAATAGAAAGCACAGCCTGTGCAATTCTTTGTTTAACTGCATCTGTTCTTTTTTTTATCTTTTTTTTCACTTTCTCAGCAGCCGCCGTACAAATGGTCATCAGCGCAGGAAGCCCTTGCACAAGGATCCATTTCGGGATGCCAAAAAGAAGAAAGTAGGGAGGAAAAGCAACTGCCAAAAATAGATACTTCCCCACACGCATAAAGCCTGTTTGAAAAATTGTATATTTAGATGTATGCCTTAGGCGGTTCATGGCATCTTTGGTTAATTTTTCCTTAGAAATTTCAAGCGTGTCCTTATTGATTGGTTGTGTCGCTCCAGCATTTGCCACTCGGATATCAACTTTTTTATTTACGTCATAAAGATTAGAGTAAGCATGCGGATCGCATCTTGCTAAGCTATCTGATGGTCGTTGTAATGGTCGTCTAATCGCCATAATTAATTCCTTATTAAAAAAGATAACAATAACATATATCTTTATTTTTTTATATAAAAAAATTATTAAGTTATAAAATTAATGAAATGATTCTATAATGAAAAATGAAATAACCAGAACCCTAAATTTTCTAGAGGTAGGGACATCTCAAAAAACACTTGCCTTTATTCTTTTTTTTCATTATAGTTTCACCTTGTATTGATTAAGGAGAAATTCCCATGACTCGAATGAGTAAACAAGGCGAAAGACGTAATCGTTTTCCTCGTAAACACCGCAAGCCAAGCGAAAAAACTGGTCCTTTAAAAGACCAATTAGTTGATGGATTTAAGGCACACCCAAATGCTGTTGAAGGAAATCTTGCTACAGCTGTTTTTATTCCAAAGATTAAATAATACTGAATCTATTCCCAATGGAATTCATAAATTGGGCGGAGGCAATGCTTTTAAATAAGCATTTGCCTTTTTTAGTTTATTTTAATGAATTTTATTGGATATACTTTAGAAAAAATGAAAGGTTTCACACATGTCTAGACATCCAAGTTTTGGCAAAGCGGGTAAAACTGCTGCTAAGCGCAACGTATTAAAGCGTTTTGAACGAATTGACGTTTTAAAAAAAATCGGCCGCTGGAAGGAAACAGAAAATAAACGTGTCACAGGATTGCCAAAAACGCCAATCCTTTAAGAACCTGATCATAGATATTGAACAGGCTCTAAAGGAAATTGCAGCTCCTGTGCTAAAATTTAGGGTTATCCTTATTTAAACGAATATAAATGTATATACTTTGATAGTAAACGATTTATATGAAATTAAAAAAAGGGTAAAACATACAAAATGGAACACAGAAGAAAAAATTCCCTTTGGCAAATTGTACTTCTTGTTTCCTGGGCTTGATGCTTTGCAAGTAAAGATGAATTCCCTACTGATTCAAACATATGTTTGGGTAGATGGGACTCCTTCATCGTCAATAAGTAATGGCATTTGGAGTGCACCAAAGCCTATGCATGCCAAATACAACGCCAATTTTTGACGCATTGAGGTTTGTGCCTCGGTATACCCAAGTGAATTCAAAAATAAGAGTTTGGACCCAGGGGTAAGAGTCCAAATTCTTATTTTTGAATTCACCTGGAGCTATACTTGCCATCCTGTTCAAAAAATGCATTTATTAAAGATCATTAGCAAATTGTGATTATCAATATTTTTAATCAACAAGAATCCTTGAAGTTTGCTATAGATAGGTTTGAGCCTTTAATTAAGCAAGTTCTTCTGGAAGAAAAATGCTTTTGCAATGAAGTCAGTGTTTACCTGGTAGATACGGAAACAATTTCTTCAATGCATTTGCAATATTTTGGTGATCCCTCCCCGACCGATTGCATTTCCTTTCCACTAGATGAAGACGACAAAGAATCCCCATACATAGTTTTGGGTGATGTTTTTATCTGTCCTGAAACAGCCATTAATTACGCAATAAACAACCAGCTTGACCCATATGAAGAAACTACTTTATATTTGGTGCATGCTTTACTGCATTTAATGGGATATGATGACATCGAAGAAAATGATTTAATTGAGATGCGCAAGGCGGAAAAGATGCATCTTGAAAAATTAAAATTGTTAAATTTATGTTTAGTGGCCCCAAGATGAGAATGATGGCCGCTTTTTTTAATTTCTGATTCAAGGAGAATCATTTTGCCTGTTATTTTAAGCGTATTTCTTTTGTTTTTCCTTTTGATCGGACTTTTCAGCCTCACTTCAATGGGTACTGCTCTTCGGAATTTGCATAAAAGAGAATCAAAAAAACAACTCAATTTGACCGGGAAGCTTTTTTTTTACCGGTATTTTCATGCTTTATTTTTTCGTCAGGAAATAGAAGAGCTTTTCTTTGCGAGCACTTTAACACAAAACGTCCTTCGTTTTGCCTATACTTTATTATCTCTTTTCCTCCTTATACAACTTCGTTTAATGAACTGGGTGTTCAACCCTGCAGGACAAACCTATTTTTTAGAAATCAATTGGCCTACCGGGCTGCTTTATTTAACAGGACTATTTTTTCTCTTTTTCTTAATTGGAGACTATCTTGCGCGCATCATTGGGAATCGCTACTCAGAAATCACTTTCCAATTTTGCGCACCCATCGCTTCAATTTTTATGCTGCTTCTTTTTCCTCTCACCTTTCTTTTTTTAAAATTTTCCCATGCCTTTTCTAAAACTGTTTATTTTAATCCTTTTATTGAACGAGAACCGGAAGCTAAGCAAGAAATTATAGAAATGATCGAAGAGTCAAACTTTTCATCCGCACGCCTTGATCCTCATGATAGAAAAATGATTGAGAGCGTAATGGACTTTAAAGACCGCATTGCCCGAGAAGTCATGGTTCCAAGAGTTGATATTTTTAGCTTGCCGCACGATACAACCATTGAAGAAGCGGCGATTTTTTTACATAACGAAGGATATAGCCGTACCCCAGTTTATAAAAATACGCTTGATAATATCATTGGTGTGCTAATGTATAAGGATATTTTGGCAAAATATATGGAATTTGCCCTTACTAATGATATAGGAATATTGAAAGCACCCATATCAACCTTATTAAAAAAAGTACTTTATACACCTGAAACTAAAACCATTTCCCATCTTTTGCAAGAATTTAGAAAAAAACAGGTCCATTTAGCCATTATTGTAGATGAATATGGTGGAACGGAAGGCATTGTAACCATTGAGGATATCCTGGAGCAAATTGTTGGTGAAATTGCTGATGAATACGACGAAGAAGAGGATCTATTTACTCCTCTTCCTGAAGGTGGATGGCTGGTCGATGCCCGCATGACGGTTTATGATATCGAAGAGCAATTCGGGATAGAAATTCCTCAAGATGGCGATTATGATACAATTGGAGGCTATATATTTCATGAAACAGGAACTATTCCTTCGAAAGGTTTCGTCCTTTCAAAACCTGATTTTGAAATAGAAGTCATCCGTTCAAACGACCGGCGTGTAGAGAAATTGAAAATTAAACCAATTGGACAAGATTTTGAAGATGAATAGCCATTTCTCTAGGATAACAATAATTCAATGAATGAAAATCAAATGGCCCTCTACTTATTACTTTTTTTACTAGGAAGCGCTTTAGGAGCTATATCACTATGGATGTACTTTCATTTTGCATTGGGAGGAATTAAGCGGCTTTCTGCCGAGTTAGTCCAGCGGGCTGAGCAAGAAGCAGCTGAGCTTAGCCAGGTAAATGAATTTAGCCTCAAGCAAAAACAAATGGAGTATCAAAGAGAACTTGAGATCCAGTGGCAGCAAGAGCGCAAAAAAAATCAAAAAGAAGAAGAACGCCTTAAGCAAAGAGAAGACAAAATTGAAAACCGCATGAATCTGGTCGAAAAAAAATTATCTGATATTGAAAAACGGGAAGCTGTTCTTATTGGCCGAAAGCTCAGGTTAGAGGAAGAAAAAAAACACATCAGCGAAAATCAGATCCAGCTTGTTACAGTCCTTGAAAAAGCTTCAGGTTTAAGCTCCCTTGAAGCAAAAGAAATGCTGCTTTCCCGTTTGACCAATGAAGTGAAAACTGATGCTGCAAACTTAATCCGTCGCATTAAGAAAGAGGCCGAAGAGGAAGCTGGGCGTCAGGCATCCACCATTATTGCGACAGCAATTAATCGCATGGCAGTTTCCTGCGCTTCTGAAACGGCTGTCTGCACTGTTGCCATCCCAAATGAAGAAATGAAAGGACGGATCATTGGAAGGGAAGGAAGAAATATTCGCGCGCTTGAACGGGAAACCGGCATCAATTTTATCATCGACGACACCCCGGGGGCCGTTGTTTTATCAGGTTTCGATCCAGTCAGAAAACATATTGCAAAAATGGCTTTATCAGAATTAGTTCAGGATGGGCGTATTCATCCTACCCGAATCGAAGAAGTAGTGGAAAAAGCCACTCACAATGTCAATAAGCAGATCAAGCAATATGGGGAAGATGCTGCATTGCGGGCAGGAGCAATAAATCTGCATCCAGAAGTCATTTCATTAATTGGAAAATTAAAGTTTAGATACAGCTATGGGCAGAACATTTTGGACCACTCATTGGAGGTTTCTCATCTAATGGGCCTAATGGCAGCCGAGCTTGGGCTTGATATCCGGCTTGCCAAAAGAATAGGCCTTTTGCATGATATGGGAAAAGCTGTAACACATGAAATAGAAGGCTCACATGCCATTATAGGGCATGATCTGGCTTTAAAATTTGGCGAAAGCAAGGAAGTGGCCAATGGTATAGGTTGTCATCATCATGAAATGCCTCCTTTCACCATAGAAGCCGATCTATGCAGTGCTGCTGATGCAATCTCGGCATCCCGTGAAGGCGCGCGCATTGAAGCAGTAGAAGAATACATTAAACGTTTGCGTAAACTTGAAGAAATAGCCCTAGAATTTTCTGGTGTTGACAAAGCATATGCGATGCAAGCGGGCAGAGAGATCCGGATTGTTGTTTTACCCGATTTAATTGATGATGCAGGCGTTATTAACCTGGCCCGTGACCTGACAAAACGCATTGAACAGGAGCTTAGCTATCCGGGCAAGATCAAAGTAACCGTGATACGTGAAAAACGAGTTGTCGAATACGCTGTATAATGGCGCAATTTAAAATTAAACTCAAAGACACTAAGGCTCAAAGATATACCCAAGTGAACTCAAAAATTGGATTTGGACTAGCTTGAAAGCTCCCGCGGTTGACGGATCTAAAAAGACCCCATATTATAATATTGGGTCGTTTTAGATACGCCAACCCCGGGGCTTTGAAG
>JACDAQ010000029.1 GCA_013695355.1 Candidatus Protochlamydia sp.
CTCGGGCTTGAAAAATAACTTTGAGGGTAATATTAATCAATATGACCCTCAAAGTTATTTATTCAATCGCGAGAGCTTTCACGCTAGCCGAAAGGGCAAAAAAACTCCAAACTCAGGTTATTAAGTAGTATCATTAATCAAAATTCATTGGATTGTGTGGACTTCTTTGATCAAGAATATCTAAATCAACACCATTTTCAAGGCCAAAATGCTTAAGAAAAACATCGCTCATATTTTCTGGCGCCATTAAAGCCTGGAACTCTTTTATATTCATGATAGCACATGCCAGCAATTGTGTTAAATTCAAAATAATAGTCGATAAGTATTTGTAAATTGTTTTGGTTCACAAGGAGGGGCTTAAGGGGGGGGGTCAATAACAATTAATTTGCCTAGGCTTACTTATTTTTTAAGATGCTCTCTAAAACCTTGCAAACTCTTTCGACATCATTTTCTGTTAAATCAAAATAAAGCGGCAATGATAGGGCCTTTGAATAATAATGCTCAGTCTCAGGGTATTTTTCCTCCCAATCAAGCGAGTGTTTCAAAACAGGATGTCTGTAAAGCGGGATATAATGAACCTGTGTTCCAATTCCATTTCTCTTAAGCGATTCCATCACAATTTCACGTTTAGTCTCATATTTGGAGAAGTCGATCTGAACAACCATTAAATGAAAAGCCGTCTGTGCATCGAATTCATCTGTGAAAAGGCGAAGATGGGGGATGTTTTTTAAATTAGATCGATATATTTTTACAAGCTGCCTACGTTTTTTGATAAAATCTTCCAAACGTTCTAACTGACTGAGTCCTAACGCCCCTTGAAAACTCGTTAAATGAAAATTCCCTGTAATCTCCTGAACTTCATAATAGCCTGGTATGTTGACACCGCCAGCTTCTCTCACAATGCCATTATCCCGATAAAGGAGCAGACGCCGATGATACTCGGGATTGTTTGTGGTCACCATCCCCCCCTCACCTGTGGTCATTGTTTTGGCAGGATGGAAACTAAAAATTGTCATGTCGCTATAAGCACAGCACCCGACCCGCTCTCCGCTAGGATAATACGAACCGATCGCATGGGCGGCGTCTTCAATGATAATCACGTCTGGGTGAGAAAGAGAATGGTTCAATGCAACCATATCCAGGGCAATTCCCGCAAAATGGACGGGGATAACAAAGGGACGTCCCCGGCTGGATGGAATTTGAATTAAAGCCTTAAGTCTCTCTAAGTTCATATTCCCGGTTTGGCAGTCGATATCTACAAAAGAAATAGGGGTACCTAAACGGACTGGAATTCCAACCGAAGCAATAAAGGTATTTGGGGTTGAAACAACCCGGTCAAAAGGATTTAAATCAGCGGCAAAATAAGCAGCCATTAAAGCGGCCGTTCCATTAGAAAAGGCAACGGCATACGAAGCGCCGCAATACTTGGCTATTGCCTCTTCGAATGCCTTCACAGGGGGACCTCTTGTGATTAATTCCTCATTTAAAGCAGTCGCCACAGCTGCAATGTCGTTGGGATGAATGGACTGTTTGGCATAAGGTAAGAAAGAAGGAGGCATAAAATCTCTTCAGGGCTAGAATTAAATGATAAAAGAAAGCATAAAAATTTTAATTATGCAAGCCCTCTGATTAGCTATATATTTAAAACGCGTTTTACTCATTAAATGCAGGCAATAAACTCATTTTTAGAATTCAAAGAAATCAAACTAACGCCTGTCTGCTAAAACTTGACCGTTATTTTGGTGTTATTTTGATAATCAATGAGTTATCATCCGCTTCCATCATTTCCCGATAATATTGCTTGCCAGGTAAGATTTCTCATGCTAGATTCTTTCATAAAACGCCCCAGAACGGGTTGTGGAAACGTTGTTCATAACTTTCTAAGGACACTTCAATTATGCTAGCTTGCGATACAAAAGATGCCTGGACTCAATTTTTGCAATTCGTGAAGAAAAAATGTTCTTCCGCCGCTTATGGCAATTGGCTGGCTCCTATTTGCGTAATCGAAGCAAACACTGAAGAAATTACGCTTGAAATCCCAAATATCTTTGTTCAGGAATACCTTCTTTCAAACTATAAAAAAGATCTTTGCGCTTTTTTGCCGATAGCAGCCGATGGTCAGCCAGCCATTCGGTTCATCGTTAAAACACCAAAAAAACCAGCTGCCTTCCCCTCAGCATTGCCCCTTTCCCGCACTCCGGAAACTGAGGTTTCGTCTGAAGTTAAGCTCAACAATAGTTACCGTTTTGAAAATTTTATTGAAGGACCGACCAATCAGTTTGTCAAATCCGCCGCAATGGGTGTTGCCCACCGCCCAGGAAATTGCTATAATCCTTTATTTATTCATGGAGGGGTCGGCCTAGGAAAGACACATATCCTTCATAGCATTGGCCATTTTATTAGAGAAAATAATAAAAAGCTGCGGATCCAATGCATTTCTACCGAGGCTTTTATCAATGACCTGGTCGATAGTTTGAGAAGCAAGTCAGTCGATCGCATGAAACGCTTTTATCGATCAGAAATCGATGTACTACTCGTTGATGATATCCAGTTCCTTCAAAACAGATTGAATTTTGAAGAAGAATTATCTTACACCTTCGAGGCTTTGAAAAATAAAGGTGCACAAATTGTCATTACAAGTGATAAGCCTCCGTCCCTATTAAAATTATCCGAAAGGACGATTGGCAAGATGGAAGGGGGGCTGGTGGCTCATATGGGAGTGCCAGAACTTGAAACGCGGGTCGCAATCCTTCAATATAAAGCTGAGCAAAAAGGTTTGCATATTCCGCACAAGGTTGCTTTTTTTATCGCAGAGCACATTCATAATAACGTCCGCCAGCTCGAAGGAGCGATCAATCGCCTAAGTGCCCATTGCCGCCTGCTTGATTTGAATATTACAGAAGAGCTTGTGTCAAAAACATTGCGCGAAATGCTGCAGCAGGCTCCTCGTGAAAGAATTTCAGTTGAACAGATCCTCAAAAGCGTTGCAGCGGTTTTTCAGGTAAGGGTCAGCGATTTGAGAGGAGCCACCCGGACAAAAGATATTGCTCTTCCCCGCCAGGTCGCGATGTACCTGGCAAAAGAAATGATTAATGAATCACTGATCATGCTAGGCGCCTCCTTTAATAAAACCCACTCAACCATCCTGCATGCCTGTAAAAATATCGAAAAGAAAGTCGCCATCGATGAAACTCTGCGCCGTCAGATTGGCATGGTCCGCCGCAATATTGAAGCTTAAGAACATAGATATTGAACAGGTTCTAAGAACCTGTTCAAAAGTTTTAAGCTTATAACCAGGTGAATTTTAAACTTCCAAGAGTTTCGTTACAGAGTATATACAACACATGCGCAATCAGCTAAAAAACCGGGTAAAAAAAATAGGCCTTTCTCCAGGCTCATTGGTGGCAAGTGGAGAGCCCAATCAAGTTAAACTTTCCATCATTGATTATTCTGATTCGGAGTTTATCGAAAAAGATGGCTGTTCAATTGAAGAATGCCTGGACAGTATCAACCAGCCTACAATGACCTGGATCCAGGTTTACGGTGTAAACAATCCAGCCATGATTGCCACCATAGGAAACCGCTTCAAGCTGCATTCTCTTGTGATGGAGGATGTTCTAAATACTTTTCAACGCCCTAAGCTAGATATTTATGAAGATCAGGTCTTCATAGTGGCCCGCTCTTTAATTTACGAAGAAATTAAAGGCCGTATCACGGATGAACAGATCAGCATTTTTTATGGACCAAACTATCTGATTTCATTTTTAGAAAGTGATAAAGATATCTTTGCTCCGATCAAAGAAAGGTTGCGTCAAGCAGTTAACCGTTTACGTAAGCAAGGACCCGACTATTTAGCTTACTCACTATTAGATATGATCGTTGATAATTATTTTATTGTCCTGGAGAAAGTTGACGTTAACCTTGACAACCTGGAAGAAGAACTGGTTAACACTCCCAAAGCCGATACACTTTTGAACATTCAGATCAATAAGCGGGAAATGATATTTTTGCGTAAATCAATTTGGCCCATGCGGGACGTGATCAATCAATTTCAAAGGCTCGAAGAACCAAATGTCACTCCATTTACCAAAGTATTTTTGCATGATGTCTATGATCATACGATCCAGGCAATTGATATTCTCGAAGGCTTTAGGGATGTGGTTTCAAGCATGCTCGATATCTATTTATCCAATATTAATATACGTACAAATGAAATTGTGAAAGTTTTGACAATCGTTTCGACCATTTTTGTGCCTTTAACCTTCATCACTAGCTTGTATGGAATGAATTTTGAGCATATGCCTGAATTGCAATCCAGGTGGGGCTATCCTTTTGTTCTCTTGCTCATGGCCAGTCTGACAAGCATCATGCTTTATTACTTCTACCGTAAAAAATGGTTATAGCAGAAGTTGGAACGTACCTATGTTAGTAACATTTTTTAAATATAATAATGTTAATTAATAAAAAGGCAAATTTTATTATATTAAATATTAGGTATCAGTCATGTTGAATATTTGTTATCCATTTTTCCCTGACGAAATCACCCGTAAATTTTTTTCTTGTTTATCATTGACTGAACTTGCTAAAGCCGGTTCAGTTTGTAAACACTGGTACAGTGTATCAAAAGAAAATGAACTTTGGTTTCCTTTTTATAAAGAACTTAATCCATTTGAAAAAAATATAATTTTTGAAAAAAATAAATTAAAAGAAATTATTATTATAGATCTCCAAGAACATGTTAATGAGGCCGATAGAATTGTTAATTTTATTAATGACTATGCCATAGCCGCCATGTTTTGTTCTTCAATTTCACTTAACAAACTTAAAAAAATGCCATTGGAATGTTGCTTCCATGTCATGAGTACAGCCCGGAATAATTGTGCAAAATTATATCTCAAAATAACAGAAGTTTTTGAAATTTCTCTAAAAGGTAAAGAATCGGTGAGTAATTATGATGCCAGTCCTTTAGACTTGTTAGATCATTTATTTAAAGCATGCCATGATGATAATTATAGAAAGGACCCTGAATATAAAAATTCTCTTTATAAAAATTTTTTAAAGGCTCATCACTGTCAGGAAGTATTTATTAGGCTCAAAAATGCTCACTCCTTAGGAGAGGGAACCTATTTTGATTAACTTCAGTTTTACATATGGTTCATATATATCATCAAAACGCTATTCATTTAAAGTTGTGCATACCGTCAAAGCGTAGATTGAAGCAGGATAACCGGCGCAAAGCGCAGCTGCGCATTTATCTAAAGTCGCTCCAGTTGTCCTTACATCGTCTATCACCATCACTCTTTTATCCTGAACGGCAGACTTCTTTTTTAATTTAAATACATAGCCTAATGCCCTCCTTTGATCGAGGCTTAAGGCTACCTGGCTAAAATCATTCGATGTCCTTTTTAAAGCATGCAAGACGGGAATTCCCAACAATCTACCAAGCTCCTCAGCTAATAAAGAGCTTTGGTTGTATCCTCTTTGCAAGTGGTGATAAAGTGAAAGAGGGACAGGGACCAGCACATCAGGTATAGGCCATTTAAGTGCTTCTAATTGCAGGCATAAATAGGCGCCTAGCCCTTTTGACAAATAAGGTTTATTCCCATATTTAAATTGTTTGATTAACGAGGATGCCGGGCCTTGATAATCAAAAACTGAAGCTTGCCGCAAAAATAACGAAGGAGAACTGCGGCAACCTTTGCATCGATGAGATATATTTAGTCTTAGGTTAAAACATCTTGTACAGCGCCCCTTGGGGTCGATAGGTTCTAACAGGGAGGCACATAGTGGGCATAGATGGGGATGTGAAGGGGGAAGAACGGCCTGGCAATGAAAACACATAGCGGGGAAAAACATATGAATGCAAGAGTTATAAAACTCTCGCCAGGCATTCATTAATTACCAAAGCTCCATGACAAATGATGCCTGTTTTTTTTGTAAAGGCCCGGGTCAATGCTAGCTGGATCGAAGGCTTCTCCTGTCCACATTAAAAAATCTTTCGAAAGGTGGGTAGATAAAGCTGCGTAGTCATCAGGAAAAGTTTTTTTCACCCATACATCAATTTTCCAAGTAATATGCTCCAAATCTTTTTTATAATAATCTTTTTGCTTCATCCTTTCGTCTTCAGTAAATTTACCTACATCAAGATGAAACGGATGTTCTCCGATAAAGCCGGTATTATGCATTACACCATGGTCACGATCATAAACTCCTTTTTGATATTCCTGCATATACATGGCTAAAATTTTGGAAAGAGAATTTTTTGCTGCCTCCTGCTTTCCCTGTTGAAGCAAACGAGTCATCCTTGTGCGAAGAGTCTCCCCTTTTTTTTGAAACAGGAAGACAACGTCGTCCAAATGGATGGCATGCTCTAGACCCAATTTGTCAACAACAGTCACAGTTCGAAACTGCCTCTCTGTGGGGACCAAATGCAGATAAATTAATTCAGACTCCTTACGGTTTACCCGAAAAGCCAGATCGTATCCTTCAAAAACGCTAATCAGTTTATTCCTTTTTCGTTGAATTGACGCCTCCCTATACTCTTTAAAAGGAGAAAAAGCAGGAAGGAAGTAAACCAGGAAATTTGGCTTAAGATGCTTAAACTTAAAAAATTTCAAAACATAGTTGCCATCTGCGCTTCCAAACGCATAGCATTGCGCCCCTTTACCGATATAATAATACTTCTGCCCCAAATCAGTATTCAAATCGTGCAGCTCGTCAGCTGAAATGACTGGGGCCTTCCACGGTGCATCAAAATCAAGTTCGTAGGTCATATTGCTCAAACGAAAATCATCGGTCAAATGATAGTAGAGCCGCGCAGCTCCAAAGAGCAGGCCGCAGAGCAAAGGGATTAGGATCCATTTTGAGATATGTTTGATTTTCATTTATTTACTCCGATGACAAACCATCAATTTTGAAGGTTACAAAGATTTAAAGAAACCGTTATTTTTTCATATACAACTTCTGAATAAATATACCAAAAGTGAATTCAAAATAATATAATTCACAAAATTCTTCCCCTCTCTGTGGGCTCTGTGGCATAAATTGTTAAAAAGCCTTAAAATATAAACCACAGAGATCACAGAGAGAGGGAAGGGAATAACCTCTCCTGTAAAAAATGAAAACCCCAAATTTCAAATCAGATTGGTATTTTGATTTTTTTTTATTTTCGAGACCCCTGCTTCTGCAATTTGAATTCAGGTTTATTAAAATTCCCTTTAACCGATACTGTGAGCAGCTCAGCAATTTTAAATAGCAAATTATATTGCTTCATCCTAATCTGAAGAGATAGATTTCCTTCCGTATCTACCCAAGAAGGCTCTAAACTTTTGGCTAGATAAAATTTAGACCCTCTTCCCCCGCTGTAAACATCTTTAAAGCGGGTTAAAATAAAGCGGTCGCCAGCTAATTTAAAATTAATTGTTCCCGTAATAGGGTTTAGGACCTGCGGATCGAGCCCTACCCGCAGGATTATTTCTGCCGGAATAGCAAAAAGAGGATGAGAAGGTGTTTTTTTTACAGAATTTAAAAATTGGAGTTGTCCTGATCCGCTCCATGTCTGAGTATTGTTAAGAAGCCCGTAAAAATCATCGATCTCTAATTTTTTGATCACAAGTGATTTGTATTTTGGAAAAACTGAGCCTGAAATTTCTTTGCGTAAACGATAAGGCCGCAGATTTTTCACTAAAAATTTAGGCATAAAAATTTGCCATTCATGTCTGGTATTTTCTAAAAAAGTCAATTCAGGTATTTCTACACTTCCAGCCTTATCTGTGATATTAAAGTGAGAAAAATCTAAACGTCCAGGTCTAAAATCAACTCCGGCAGTTAAATAATCGTAAAAATAGCCCTTAAACCGCCCTTCAAGGCTGGATAATTGACCACGCATGGACAACGACTCCATCAGGTCGCCCGCTTCTTGGTTCATCCAGAAGCTTCCTTTCAATTGAAAATGGGAATCAAGTCCAATTTTTTGAATTCCTTCTTTTATATAACTAGATAAAATAGGAAATGCCCTTCTCAAATCGATTTGAACGGTCCCTTCTAATGCATTCCAACCATAAAATCCCTTTTCCATCTCCTTAAAATTTAAATCTAAAGCGATTCCGCAAAATGCACCTTTTGCCCGTTCAACTCTATTCCCCTTAATAGGATCATAATACCATTCTATTTTCAAAGGGTTTAAAGGATTTGTGGATTCACTAAAAGTGTATTCTCCCTTGTCCAATGCCGGCCAGGCAGCCATACCATCGACCTTATAGGGATATTTTTCATAATTTGTAAGGGCTGAAAAATGAATGAAATTATTAAATATATTTAAATTGAAATATTTTAAATCATATGGTTTTTTTTTAAAAACATAGATTCCATCTTGTAAAGCTAGATTCATTTCAAATTTTTGTGTGGCATATTTAAAATTACATTTCCCTTCAAACAATCCATCCTTCTTATAATCTCCGATCGCCAATCCATTAAATTCCATGCCAAACTCTCCTTCAAGATGCTGTGCCGGCTTAAAAAAATCCGTCACCCTGACGCGTCCTGAGGCTTGAATTTTCCCAAGAAGTTTCAATTCCCCGATAATAGGTTTTAAAGCTGAATATTCTTCTCCCTTGTTCAGGTCGATTTCGCATAAATTGATCTTTGCATCGACTATTCCTTTAGCTGGCTCAACACTTCCTTCAAGGCCTAAGACTAAAAAAGAATCTACATTTAGTCCTAAAAAATTAATTTTCCAGGAATCATCCAATTCCTGTAGATCAGCAAACAGATGTGTCTGCCCAAAGCCGCATTGATCAATAATCCATCGCTTCCCCCTTTTACTAGCTTTTAAAAGGCAATTTTCAAATTTCATTTCAGATGTAGCCATGCAAGGGCTTGCCAATTGAAAATTAAATTCTTTTTCAAGAGGGTCATAGCTGCCGCTTAAGCGGACTTTACCTTCCAATAAGCCAATGGAATCCAAAAATCCTGCAGGAAAATTCATCAAGCTGGCAGCTTTTGTACCTTTCAACCTACTGATCTGCTCTTTCCAATCAAATTCAGTTTGAAAGTTTAGAGCATGTACAGACCCTTCCTGGTTTAGGATAAAATGGGAAATTCCTGGTCCGATCCCGTTAAAATGCGAATTTGAATTGACCGCAACGTCAATTTCCCCCCTTTCTTTTTCTTCTGCACTAGCTGTCAGGTGTAAAATTTCATTTTGCTTATCGTCGTTCTTTACCCAGCAATCAATATCAAACTTACTTTTATCAAGTGTCGACAGGCAAATACGGCTGCCCCCAAACTCTAGTTCATGTCCTAAGCGCGATTTTTCTATAAGCAAGACGCCTTGGATATCTGTAAGGGTTAAACAACGGGCAGGATGCTGGTAATCGAGGTCTAGAAAAATCCCCTTTAAGGATACATCATGGCTTCCAAAGCTAAGTTCGCCGTTTAATAAACTTCCCTGCACGGATGCTTCTAGATGGTGATTGTCCGGCATAAAATTTAATACCAGTGAAAGCCCCCCCTCTCTTCCGGTCAGCTCTCCTTCAAGAGGGAATTGGCTAAGAGAAAAAGCAGGGTTAAACTTAGAAAGGATCGAACGAATCTTTGAAATTTTTCCCAAAAAGAATGGACTTTGTACTTTTAAACAAAACACTTCGGGATTAGGATCGCTATACTCAAGATCTAGGGACCCCGAAAAATAGACCTCTTCGCAATAGGCTTCCATCGACTGAAGTTGCATGGAGGATTCTTTAAAAAATATTTTTCCTTGGATTGAGTCAAAGCAAAGTCCGCTGTGTTTTTCTAAATAAGATGCATTTTGAACCGGCAACGTTCCATACTGTTCTCCATTTTTTAAATTAAATTGATGCCATCCCAGCAGCCGACCGGGAACTGCTGAATGAAGTTCTTTAGCTGATATTAAAAAATCTTCATTTTCAATGGTGAAATCATCTGCCTCATAATGAAGAGTGATTAAATGATCGTCTAATACACCTTTAAGTTTCGCCAACCCATTCATCCGGACGTTTTTTTTGGGAAAAATCAAAGGTGAAATAAAACTTTTTATTGGAAGGGAGTGGGTATAGAACCATCCGTAAGGCAATCCTTTTTTTTGCAGCTCCCCCCCAAAATGAATGAAGTAAGGTGCAGATTCAGGGCCTTGCCAAATTTTCAAAGCGCCGTTCAGTTCAAACTGGCCCGCCTGATTTTTAATATGGCTTAATGCATTGATATGATGATTATAAAACTGCTCTTTAAACATATCCTGAAAGGTTGCAGGAAAGTAATTTATGAAATCCTTGACTTCACCGTCCAGCTCAACAGTTAAAAACTCTTTATTCTGGCCCCATTCTAAATGGATTTTTCCATTGGGACAGCTTTGGGACGAACACAATAGATCTAAATTTAAATCTAATCCTTTTTGAGCGCTAAGATTAGCCTCCCCCTCCAATTTAAAATCGGAGGTTTTCCCAAGAAAAGTTCCCTGAGCTTTTAAATCAAGGACAGCCTTTTTGGAAGTATTAATCGCAATGCGTCCTTCAATGTCATTCATTTTCCAGGTAATGTCCTGTTCATTTTCAAAAAACAAAAAGGCAGGCTTTTGAATCGTCAGCTCTCCCACAGTTGTTGATTGCCCTGGCTCCTGATCAAAAAAGATATTTTTTTCTAATTTAAGCCGAGCTTGTGGAAGATATCCGTTCAAATGCTTTTTTGGGTGGGAGAAGACTAGTTGGCCAACTTGCAGTTCTCCCTGTAAAAAAGGTCTCGCATGTGGCTTAAAAATCCCTTCGATCTCACCATCCAACACTCCTTCGCTCAATTTCCAAGAAGTCAGGCGGGGATAAAGTGACCTTGCAACAGCTAGCAGGGAGCAGGCATTGACCCGCCTGCATTTCAGCCGCAGCCGCATTTCAGCCTGGCCGCTTACCCCTTCAAGGACAATACTATTACTATTGCGGTCTTCGTCAAAAAAAAGGTGAAGATAGCCTCCGTTATCATTATTATAAGACAGATCAAAGTAGAGGCATTCTGGAAATGTGTCCTGGGAAGGAGCAAAGAGGCGTCCGTGATTTATTTTTATATTGGGGCGGACAGTGAACCATGATTTGCCTTTTTCAATCAAAGATTCCCATTTTTCCCATTTTTCCCATTCTCGCTTAACTTTTTCTTTAAGCTTTAAACTAGGATTTTCAAAGATTAGAGAAACATTCAGCTCTTGCCATCCACTTAATTGATACTGGAAAGCGATTTCTTCAGCTGAAAAATCTTCTTCCAGCCTCGGCTTTTTCAAAACATAAAAACCGTTTTCATAATGAAGGGCGGCATATTCAAGAGGATGCCCAAAAGATTTTACAGAATAGGCTTGAAGGGCCCATTTGACGACTGCCAGGTGGATTGTCTGGTAAAAAACTCCACCTAACAGAAAAAAAAGGAAGAGAATAATAAGGCAAATTTTTTTTTTCATTTGGGTATAATATAGCCTTCACTGGCTTAAAATTCTATGGCTTTTAAAACAGGGTCTTTTATTTTTCTTCTGCTTCCAATTTATTCAAAGTAACGGATATTGGCTTAAGAACCTGTTCAATATCTTAAATGAAATTTTAGCCAATTGAGTTGGTTTCAAAATTTCCCAATTCGAGCGATTTTGGATAATTTTTGTCATAAAAGGAATTTAGCTTTAATTCACAAGCTCTTAAGAAAACCTGTTTTAACCAGATTCTTTCATAAGCATAACTCCAATTAAACTGGTAGATTAGCATACATACATTTACAATTGATTTAAAACATAAAAATAAATTAATAATAAACTTAGTTATTTCAATTTTTAATAAAATAAATAAATGAAAAAGTGAATGCTTATAAATGAATGGGCTTAAAAACGCAGAAGCTATTGCAGAAATTAAACCTTTTTTGGTATAGGGTGCTCAGAGCCTATCCCACCCGGAATGGTTGGGAGCCAAAATACCACAAATCTTAAATCATTTTTGTAAAGATACGAATAAAATGGATCAAAAAATACAAGTCAATGAAATTACTTTCGGCCCCCATTTCCTTAATTTATATATTAAAGGTCAGGAGCCATCGATACAGTTAGGAGAAGAAATCTATACTCATCTTTGGTTCCTGGTTGAAAGGCTGCCCGAATTATCTAATCCCCAAAACATCAAAGTTTTTGCCCATCTTTCAAACTTCTTTTGGAAGGGAGTGCAATTCAATTGCATTGAGTGCATCCCTACTTACCAGAAATTTTATAAAGAAAGGATTGAACTTGAAAAGCTGCATCCGGCAGATATTTTTGAATACCGTTTGACAGATTATAAAATTTTTGATGTCTCAGTGATGCACCCGCCTGCCATTGATCAAAACTCCTTGCATTATTATGTCTATCAGACTTCCACTGGGCTCCCTTATAGGGTGGTTTGTCCCTTTCCCTACACTTCAGCCTCAACGATGGTCCATTATCAAATTCTGCCAATTGTTGAATAGGTTTGGTGATTTTTTTTCTTTATGCTAAACTCAAGCCTTGTAAAATTTTAACCAGGAGAAATTAATGAGCATAGAACAAACTCTTTCAATCATAAAACCAGATGCAGTAGGCAAGAACCATATTGGAAATATTATTTCACGTTTTGAAAAAGCAAGCCTACAGGTTGTTGCTGCCAAGATGAAACATCTCACTAAAGATGAAGCTGAAGGATTTTATGCAGTCCACCGCGATCGCCCCTTCTTCAATGATCTTGTTTCTTTTATGATCACTGGGCCTGTTTTGATCATGGTCCTTGAAGGAGAAAACGCCATTAGCAAAAATCGAGATATCATGGGCGCCACAGATCCTAAAAAAGCCGAAAATGGTACGATTCGAAAAGATTTAGCCCAAAGTATTGATGAGAATTGTGTGCATGGTTCTGATGCGGTCGAAACGGCCCAAACTGAAATTTCTTATTTTTTTAAACCCCAAGAAATTTGTAAAAGAACACGCTAAATTTTTTAGAAATTTACTTGACAAGACAATAGGTTCTTTATAATTCTAGTGTCTAATTGCCTTATCGCATTTTGCAACATTTATACTTAAATGAACTAAAAAATTGGATTTGGACTAGCGTGAAAGCTCCTGCATTGATGGATCAAAATCACCACATATATATAATATATGGTCGTTTTAGATCCGTCAATCTCTGGCTTTGACGGATTCAAAATTTCATTTTTTGAATTCATTTGGGTATAATATAAGCCTGTAACTCATGCATGTCAGAGTTATAATTTCGCAAATTGCAAAAAATTCAAATCTGTGATGAATTAGACATTTAGACATTAGTGATCTGTAACAGAAGTTTTAAATTAAATTTGTGTCATTAAAGCTTTTTCTAACAGACCGTAGCCCAAAATTAACCAACTAGGAATAAAAAATGAAATATGAATTTTTGGCTCTTTTAGCCTTTTCCCTCATGTTCCAATCAGGACTTACAGCTGAGGATACTAAAACGCAACCTTCAACCTTCGATACGCGAACCAAAGAGGGAGGCTCTCAAGGTTCAGAGTCCCAGAGCAAATCAAAATCAGGCAACGATTCCAGCTATACCGATCAAGACGATGATGAAAATGATGATGATGATGAGGAAGAAGATGATTTTGACTATACTGCCCAGGATGAGGACGATGATGAAGACGATGATGATGAGGATGAAAAATCGAATCATACAAATTTAAAAGGAGGCAGCCATACTCCTGCAGGGATTATAGAAGGGAAAAACAATCCTTCTTCTGTCTCTTCTATCGCTCAACCAATACAGCAGCCTATAGCTGTAGTTGAGCAAACGCTTTCCATCATTAAACCAGATGGAGTGAAAAATAATCATGTTGGAGATATTATTTCCCGTTTTGAAGATGAAGGTTTAAAGGTCGTAGCCCTCAAAATGACCAAGCTAAACAAAGAGCAGGCCGGTCAATTTTATCAAGAGCACAAAGAACGCCCGTTTTATAATGAATTAGTGCAATTTATGACATCAGGGCCCGTTGTTTTGGTCGTTTTAGAAGGTAAGAATGCAGTGGCTAAAAATCGGGAGCTGATGGGCGCAACAAATCCCCAAAAAGCTGATCGGGGGACTATTCGGGCTGATTTCGCTGAATCAGTTACAAAAAATACAGTACATGGGTCCGATAGCCAGACTTCTGCAAAAAAAGAAATTAATTTCTTTTTTCAGCCTCAAGACCTTAACTCCCGTTAAAATGAAACCCAAGTAGAAATTACTTGGGTTATACCGCTTGGGTATATATACTTAAATGACAAGGGATATTACAGTGATTTGATCGCCTATTTCGAATGAATCGGCCCCAGGATAAATAATATAAAGATGATCAAGCTTAAGATCCGAAAGGGCTATTTTCATCGATGCTGTGATTTTTGGGGCATCAGAATATTTAAATTCAAAGCCAATCCTTTTACCATTTTTTATAATTAGAAGATACAATTCAGCTCCCCCTTGCGTTCCCCAAAAATAACACTCTTCTTGTGCTGCTTTAATTTCCCGGATGATCTCCTCCAAAGCAAATCCCTCCCAAAAGGAACCTAAACGTGGATGAACATCCACTTCGCGCTCATTTTGAAGTCCCAGAAGCGCAAAAAGAATGCCGCTATCACGAAAATAAATTTTTGGTGTCTTCCAAGAGGCGCGCAAATGGGATGAACGCGAAAGTGTTTTTCAATCATATCCAAATATTCTTTTCTTTTCATTTTAAAAACACCTTGTTATTTCGAAGTTTAGGTTCGAAATAACAAGGTGTTTTTGATAATCACATTTTAAAGTTTGTTCCCAGATAGGTCCGCCGGGCAGCTTCATCATTAATTAATTCATCTACGGTTCCTTCCAAAGCTACCTTACCCTCCTGTACAAGGTAACTTTTATGCACGACTGAAAATATCTCGCGAGCATTATGGTCGGTAATGAGAATGCTGATCCCTTTTTTAGAAAGTAATTGAATTAAATGTTTGACATCCTGAACTGAAAGAGGATCAATATTAGCAAAGGGCTCATCCAGCATCAATAAAGAAGGATTAGTGACCAAAGCCCTGGTAATCTCGACCCGCCGCCTTTCTCCCCCTGACAAAGCCGCCGCTTTCTTTTTTGCTAAATGCTCCAGATGAAGCTCACCCAGAAGTGTCTCTAAGCGAAGGAAACGTTCACCCTTGGTAAGGGGCAGGCTTTCCAATATGCAAAGAATATTCTGCTCGACTGTCAAGCTCCTGAATACAGAAGGTTCCTGAGCCAAATATCCCATTCCCATTCTGGCCCTTTTGTGCATTGGAAAAGAGGTCACATCTTTTTCCTGAAAATAAACGCTTCCTTGATCCGGACAAATTAATCCAGCTGTCATGTAAAAAGCTGTCGTTTTGCCTGCCCCATTAGGGCCTAGAAGTCCGACAATTTCACCCGATTTGACATGAAAGGAAAGTCCATTGACAACCCTTTTTCCACCGTAATTCTTGACAAGGTTTTTTACCTCGAGGCATATTTTAGGCATAGTTTGCATCAGATCAATCTTTTCATTTTACATTGCTTAACACTTCTTTAGACATCTCTTCCGTAAAAGTAAACCTCACATCCCCAATACCCTGGATTGAATTTTTGCGCCCTTTGACCTCCTTCCTTATCCTTAAAGCTGGGGCGCTCATTTGCACTCGGTTGACCTTGTCGAAAACAAGCACTCTATTTCCTTCAATGGCAGTTAGGAGGATTTCTTGAGAATCGGGATTATAATTCACTTTGTCAGCTAAAGCCTGCTGTAATACAGTGCCCGATTCCTTAACATGTCCATCAAAACGATTTAGAATTTGAACCCGTCCTTCCAAAAAGATTGCTGAGGGTATCCATTTTTTTTCCTTCAATTTATAATTTATTGATACCCGATCAGCATACATGTCACCCGCTTCATCTTCAAAGAAAACCTGTTTTTCATCAATTACATGCCCTTTTTCATCTTTTAAGCTCTCGAGCGTAGTAATTGTATTTTCATGGTCGATAAGAAGGTTTCCAGGGCATATAATCTTATGGATGATCTCTTTATTTTTATTTAAATAAATTAAATTGGTTTCTTTTAATGAATTTAATGAGCTGATATTTTTTTTACCATCTAATATCTTTTGATGAATGACCACTTCATGGTCTGTATCAATCTTTAAATTTTCTTCCTGAATTTTAATATGGCCTTTCAATGTCATGCACTGGTTTTTCTCATTTAAAAAGACCTCGTCCGCCTCAAAATCCATCCCTTTTAACGTCCCTTTAGCTTCAAAAAGAAATGCGCCCCGATCTAGGGTGTTAAATTCAATTCGCCGTGCCTGTATACGGTCTCCATCGGCATTCGTCAAAAAACAATGGTTGCTATCATTTGATGTAAGAACAATCAGCCCACTATGCGACTTATTTGTAACATTTCTTAAAGGGGTGTAGCTGGCTTGATCAGCAGTTAATAAATATTCGCTTTGCGATAGATCCATTTTTTTGAAGTGAATATGCACTAGTCCTTGGGCCAGAAATTCTTTGACCGTTGTTTTCAATCCTAAATTTCCGGGAAGGGGCAAGCGGATTAGCTCGGTCTCCATTTTTTTGCTTTTGATGGACAAAGAGGATGCGTTTTCATTATTTTCATAGATCACATCAGGAAAGTCATCATTGCCTAAAAATGATCCCTTCATCAGGGAATAATCAATTTCAGCTTTTTCACATCGTAATTGCCCTCCCCCCTGTAGTTCAATTAAAATAGTATCTTTTATTTCAAAATAAGAAAAACGTCCTCTTTGCTCTGATGGGAAGACGGTTAAGTGCCGGGCAGAAATCTTCCCAAGGCCATAATGAACACTTACATCCCCTTCTAGGGTGATGGTTTGTCCATCATAATCCGCCTGACCTGAGCTAATTGACATTTCTTCTTCCATAAGCTCACAGGGAAGGTAATGAGGGAAGCTTAAAATGCAAAGCCCCAATAATGCATTCAACACCAATAAATTCAAAATGTGGCTCCTTCCTGAATAGTTGCTTTCCAACCAAACGCCTTAAAAGAAGGGGCTTCTTTAGAAAATAAAACCTCAATTTTATCAGCGGCTCCTTTCATGAAAGGAGGAAGGGATTGAAAATGGTCGTTCCATTTTTCGTCGGGCATAAAATACCTTGACATCAAGGCATTTTCTGCAATTAATTTTTGCGATTTATAGTGAAAAACAGCCTGGCGGGCAATAAAACATTGCAGGGCTTGCTTAATAGGTTGTTTATTTATTGGTATATTTAGGCCCAAGAGTTTTTTTTGGGACACTTGCAAACTTAACTGTTGTTGGAATGCACAATAAACATTAGTAAAATACTCTACCAATTCAATAACACCCTCATTTTCGCCAAATTTCAATTCGGAACTTTCGCTTTTTAAACGCCATTGCAGACGTTTTTGATCTTTATAAAAAAAAGCTTGTTTAGTCACGTCATTTCTTATCTGCTGAACGGTAATCGTTTTTTTGGTTTCTTCATGGAGAGGATTGTCGCTTTGTTCCAATAGCTTTTGATAACTTATATAATCAGCGGAATGGGGCTTGCGCAATACCCAAGCAGTCCCAGCACCTAAAGTAAGCCAAAGAACAAAAAAATAAAGTGTCTTTTTTTTAAACATTTCAAAATTTTAAATTATAGATAGAAACAAAATAGACTCGAAACCTTGAATTGTAATGGAAATTCTCTTTTAGTGGAAATTTTGAAAAAAAGATGCGGTGATTAATATTTAGATCAGCAGGATAACCTCGCGGCAAGATGAGTAGGCCCTAGATATCAGGCTAATTAAGAAAAGTCAAAGCCAAAGAAACTTGCTCAAGGTCAAAAGGCAAAATAATTTAAAGAAAAAACGCGGAGACGAGGAGGAAAATCCGGTAATTGATACAATCATAATTACTGGCTCCCCCGCAATTATGTCTCTCGTTAATCTCGAATTAATTGCCTTATAACAACAGCATGGCTCTTCAAACAAGAAAAAAATAAGCCTCGAATTCTTTGTATAAGGATGGAAAGCTATTTAAAGCCACCATTGATCAATTCATAGAGCTGCCGAAAATGGGGCAGCAGTAGATCCAGTTCCTTAAAATCCATGACTGAGGCAGCATCGCTTTTGGCATTGGCCGGATCAGGATGTGCTTCTATGAATAATAGATTGGCCCCAGCTGCCAAAGCTGCCTTGGCCAGCACGGGAATAAATTCTCTATCTCCTCCAGACACAGTTCCCAGACCTCCCGGTTTTTGAACTGCATGCGTGGCATCATAGCAGACGGGATAACCGAATTTCTGCATGATTGGGATGCCGCGCATATCACTAACGAGGTTGTTATACCCGAAAGTAGTTCCTCGGTCGACTAGAATAATTTTTTGGTTCCCTGTTGTGGTAATTTTATTTACAATATTACCCATATCCCAAGGGGCTAAAAACTGCCCTTTTTTTACACTCACTACGGCTTTAGTCTGGGCTGCCGCAACTATGAGATCGGTCTGCCGGCATAAAAAAGCAGGTATTTGAATTATTTCACAGACTTCTCCAGCAATTTTAGCCTCCTCGGGTGAATGAACATCTGTCACTACAGGCAGATTTAGTTCATTTTGCACGCGCTGAAGAATGCGTAATCCTTCCTCCAAACCGGGACCACGAAAAGAATCATAGGAGGAACGATTGGCCTTATCATAGCTTGATTTAAAAATGAGCTGGACGCCATGTTGACTGAACATTTTTTTTAACGCCTCAGCCGCTTCTAAGCAGTGCTTCTCGCTTTCAATGACGCAAGGTCCCGACATCACTACTAATTTGTCAGATCCAATGGCAATATCTTTTATTACTAGGCGATGCATTGATTGTCTCCAATTTCATTGATTTTATTTGCCCAATCATTCGTGTGTTTCGAAAGATGGTCGATCATTTGTTGTATATCTAGCTTCATTATTGTTTTATGTTGTTTGATTTGAATAGTGGAAGCTAGTTCAAGCAAAGGGACTAAGACAAACAACCTTTCTTTCCAACGGGGATGGGGGATCGACAAGCAGTCGTCCTCATAATGCCTGCTTCCATAAAATAAAATATCAATATCAATAGGCCTGTCACAAGATTTTGGCTTAGGAACTTTTCCTAGACTGTTTTCTATTGCTTCAATCTTCTCAAACAACAAACGAGGCGGCAATAGGGTCCAAAAGGAGCAAACCAGGTTAAAAAATGTCTTAGTGCTAGCTACTTCGAAAGGAGATGTTTCATAAAGCGAAGAAGTCGCGATGGCATTCAATTCAGCTACCGAATGAAGCAAAGACACCGCCTGTTTGATCAGAACATGACTTTCTTCAAAATTTCCTCCTATACTCAAATAAACAAGTTGTGCCTCAGACATGATTCCTACAGTATTGAAATTTTGTTCTTGAATTTTACATTCTTCCAAACTATCATAGCAGATTCGAGTTTTCTTGGAAAACGCCAGTTTTTCTGGCCTTTTATTTAGTACCTTACGGACTGATAGCTCAGTGGATAGAGCACCCGCCTTCTAAGCGGGTGGTCGCAGGTTCGAGTCCTGCTCAGTCCAATTTCACGAAACAACCTAATGGCCTCAAAATTTATCAATAAATTGCTAAAATCAATTTTCAAAGCTAAGCGCATTCGAAAGAGGTCTAATGAAAATCAGTTCTTTTCTTCCAACCATTGGGATCGCTCAGCCTGAACAGTTTTTGAATATAGAAGAGGCCCTAACCTCTTTTCGCTTGCCAGATTTTCTCACTTGCAGTATTCGCAAACGTTTTAAAAAAGTTAACCATACTCTTTGCATGCTGATCCAAGAAGCCCCTCCCCGTTCATTCCTTTTAAGCTCGGTTTTGGATTTTATAGACCGCTTAAACCTTGAAAAAATCCTTCCAGAACCACTTACTTTCGCTTCATTTGAATTTTGGCTTAATCATTTTTCGGACCTGTCTGAATCGGATAATTATGAAATACGCGCAAAAATTGCCGGCAGATTTGCCCCACGCAGCGATTACCAGGCATTTTTTCCAGTTGGAATGGATAAAGTCTATACAGGAAGCCATTTTGTAGCTGCCCACCTATCCCCAGACGTTGATACCATGATCGCATCATTTTGGGGTTGGGTTGATGCCTTTGCAGCACGAATTGGTACGGGTCTGCATATGTGGTGCCTTCCTGGGGGACCTCCTGATTCACCTGTTACTTCTACTCTGGTTGAAATGTTCAGCCCAGGACTATTTGTAAATTTGGCCCGCACCTCCCAAACACTTACATTGACAGCTTTAGACCTGGTCACTCAAAGTAAACTGATCAAAGAACAAAAACATACATTGACCGGCTCAATCGACCATGGTTCAAATGAAAAAGCCATTATTCTTATCGATGAAAACGGACACTACTTAGGAGACTGGCGCATCTCCGATGTTGAAGTTGTGCGGCAAATTAATATTTCGTTCAAATCTTGTTTAAGGTGGTTTGAAAATAATCTTCATACAAAATTAATTACCCTGTTTGCAAAAACCGACTTGTCCGTTAAGGATTTACCACAATTTAACAGCTCAATTTTTGATGTGAAAATAAGAGATTGCGAGCCGGCTTTGGAATTTAATGAGAAGCAGCAGGATGATCTGCATGATTTTTTCAAAAAAATTCTGGAAATTGAATTAGGGCTGGATGGAACATTTAGAGATCTCATACAAGCCTTGCATCATCTCTCAATTTCGGAACTAGCCCTTTTTCAGGAAAAAGTTGAAACTCTTCCGGAAAGCGATATTTTTGATGAACATGGAAAACTGAAAGAAGACCGACCTAAAATTTTTCACAGATTGGAAAATATCATCAATTCATTGGATGATGCGATTCAAAATGTACGGAATTATGTCGAACGCCTTGATGTTGTGATAGGAATTAAACATAAAGTTTTAAATCTTCCTCAACTCTACATTCATTTACGCAGTGATGTCGATGAAGTCCGGCAAAAAATGCAGAATCATGACTTTTTGACAGTAGTTATTCATGAGCAGGAAGGATCTCTTTTTCCTGTGGGTATTGTCCGGGCTGCCGATTTAAGAATGAATGGGCTCGGCACCGTCAGCTTAAGGGATTTTTCCAATTTGGAAGAAATAAAAATGGCTTCTTATTTAGAAGTAATCAGCGTTGTCGACCACCACAAAAGCTCAATCAAAACTCTTTCAGTGCCTTCTGCATTAATTGGAGATGCTCAATCCTGCAATGTGATCCTTGCTGAGCAGGCATTTCTTATTAATGATAATTATAGTACAGGTGGAATGTCATTAGAAAAAATCGAAGGACAGATTCAAAAAATCTCATCTCTTGCAGCTACTCCAAGTCAAACGAGAGTGCTTCAACGTCTTTTGCACCGACGCATGGCCGCACAAAAAAATAGCCCTTTTTATATCCATCCAAAGAGGGAAATAAATGAATATCTTTGCTATTTGCATGCTATTTTGGACGACACCGATTTGTTGACCAAAGTTTCAGACCGAGATTTGCATTGCGTAGCGCAACTTTTGAACCGCCTTAAATCCCTTTCCATTGGCCTTGAGGTGGAAATAGTAAATTTTGATGATATTCCGAAAGACAAATACTTTACTAAGGCCGCGGCAAAAAGAATTTTACAGCAGCAGGATATGTATGCTCTTTATGGCAAAATCTATGATTTTAGAGAATCTTCTGTCGATTCAAATTTAGGATTATGCCTTAAAGGAGGTTTTTCAAATATTTTTCTTGATGCGAAAGAACAGAACGGATGTGCCCGTGTCGGACAAACTAAAATGTTTGCTTCCAACTTCGCCTATTTCCTAAAACACGCCAGGGAAATTCGGTCCATTTGGCTTGAAAAATCGAAAGAAGTCAATCGTGATCACCCCGAAATTGACTTGCATATTCATATGATCAGCACCATAGCAAGCGCTGAAGAAGTATTTAAAAATTTGATCGGCCCTTATATCCATCAGGACGAGCTATGGTTCTGGATTCCATCAACTCAGGCTGCCCATGATCATCTGAATAGTTTCCTCGCAGGCTTTCAACATGCTGTAAAAGAGCTTAAAACAACCATGTCATTAGAATTGTCGGCTTTAGAAAATCCTGATTATGCCAAGCTGTTTGCGCACCATTTTCCAGAAATTGTCCATAGCACTTATTCACAAGCTTCTAATCTACCGATAGCTATTTTGCGCTTTAAAGCAGGCACTTTAAACTCACGTAAATCCATGATTTCCCCTTTTCTTCCACGCCTCATATCTTAGAACCTGTTCAAATATCTATGATCAGGTTCTTAGTAAAATTTAGGGCAAATAAGGTTAAGCAAAAGAAATTTTTGAAAAAAAAAGAATTTTTCCTCTCTGTGATCTCTGTTTGTTCTTTGTAGGCCACAGAACACACAGAGATCACAGAGGGAAGACTTTGTTAGCGGCATTGGCGTTTAAAATGCAATGCCTATGCTTCTGAATTCAGGACTGTTCCGGGGGTCTGGAATTTTCCTCTAGGATTTCTAAATTCACCCGAATTCCATTCCGACTTGCAACTGACATTAGCAAGGTGCGTATTGCATTAATTGTTTTACCCTTTTTCCCGATAATTTTACCAATATCAGACTTTTCAACTGAAAGCTCGATAATGAGGGTCTGGGTGCCGCCTATTTCATTAATTTTAACCTTGTCTGGATGATCAACCAAATTCTTGACTATGTATGCTACAAATTCTTTCATAATTCGATCCTTTTCAAATATAAATCTTTGATTTTCTTCGACGTCGTATGCAAGACAACAAGGTTGCCTTTTTGAGCCTTAAACAGGCCCTTAGCTTATTTTGTACAATTTTTAAACGAGGGTTGAAATGGCAAACTTCGGTCCAATGTTTTGCTGAAAGCATTTATCCCTTTCAAAAATGCATTAGCTGAAGGAAGCTAGTGTTCTATCATTGTATAAAATTTAGCATAGCACCTACACCAACTATTAATTCAAGTTGGGTATAACCTCAAGATATCCGATCATTCTATAATTTTCTAGAAAAAACCATGAAAATAATTTTTATTCGTGATTATTCCTCCTAAGAACTTGTTCAATATCTATGATCAGGTTCTAACCTCAAAAAAATAAACTTGGGTATTAACCTGAGTTTGGAGTTTTTTCGCTCTTTGGGCTGCGTCAAAGCCTCGGGCTTGAAAAATAACTTTGAGGGTAATATTAATCAATATGACCCTCAAAGTTATTTATTCAATCGCGAGAGCT
>JACDAQ010000031.1 GCA_013695355.1 Candidatus Protochlamydia sp.
AGGGATGCCAATTCATGTGTCCATTATTTGGGCAACCCGTTACACTTTCTAAATCAGACCAAACAGTAGCCAAGCACGATGAAGCAAGCACAGCAGCACAGGTGGCGAGTTTAGCAGCAGATTTTACGTTCGCATACGGTTGTTAAAAATCAAATTTTGATCTGTTCTTCTTCAAAGTTTTAGGATACTTTCAATCATAACTTTCATATTCGTTATAGCTTCCGCTATAACGTCTTTGCTACCTTTAGATAAGTCACTAATTTCTTTATCCATCATTATTGCAGCAGTAATTTCCAATTCACCCCATTCGATCCTAAAATTATCTTTCCATTCTTTATCAATATTTTTTAATGAATCAAATAGCTGTTCTAATGACCGGCCCACTTTTAATAAGCTGTCTAAATTTTGTTCAGTAGATTCAAAATCATGAATACTTTTTTTTATGAGTATAAGTTGTTCTTTATCAAATTCTGTAATCATCTTCTATTTTCCTAGTTTTCCATGGCTAACTATAATAACTCCATTATTATCATTAACAACGACAGTAATATTGTTGACTTTATCATAAAAATTTGTTGTTGCTCCATCAGGGCGTATATAACTTTTTGGCGTTCCTGTTTTAATAGTATCTTCCACTACACTTGGAGGAATTCCCCTATTTTGCATTTGATCCAATGCATGACCACTATAGTTTCGATTTTGATGAACCGCAGGAGAATTTCTAGTTTTTTGAAAAGGGGCATTAATTTGTGGCGAAGTCTTACTTCCGTCAGGGGCACTTGCTGGAATATTATCATTTGCTGCCTGAATAGCTTTTTTGCCTTTGACATTATCATTTGCAGCTTTCAATCCTTTTTTGGAAGTACCCTTGGTAGCAGATTTTTTGAGTGCTTTCTTGGCTAGCTTCGCAGCTTTTTTTCCTTTAATTAAAGCTTTGCCACCGGTTACCACCCCTAAAAATATTCCTGCAGCAGACATCCATCTATTTACCGCTTCTCCTGTAATAGGGTCTGAACCAGAAAATAATTCATAAATTGATTTTCCGCTGCCAACAAATGAAATAAAATCAGCTGCTAAACTTGCCACTTGCGCTGTTGTGCTTGCTTCATCATGCTTGGCCACAGCTTGGTCAGATTTGGAAAGTGTAACCGGCTGGGCAAATAAGGGACACATGAATTTGCAATCTTCGCCAAGAGCTGGCTGCCCATCCACCTTAACTGTAGATTGACCAGTTGAAGCTACCATGCCAAGCGGAACTACTACACAAAGCGGGGGAGGTACTCCTGGGGGGAAGGTGCAATTTCCCCCAGGCGGAGGCAGGAAACAATTGGTCTGATTGGCTAGTTTTTTGGAATCTCCTTGGGAAGAGGAACTGATAACAGTCAGTTTCAATTTGCCAGTACAGAAATTATAGCTAAATTCGCTTCCTTTTGGTCTGTTGTAACCGGCAGGGCAAATAAGGGACACATGAATTGGCATCCCTCGCCGAGCGCTGGCCGCCCATCCACCTTTACATTTGAATACAGTTTATCCTTGGTTTTATATATCAGTAATTTTATCTATTACATCTTCCAATAATTTGCCTTCTTCAGTTGGATTATAATCTTTATCAAAACCTACTTTTTGTAATAGTTCACCTAAAATTTCCTCTAGATTGGCTATTTGGTCATTAGATATATTAATTTCAGCATTATCAATGCACTTTAATAAATCAATTTTTAATGGTTATTTTATAAAAAATGAATTTATAATGTAATTAATTTCATTTGTATTTAAAGGTATTTTTATCATACTATTATAAGACATTTTTGAAAATGTTTTGTAAATATATGTTAAATTAATCATTTAATTTCCCGTCATTAATTTTTCAGCAATTTTGCTAGATTTTTTGTAGGTAGTAATAACCTCTCCTTTTGGATTTAAAACAATAGTTGCTTTTACCCAATAGATTTTGTACTTGTTCGTCCCAACTCATCCATTACAGATTCTCCAATACTCAAAGGGTTATTTCCAGCATCCATCATATCTTCGACACTAATGTTTCTTTCTTTCGCCCTATCCTTGACGTGATCCTTACACTTAGAGTGAAAATCTTCTTTATTTTTGAAAGATTTTTTTGGTAAATTGGACGTAGTGTTAGCCTCTGGCTTTTTTCCTTTTTCAAATGAGCCAGGCTTAGGAACATTACTATTAGTGGAGGGATTCGCTTTTGGCTTCCCTTTAAATGCGTTCGTGGTTTTGGTAGCAGATTTTTTAAATCCTTTTTCAACTAGTTTGACGGAGATGACTCAGTAAATAAGCTTGCCCCAGTAATTATTTGATTTTATACTATGAACATTTTTATATCATCTAATGCGTCCTCAATGATTCCTGAAATTTCTTTATCTTTTAAATGTTCTGATAATGCGTCTTCAACACGTTTTCTATCAAGAGATTGGTGAATACGCGCTATATGACCTAGACAATTTGCGGCAACACCCCTTACATTTGGATCTGAATGCTCTAAAAAATAAAGGCACTGTTCCTGACACCATTTCCAATCATCATCATAAAATGACATTGATAGTAATGCTCCGCAAATTTCATTATTTTTTTCTGATAAGAATTTTTGGACTAATTCTTCACGACTTAATTGTCTTGGTTCTTCATATACAGCCATATTTCCTCAATTTTTAATTTCGATCGACTTACTTTGAGATTTTTTAATTACGTAGGGCAAACTTTAGATTCTGAATAACAAAGCAAATAGACTATTTAATTATTTTACCTTTTCCGGTTACTTGATTAGATTTTATAAGTGCATTTTGCATGTCTTGCCCTAAGTCATTCCATTCTCTAACATGACCATGAAATTTATCATGAGGAAAAGCTTCATGCCTGTCGAATACTACAAATTCGCCAGATTCTTTATCAACACTTACTCGACGTGGTGAGGTGGGTTTAACTTGAACAGAGTTCTCTAAAGCAGCCTGTCCATTTGTTGGTCCTCGACTTTTAAGCCCTTGATTAGCTTTTCCATGATATGGTGCGGGTTCATATACCTGCTTAACATTGTCATTTGCTGCTTCAATAGCTTTTTTGCCTTTAACATTGTCATTTGCAGCTTTTATTCCTTTTTTGGAGGCACCCTTGGTAGCAGGTTTTTTGAGTGCTTTCTTGGCAAGCTTCGTAGCTTTTTTTCCTTTAATTAAAGCTTTGCCACCAGGTACTATCCCTAAAATTATTCCTGCAGCGGACATCCACCTATTTACCGCTTCTCCTGTAATAGGGTCAGAACCAGAAAATAATTCATAAACTGATTTTCCACTTCCTAAAAATGGAGTAAAATCTGCTGCTAAACTCGCCACCTGTGCTGCTGTGCTTGCTTCATCGTGCTTGGCTACTGTTTGGTCTGATTTAGAAAGTGTAACGGGTTGCCCAAATAATGGACACATGAATTGGCATCCCT
>JACDAQ010000016.1 GCA_013695355.1 Candidatus Protochlamydia sp.
GTACGAACATATTCTAGATATTTGTTGTGAAGCTTGGAACGCCTTTACTTCAAAGGCTGGAGCGGTGCGTCAATTGTGTACAAGAGAATGGGCAAGAACTAAAAGTTATTTTTGATAAATGGTATAAATTGATATTAATTTTAGCATTTTAAATTTTTAAAGTAAATATATAATAATAAATATTTACACAAACTAATTAAATAAGATCATTTATTAATAGGTAATTGATTGATTTTATAATTAGAAAAGTCATCTCATGAAGCCCAGGTAAGAGCGTGGCCAATTAGCGATTATGCCTTTTTAGCTTTCTCACCTTATTAAAGCGTTTGGTATAAATAGCAACTTTTCGTTGAAATTGTCCTTATAAGGAAAAATGTTATTTGCTTCTCATTCCTCTTCTAGAGTCTGTAATACTTTGTTTCATGTTTAGTTGTAATTAAAATAACTTAGAGGATTAAGGCCTGTTAGGCCAAGGAATAGATTGTCAGAAATATTGAGTTCTGAAATGACGTAATAATAGCTTTCAGATGTAATTTTTATATGCCCTTTTGACCCAAACCCCTCTTAAGCGTTCCAACCTTGGCTATCTTATTTTGTAGGTTTTTACATAATAGTTTCGAGTTAGCTTGATCCCTTAGCCAACCATTTCACTCACTTAATTCAAATGTGCAGTTGAATTAATATAAATTGCGTTTATAAAAAAAAAGCCCAAGAATAACCTTGGGCTTTTTTTAAGTACTTAAGAAAGGTTTAAACTGCCAGTTCTTCATCCGCAAAATCGAAGACTAAGTCTTCTTCGTGTTGGCTGTTAACAAACTTTTTCACTCGTTTGTGCCGTTCAAAGCCGGTTCCACCAGGGATAATATGCCCCATGATCACGTTTTCTTTAAACCCGATCAGGTAGTCGGTCTTACCTGCACAAGCAGCCTCTGTTAATACACGGGTCGTATCCTGGAACGACGCAGCCGAAATAAAGGATTCGGTGCTCAAAGAAGCTTTCGTAATCCCGAGCAGAACAGGTGTGGCCTGAGCGGCTTTTCCCCCTTCTTTCGTGATTTTCGAATTTTCCTGCTCGAATTCCTTTTTATCCACTTCTTCCCCATAAAGCAAACTTGTATCGCCTGGATCGATCACGCGGACTTTTTTCAACATTTGACGCACAATGATCTCAATGTGCTTATCGTTAATGTCAACACCCTGCAAACGATAGACTTCCTGGACTTGGTTGACAAGGTACTTTTGCAGTTCCCTTACTCCGCAAATGTCAAGGATCTCATGCGGAATGACAAGTCCGTCGGTCAACTGCTGACCTTTCACTACGTGGTCTCCGCGCTGAATGATCAAGTGCTTGGTATGAGGAATGAGGTGTTCCTCCTCCATGCTTGTCATTTCATCCCGGACAACAACAATCCGCTTGTTCTTTTGAACGCCGCGGAAATCAACAACACCGTCGATTTTAGCGATCTCAGCAGAATCTTTCGGCTTACGCGCTTCAAATAGCTCTGCAACCCGAGGAAGACCCCCAGTAATATCTTTTGTTTTAATCGCGCTTCGTGGAAGACGGGCCAACATTTTACCTGCAGTAGCATATTCCCCTTCTTCAACGGAAATAATCGCCCCTGCCGGTAAAGGATAGGTTCCGACTAGCTCTTCACAGGCCTGATCTTCGTAAATGGCTATTTGAGGATGAAGTTCGCCTCGATGCTGTTTTACGATTAGCTCTGCCTGGCCAGTCTGCTTATTGACATCCTTTTCTGTCGACAACCCTTCCACCAAATCTTCGTAGCGAACATAACCGGGACGATCGCAGATAATTGGAATATTATGCTGCTCCCATTCGGCAATCCGAACGCCTGGCTTCACTTTAGTACCATCCCCAAGGAGAATTTTTGTTCCTAATTCCACATTGAAAGATTGAAGCGGTTCAATCGACTTGGTTGACAGAAGCTTTTTGTACTCGTCAAGGGAACGCCCCTCATCGCGGACTAGATTTAACCTACCATTCTTATTCAAAGCTACCCAGAAACCTTCATCCGTTTTTACCGTACGAAGATCTGTATAGACTAAAATTCCGTCATCGTCGCAAACAATTTCAGGTGAAACTCCAGCAGAAGCAATACCACCTAAGTGGAAAGTACGCATTGTCAGCTGAGTTCCAGGTTCTCCGATGGACTGCGCGGCAATAATTCCAACCGCTTCACCCATGCTTACATTACGGCTATTTGCCAAATTTATTCCGTAGCATTTGGCGCAAACTCCACGCTTTGTTTCGCAGGTTAATACTGAACGGATGCGGATATTTTCTATCCCAGAATCGTCGATGGCTTCAGCTTGGAGCACAGTAAGGGTATCTCCACCCTTGGCAAGCAGTTTAGTGCTGTCCCCTGGCTGGCATATCTCTTCGCACACAGTCCGTCCGAAAATACGGTCCTTTAATGGAAGAAGCTCTTCCTGACCTTGCTTGATCGCCGAAACATCAATTCCATTCAGCGTACCGCAATCTTCTTCAGTGATGATCACATCCTGGGCAACGTCAACAAGACGACGGGTCAAATATCCCGAGTCAGCAGTTTTTAGCGCGGTATCCGCCAATCCTTTACGCGCACCGTGAGAAGAAATAGAAAACTCAATAACAGAAAGGCCTTCTCTAAAGTTAGAGGTAATCGGTGATTCAATGATATCGCCCGAAGGTCTAGCCATCAAACCGCGTAACGCACCTAACTGCCTGATTTGGGATTTATTTCCCCGGGCTCCTGAATCCATCATCAAATAGAGAGGATTCATGGCACTGTCCTTCACTTCACTGATCAGTTTGAAGAGTTCTTCCGATAATACGTCGGAAACTTCCGTCCAAATACTAATAGTTTTAGAGAAGCGTTCCCCTTCAGTAATAATCCCGTCTTCATATTGCTTTTTGACCAAAGCTACACGCTCATGCGCATCATGCAGAATTTTTTGCTTGATAGGCGGTATTTTGACATCGCACACACCCATAGAGAGGGCTGACTTTGTCGCTTCGGCAAAACCTAATGATTTCAGGTTATCAAGAAAGCGTACAGTCGCTTCGAGTCCCGCCTTTTTATAGCATTGCATGACCAGTTCGCCCATTTTTTTCTTAGGCAAGCTATAGTTTTGGAAACCAAGCTCCGGCGGAACGATCATATTAAATACGACCCTGCCAGGCGTCGTTTCAATAATGCCGTTTAGAGTACGCAGCTTAATTTTTTCGTGGATCCGGAAACCGCGTAAGTAATCATTACGGTTTTGATCTCCGCTCGGATTTTTATATCCCTCTTCATACCAGTTATAGCTTCCGCTGCCTTGCAAGGCCATCAGAACTTCTTCGCTATCACGGAATATACGTGTCTTTAACCCATGGGCCTCGCGGAAATAAAGCGGGTCCATCATCAAATAATACAGTCCAAGCGTCATATCCTGAGAAGGGACAGCAACTGGCTTCCCAGAGGAAGGCAAGAATATATTGTCGGGCGCCATCATCAATAATTTAGCTTCAAGCTGAGCTTCAATTGACAAAGGAACGTAGACGGCCATTTGGTCACCGTCAAAGTCAGCGTTAAAAGCTCCGCAAACAAGCGGATGGATTCTGATAGCTTTACCTTCGATCAATACAGGCTCAAAAGCTTGTATCCCCAAACGGTGAAGAGTCGGAGCACGGTTAAGCAAGACAGGATGACCTTTAATGATATCTTCCAATACATCCCATACTTCTGGTGCATGCCGCTGGATCATTTTTTTGGCCGATCGGATCGTGTACACATAGCCAAGATCTTTCAGCCTTTTAACAATAAAGGGCTCAAATAACTCCAAGGCCATTAATTTGGGAAGTCCACACTGATTGAACTTCAGTTCGGGTCCGACAATAATTACCGAACGTCCAGAATAATCGACCCGTTTTCCGAGTAGGTTCTGGCGGAAACGTCCTTGCTTGCCCTTTAACATTTCTGATAGGGATTTCAATGGACGGTTGCCCGCTCCCATCACTGGATGGCCATGGCGGCCGTTATCAAAAAGGGCATCGACTGCTTCCTGAAGCATTCTTTTTTCGTTGCGGACAATCACTTCAGGCGTTTTTAATTTTAAAATTGCCTTCAAACGGTTATTACGGTTGATCACACGGCGATATAGATCGTTCAAGTCAGAGGTCGCAAAACGGCCTCCATCAAGAGGGACCAACGGCCGCAAATCTGGCGGAATTACCGGAACGCATGACATCACCATCCAATCGGGCTTATTATCCGAAGAGACGAAGCTTTCGATAATTTTTAGACGCTTGGCCAGCTTCATACGGGCTTGCTGCGACTTTGTTTTACGCAGTTTTTCTTTTAGATCGACCAATTGAGTGTGCAAATCTTCTTTTCCAAGCAGGTCACGGATCGCTTCACCACCCATTTTGGCGACAAAGGCGTCGCGCCCCCATTTTTCTTGCGCTTCACGGTACTCTGCATCATTTAACAGTTGTTTTCTTTCAAGGTCAGTTTGTCCCGCATCAATGACTGCATATTCTTCATAATATATGACACGCTCTAGATCGGCTGATGTCATACCTAGTACATTCCCAATGCGGGAAGGCATAGTTTTAAAGAACCAAATATGGACCACCGGAACCGCCAAATCGATATGAGCCATGCGCTCGCGCCGCACCTTTGACAAGGTCACTTCTACACCGCAACGATCGCAGACAATCCCTTTATGCTTGATTTTTTTATATTTACCGCAAGCACATTCCCAATCGCGCGTAGGGCCAAAGATTTTTTCGCAAAAAAGGCCCCCTTTCTCAGGTTTGAAAGTTCGGTAATTGATCGTTTCAGGCTTTTTGATTTCTCCACGCGACCACTCATTACGTATGACATCGTCAGAGGCAATTTTGATGGTCAATTTATCAAATTGCCCATCTTGCTGATGTTTTTCAGACATGTATGTCTCCTATTAAATTATATTACCGAGTCGTCAACAGCTGATGTGTAAACGTTCAAGCCTAAGCCTTGCATTTCTTTGATCAATACGTTAAAGGATTCAGGGGTTCCTGATCTAAGTAGGTTTTCGCCTTTCACAATTGATTCATAAATACGGGTTCGGCCTGCAACATCGTCTGACTTTACAGTCAGGAGCTCTTGCAAGAGGTGCGCTGCGCCATAAGCTTCAGCTGCCCACACTTCCATCTCTCCAAAACGCTGACCGCCCATTTGCGCTTTACCGCCAAGAGGCTGCTGAGTCACAAGCGAGTAGGGTCCAACTGCGCGAGCATGGATCTTATCCGCCACAAGGTGGCTGAGCTTAAGCATGTAAATATAACCAACGACTACGGTATTATCAAAACGTTCGCCGGTACATCCATCATAAAGGTAGAACTTTCCGTCTTCCGGCAAGCCTGCTTTGATCATCATTTCCCAGATTTTGGCTTCAGGGAAACCTTCAAACACAGGGCTCTTGACCGTCAGTCCACAATGATAAGCAGCAATTCCAAGATGCGTTTCAAAAAGCTGTCCCATATTCATTCGGGATGGTACACCTAGCGGATTAAGGATGATCTCAATCGCCTGTCCTGTCGGAAGATAAGGCATATCAGCTTCAGGAACAATTTTCGAGACAACCCCTTTATTTCCATGCCGTCCTGCCATCTTATCGCCCACTTGAAGCTTCCTTTTCGAAGCCACATAGACTTTTACCTGGCGGATGACGCCCGGATCAAGATCGGTATCCCCTTTGCGCATAAATTCAAGTTGCGTTTTATATTGTGTTTCAACAGTCTGCAGAGCGAGTTCGTAATCTCTGAGCGTTTGTTTTAACACTTCATAAATTTCGTTATCCGGCATCAAAAGATCTTCAACCCTCTCTCTTTCGAGCGCTTCGATCAGATCCTGGGAAATAAATGCTCCTTCCTCGATAATGATCTCAGCTGTACGGCGATGAATAATATTGCCAGGAGCTGTTTCATTCAAAAGCAAGGCACCCACGCGTTCGTGCTTTTCAGTGCGAAGCTCAGCCTGATTAGACTTGTATTCACGCTGAATATCTTTAAGCTTAGACGCTTCTTCGACTAATTCGTCATCTGTCTTTGAAAGGCGGTCGCGACGGCTGAAGACTTTTACATCCATGACAACGCCTTCTGTTCCTGGAGGAGCTACCAAAGATGCGTCTTTCACATCAGAAGCTTTGTCGCCGAAAATAGCGCGCAGCAACCTCTCTTCAGGAGCTAATTCTGTTTCAGACTTTGGAGTAATCTTACCTACCAAAGTATCACCAGGCTTTACTTCCGCTCCGATCCTTATAATCCCATCATCGCCCAGATTACGAAGAGTTTCTTCAGAAACATTTGGAATGTCCCGTGTGATCTCTTCCTTGCCTAGTTTTGTATCGCGGGCTGTCAGTTCAAATTCTTCAATATAGATAGATGTGTAATAATCTTCTCGTAGCAGCTTCTCTGAGATGATGATCGCATCTTCATAATTATATCCAAACCAGGGCATGAAGGCGACCAGGACATTCCGTCCTAAAGCGATTTCCCCTTTATCAGTGGCTGGACCATCTGCAATTACATCTCCGGCTTTGATCTTATCGCCAACATTGCAAAGAGGTCTTTGATTAATGCATGTTCCTGCATTGGAACGAATAAACTTTTTCAAAAAGTAGGTCTTCTTCTCCAAACGGTTGTCATCTGGGGAGATGACAATACGCAGACCATCAACATAATCCACGATTCCATCTTCATGCGCAATCAAAACGGCGCCAGAATCGCGTGCTGCACGTCCTTCCAGTCCTGTTCCAACAATAGGCGCTGTAGGTTTCAATAATGGAACCCCTTGACGCTGCATATTAGAGCCCATTAGAGCGCGGTTCGCATCATCATGCTCTAAGAAAGGAATCAGTCCAGTTACAATCGATACAAGCTGTTTCGGAGACACGTCCATGTGTGTGACATTTTTGGCATCTGTCTCGAATTGTTCGCCTTTATAGCGCACCCAGCAAATGGCTTCCTGGAACATATTAAATTCGTCGATGGGGGCCGATGCTTGGGCAATGATGCACTTTTCTTCCTGGTCAGCAGTCATGTATTCGATTTCTTCAGTGACAACCCCTTCTCTCACAATCCGATAAGGAGTTTCGATGAAACCGAATTCATTAATCTTGGCAAAAGAGGAAAGAGACGAGATCAAACCGATGTTTGGTCCTTCAGGCGTCTCAATTGGGCAAATCCTGCCATAATGGCTTGGATGGACGTCCCTCACTTCAAATCCAGCACGATCTCTATTCAAACCGCCGGGTCCGAGAGATGAAAGGCGTCGTTTATGCGTTAATTCGGCAATCGGATTTGTTTGGTCCATGAACTGGGAAAGCTGTGAGCGACCGAAAAAGTCTTTCAGTACTCCGGACAATCCTTTAGCTGAAACGATTTTTCCTGGGGTCAATGTATCCGAAGAAAAATCAAATAAATTCATCCTTTCCCGAATTATTTTCTCCATTCGAGCAAGGCCTATGCGGCATTGATTTTGAATTAATTCTCCGACTGAGCGGACACGCCTGTTTCCTAAATGGTCAATGTCATCAATTGAGGCTTCTTCAACGCCACTTTTTAACTTGATCAGGTATTTTAATGCACCAATGACATCTCCTTTATCCAGGGTCACTGTCTGCAAGGTCTCATCATTAATTTCAAATTGAAGTTTGCTGTTAAGCTTGTAACGACCAACTCTGCCCAAATTATAACGCTTTGGATCAAAGAACAAACGCATAATAGCAGAACGGGCATTTGATAAAGTAGCCGGCTCGCCTGGACGTATTTTACGGTAAAAGTCTTTTAATGCGGATTCATATGAATCAGTCGGATCTTTTGCTAGCATTTTAATGATCGGGCTGGTTTCATCTGCATCTTCAGCAATTCTGATGACATCAACACCCGCATCCATAATGCGTTTTAACATCGCAGTGGTTAATTTTTCAGAGGCTTTTCCAAAGATAAGCCCAGACTCTTCATCGACGACATCTTGTGCCAGAATTTTTCCAAGTAGTTTGGCAAATTCCTTTTCATTTTTAATTTTATATTTACGTGTAGTGAAAAATTCTTCAATAATATCGCTATTAGATGAATATCCTAGTGCCCGAATAAACGTTGTAGCTAAAATTTTGCGTCGTCGTTTCTTGCGGTCAATATAAATATGGATCAAATCATTCGTATCGAATGCACCTTCCAGCCAGCTACCCCTATAAGGGATAATACGGAATGAATAAATGACATTTCCACGCGAATGGCGTTCCTGCTCAAAACAAATACCGGGTGAACGATGAAGCTGGGACACTACGACGCGCTCGGCACCGTTAATGACAAAGGTTCCCTTATCAGTCATGATGGGAATTGTCCCCATATAAACTTCTTCTTCCTTAATCCCAGTCTCATCAGTCAGCCGGAATTTTACTTTAAGCGTGACGTTATAAGTAATCCCGCGTCGAATACATTCTTCGGGATTGTATTTAGGAACACCTAAATTAAAAGAAAGAAATTCTAAGATTGTTTTTTCGTCATAGGATTTAATCGGAAAAACTTCTGTGAACACTTCCTGCAAGCCAATATTTTCCCTTTCTTCGGGAAATTTATCAGCTTGAAGAAATTGATTATATGACTTAATCTGAATTTCTATTAGGTTTGGAAGATCTATGATTTCTTCCTTATCAATAAAACTCACGCGTTGTGGCGGCCTTTTCAACATTATGAAGGACTCCTACTATGGCTTTACTTGAACAATTTTGCTTATAATCGGGGCGTTGTAAATTGGCTTAAAAGCTCAACGCCCGGTGTATCTCTCTGAACATCTGTTCAGATCAGGCAAAAATTTTAGGGTTAAAAAATTCAGGATTTTTGAATTTTGAGAGTAAGAATGGTTCAGTCTTGCTTTCGAAACTCAAAAATGCAATTGGTTTAACAATCGTAAATAAATGGTGTAAAATTAATTGAAAAAAAGGGAAAAGAGTTGAAATGTAAGGCAGTGCCTGCATCTATTAGAGCCCTAATAATTATAATATAGTATAAAATCAGAAAAGTCAAACAAAATGATAAATAACCAAGAATAAAGAAGGCTCTTTATTCTTGGTTTAATACATTAAGTTACTAATGCCTACAAAAGGATTTATTAAAGCCCTTTTAAAGTAACTTTACCGCCCGCGGCCTCTACCTTTTTCTTAATGTCTTCTGCTTCAGCTTTTGGAGCAGACGCCTTTAATTCTTTAGGTGTCGATTCGACCAAATCTTTAGCTTCTTTTAAGCCTAGCCCTGTAATTTCACGCACGACTTTAATGACGCCAATTTTTTTGTCTACTGCAGATTCTGTTAACATGACTTGAAAGTCAGTAGATTCAGCTGCGGCGGCTGCAGGAGCTGCTGAAGGAGCTGCTGCTATCATAGGTGCTGCTGCTTTAACGCCCCATTTTTCTTCAAGGAGAGTTTTCAATTCTGCCATCTCTAAAACGGTCAGTTCACTCAGCGCATCAACTAGTTCTTCTTTTGTTTTCTTGCTCACAGTAATTACCTCTTAATTTTCTAAAACTTCTTCTGTTAATATTTCTTCTGAACTTCCGCTTCCTTGCTTGCTTTTATTATCCAAACAATATGCTACGCTCGCAAGGAGGGCTTCAACAACGGCCAAGGTTTGAGCCATTGGAGCTTCCAGAGTACTGAGTAACTGAGCTCGCATTTCATCTTTGCTTGGCAGCTTAGAAAGCTTTTCTACATCTGCCCCGCCATATAGCATTCCATCAAAGCGCCCTCCAAGTACCTGGATGACCTTTTCACGTTCCTGGCTAAATTGATAGACGGCTTTAGTCGTTTCAATCGGATCTTCTCCCAAAAAGACGAGACCAATATGTCCCGTTAAAGCAGAAACATCCAATTCTATTCCAGCGTCTTCAGCAGCTTTTAGCAATATTCGCTTGCGGACGATTTCAACATCTCCACCCATTTTACCAAGCTGCCGACGAAAATCATTCGCCTGGTTCGCAGATAATCCTGCATAATGCATGATAACAAACGAAGGATGGCGTTGAAACTTTTCAATAATCTCTTGTTTAAGGAGTTGTTTTTCTTGTCTCATATGAAATCACTCCTTAGCCGCTAAATCAGATTCGCGCAAATCAATTTTTAAGCCGGGACCCATGGTAGAGGAGATCGCTAAAGATCTCATAAAGTGTCCTTTGGCTGAAGCAGGTTTAGCACGCTGAATGGCAGCAAGATAAGCTTGAATATTACCGATTAACTGCTCATCAGAAAAGGAAATTTTTCCTACGCCATTATTAATAACCCCATGCCGATCAAGTTTAAATTCGATTTTACCCGCTTTTAAATCCTGAATTGCTTTGGAAATATCGTTTGTTACTGTTCCTGCTTTGGGCGTAGGCATTAAACCTCTAGGTCCGAGGACTTTTCCTAGTTTCCCCACATCCCGCATCATATCTGGGGTTGCAACGACAGCATCAAAATCTGTCCAACCCCCGCTAACTTTATCAAAAAGTTCATCATGACCTGCATAGTCGGCGCCGGCATCTAAGGCTTCTTTAACCTTATCACCTTTCGCGAAAACGAGAATTTTCATCGTTTTGCCTGTTCCATTCGGTAATGAAACAGTTCCGCGAACACTTTGGTCCGACCTACGAGGATCAACACCGAGCTTTAAAGAAAGTTCTACAGTCTGATTAAATTTGACTGGAGGACACTTCTTTAAAATTGCGATAGCGTCTGAAATGGTGTATGCTTTGGTGGCATCTACCGATTTAGCTATCTCCCGAATTCTTTTGCTTCGACGACCCATATATTATTCTCTACTCTGTTATGAGTTCAATTCCCATCGACCGTGCCGTACCTAATACACAATTAGTGGCCATTTCAAGGTCCGCAGCATTCATGTCTTGCATTTTATCTTCTGCAATTTTCCGAGCTTGGGAACGTGTAATTTTGGCTACTTTATCACGATTTGGAACGGCCGATCCCTTCGCTGCTCCGGTTGCTTTTTTAAGCATTTCGGCAACAGGGGGCTTTTTTGTTATAAATGTAATAGACTTGTCATGATACACAGTAATGACAGTAGGAAGTATATCCCCGGCCATCGCCTGTGTCTTAGCATTAAAATCCTTACAGAAAGCCATAATATTGACCCCTGCGGCACCCAAAGCGGGTCCGATAGGCGGGGCCGGATTGGCCTTTCCTGCAGGAATTTGCAGCTTGATTATTTTTACAACTTTTTTTGACATATTGTCCTCAATGTATTGTCAGAACAGTCTCTTTTGAATGCGTTAAAAAACCGTAGAAGTTTAAAAAAAATTCACATCAAAAGGATTTCTCATTATTTTTTCCCTAACATTATAAGGGATGCATAGTATACACGATAAAACAAGAAAACTCTAGTGTTTTTTTGTTGTCATAAAATTTGTGTGTTTTAAAGCCAGATTTTGAACTGAGCTTTAAAGACTTTCTGCCTCTTCCGTGATTTCTTCGACCTGAATAAATTCCAGATCATCCACTCGTGTATCTCGCCCGAAAATCGATACAAGAACACTTAGGCGCCCCTTGTCATGGAAAACTTCTGTTACAGTCCCAATAAAATTGACAAAGACCCCATCTGTAATTTTTACTTTATCACCGATCTCAAATTTATGTTTTTGAGTGATTTTTTTCTTTTTATCCTCAAGATCTCTTAAAATCTCGCTTACTTCAGCATTCGTAAGAGGTGTAGGCTTGTCGCCACCCAAAAAGTCAATAACGCCATTTGTATTTTTGACATATTGCCAAGAATCGTCTGTCAAATTCATTTGTATCAGCAAATATCCAGGCCAAAGACGTTTTTCTACAATATGCTGCTGTCCCTTCTTAACTTCGGATACATTTTCTGTAGGCAGCAAAATCTGCTCAATTTGATCTCCCATACCCTTTAATTCAACGTGCTCTTCTAAAGCCTTCTTCACTTTCTTCTCGTGCGTAGATAGCACCTGAACAACATACCATTTATACATGCACTACCTTCATCTTGGGTATAAAATTTTTATCCACTTATCCAGCGAAGCATAAAACTTAATCCACTCAATGATCCTTGAATTAAGAGGTCCAACAAATAGATAGACATGCCAAATAAAAATGTTGTCATGACTACAATTTTTGTATAGACAATCAACTCTTCGCGGTTTGTCCAATTGATTTTAAAAATTTCACTTTTAACATCATCGACAAAATTGCGCACTTTCTTTAGAGAAAAAGTGCTTTCTTTAGCTGATATTTGCGGCTTTTTTATTTCCATGGACTTAACTTCTGCACCCATGTTTATACCTCTTTATAATTGCAACGAGTGCGGAGGGATTTGAACCCCCGACCGACGGCTTTGGAGACCGTTGCTCTACCAGCTGAGCTACACACCCTAAGAACCTGTTCAAAATCTTCGATCGGATGATTTGTGTGCTAAAATCAGCTAGGAAGCCTCAAAAAATTTTCGCAATATTTATTAATATTCCGAAAATTTTTTGAGACTTCTTAGCGAATTTGTAGCAGCAAAGCATCCCGATCATAGATATTGAACAGTTTCTAAGACACAGTAAAGTTGAAAAGAAAGATACCTGCTACCTCTGTGTGCTCTGTGATGTCTGTGGTAAACAAAAAATTTAAACCACAGAGTTCACAGAGCACACAGAGATAAAAAATGCATTTATCTGTCATTTAATCTTGACAATGTAAAAAGTGATAGGGCAGACACAGTCTGCCCTATCACTTTTGTTTAAATCAATTACTTGATAATTTCAGAAACTGTACCGGCACCAATTGTACGACCACCCTCACGAATAGCAAAACGAATCCCTTTTTCCATCGCAATAGGTGCAATCAATTTTACAGTGATCTCAACGTTATCGCCTGGCATTACCATCTCAACGCCTGCAGGCAATTCAATGGTACCTGTCACGTCGGTTGTACGGAAATATAGCTGAGGACGGTAACCTGTAAAGAATGGCTTATGACGTCCGCCTTCTTCTTTTGTCAAGACGTAAACGGGTCCTTTGAACTCAGTATGAGGTGTAGTAGTCCCTGGAGCAACTAAGCACATTCCTCTTTCAATATCATTTTTTGTCAATCCTCTAAGAAGGATTCCCACGTTCTCACCAGCTCTTGCTTCATCCAATATTTTATTAAACATTTCAAGACCGGTAGCAACTGTGTCGCGAGTATCGCCAAGACCGACTAATTGCAATTTATCGTTAATTCTGACTACACCTCTTTCCACACGACCTGTCGCTACAGTACCGCGACCAGAGATAGAAAAGACGTCCTCTACAGGCATCAAAAATGGTTTGTCAGTTTCACGCATTGGAGTCGGGATTTTTTCATCGACAGTTTTCATTAATTCTTTAATGCTTTCAACATACTTAGCATCCCCTTCAAGGGCACGTAAGGCCGATCCGCGAATAATAGGAGAATTGTGATATCCTTTTGATTCAAGCAGTTCATGCAGTTCCATTTCAACGAGGTCAAGAAGCTCAGCATCGCTTTCAGCCAGCATGTCGACTTTGTTGAGGAAAACAACAATTGCCGGTACTTGCATCTGGTGCGCCAACAAGATGTGCTCGCGGGTTTGAGGCATCGCACCGTCTGTTGCAGCAACAACTAGGATAGCCCCGTCCATTTGAGCAGCTCCAGTGATCATGTTCTTTACATAGTCAGCGTGACCTGGACAGTCGACGTGCGCATAATGGCGCGATTCAGTTTCATATTCAACGTGCGTTGAGTTGATTGTGATCCCGCGCGCTTTTTCTTCCGGTGTATTGTCGATGGAAGCGTAATCGCGAAAGCTTGCTCCACCTTGCTCTGCAAGGACCTTTGTGATAGCGGCTGTTAATGTGGTTTTACCATGGTCAACGTGACCAATTGTTCCAACATTAACGTGTGGCTTCTTCCGCTGAAATGTTTCTTTAGCCATTTTAATTCCTCCGTTAAACTCAAATCTATAATTGTTTGTTGGGTACCATCAGAAATAACTAAACACCCGGGAGGCGATATTTTTTTAGCTAAATTATAGAAGAAGTCCAAATTTTTTAAAAAATTGGGCTTCTTAAGAATCACTTAACTTAAAAACTCACGCATCCAAATGCTCAATTATTTTCTGACAGCTCCTTACTTAATCTGCCCAGAATAGGAATCGAACCTACGACCTTTTGCTTACCATGCAAATGCTCTACCACTGAGCTATCTGGGCGAGCCATAATTCTACAATAACGCATACTTACGCAGTCGGCTATTGTAGGATGTAAGCGAAAAAAAATCAACACTGAATTGTGTAAAATTTTTTAAAATGCTTGACAGCGTATTAACGCTGTCGAAAAATAATTCTAGCTTTGCTTAAATCATAGGGTGACATTTCTACGGTGACGATATCCCCTACCAAAACTCTAATATTTTTCATTCTCATTTTTCCGCATAGATGAGCAATGACATTTAAACCATTTTGAAGAGTTACACGAAAGTGCATATTGGGAAGCAACTCTTCAACAGTCCCGTCAATCTTAATTGTATCTTCTTTAGCCATGCTTCCGCTTGTTATAGTAACTTAAAACCATTGTAAAATTTTTTCCGACAAAATGAATCAAGTTCTGCTAGAAATAATGTATAAAGGGTAACATTTTCCCGATAAATGTCAAGAAAAAAGATCACCTCAGAATTAAGAATCTGTTCATAGCTATGATCGGATGACTATGAACAGGTTCTTAGATTTTCTGTGCCATGCAGCCAAGAGATTCATTTGGTAATATGAGAGTGGTGTTAAAACTTATCGAAAGATCAATTCAAAAATTTAAATTTAGCCTACTCCAAAGTCCCAGGTTGGATATTGATTCAGGAGTTTCATTATAATAGCTTATATATTAATATAAAAACATAGAAGAACTTTTGTAAAACTCAAACGGATAGCAATTTATGTATGAGACCTGTTTAAATAAGCAAAATATGATCAGAGAAAAATTTGCTGCCTGCTCAAATGAAGAGGAGCGCTATCAAAAGATTATTGAGTTAGGTAGGGAACAGCCAAGTTTAAGTGAAAATGAAAAAATCGAGGCCAATTTAGTGAAAGGCTGCCAAAGCCAAATGTATTTAGTGTCCCACCTTGAGGAAAATCAAGTTATTTTTCAAGCTGAGTCTGATGCATTGATCTCCGCAGGCCTTGCCGCATTGCTAGTCAAAGTGTACAGCGGCGAAGCTCCAGAGACCGTTCTTAAATGCCCTCCTACCTACTTAGAAGAGTTAGGCATAAGCGCAAGCTTATCTCCCAGCAGGGCAAACGGGCTCTATAGCCTGCATTTACGTATGAAGCAGGATGCCCTCAAATTGCTGATGGAAAAAAAATAACCCAGCCAAGATTAAACACTGAGCCCTTTGTGTAGTAAGAAGTAAGGAAGGGTAAACTATTTTGAAAGCTACATCAGCAATTTGCTATAAGCGATTCAAGAAAGATACTGTGACTTTATCGTATTTAATGCGATACTAATCTCGAATGTCAAATTCGAGCTTCCACTTTCGCTGATCAGGAGCCACGCACCAGAGTTCTAATACTCCGAGCTCTGTGACTTTGGCTTTAAGCTTAATCCGCGCCGTTTTTCCTTCAGCATCTCCCTTTTCTAATAATGTTTCAATAGGATGAAGCTCTGTTAATTCCTGTTTCCAGTTTTTAATAGTCGTTCCCACTATTGGCTCCATCCCATTAGATAGTTTGGGTGTTGAATGGCTGAAAAAACGGAAAGTAGCCTGTTCCCCAAGCCTTAATGCAAACTCCTGATCGTTCAATTCCCGCTCTTCTCCCTCCTCCATGCCAAAAGGGACAATGCAAACAGCCCGCAAAGGGGGACTCAATCCAGGCACCGCGGGGACAGCCTCTTCCACCCCTACAAAATAACTTCGGCTGGTCCCGCCTTTGATACGGATGGCTTGTCCCTGGCGTGCCAAACCATAATAAGCCGCGCCGCGGCTTACAGCAAAATCATAATCTGCATCCGGCAGCTCTTGAACAGAGGATTTTTTCAAAACCTTGGCCCATTGGTTTAACAATTTCATTAACTGCTTGCGAATACCTGCCGATTTTAAAGTGCCCCCATTAAATAAAACTGAAGAAGGCAAAATAAATTGATCCATTTGAAGACTTTCAGATTCTCCTGACATGGAAAGAAATTTTGCCAGTTGGCTTGAAATACGAGGATCTTGTGCATAGGGAAGTCCGATCTGCTGAATTCCGGCCCGCCGCTCAGTCGGTGAAACCTCGCTTGGTTCTATCAAAGGAAAAAAACCATCTAACACAAACTTGTCGGCTTCGGCTTTAGTCAAATGCGTTGTCAAGGTGTTGCCGATCAGCCGACTTCCCCGCCCAAGAATAGCTAAATCGATCTTTTCAGGCGGGTTCTCGCCTAGCAGCTGTTCTTTGGCTTGTCTAGATTGATGCATTAATGTTTGAAATTGCCATTCGTCAATACTGTGTCCTTGCTCTTCAAGCTTTTGTTTAGCCATATGCGCTAGGGCTAAATCAATATTATCTCCGCCAAGCAGCAGATGGGAGCCGACAGCCAATCGCTTGAGTATTAAGTTGCCGTTTTCTTCCTCGACTCCAATTAAGCTAAAATCAGTGGTCCCGCCTCCGATATCAATCACGAGTATGCACTCTCCCACTTTAAGGAGTTTGCGCCAGTCTTGAGAATGGACATGAAGCCAAGAGTAAAAAGCAGCTTGCGGTTCTTCCAATAATACAATTTCAGGATAGCCAGCCTTTTCGGCAGCCTCCTGAACCAATTGACGTGCACTGGGGTCGAAAGAAGCCGGCACTGTAATTAAAATCGATTGCTCAATGAAAGGTGTTTCGGTCTGCTCGAAGTCCCAGGCTTCTCGCAAATGGCGCAATATTTCGCAGCAAGCATCTAGGGGGCTGATTTTATTGGAAACATCCTCAGATTCAAGAGGGAGAATGTCTTGGCGCCGATCGATGCCTGAATGGCAAAGCCAGGATTTTGCAGAAGAGACCAGGCGGGAAGGAAGCTCCCCACCCCTATTTCTGGCAAAGGTCCCAATGCTAAAGGGCCTTTCTGGATCCCATGCAAGCGAAGCTATTTTTGCAGAAAGTTCCTCTGCTAATGGATAATAAATAAATGATGGCAGCGAAAAAAGGGTGCTTTGAGTCTGCGCTTCGACGATTTGCTGCAGCCCCGCTTGTTTAATTTCGGGTGGCAGATTGTCTGTCTTAACGGGAATATAGGCCATGGTACAGTTGGTCGTACCCAGATCAATTCCAATGATGTATGCAGATTGAATTCCCATTATTCTTTCCCTTATTTCACTTCTATTTCCGCGGGACAGATCACTTCCAAATTTATTTCCCCTACTTTTTTGGGAAGGGACCGCTTATGAATTTTCCACCCTTTGTGTATGAGCTTTCCTGTATAGGGCGGCTCCCCTTTCACATTGCCGACGATTTTAATTTCGGAAGGATCGTATCCTTTCGGGACCTGGATCGTGGCACCTTCTTGCTCTTCCCTCAGAGGCCTTATCGTCACCAGCTCCTCAATCAGCTTGGCGCAATCCTGGTGAATCTTACGCACAGCCAGCCCTACCTGGGCATCATTAAAGGCGCTAATATCTTCCTTTAAAAAATCTACCAACCTTCCTCCTTGCTGAAGATAAAATAGGAGGCGCAAGTGGGATTGGTCAGCCGATTCTAGCTGTTTCGGATCCTCTTCCTCATTCAAAAACTCCTGAGCTTTTTTTGGATCTTTAAATGCCTTAATAAAGGCCTTAAAAGCAAGTCCTAATCCCATTTTAGACCTCAGTTTTTAAATTTTGCGCTTTTAAGACTTCCTGGCAGGCCTCAAAAATTGAGCAAACAAAGCCCGTATGGATCAAAGTTTCTAATGCCAAAGAAACGACAAAGAAAGCTAATACTGCAATTAATAATGGCTTTCCGCCGGGAAGTCGGTTTTCACTTGGAAAATTGAGATAATATCTTCCTATCCAGACCATCATGATGGGAAGTATTCCATTCAGAATAGAGTCTCCGAACCCTCCTGAAGTATCTAATGCGAGCAAAAAGATTTTTTCAAAGTAAGCAGCAAAAATGAAGGTAGGGATCACAATAAGGGCGGCGAGAAACACTTTACCGATTCCTTCTTTTTTAATTTTCAAACCGTCCGCTAAAAAGTCGTTTAATCCCAAAGCAATGCCCAAAAAAGAAGTGACTAAAGCAAAGAAAGCAAAATATTCTGCAAATGAAGCCACCCAGCCGCTTTGCACATGCTTCCTTAAATACTGGGTCACTTGCTCTCCTCTCTCAAGTGCATCAAGAAGGCTATCGGAGCCCTCCACTGGAACAATGCCTAAAACCATCCATTGCCAAATCAAATAAATGATCAGAGTGAGAGTTGTGCCGCCGATGATCGCCCAGCGTAATTGACGCACGTTTCGATTTAAGTAGGGAGTTAAGCTCGGAAGCATTGTTTGAAAGCTAAATGTCGTTAAAAGAAGAGGAATGGCTAAAACTGAAGTATGCCAGCGAAAATGGGATAAAAGGTTCATTTTCACTTCCGGCAAACCTGTCGCGACCAAAGCCAGGTAGGCTGCAATCATAGCGATAAAAAGGATAGAATTGACTCGCCCTACAATCAGGCTACCTAAATAAATGACGCTTCCAAATCCGACGATAAAGAGAAAACAGCCGGCCTCCTTGCTAAGCTCAAGCCCCAATAGCGACAACGCTCCATGGTTTACAAGCTCTGCTCCTGCGGCTGTATAGGCTACAATGGAAGCGTAGCAGATAAACAGATAAACAAACCAGCTCACAATACGGCCTGCCGGGCCTAGAATAGTCGAGGCCATAGTAATAAAATGAGCGCCTTCTTTCATCCACAAGTTCACTTCAAGCAGTATAAGGGCTGATAAAGTCATTGCCAGCCAGCAAAGTGTCATGACAATTGCAGAAGGTATAAATCCGCTGATGCCCGTAGCGACTGGCAAAGCGAGCATTCCACCTCCAACGCATGTCCCCGCGATCAAAAATATGGCAGATAGTAGGCTGCCTTTTTCCGCTTTTGCTTTTTCTTCTAATTCCACTTTTTCCTCATTTACACGATCAATAATTTCTAAAAAATATAAGGTTTTAGATGATAAAGGAAAAGCACTATAACGCTTTATTTACTTCGAATCCATTTTTCACACATAAGCGAAGTTCAAACAGTTAATACAGGACCAAAAGTCAATATTCCATCTTGATTACAAATCTTTTTATTTTTTTTTATGCAAATTAAAATGAGGCTACTTTAAGGGCTTATATCTAAAAAAAATTTGACAAAAAATTGATTCTATAATTAGGATCGTGACTTTAAAGCACAGGTAAATTTTATGCAAATAACTCTACCCTCTAACCAACCACAAAAAGAGATAAACATTCAGGGATACGATTCTGTAGCTGAAAATGCATTTTTAGAAATTATAAACGAAGCCCGAAGCTCTTTAATGCAAGCGAGCGAATACAGCGAGCGGAAGAATAAAAATGATTTCTATATTTCGCTTATCACAAATTTAAATAAAGAACTTATCGAAGACGTCACAAATGTTTTCCAAGCCATCTGCCAAGTAACTCACTTCAAGGAAATCGAATTCTACGACAAAATAGAGGATGTTTATTACGAACTATCAAAAGTGCCTTCAAGTTCACATAAAGAAAAAATTGATAAAAACTTGTGTATTGAAGCCAATCGCTGTATTGCATTGATGAAACAAATTGCTAATTCTTTTATAAAAATGAATGGTGATCTAGTAATCCAATTAGACGAATTAGGAAAAGAAATATGTTTTTCGAGTTTTAAAGCCCAGCTAATGGGTTATCATGAATTGTATAAAGAGCATACACGTACAATTAATTATGCTATACGTTTAGGTGAAAAATGGCTCAAAAAAATCAAAGGCCGGATCGAGGAAGACAAAAAAGGATATTTCCCATCAGAAATCTCTTGTACAAGTTATTCCCATGCTATTGGCCCAAGCCTAAGCGACGTTCAAAATGGGCTCAAAGATTTCCACTTGCGTACAGAAAATATCATTCCTATTTCAGAAAACATTACTAAAACTCAAGCTCAAATGAATGATATTGTTGCTCTTTTTAAAAGTAATTATTGTTATCTGGCTTATTTATGTGCCTATCGATGTCGCCCTTCTCAAAGTAACTCAATTCACTTTGCCGCCTGGTATAAAGTAGGCTATTACACCTATTTGGAGGAAAATTTGCAATTCTCCACTGATGGCTGTTTCATTGATCAGAAGTATTCCCAAGGTCAAAATTTAAAGATTGAATTTCTACCTGAAAATTGTACTCATTTTGCAAATAATAGCATTCTTATTCCCCATTCGTCAGATCAGGAAGAAGATTATCCCAAAGATTTTTCTAAAAATTTTGACAAAGAGGGGTCCAGTTATGAGGAGATTATTATGTCCTTAGAAGACCAAAAAATTTAAAAGAAAGCTGAAATAAATGAGGAAGGATGAACAACTTTTCAGAAAAGTCGCCCATTGAATTGAAAAGTGTCGAGCACATGGAAGCAAGTCCGCTCTTGAGTGGTCTCAATTATAAAAGAACAGAGCTACAGAGCCGTGAGCTTGCAAAAATATTAGAGCTTGCAGCCATCCTTACTAACACATCCCCTGACGATTTTGTTAAAAATATAAAGCAAATGCCCGAAAAAATTCGCGCTCTTCCCACTCCAGACGTAGAAATATCTAACGACAAAATGCTTATGACTACTTTAGAAAAATACATTGAAGGGATAGAGAATATAAAAGAGCAGTTTGTGATATTAAACATTCTAAATGACGAAACCATTAATCAGCTCGGAAATTTGCCAAGTTCTTCTCAAAAATTATTTTTAGAATCCAATTACAAAGATTATAAAAAACTTTCAAATAAAATCAAAGATATCTCAATTGCATTTAAGGAAGCGGAAGCTAAATTAAGCCTACGCCTTGAAAAAGATGCCAAAAAAAAGGACCCTTCTATTATAGCAATTGAAGTTATTTCAAATTCACAAAATGTTAACCTTCATGATGCTAATCAGTATTTTGTACAATTTCATGAAAGAACCCGTCATTTGGAAGGTTATCCTGCCTTCATTAGAGAAGCCGAAAAAAAACGGTCTGAAGCAATTGTAGAGTTTAAGCAAAGTTTTTGCTATTTAGCCTATCTTTGCGCAAATCAATGTACACACTCTAAATTTAATTTTGGATGCTTTATTAGTGGTTATAGTTTGGGTAAGTTCAATTATATTGATTTTTTTGATTTTTCAAACACAGATTTTGATACATCAAATATAATGGACTTAACATATGATGAGGAAAAATCAGATGAAAAAGAATTCATTTAATTTCTAATTTCTCTCAATCGAAAAAAAACTTAAAATCGACTTGGAAGCATTTTCATCCTTACTGCTAACATTAATTTATAAGTAATACTTACCGTAACTCTTTTTATACCTCTATGAATGATCATCATGTCGGATATCCTGACTGAAACAATAAATTTTCTCTTGAATTCCACCTGTCACTTGCATGTATCCTGAGGGATCCAGGTAAATGTCATATTCAAGCCGCACTCCAAACTGGTCTGACAGGTAAATACCTGGTTCGACTGTAAAGCAAGTGCCGGGCAGAAGCAGCCGAAAATCATGCGTCTCGAAATTATCTAAATTAGCTCCTGGTCCATGCACCTCTTCGCCCAGACTATGTCCAGTGCGGTGGATAAAATTCTCACCATATCCAGCTTTAGAGATCACATCTCTGCACAATTGGTCCACTTGCCACCCCTCCATCCCTTTGCCACTCTCATAATTTTCTTTAATGAAAATTGTTGCCTGATCTCTGGTACTTTTCACAATATTAAAAATTTCTTGCTGGAAAGAAGAAGGACTTGCAGCCGCCACCCCCACTCTAGCGATATCAGCATATACAGCACCTGGCCAGTCTTGTTTGCACCACAGGTCAAGGAGTATGAAATCTCCCGGTTTGATCGGCCATGAATATTTTTCACTAGGAGAATAGTGGGGATCGGCCGAGTGGGCATTGACGGCACAGATAGGTGGATGTTTGGAGACACATTTTGCCTGCTGCATTAAGTCCAGCATAAATTGCTGAACATGGTATTCGTTAATCGTAATTTTATCTTGGAGAGAATTTTCAATGTATTTCCAGGTTAAATTGACAACCTCATTGAGAAGGTCGGCTGCAGCCACGTGGCCCTGAAACTGTTTTTCTGTCCATACACTTGTATAGCGCTGCAATAAATTAGCTGAACTGACTATTTCGGCACCGCTGCTTTTCACAAGTTCAACAGTGCCACCATCGACTGTGGAAACAGCAGGCAGTGCGTTTCGCGGAGAAAACTCCATGGCAATTTTTTTGTTTTGCAAAGAGAGGGAAAAAAGCCTTTTTTCTAGGTCTTCCCACCCTTTATATAATAGTTTAATTCCTGGTAAATGATCAAATGTATGGGGTTCAATTTCAGGAAGGATTTTGATTGGATCACCTTCGCGCGGCAGCCAGTAGAAAAAGCGGCGCGAAAGCATTTTATCTGGGGGAATCTCTAAAAAAGTATAAGCTAAGGGATTGGAATGCCTAAAATCATACAGCAGCCATCCATCTATTTGCTGCTTTGCCATTGCCTTTTGTACTTCAATAATCTTTTGTTCAAATTCCAACATAGGATTTACTCCCCTCTTATTTGGTTACATTTCTATACACGCAACATAAATTGGAATTCAAGCAGTTAAATTCTCTAGGTCAAATTTAATGAATTATCCTATTAGATCCGCCTCTCAGCACACAGATCTGGTTTATTTTTAATAAGATAAGTAAAAATAAAAATAAATTTTTTGTTGTTCTCCTCCTGTCTACCCTGTTTACCCTGTTATTTTTTTTGTTTTATGGATACAATTTTAACGCATAAGACCCCAAGCAATTTAAATTTCATTAACAAAAGTATATATTATGTTCTACAAAAAATTTTCCTACATATTTAGCTTTCTGCTTAGTATTAGCTCTATAAATGCCTCTGAAGGCTCTTTTCCTAGCAATGTCACCTCTCTTGATGATGCTCAATTTGAAAATTTTATTCAAAAGGCTGAAAAACCTGTAATTGTCGACTTTTGGGCTCCCTGGTGCCGTCCTTGCAGAGAATTGAAGCCCATATTTGTGGAGCTGGCGAATGAACTTCATGCACAATATCACTTTGTAAGTGTCGATATAGATCAAGGGTCGCAGATCGCTGAAAAGTATGGTATTGAAGCTATCCCTACAATAATAATTGTTAACAATGGAATTGTTTTGGGAAAATTTAATGGGCGTGCCGAAAAAGAGATTCTTGCCAAAAATATCGATAATGCGATTCATCAAAAATTGACGTTGGAGACTTTATTTTCAGCTATTCATCACAACGACAAGGAACTTGTCGCCGCATGCTTAGAAAATGAAACTATTGATGTGAATGGGATCCTTCAATTTGGTAAGCGCTCGCCCAATTCATGGACTCCATTGTTACTGTCTGTTTCCAAATTTATCAGGGGAGAAACGGATTTTGAAATCATTTCAATGCTATTGCAAAAAGGTGCATTAGTTGATATGGAAATCGAATCTCCTTTATTTGACAAAAAAACAAAGACCATTCGATTATTGATTGAGGAGATTGCGCAGCAATCCTGCCCTGAAAATTTAGATGAGGGTTTTCAAGAAAAAATAATCGAAATGACTAAAAAAGCATCCTCCCTTTTAGAGCTATTTCCTCCAAAAGTATGATTTTTCTATAATAGATAAGAATTTTAGTTTTGACTGCACTTTGAGCGAACATTGGCGTGAATGAAAAAAAATTTCATTCACGCCTGGAAAAAGTTTCCATTTTTTAAATGTTTTGCTTCACAGAATCAATTTCAATCATATCTCGAGAAATGGGCCCTTTGACTACAAGTGAAGCATCATGATTGTGAAATTCGCTTGCTAAACTATTTGATGAAGAAAGCCAATTAAAAGAACCTTCACTTATTAATTCATCATCAATAATAAGTGTTTTACGATGAAAATCATCCAAATAAATATGTGTATTATTTATTAAAACAGAATGATTTTTAATAAATCCTTTGAGTTTATCAAGTCCTTCTCCGACATACAAATCAATTCTCACATTGTTCGATAAAATTTTGGCAATATCACTTAGACGCTTAGTCGCATTGGCGTAGGTTACAAAAGGAGAATGGATTTCAATTTTTCTTTTAGCGTCACGGCAAGCTTTAAGTAAAAAGTCTTCATGGTCAAATAGAGTTGTTAATAGGGTGAGATTTGATGAATCTCCTGAAATTGATAATTTTTTAAAGTCTCCCTTTTTTTCAGAGGGTTCTTCCCGATGTGAGATAATTTCCGACCATACTTTGCCTCTTAATTGGTGAACATATTTTTCATTTTTAGAAATTTTAAAAGAACGATCACCACTTTCGCCAATACTACTATCATCGATATTTCTAAAATCCAACCAATTATAAGAACCGACAACAAATTGCTTTTTATCAACGATCAAATATTTTGCATGAATCGAATTTTGTTCATATCGAATGCCATTATTCTCAAAAAATTCTTCAATGCGAGGATCAATATCAGTATTATAAATGACATTGATTTTAATACCTCGATCAACAGCATCCAAAAATAGTTCATAAATGTCCTCTGGGAGCCAGGACACTGTGTGGCTGGTGATTAATAGATGATCTTTTGCAATTGTGAAGATTTTTTGGAGTAGCTCAAAATGCTGAACTGAATCGCTGATATGCTTAATTTTGCATTTATCTTTGAGACTATTTCTTTGTTTAATGATTGTTTTTTTAGAAGCTTTAACTTTGTCATTTTTTTGATCGCTTGGAAAATAGTGCTGATTTAATACGAGGTGAATCTTCCCCCAACCTTTGTTAATCCCTTTGGGCTTGTTCAGATTAAAATTGTTATTCAAAGAAAGCTCATCTTTTTTGGCTTCAATCTTCTTCGATGTAATTATTGAAGTTATTGCATAGTTGGAAGTCTTTTTCAGGTTTATACTAATATTTTTTTTCTCTATGAGCTTAATTTGTTTAGAGGCTAAGGAAGACTGTGACTCGAGGACCCAAGATGTTAAGAGAGATTGATTTTTTGCAGAAGAAACTTTAAGCGTTGACTGCTTGGTTATTTTCCGCTTTTTTGGCTCAGTATTATTGTCAGAGCTGTCTAAGGACCTTTTTTTGATTTTTAATACATTTAAATCGATCACTTTAATACTTGAGGTATTTCCATTTTTTGAAGTCTTTTCTAATAAAATTCTATTAGCATCGGGCGTAAAATTTAGTTTTTGTTGAATCATAATTTATCCATTTGTATTTCCGATTTAAGATCAGTACAAAATCTTCGATCGGATGATTTGTGTGCAAAATTATAGAGAATGGACGGGGATTTGACCGAGCAAATGCTGCATGTCCAGATAAACCCAATACTCGATAATTTTGCCCCCTTTGATACGGTAAACTGTCACGCCGCTATATGACACGGTTTTTCCTGTTGGGCTTCTCCCCTTAAACTCACCCTGATGGGTCCCTTTAGCCTGCCACTGAATGCTAACAAAGTCTTCTTCAGAGATCACACGCTCATTATTCACTTCCAAATCAGGGAACCCTTTTAACCACGCCTGCACGACCTCTTTCATGGCCTGGGGCCCATAAAAATTGCCGAGCATACTATGTATAACTGCATCTGAATCTACTAATCTGTCTATAATGTTGATGTTTTTTTTGTTCCAAACACTATTAGCATATTCCAATGCAATTTCTTTCATTTCAGAACTCATCTCAGCCCCCTTGGATAAATTGCTTTCTATCCTACAAGTTTGAGAATTATTTTCAAAATATTGAATGAAATGATCTCATTAGAATAATATAATGCATTGCTCCATGCTTAAACCACTATAAGCGAGGTTTTGATGCCGGAACTGCCTGAAGTAGAAACGATCGTACGGGAATTACGGGAAGCTGGGTTGATCGGCCTAATCATTGATAAGGCGTTAGTTTTTTGGGGAAGGAGCATTGCAATTCCAGAATTTAAACTTTTCTGTGAACAAATTATCAAACAAAAAATTCTTGACATCCAGCGCAGAGGAAAATTTTTAGTTTTTTCCCTAACGCAAGATACCCTTCTCGTACATTTGCGCATGACAGGCAAATTTATTATGCACGTAAAAGAAATTCTTCCTCATTCACATGAACGTGTCCGCTTGTACCTAAATGACGGGCGCATTTTGGCTTATGAAGATCAACGCAAATTTGGAAAATGGTACCTTGTTCCTAGCCCCAATAAGATGTTCGAAAAAATCGGACTTGAACCCTTAAGCCCCAATTTCACTTCGGCAGCCTTTAAAAACGTATTAAAAAACCGTAATACAAGGATAAAGCCTTTTCTTCTGGACCAACGCTTTGTGGCCGGCCTGGGAAACATTTATGTCGATGAAGCCTTATGGCAGGCGAAAATCCACCCCCTTAGAAGTGTAAAGTCTCTTACAGCAAAAGAAATTAAATCCCTGCACGAGGCAATCATCTTAGTGCTTGAACATGGAGTGGAGAACACAGGTACAAGTCTGGGAAGTGCCCGGGCTAATTATTTTAGCGTCAGTGGGCGGCGAGGTACCAACCAGCAGCGGTTGAATGTATTTCGGCGCGATGGCCTTCCATGCTATCGCTGTCAAAGCACCATTCAAAAGATGGTTTTAGCACAAAGGGGAACCCATTTTTGCGCCAAATGTCAGATATAAATTAGAATATTCTCCCAAATGGTATAATTTCATATGCAAAGTAATTTAATTTCAAATTACTCTTCTCATAAGACCGATTATTCTCCCTTTACCATGCACGCTGAAGAAGTGGAAAATTCCTTTCTTTTTTCAGCAATTTGCGGATTTACAGGAGGTATGATCATTTCCCAAGGATTGAGCAACAGGACGACGTGGCCATTGCATTTTACCATTCCTGTCCCTCTGCTGACCTTTCTTATCCCAAATGCTGAAAAAAATTCTTCGCTAAAAACAAGAATATATTCATGCGCAGCATCTTTATTTTCTGTATATAATATCGGAATTTTATCCTCTTTTGGACTTGGAATTGCTACTCAGAATTTTGTAAATTTTTGCATTGAACCGCCGGAACAACAACTTTTTTCTAACGAACAACAAAATTCCATTCTTTTATATCAAGGAACCTTGATCGTGGTGCATTTACTTTCACGCTATGCAAGCTACTCAATTAAAAGTATTGAAGAGAATCAATATCAAAAAAAGAATAGAGAATTTGAAAAACCTATTGAAAATTTAAATATTAAATTTAAAGAAGAGATTCTTAAATTAAAAGCATTAAATAACCTGCTGGAAGATAACTTTGACAAGTTGAGGACTTTTATTGATAACGATTTATTTCTATTAGACACATTCAACACTTGCTTTAAAAAATCTAAAAATAAACTTTTAAAACCGTATGTAAAAAAGGATGAAAATCCTTTTGACAATCCCACTGTTGAAGAATGGCGTCAGGAAAGAAATCGTTTTCAATATAATAAAAGTCTTTTTGCTATTTTAAAAGATCTTTTTGAAAAAAATGAACATCTTTATGCTTTGTTAGAAAAAAAAATCATCAAAAAAGGAGAGGAAAAAAAATTTCAATTTATTCTCAATCATGAAATGCTGCTTCTCACTTCTGACAATTTTGGTTAGAGTGCACCCCCCAAAGGGAAAGGACAAAGCAGCCTGCAACTCGATTTTGAAAGCATTATTCTGCAGCAATTGCTGCACAAGCGCAGTAGCATCTCGTCATTCCCTTTAAGTAAACAGCACTCGCATCACCGAAAACGCTCAGGAAGCTGACGGCGGTCGATTGGGCACCCATGGCAGTCAAGTATTTGCAGCCCGGCCGGAAGGTCTGGAAGGTGGTTAATCGGGCATACGTTACAGATAAGCGTTTGCAGCGCAGCAGGAAGCGCTGGAAGCTGGTTAATCGGGCACCAGCTACAGTTAAGGGTTTGCAGCGCAGCTGGAAGCGTTGGAAGCTCATTGATCGGGCACCCCTCGCAGTTAAGCGTTTGCAGCACAACTGGAAGCTCTGGAAGCTGGTTGAGCGGGCACCCGCGGCAATTAAGCGTTTGCAGCCCCACCGGAAGCGCTGGAAGCTGGTTGATCTGGCACCCCTCGCAGTTAAGCGTTTGCAGGGTAGCCGGAAGCGCTTCAATTACAGTTATTTTTCTAGATCTAATCAATAAATAAGAAAGATTTGAAAAAATATTTAATAATTCTTTCAAAGAGTCGTTGTCTAAATTGCCAAATTCCCTAAGATCGATATATTTCAAAGATTGATAATTTGTGATATTATTTTTCAACCATTCGATTGCCTTATTTGCAGTTTTAATCTTTGGAGGAATAATACCTCTTAAGGATATTCCTTGATTGATTTGTCGTAATAGCTCGGCCTCTCCTGCCATTTTCCATCGTTTGGAACTTTGAGCTGTTGACGCAATATCTTTTGGCGACGTATAGGACTGAATAATGCCTTTTAGCTCCTCAGGAATAATGCCTTCCTCCTCAGGTCTTGTGAGCGAGTAAAAAACTTCATTTCTGATCGCATAGATTTTGGCCAGGGCTTTATCCGGCTCTATTATAGATTTATTCTGAGTAATTTGGGTGATTACTCCCTGAAGTGTGTCATAGACCTTTTTCTTTTCAGCCTCGGTTAGTTTGTCAAATTCAGAAAATTTGATCGGAATTAATACTCCCCGTTCCTCATTTTTTTCTTTGAAGTAAAGTGGACCCTCATCCGCAATATGATTAAGAAGTTTATTTATTCCATTATTATTATTGATGTTAAATCCCATATTCAGCTCCTAAATCATAAAGGAAATAAATATTTCTCTTTAATAAACTCAGAAAATGATAATTACATTACATATTATAACTAATAGTTTAATTAAATTACAATTGAGCTAAAAGTTTTTATTGCCGAATTAAAAATTCCGCTTTTATGCACTTTAGAAATTTCCGGATTTAGCCTATAAATTTTAAGGAAAAACTTTAAGTTAAGTTTATTCATGAGGCTCTAAATATGAAATGAGAGCAAGAAATAAATATAACTTTATAGCAAGTTATAATAACCCCGGATTTCTAAATTGCGCTAATTAGGCAAGTTTCATTGCAGGTTTTGTTAATATTAGCAGTTACTTCAAGGTTTGGCCAAAATTCTAATTAAATGAGAAGAACTTACTTCGCAAATCAAATGCTAGAAATGAAATAAGAAAAGAATGATAAAGCTTTTATCAGGTCTGCATTGCTGCATATTGCACAATTAAATTTTAATAATTTTGAACAAAGTCTTTAATGGTTAAGGCACTGGATCAATGCCATGGCTGCGATCAACCTTAATGTCTGAGAAGGTTCTTCCAGCCGTTCGATCAGAAAGGGAACAGAATCCATAGAACCGATCCTTCCTAAGCCCTCGATTATTTTAAGTTTTAAATCCATTTCACTATGGGCGTATCCCCTTTCCAATTCTTGAATTGGGGTTTCTTCACGGGACCAAAGGGAGAGGACCAAAGCTGCCTGCAGGCGGACTCTGGCCTCTTTATCCTGCAGCAATTGCTGCACAAGCGCAACTGCTTCGTCATCCCCTTCAGTCAACAGCAATGCCGCAGCTGCCCCTGATATTCCCCATGCCCGTTCAGCCAAAAATTGTCGTATCGCTTCCTGCGTCCCAGGTTCTTTTAAGATGGCCAAAATATTAAGTATTCTTAAACGGGCCAGCTGGTTATCCATTTCACGCGAGGAGTCTTCGTCGGTCTGCGCAAAATGGCGATTGGAAATTGCTGTAAAATGACCGAATTCCACTTCGCACCAATTTTGTTTATCGTGCGTTATGATCTCTTTTATTACATGGCCCGCTTCAGGACAGGCCATCCGTTGGCCGATTAGGCCCAATGCGAGGGAAAGCCTTACAAAAGGGTCTGAATGGCTTTCAAAGTATTGAAGGGCAAGCGGCGAGGCATAGGCACCTGCCGCTGCCACTGCAGCAGAGGCCATTAAGCGAACCTCTTGTTTGGGGGACATTAAATAATCCTTTAAACGGGCATTGCCCTCTTCAGGCTGATAGAGGGAAAGAAGCCAGGCGGCAGAGATAGCTGCCTTAAAATGCAAATCTTGCGTCCCCTTTCGTGCACACAGAAGAACAAGCTCTTTCTCTTCCCTTGGGCGCAGGAGCCCAATAGCCTGAAATGCTGCCGCGCGGACCTGTGGATTTGAATCTTGAGTTAAGTCATATAAAATTTGTAAATCTCTTACCGAACTCAGATGGACGATTACCTTACAGGCAAGCAGACGTAGGCCTGCACGATTACTAAAAGCAAGCCTTTTGATCTCATTCTCCTGCATGGCATCAAAAAGATGCACCAAAGATTCAATGGCCAGGGCTTTATCTTCCGATGGGCTTATTTCTGAGGCGATTAAATCTTCTAAGCTGGCCCGCAGCTCGATCAGCTTCATTTTCCCGATCGCTTTGATGACCTCTTGCCTGACCTGCCTCATTTTTTCTTCTTTAAACAGCCGTTTGATTTCTGCGATCAGCCTGGCATCATGCAAATGGCCCGCCAGCTGGACCGCAAGGGCCCGAATGGCATAATTGGAATCCCGCATCCCCTGCTGAAGGATAGAAACCCCGCGGGCTTCCTGGCAAAAAAAAGCAGCTAACAACGCCATTTGACGGGTCACAAGGGAGGAAGCAAGAGAGGCTTTATCTAATGCTCCCCAGGCCATGGCTTCGATCAAGGGCCGATTTTCCTTTTGCTCAGGATATCGTTCAAGGTAGCTTCTCCAGGCTGCAAGCATTTCGTTTTCACGCCCAAGTCTGGCTAAGGTGCGGATATATTTTTCATGCAATATAGAAGAATGGGGATCAAGTTGAAGGGCCTCTTTAACCTCTTCATAGGCCGAATGATAGTCTTTAACGAGAAGATGGGCCTGCACTCGCCGTGTTTTTTTTTGGACTTCCTCCTCATCTCCAAGTAATTTTCCTGCCATACAAATAAAAAGGGCCTTGATCAACCAATAAGGGAATGCTTTCACTGGGCTGCATCAATGTAGTTTTGTAAATTTTCATAAGGTTCATTTTCCAAAAAGTGGATGGAAATTTGAAGTAAAGTTGTATTAGGATGGTCTTCAATAAAATCATATAAAGCTCTTAAAGAAATGGCAGCCGCACGTTCCTTTGGAAATCTGAATATCCCGGTGCTAATGGATGGAAAAGCTAGGCTAAAAATATTTTCACTATCTGCCAGTACTAAACTATTGTAATAGCAGGAGTAAAGCGCAGCATCATTCTCCGGCGTGCTTGCATGCATTGGGCCTGCCACAGCAATCACCCGTTCGATGCGATGCTTTGCTTTTAATTCCCCACTTTGAATCATCGCAGCAAAGCCTCTTGTAAAGTCGGCTCTTCCCAATCCTCCATATTCTGCCTGAAGTTGACTATGGGCTTGTGCATAGGAGCCCCCAGCAGCATCATGAATGGCCCCGTCAATTCCGCCACCACGCGTTAAGGTCGTATTCGCAGCATTGATAATCACTTGCGCCCCGCTTTGAAACATATTTTGCCTGCGAATTGTGACCTGAATAGCAGGATTGCCATTAAACAAAATTTGAACCTTATGGTTGTCTATTCTTTCCATTCTCATAGAATTTTTTTGCTGTACAGTTAAGTCGCCAGGGTACGAACGGACAACATTCATTTTTAGTGGTAAACGCTGCAGTTCATCACGAAAAATATTATTATTTACATTTGAACGATTCTAATAACTTCATTATCCGGATCTGGATTTTGCGTAATCCGCCCATAAAGATCTGTCATCCGATAAAGGCACACAGTCTGGATGTAAATAGCTAAATAAGCGATGACTTTTATCACTTTACAAATCTGTGTTTTTGTGTCGGGAGCCCGGCTATTCCATAGCTGATCAAAACTATTAAAATAATCTTTACATGATTCTCTCATTCTCACTAACATTTAATTCCTTTTATTATTTAATAATTTGACTAATAGATTTAAACTCTTTCGCTTTAGAATCTTTTACTAATTCGAATAAAACTGTTTCGACACTGCTAATCCTTATCCCGCAATCACGCATTTCGGCAATGGCAGTTGAAAAATCATAAATTGATCTGGAAGAAATGGCGTCATTTAAAACAGCCACCTGCTTTTGCATGTTTAGCAGCCCTTTGGCGGTTTGCAAAATGCATACATGGGCTTCAATGCCCACCAACACCCATTGATCGAATGGAAGCTGTTCAATAGCAGCATAAATGAGGGGATCATCTAAACAGGAGAACGTCGATTTAGTCCAGGGGTTATAATGATTGCCCAATAAGGTTTTTAAGGGGGTTAAAGTCTCGCCTAAACCTTGGGGATATTGCTCTGATATAAAAATGGGAAGCTCAAGCAGCTCAAATCCCTTAATGAGCTTGAAGATCGATTGAAGTATTTCAGAGCCTCTGTCAACCGAATGAAAAACTTTTTCCTGCATGTCTACAATGAGCAAAGCTGTCCTGGAGCGGTCGAATATAAAGCGGGTCATCAGGCTATCGGCCCTAAAACCCTTCCGCCAATCAGGTGGAAGTGAAGATGGAAAATGGCCTGGCCGGCTTCCTGGCCGTTATTAGTCAATAACCGATAGCCAGTTTCAATTTTGAACTCTTTGGCCAATTGCTGAGCCACTGCCACCATTTCAGCCATTAAACCGAGATCTTCGGGGACCAGCGACTGCAAATCCTTAATTTCTTTTTTAGGGATGATCAATAGATGCACAGGTGCAACGGGGTGCAGGTCTCTGATTGCCAGTATCCTATCATTTTCAAATACCTTGTTGGAAGGGAGCTCCCCTCTGATAATTTTTCCAAAAATGGTAGTCATCGAATGGCCTCTTTTGAGAGCGTGTATTCAAGGGCTTTCAGAGCATCATCTTTAGTTTCCCAAACGGAAATAAAGCGTCCCTTATGGCAAAAAATGGCTCCTGGAATACCTGAAACTATCTTTAGTTCTTCATCTAGCAAGCCTGCCCATTCCTGCGGCAAAGGCAAGCGGACTTTCATCCGGTCTTGGTAGGTAGGAGGTATGCCGCGCAATTTCCAATGTGCCCCTGAAGGCATAATCACAAATAGTGCCGGATGAGTTTCTCCATTAAGTTCAAAGAAGATATCCATCCAGGGTAAATTTTTTTCAAATATCAGGCATTCCTGACATTTTGCCATGCATTCTGCTACAGATTCACGGCAAGATTGCGTATATTGAAATCTATCCCAAAGACGCTTCAAATGGCCATAAATAAAATTAAGGGCCTCATGAAACGAGTCATTCTGCTCGGCAGGGCTGCATTCATAGTGGATGGGGGTAAAATTTGATACAATATGCGAAATGGAGCAATAGCCGGGCGTAAGCGGATCTCTTCCGTTGTCATGTGCATCAATCCCCATGACCAGGCTATTATTAAAAAATTCATATTCGTTCTTTTTTAATTTTCCAGTCTGCTCCAAATACTTCAGGATCATGCCTGCACTACTTAAAGGACCCTGATAGTCAGCCTGATGATGATCGAACAGTTTTTGCGAAGGATCATAAAAGCCACCCACATCACAAACAAATTCGCAGCGGGCCAACTGGTCCAAATCACGCGTACGAATGATTTTATTTTGATCGATCAATTGAAAAAGCATGAGCAAAGCACAGGCCGTCACTTCATCCGCATGGAAAGTGCCGTCATGTGTGCCGCAGCTGCGAAAATTTTTTTCCATAAGTATCTCTATAAGGGAACAAAGGCTTGATTATGACAGAAACATCTTTTACAAAAAAGATCAATTCTTCGTTTGCTTCAATTATACTCTAGAATGGGCGCCAAATGATGTTATGAACAAATCTTTTACGCTTTAATGGGTATAAATTATTCTAATTTGTTTTTTAAAATTGAAGCTTAGATTTATCTTAAGTATTTTATAATCAACAAATAAAATAGATATTTCAAGCGGTTGAATGTGATAGAATTCAATGCTTGCCCTATTTTCCCCACTATTTTCTCCTGCTTACTAACACACTGCGTACAACTTATCCACATTTTGATGGACTTAGTTGGAGGATTTAAGATTTTTTTTCGTACAAAAGGTGAACACTTCAAAATTTGAAAAAGTATTCAAAAAAGCGCATTCAAGTCCTATACGTTTTTTATAGCAAAAAGAAATTATGTGGGCTATTCTCCGCTTTTTTAGGTTTTAACCCTGGATATGTGCAATGATGGAGCTTTATTTTGATCCTTCCCATTATGACTTAGCGACACCTGATGGCTCAATAATTAACTTCAGAGTGATCAATGACAAGCAGGCTGAGGCCACGGTTCTGATTCAGAATATATCGAAAAAATTTGTCGGCTTTCAGATCGAGCCCCAGTTTGTTTTTTTTAATATCAAAAGCACCCTGGCCCAGCTTGGGATGGATGGAATTGGAAAGTCCATCGACCTGGACAGGAGAAATTTGACTGCCCATGTACAAGTGGAGATAAATGCTTTTGGTCCCATAGCAGTAAAAATGCTCCAATTTTTGCAAATTGGCAGCTCTATAGGAAAACTCTTTGCTGCCGACGAAAGACGGCGTGTGAGGGACCCCGATTACATTTCCCGCATGTTCGGCCGATCCGACCGGAGGGGGCGTCCCCTTCTTTCCTTGGGGGGGCTACATGGAAGCAATGATCTTATTTTAGAGCGGGTTGACGGACGTACAGTGGCTTATTTAAGCCTTCAAAATGGAAGGGTTGCCTACGATTCGAACATTCACGGGCTGCTTCCTACTTTGGGAAAAGCCCTTGTCAGCCATACAAAAATGAGGGACATTTTAAGGCTGCATCAGGAATGGGTGCCTTATGAACCTCGTGTCTCTGCAGAAAATGAGATCCTTCTTGTTAGAACCTTACCCCTGCATATTCGGACCGTATTCGGAAGGGTTGTGGAGAATCTTCTCCCTCCAGGCTACCATCACACTTCAGCCAATATTCTTCAGCCCGATACCTTTGCCTCAGGCGATATATATGAACTCTACGGTACAAGCAAAAGAGAGCTGATTGACATTCCCTTAGAATTTTATACGTTGGAGCCTTATAGAGAGCATGTCTTTTTTTCTGACCGCGATCAATTGCAAGTGTGCCTTGAAGACAGCAAGACACTTTTTGAAGCTTTTAACACAGCCCCCCTTCCCATAGAAAGCAGAAGTTCAGTCTTCGTGGTCAAAGGACAGCAACTAAAAGCGCTCCAGCCGGATGACTGGATCACAAAGGAAGCCCGCTTTCATGAATTTCCCGGGCTCTTTCACGGGACCCGGCAGGCACTGATGGTAGAGCGTTATATCGAGCAGCAACCCTCTTATCCCTTTCTTAAGGCCATTGAAACAGGGGTTATTACCAGCCAGGGGATCCTGCTGACGCGCTATTTCCCTTCCCCACTAATGAAAAGCATGCTTTTAAGCGACGAGGTGCAACGCTGTTTAAAGGGAATTTATTTCCAGTATCCTTCCCTCACCCACATGAATTTCTTTTCTGCAGAAGACCGGGCCCTCCTGCACGACCTTGAGAAATTTGCCATCCCTGTTTTTTGGGTAGATGAAGCGACCGACCAAATCCTTCAGTACATGCAAAAGCCCGACCGGGACTCTGGTTTTTTTGTCCCGCTCAGTAAATTAGAGGTATTTTTAAAATCAACTGTTTTTGGAATTTACGGTTCGAACCTATTGGCCGGGGATTTCGAAAATGAACTACGCCTTCTACTTGAAGGGGTTTTAGAGATGCGCAATGAAATGAACCACCCACTTCTCGGAAAGGACACTCCCCTGGCGCTGGTAACAGGAGGCGGCCCGGGTGCAATGGAAGTGGGCAACCGTGTAGCCAAAGACCTTCACATTTTATCATGTGCCAATATCGTTGATTTCAGGCAGAAAGATGTCTCGGTCATTAACGAGCAGCTGCAAAACCCCTTTGTTGAAGCCAAAATGACCTATCGCCTTGATAAATTGGTTGAGAGGCAAGCCGAGTTCCATTTGGATTTCCCCATTTTCCTTATGGGGGGCATTGGCACTGATTTCGAGTACTGTTTAGAAGAAGTCAGAAGAAAAGTAGGTTCTGTCACCTCTACCCCAATCCTGCTCTTCGGAGAGGCTGACTATTGGAGAAAAAAAATCACGTCTCGTTTTGAATGCAATTTGCATACAGGAACGATCAAAGGATCGGAATGGATGAGCAATTGTTTTTATTGCATTCAAAAAGCTGAACAAGGGGTTAGAATATACCGCGAATTTTTTCAAGGAAAGCTTTCAATTGGAAGAAGCGGACCTGTCTATGAGGAGGGTTTTGTGACAGTGGCAAGCATTTGAAATTTAAGAACTTTATCAGGTTCTAAAAGCCAGCCTGCAGATGTGCAGGCTGGCCTATATTAAAGTATTATTTGAATACATTCTTAAAAACTAACGCATCTAATTCGCTTGAGCGGTACTTATTTCTATAGTAATCATTAAAGAAGTCGAGAAGAGGCTCTCTTATTTCTTTAGGCAAAGAGGGATATTGGGCGACTAAGAATTTCAGAAGCTTGTCTGCACTTTCTTTATTGTTATCGCTTGCCGCTACATTAAGCATATCTTCCATGGAAGAGACAATTAAAACTTTTTCTTCAAAAGAAAAACTACGAAAGTTTTTGGTCATTACCGATAAAATAGTGTCACGCACACCGCTGGATTGGCGAGTGACGGCCAACTGAAGACTCTCTATTGCCTCATTCAATTCTAATTTGAGTGTCCCCCCTTTTTCACAATCAACTTTTAATTCCGGTATATCAAAATAGTCAGCCATAAGGTAAAGCTTTTTCCAATTGTCTATGATTAATTGTCCCGACTTATTTCCCTGGTTCTTCGCTTCCATCCATTGATTCAAAATATTCATATCATTAAAATCAAATGGGGCCCTAAGTTCCAATGAAGTACCTTCTTCGTAATCAATATATTCAAGATTCATTTGAAACATTTTTGAAAAATGAATTAATTTAGCGAAATGAACTGAAATTGTTTTGCCATTTGCATTAAATTTAACAGGGGGATAACGCCCTTTTTCGAAAAATAAAGGATCATTCAAGCGGTATTTTTCAATTGTTTTCGAAACATCAAATAAATGTTTAGCTGATTTAGGATTTGTTAAATCCACGCGTATATTTGACAGCTCGATAGCGCATGCTTTACTTAATTGAGGTAAATTATGCTTGGTCGAAAGGTTCATCCATTCCAGCCACTTTGCTTCATCTATCCCTTTTCCATTTTCATTTAATATAAGCAACTTAACATTTTCTTTCGCAAAACTATCGCATTGCCCTTTAAGATCACGAATTTTATGCAATTCAGCAAAAATGATTAAATCTGAAATATTTTCTAAATCAATAATTTTAGATCCCTCTCCCTTTCTTTCACTTTCCAGCCATTTTAATCCTGCGAGATACGCTTTCTCACTTAATTCCTTAGGGCGGGCCAGAAACGTTCTAAAGTCCTTATAGACCGCCCTTTCCCCGCTCATTTCAAGTATTGGAGGATAAGTCCCGTCAGGACCAAATAAAGGGTCAGCTAAATTATTTCTCTTAATGCATTCACTCAGTGCAATTAGACGCTTTGCCCCTTCTTCCGTACTAATATCTACATTACGCGGGATTTTATTAATGCAAGCCTTCTTTAATTCAGGTAAATTATTTTTGACCGCAAATTCGGTTAATTCAATCCATTGATTTTCATTAATTTCACCATTTCTAACCAATAAATCTTCGATCGCCTGCGCTGCTAAATGATCATAAAGTTTACCCAGCTCACCGGTATTTTTGATTTTTTCGAAAAAAGAGAAAATATTTAACCCGCTTATGGGTAATAAGCGATTTGGATCAAAAAATTCATGCATTTCTGCTAATTTATTCATTAGATCGTGCGTTTCACGTATCTTTTCTTTAACATCGCTATCAGGACTATATACTTGCCCTATGAAATGCACATCTATAAATCTTTCAGTAACTTTGGCTTCTAAAACACTTGTCATTTCCTGACGTAAAGAATTAATATTTTTTTCAATGTCATCATAAGAGGAGACATGTAGAGCTTTATCATAGGCTTTATCAATACCGCTCATATATTTATCATGCATGATTCGTTTTTCAGCTTCAGCGATTTTGAATCGGGCCATGCTTCCAGAAACCATGTCTGGTCCTTTTTTAAAATAGGCTATTATATCGCGGACCCATTTAAATCTATTATCTATTACCTCAACTATTCTATTTTCAGTTGTATTCCAAATAACTGTTTTATTCTCATCATTAACAGCTTGTAAATCAGCAAACGATCCTGGATTCCATACAACAGGATTATTTTCTAAGTTATTCATAAAAACCTCAAATTTATTAAACAATATACCTATATTATACTCTATAATTTATTTAACTCAAAACAATTAGCTATAGGTTATTAATATTATTAAAAGATTTTTATTAAATTTACCCAATATTAATTAAATTAATGAACTATAACCAAAAAGATTAAAGTAAATAGTATATTCTTGATTAACAAAAAAAGTTTGGGATTGAACTTCAATATTTTTTTAACAAAAAAATTATGAATTTATATCCTACTTCACTTTTTTTTATTCTATACAATCTTATGCGACAAGTTGGACTTTCGATAAAGAGTGGTTTACGAGAAGAGCAAAGGATATAAAATTTAAAATTACAGAATTGAAGAGATAGAGCAGATCGTAAATAATCCTCCTTATGAAGCGGATCCTAAGGGATATGTAAAAAAATGGATTAAGGATCGGGAACAAAAGTATCTCGTAGATAATGATATAATTACATTCTTCAAAAATAATATCCCTATTGGCTATGAAGGATTAGTTTTTTGAAGCGTTATGCATAGCCACTTTCAAAAAAGCAGGCACCTGCTCCGATGGTAGCTTTTCACTTCGATTCAAACTCTTGTTTAATAAAATTAAAAGATAATTTGGACCTGCCACCTCTTGATCGGCAATTTCTTGGATATTACGCCAGTAATTGCGTTTATAGTGAGGATGGGCTTCCAAAAATTGTTGGACATCATGAACAGTAGGGTTTAAATTATTTATTTGGGATCCTTCTTTAAAATAATTGTTCCAACCCTGAAAAGCCATGCGCACAATTTTAGGCAAGGTCTCTTCGGGCAAAGTTTGCAAATTCTCTGTTTTTTTGTATTCCTGGCCTTGAAGCAATTGAACATACCCTTTTGGCGCATTTGGCCAATTAGCGGGATCCCATTCTTTCGAATCATTTAAAAATTCTTCAAATTGTTGGGGCGTTATGGCCCAATAAGTTTGCTCAGGAACAAGCAGTCGCTTCCATGTATGGTAAAGAAATAATAGATCAGGAGGCGCTGAAACGAGCTTTTCAGCATCCGCTAGGTTTAATGCGGCTTTGTCTTTGAAAAATCCCGTTAGATAGCCTATTTTTTTGGAGCTGTTCGACCGAATGAAAGAAGGAAATTGCCAAAGAAAAACCGAAAAATCGCGATTTGTCACATCCAAAAAGGGTTCGGTCTTCTTCTCCGTAGAGACAATCCCATCATACCACCCCATGGTCCCCCAAATTAAAGAAACAAGGACAGTACCTAAAAAAATCCACAACCATATTGGTAAAGAACGGGCAACGGGGGCCGTCGGCTCGTGAATAAAATCATTTTCAGAAAGGGGCGGCTTAGGGGCGGCCGTGTTATTTTCTAATACATCCTTTTCGAATGGACCATTGCTTTCAGGGTTCAATTTAGACCTCTTGCAAAATTTAATATTTTTTGAGCAGGTTTATTGTAAATTTTGAAATCATATATGGGCATAGTCCAAAAATTTTGCAATAAAAATGCCAAATAAGACAATTTTAGCATGCAAATGTTAATAGCAAAGGGTCTTAGAATCTGTTCAAAATCAAATCGGAAGATTTTAACAGATTCTAATATCCGTAAGTGCCGCGTATACTTAAGTAATGGGTCGGAGATTTGCTAAATTGGCCATCCACAGAATAACCATCATGATATTCCAAAAAAAGTCTCAACTTATGCCTATTCCCTGAAACCTTTCCCCACTCCCACCCTAAAACATAAGTATTGTTAATATGGTGTTTGAAATGGGACTGATAATAAAAATGCATTCCAAAAAAAGGCAGGCCGTACAGTCGGTCGCAGTAATCTTTGTAACCTAATTGATGAAGGCGCAGTTCTAATCCCGCGACCGCATAAAATTCCCCGCAGCGATAGGAATCATCCTGGCAGCAAACATCGCCCAACCCTCCGTATAAACGGAGCTGTTGGTTTTGCCAGGAAACGTATAGGTCGAGAGCTTCAATACTTGGATTACGCCGATGAAAATGGGGGTGGTTCAATAGGAACTCATCGCCAATATGGGTGGATATGTGGTACCCCCGTAAACGGATGGCCCAATTTCCAAAGGCATAAGTAACCGGAACCCCAACATAATAGTCTGCATCTATTAAAGGGGAGGAATAGTGCAGCGGGTCAAAAATTGCCCATACGCCCCCCTCTATTTCAAGCTGAAGATCTCCCCTGAAACACCATAGATCGCACCAGCGAAAGATCGGGAGCCTGTCGGCGAAAGAGACATCGATCACATTCTGAACTGTGACACTGTCATTAAAACGCCACCCCACCGAATAGGTTAGCTGGCGAGGATCAGCTATAAGCGGACGAAACAACGGAGGTCCTTCTGGCAGCCAAATACCCCATAAATTATGCGAACGGGCGTACTCGCAATCAGTCCCAGGCTCTACAGAAGACCAGCAATTTTGGTTATAAATTTCAGGATGGGCTTCCCGATAGCTATCCAAATCCTGGGCTCCGATCTTGACGGCGATCGGATCAGCGACATCACCAGCGCAATCATCAAAATTGTCGCTATAAAGCGGGCTCAAGTTAAGAACAAATAGGAATGCCCAAATATGTTGAAAATAACGCATGGATTGCCCATCAAGTACAGTTATTAAAAAATTTCTTTAAAAGAATTTAGGGATAGCAAAAAGAAGAGAAATCTGCAAGCGAATCCAAAAAAAATATTAATTTTGCAAACTGAATTTGAATAGACCTGAATTTCTGAGATTTTTTTCTCGAAAATCAGAGGAAGTGCGGATCTAATATTAAGGTTTTTTAAGGGAAAATAGCAAATCGGCTATATTCAAGAAATACCAGTTATTTTGGGCACGGACTGAACCCCATACTTTAATATAAAAGCAGGGGCCAGTAAAAAGGAGAATTTTGTCTTGCAAGTCTAGATTTACACTGAAAGACAGCACATGATCTGGAACTTCTTTCGGAACAGCAATAATTCTTCGCCCCTCGTTGCTGCTAAAATGCATTTTGAATAGCTTTTCATTTTCATGCATCATCATTTTTTTGGCCTCTTTTAATGCGGGATCCGTATCCTTATGCATTAATGAAATACCTCCATGCCTTAAAAGAAAAGATGCAACCTTTGTTTTTTTGTTCCATAAAGCATTGTCTAATGGGGTCCTGCGAAAATTTTCGGAACCCGATCAACCAAATTCACTGGAAGACCTAAGTGTATAAGAACTTTTGCTGTCAGATAACCTGTCGGGTTTACAAATTCCTGATACGGCGGCATCTAGGGCATTTAATCTTGGAAGATCATCCAAAGTATGATGTAACAATAAAGCTTTACCGTCTTGACCGCCTTTTTCGACAAGATGCTTAATCAAAGCAACATTCCCATAGAAAGCAGCTATATATAAAGCTGTATGCCCGCACATTTCGTTGCCATCCGGATGGTCTAAACTATAATTAGGATATTGCGAACACTTATTGTCAAATTACGCTGGGGTATTATCACTTTTAATAAAAGAAGTAATGGCATTTGCTGCCTCAATGTTGGCGTAAATACTCGGTGGGGTTGTTGAAAAATTTAAATTCATAATTACCTTTTTATTATTGTTATTAGAAAATTTAATTTAGTTTTACGATCTAATTAAAATAGTATATTTTTTATTAAAAAAACTTAATTTATAATAACAATTTTAATAAACTTTGTAAACTTAAAAATTAAATTTAAAAATCTAAATCAAAAAAAATATTAAGAGGAGAAATTTTGTTGTTCTCAAGGAAAAATTATATGTAAGAAATTAAGTTATAAAATGGATTGAGGTTCAGTGGTCGAACATAAAAATTTATGAATTCTATTAAGAAGATAATTGATAAAACCGGGAACGAGCCAAGCGTACCCGGTTTACTTTTTTATCTATTTTTGATGGCATCTGCAAGGATGGCCTTCCATACATCCGCAATGGCAACCCACTTTGCAGCCGCACCCGCATGGGCAGTGAGTTGCATTATTTCCATGCTGCACCTCTGCCTGAGGAGTTCCCTGCAAAAAAGCAGTGCTCAACAAACATCCTACGAAAAATAATGTACTTCTCATTTTTACCTCCATGGAAACTCAAGTTTGACGAAACATCTCCCGCAAATTTTAGCTTAAAATTACACAAAGTCAAGATTAATTGAGTAATAAATTATTTTTAAATTATAAGCAAGTTTGACACTAGTGCTATTTCCCTTCAACTCCTTGCACTAAATCGAAAGTGAAAGCTCTCGCGATTGAACGATCGAAAGTCACCTTGTATTATTAATGCTAGGCGACTTACGATCGATTCAAGCCCGAGGCTTTGATGCCGATCTAGTAGTAGAAATTTAAGTGAAAATAGTAATAAAGTTAGTAGGAGGTCCGTGTGAGATTATATAATCAGAATGGCGCCAGAAGAGGAGGATCTCTTTGGATAGGTGCGCTCATTGCGGTAGTAGCGTTCGTAATGTACTTCTCTCAAACCGAAAAAAACCCCATTACGGGAGAATCGCAGCGAGTCACTTTAACCCCCCGCCAAGAAATTCAATTGGGATTGCAGTCAGCCCCCGCAATGGCAGCCAAAATGGGTGGCGAGGTTTCATTGGAAGATCCTCGAACTCAAAGGGTTCAAAAAATTGGAAATGAGATATTAGGTAAAAGCAAAGCGAAACACGGGCCATGGAAATTCCATTTCCACTTGCTTCGAGATCAAAAAACCGTCAATGCTTTTGCCCTGCCCGGCGGACAGATTTTTATTACGCTTGGACTTTACAATTTATTGAAGAATGATGCTGAACTGGCAGGAGTGCTTGCGCACGAAATGGGACATGTCATCCAACGCCATTCGGCGCAGCAAATGGCCAAAGGACAGTTAGGACAGCTTTTAGTCACTGCAGTTGCAGTAGGGGCAAATGACGGATCAAATCGCGGCTATCAGGCGGCAATGATCGCAAACGTGATCAATCAGATGACGCAATTGCGCTATGGCCGCAAAGATGAACTAGAAGCAGATCAATGGGGCCTTCAACTCATGTCTGAAGCTGGCTATAATCCCGAGGCCATGATTATTGTGATGGAGGTATTGCAAAAGGCATCGCCTGGAGGGCATCAACCTGAAATGCTGCTATCCCATCCTTATCCGGCCCATCGGATTGAAAAAATTAAAGAGTATCTGAAAGCCCATCCAAAGATCTATAAAAAAAATTCCTCAAACAATGAAATAAGATAAGGAGATATAAAAAAACTTACTAAAACCAATATAAATTATAAATTTTGCAGGTTTTATTTTTTATGCTATAATAATACCAACTAACTAATAATGTTTTTTCATTTATAGTTCGTTGAGGTGTTATTATGATACAAAAATTACCCGATGGATTTAGTGGTCCTCAGGCAATAACTGCACCTGTAGAAAAACTATCGCCAGAATTAAAAAATAAATTAATTAATCATGAACAAAAAGGGGCAGCTGAGATAGCCGCCAAACAACTCTTCGACGGCCACAAGACAAGCGTCATTATTCCTGTACATAGAGAGCAAATCAATCATAGTGAGTTGGCTCAATCAGATGTCAGCGGAATGGTTGAAAATCTTAAGGAACAAAAGCCCCAGCCTGTTTTTTATCGTGTGCCTTCGGCAAAAGAACGTAAGGCTGATACGGTAAACAAGTTATACAGAGAAACAAATATAAGTCCAGGGCGTGAAAAGTTCCTGCATGAAGTGTATGTCAATGCGCACACTTTAGAAGTGGATTTAAACCGCCAACCAGTCACTATAGGAAACATTACGCGTGAAAAGTCTTATTTTGAGGGGAGACCTCCCGAGGTAATATATCGTTATCTTTCTGCACACGTGTCTGGTTATATTAAGGATGAAAATCCAGAATTAAATGTTAGCCCTAATAAAATGGATGAAATACTTAATTCAATGTCTCAAACTTTTCGCAACGCCATTGCAAAAAGTCGAAATGATGTTCTTCCGCATGAACCATGGGTTGTAGCTGGCGGTAAAGGGAAAGAGGAAGTAAAATTCGAATTTGAAAGTAAATGGTTTGGCCAGTCAGAAGTACTTGTAGTAACAACCAAATCGACAAAAATATACACAAACTTCGATGATGAAAATGCCAGGCCAAAAGAAGTTATTATGGAGGCCCAAGTCAAGCATAATTTAAAAACTAATGACGTTACTCTGGTTTATAAGCTATCAATTGATGGAAAAGAAGAGGAATGGGATCCGGCCACTAGATTCACAACTCCCCCAGTGCTTTTAAAAAGCGAAGGTTATAAACATGAACCTGCGGAAAAATTTAGAAGTACAATCAAAGAATCGCATTATCAGGAATTGAAAAAAGAAATTCCCGTGATCAATCAATGCGTTAAGGGCCATTTAGAAGCCTTTAAGGCCTCTGCTCAAAAAACAGAGCTCGGAAGCCTGCATATTACTATTAAGGAAGGAGACAAACCTTCTAATTTTTTACGCCAGCTAACAGCTAATGGGAAGTATGGCCTGACCATAAAAGATAACGGTGATGTTTTTCTTCACGTTCCTTCAACAGTGTTTGCCCAAGGGGGAGAAAAAAAGGTCAGTTTTACAGTTCAGCTTTTTTCCAACAGCCAGCAGCTGACTAAAACAACTGCCACCTCTCTTTTTAAGCCCACAGTTTTGGCAGACATTGAAAATTCCCAAGTTGCGGTATTTGCCGAGCCATTAAATCGGGAAGATTTGAATGTCCTTGAAGGTGAAAAAAAAGTGATGGGAAGCTCCATTAAAAATTTTGATCATATTCTAATTCCCCGCCTTGTAACACAATATACCACCCAGGGAAATGAAACGACGCCTCAAACTGGAATAATTATGCCTTACTGCGATGGAGGTGATTTGAGAAATAAAGTGTTTGATTTGAAAAGTCAAGATAGCTTCGAAGATTATAAAAAACATGCGGAAGGGCTTTTAAGAGGTCTTAATGAATTTCATGAGGCGGGCGTGTATCATGGTGATATTAAACCGGAAAATATTATGCTGCGTAACGGCATCCCTTTTGTAGCAGATTTTGGGAAGGTGATGACAAATGAGGAATTGATCATGCGGCCTGTTAAATTAGATAATAAAGAATATGAAAGTTTAAAGAAAAAATTTTTAGATAATAGTCAACTTTGCAATGGAGATAACGTTCAGGCTAATGAGAAATACAATCACATGATGGAAAAATTAGAAAATTTAAGTCTTGAAAGAAAAGATAGAACCCTAACCCCTGATATACGGGCAGAATTGGTTGCTTATAGAGACTCGATCGAATCAGTTGATAATAAAGCTTCACAAAGCCAAATATTACAGATTGATCAACTTCTAAAAAAAATAGATAAACCGCTAACCAGTCCCATTAGGAGCCAGGGAACTCCAGCCTACGATCCGCCAGAGGCGAATGGATTGAGTTTTGCTACCGATTTTGAACTATCCCAGCCACAAAAAGCAAAAGCAAGTGCAGACGCTTTCCGATTGGGGGTAACGCTCTATCAGTTGACACATGAGATTGAACCTCAGAAAATTGAAGAAATGTACAAAAATGAATTAACAACAGAATTAGTAAAAAGAAATGTGAATAAAGAAACATTGCACAATAAATCGAGCCTTGAATTAGAGAAATTGCTAAATGAGGTAATTAAGGAACTGAATCAAGAGCCTAAAAATTTAAAACAGTTAAAAGAAGATTTAAAACCCCTTTTGAATAGAGAAGCTGTCGAAGCCTTCAAACTAGAAAATAGAGATAGTCTACCCGATTCAGAAAATGATCGCATTATTTTACAATTATTGCATGATAATCCTGTTGAACGTGCGACTGTAAAAGAAACATTGGAAAGTTTTCAGAAATTAACATATTCAAACCCACTCCCAATAGAGAGCTAACCTAAAGTTCTTAAATTTAATAATTATGCATTAATATTTACTTATTTACTCCTTTATTTAACCTTAGCAACATTCACTTAAAATTTTGATATCGGTTTAAATAGGAGTAACCAAATGAATGTTTTATCTTTAATAAAAAATGCGTGCTTTAATTTATATAATAGCAGTTTCTCTTACCAAAATAAAGAAACGAATTACCAGCCTAGGGCCATTCCTGAGCCTATCATAAGACGTATGAATTTTTGTGATTCCAAACATCAACCAGGGAAATTATTTTGCGAATTCAATGTATCAGTTCAATCCAGAAATACACACTTTCCAAGTCCATTGAACTCCATCAATCCCCGCATTCCCTCTCAAACCATTCAAGTCGAAGGACAAACAAGTTTGCTCATTCAGACGCTGCATAATCAGATCAGTCAACTGGAAAGGGAAAATCACTCAACTTTAGATTCAATTGCCGTAAAACCATCCCATTATACACTCCCTAATTCCATTTCTCCTCTTACTACTTTGAGTTCAAAGGAGAATATACAGAAATATTTGGAATTGACCAAACTCAATACGAAATTACAAAAAGTATCGGACTTTAGCAATGAAGAAATGATGGAAGTCCTCGATCTTGTCAGTGAAGCTTGTGTACACTTAGAGGATAGGCTCAAGGGATTACGTGAAAAAAGTCCTTACATCGAAGAGGATGATCTTTTAATTGAAAATATAGAGCACTCTGAGATTCTTGAAACAACTGTAAAAGCCCTCCGTCAATTGGAAGCTAACTTTCAGGCCATGCAAAAAGCCCATTTAACTGCTTCTCAAGTTATCCCAAATAAACAGGCAGATACAATTAATAATTTATTGGAAAAAATTGACCAATTGAATTATGAAAAAGGTTTTCTGCAAGAATGCCGTGAGAATTTGCCATTCAATCAGGCCTACGATATTCAAGAGCTGCATTTGCTGACGAAATCATTTTCGAGTGAAAGAACAGAGTTAAATCAAAAAATTGATTTCTCACGTCAAAAATTAAATAAAGCCAAGCAATTTAGCAATGAGATGACTAATCATTTGCTTGATTATGCTGAACTTTTAAAAATTAATCTTCAAAGCATACGGCGTCTGTGTCCTAATGCGGCTTCTTCTAAACTAGTAATCACGCCCCTGCTCGATATTGCTTCGCATAAAATGACGTTGACCACAAACCAGGCTAAAATTGAGAAAACCCAGGAAGAAGGCATCAATCAGGATGAGTTCAGGTTTGCAGCCAATGAAGTGGCATTAGCGCTAAAACAACTGATGGAAATAGGCTAATCATAATCCTAACAAAGCGGCAGGATTTGTTCCCTGCCTGCTTTCCAATTTTGAAAGATTTAATAACCTGAGTTTGGAGTTTTTTCGCTCTTTGGGCTGCGTCAAAGCCTCGGGCTTGAAAAATAACTTTGAGGGTAATATTAATCAATATGACCCTCAAAGTTTCACGCTAGCCGAAAGGGCAAAAAAACTCCAAACTCAGGTTAATATAGCCCATTGTCAAGCAGTACCAAAGGGATTAAAACACCCTGAAAGGGTGTCGGAACGACAGCCCAGTTCAAGGCAATCCCCAAAGGGGTTAACGCAGCTCTGGGAAAAAGAAAAAAAATCATGCACCCTTGAAAAGGGTGCTGGAGAAGGAATCAAAGCATTTTTCTTTTATATATTTTTACCTTACTTAGCTGGATTACTACTGCCAACTTTTATTCCCCTCGTCAGCCTCTATTAAGCAACTTTTTATAGAGAATAATCGGTATCGCTATCATAATAATCGGAGGAATCATCATCTGAACTGCAATCAAAATAGTATTGATTTTTTTTGTGAACTTTAACTTCAAATTGTTTTATTTCAGGATCACAAAGTGCTTGGGCTTTAGCCTGTAAATCATTTTTAACCACGAACTTGCGAAGGATTTGTACTTTTTCAAAAACAAATTCTCTTTTTTTGGAATCTATTGATTCATATCCGTTTGTTTTTTTATGCTGGTATCCGGAATACCTTTCTTGAAAATATCGCTTACGAATAAGACGGTAATACGATTCTGTCGCCGCCTGGACAAGATCGCATTGGTTTTGACGAAATTGCCAAATATTGGTTTCTTGCAAAAGTGTAATGTGAATGCGGTCTCCAGTTTTTTGGAGTTTTGAACCTGACTTGAAAAATTGGATCACTGTTCCTTTAAATTTTTCTTTCTCAGGTATTGTTCCTCCGCCGTTTGGACAATTCCAATGAATACGTTTGATTCTATGGTTGAATTGCATGTGAATGTTTTTGGCATCAACTTTGAAATAAACTGAAACTCCCTTTTGGATAAGAGAACTTATTCTTTCTCGAGTGGACTGTTCTTTAGAAACCTGAAGTTCGGTGGCTATAATGGATTTGCCAAGTTCAGGGTGAGTATCCTGATGAATTTGAATTAAATTTTCAGCATAGGTAAAATTCCCTTCACCAATGAGTAAACGTGTTTTATACCCATTTTTGCTAAATTTTTTTATGCGTTGCAGAAGATTTATTTTTTTTTGATGGTTAATGTATAATTTTTCATAAATAGGTTCATCTATTTGAACACTGTAAATTTTAGGAATAGTTTTGATCAATTCTTCGCGTTCTTCATTAAGGAGTTGATATAATTTTAAGCAAATACCCTTTCTTTCTATTCGATTTGATTTGCTTTGATCTAAATATTTTAAATAAATTTCATAAAAAAATATTTTTTTATCGTTGTCAACTAATTGTTTTATGTAACGACGGGCTAGATATCGGTTAGGACATTCTGCTATTGCCTTTATGCCTTCATTGGTAATTATAATTTCTTTTGGATTGCTCCGTGATCGATATAAGTTTGCGAGTTTCTGATAGAGATCAAAATTATAAGGAGAAAGTTTAATCTCCTTTCTTAAATTTTTGATTGCTAAAAGGGTCGAATCTAATTTTTTATTTGGTTGCAATAAATAGTTATTTTGCAAAGTTTTAATTTCCAGCAAGCCATTCGGCCATTCAAAAATATCAATTATTCGTATTTTAAAATCCTGCGAGAAAAGACAATTTTTTTTAATATCATAAATAAAGAATTGACCCGTTTGGCATCCAATAGCGACGGTTCCATCGAAAAGAGGGCAAAAAGCGCAGATGCTAGGATGGGTGAATCCTAAGGCTTTTTCTATATAAGAAGATGCATGAGATTGTCTGTATTGATTAAAATTTAAATTTTGAGGAAAGTTCAATTCTCTTATGATTTTCCATTCCAGCAAATTGGGTGGGATCAATGAAAAGCTTATTTTTTTTTCATTTTTTTTAAAAATTATTTCAAAATGCCAATTTTTAAATAACCATTCAATTTTTTCTTTTTCAGTAAATAGGTTGGGAGGAATGCCGATGAATGAAGCTTTATCGAAAAGCATCACAGCAGTCTTTTTTTTGAATAAATTATTAATTATTACCCAAATTTTATTATCTATTTTTTTAAAAACCAGGATTTTATTTTTTAACGTAATTGAAGCAATAATATTCAGAATTGGTTCTTGTTTCGTAATAAGGGGTGGGGAAGAATTTGGTGGGGAAGGTTGGGTTTTGCTGCTAAAAAGATTAATCAGTCCAATTCCGCCGCCAATCAAACGGATGACATTTTTTAGATGTCCCGTTTCCAACATATCCGAAGCAATTAAAGTTATTGAAAATATACCTATAGTCTCAATGATTTTATTGAGAAAAGAAGAAGGGTTTTTAGGTTCAATATTTTCCGGATTCAACTGGGTTCGAATTATTGGACTGGTAAAATCTATCATTCTTTCTATATCCAAATGCTGGTTTAAATGATTATATTAAAATACCCAAGTGAATTTTATGCAAACATGCTGAAGAGCGACCAGGGCGAAAATGAAAACAGCAAAATGGATGCAAAGGAGATAGCGCCCACTACAGCGGCCGGCCAGGAAATCAATACGTTTTCTTTATCCTCTGATGCCTCAGAGAACATAAATCCAATGATCCTTAAATAATAGTAAGCCGAAAGTATCGTTGTCGCCAATCCTACAAGCACCAGTCCATAATTACCAGCCTGAAAAGCGACGCTGAAAACATAGAATTTTGCCAAAAAGCCCGCCGTGGGTGGTATGCCAGCAAGTGTTAGCAGGCAGAGAGAAAGAATTCCCGCAAGCCAAGGCGAACGGCTAAACAAACCATTGAGATCATTCAACATCACACCATTGCTATGCCTGTCTAAAAAAGCTATTACAGAAAAACACCCAAGCGTGGCGATCGTGTAAATGATAAGATAAAAGGCCAAAGCAGAAAAAGCTTCAGGAGTACCGACAACCACCGGTATTAATAAAAATCCCGCATGGGAAATACCCGAATAGGCAAAAAAACGGCGCAGATGAAACTGCCGCAGTGCAACGAAATTCCCATAGATTAGGGTAAGATACGCAAGGACCGTTAAAACCTGGGCCCAGGCAGGATCAAAATGTGGGAGAGCTCCAAAGAAAAGCCGCACAAATGCGGCAAAGGCGCCAGCTTTAGTTCCAACAGCCATAAATGCGGTAACCGGAGTGGGGGCGCCATCATAAACGTCCGGGGCCCAGGCATGGAAAGGGACAAGGGCTGCCTCAAAGGCCAGGCCAAGCGTCACAAAAGCAATGCCGCAGTAAAATAGCATACGGTCTGAGGTATTTTCAAGGCTTTGAAAAGCAGGAAGCAGAGCATCCAGCCGCGTTGTGCCTACAGCCCCATAAATCAGTGCAATTCCGTAAAGCAGGAAAGCAGCGGCCAGAGAGCCCATGATAAAATATTTGAAAGCGCTTTCATGCGAATGCTCCCATTTTTTCATGTACCCGCAGAGAACATACAGAGAGATGGAAAGGGTCTCAATCCCTAAAAAGAGGGTCAGAAAATCGGCTGCCGAACCAATCAGGATCAATCCAAACAGGCAGGAAAGAAGCAGAAAATAGTATTCCCCATGCGTAGCCTGAAAACGTTGAAAAAATGAGACGGACAAAAGGGCCGCCCCTAAACCGATCATTAAAAAAAGAGGTGTAAAAAAGCGGGAAATTGCATCCGAACGTATCCAAGGCGTCAGTAAGGGGTTTTCGCTTTCGGGAGCAAACATAAAAGCAACCAGAGCTGCAAAAATAGTTCCTAAAGCGATCAAATAGGAGGATTTCTTGGCAAAAGCTGAAAAAAAGCTTTCAAGGAGGATTAAAACCAAAGCTCCGAACAAAAGAATTAATAAAGGTGCGAGCGAAGCAAGATCGGATAGGTGCAGGACTGTTTTCATGGAGCTCCCTTTAAAAATGCAATTTTTTCAACCGTCGGTTCGATATGCTTTAACACACCCATTGGATAGAGGCCGATCCACAGGATTAGTCCTATCAAAGGAATGGCAATAACTAGCTCTTTGCGAGTTAAATCCACCCACCTTTCCTGATAAACACCCGGATCTTCAAAGTAAACTTTTTGCATCCAGCGCAGCAAGTAAACGACTGATAAAATAATAATCAAACCTAAGAATCCGGTCAGCCAGGGATACAGACTAAATAGACCGAAGAAAATAAGCAGTTCGCCTACAAAATTATTAGTGCCGGGAAGAGCTGCAGAGGAGAGCACGAAAAACAAAGTGACCCAGCACAAACGGGGCATGTAGCGGGCCAGCCCTCTTTCAGGACCGATGTCAGTTGTACCGATGCGCTCTGCCAGCCAGCCGGCGGAAAGAAAAAGAGCCGTAATGGTTATGCCATGATTAACGGCCTGTAAGATTGCCCCCTCCCTTGCCGCCTCGCTCGAAATAAATAGGCCCACTAAAAGGAAGTTAACATGGGAAAAACTGGAGTAGGCTAACAGGCGTTTAAAATCACTTTGTTTCCAGGCGGCCAAGGCCCCGTACATAACGCCGGCAATTGCCAGGCCTAAAAGCCAGGGGCTCCATTCATTAATAACGTCTGGAAAAAGTCCAAGGCATATTCTAAGGATCCCATAGACGCCGGCCTTTGAAAGGAGCGCCGATAGGAGGACCGTACCGCTGGTCGAGGCTTGAAAATAGGTCTCGGGTAGCCATCCATGAAAAGGGAAAAGAGGGATTTTTACTGCAAAAGCAAGTAAAAAAAAAGCAGCCAGCCATTTTGCATAGGGGGAGGAATGGGCAAAAGAAGCGAGCTGTTCAATGTTGAATGTAGGGGCTCCTGCTTCGACTGAGGCCAGATAAAGGGCCAACACAGCTGCGATCATCAAAATAGAGCCCGCAAACATGTACAAAATGAATTTTAAAGCGGCCGTGCGCCTTTTCGCCCCTCCCCATAAACTGATGATGAAATAAAGGGGAAGAAGCATCGATTCCCAAAAGATGGTAAAAAAAAGAAGGTCGGATGAAGTAAAAAAACCAATCAAAAGCCCTTGTAGAAATAAGATTAGGCCATAAAATAGATGGGGGTGGGGTATATCCCTGTCAGCTGCCAGAATGGTGATAGGAACCACGAGCGCTGTCAGGTAAACAAAAATAAGCGATAAGGAATCGATCCCCAAAGCAAATTGAATAGACATGGCTGGAAACCAATCGTGCGAGCTGTTAGATCCCTCCCCGCTTCCTGGCGTGGCCAAAAGCATCAAAAGTGGAACAAAGCTAAAAAATACCGCTAGGCTTTTCAATGTCCGCTTCTCATTGACAGGCAGGGTAAAAAGGACCGCAGAAGCTGCCAAAGGCAATCCAAAAAGCCACATTACCATCGAACTAGGCATGAAATCCCCTCAAATAATGAAATAGAAAATTAAACAGGCTGTACCCATTACCATCCAGGCAATGTAGGAGCGGATCTGTCCGCTTTGGATTTTTTGCAAAAGGGCAGATGCCCCTTGCGCACCCTCTCCAGCCACATCAATCGAGGCTTCAAAAACTTTTGGTTCAAAAAATTCGGCAATTGATCTGGCTAAAGCAGCTAGAGGCCTTACAATTGCCATATCGTAAAAATTTTCGACGTAAAAACTTTTTTGTAGCAATTGAAAGGGCTTGCCGAGCCTTGGATAAAATAAAATATAGGCTAAGGCGGTCAGGGCTGTACCAAGTATCGATCCCGCAGTAGCCAGTAAGACTCCTTCAGATAAATGAAGACCGGTGCTAAGGTCTTTTTCTAGAGGATCGATGCCGATCCCCATTAAAAAAGTTTCCAGCGGAGGTTCGGTGCTGAAGGCAAAGCCCAAAAATCCGCCAGCCATTGAAAGCAGGGCGAGTACAGAAATTGGCAACAGCATGACTATAGGAGCTTCTTTGACAGTGTTTAATTCCACTTGGCCTGAACGGGGCTCTCCTATGAACGCAAGGCAATAGGCGCGTATAATGTAAACTGCTGTAAGGACCGAGGCGAAAAGACCGATGTAGTAAAGAATTTGCGGTCCTTTTAGATGCTCAAGCTCAAGGATTAGATCTTTGCTAAAAAAGGCGGCAAACGGTGGGACTCCAGCTAATGCGACTGCCCCAATCAAAAAGAGCCAATGCGTTTTGGTGAAGATTTTAGCAAGCCCTCCCATTTTTTCCAATTCAGTCGTTCCATGCATCATATGGACTACATTACCAGCCGAAAGGAACAGAAGGGCCTTGATAAAGGCATGCATGGTCAGATGGAACATGGCTGCATAATAAGCCTGCACACTGCAAGCTAAAAACATGAAGCCTAGCTGGCTTATTGTGGAATAGGCCAAAACTCTCTTTAAATCCTTTTGCGCCAATGCGCACAAAGCGGCAAAAAGGGCGGTCGCTGCCCCTACAATGCCTATGACCTGAAGCGTCAAAGGAGCAATATTGAAAACATCGTCCAGACGGACGATCAGATAAACCCCAGCTGTCACCATTGTCGCTGCATGGATCAGGGCGGAGACAGGCGTTGGGCCCTCCATCGCATCAGGAAGCCAGGTATATAAGGGCAGCTGGGCCGATTTTCCAGTAGCCCCCCAGAAAAAAAGCAATGTCATCGCAGTAAATAAAGGGAGTCCAACAGATAAAGCCTGGCCAGCTGCCGAAGTAATGGCATCAATGTCAGTTGTGCCAAAATGGGTCAGCGTAAGCAAGATCCCCAGCAATAAACCGAGATCACCGATCCGATTGACAACAAAGGCTTTTGTAGCGGCCATTGCTGCGGATGGACGGTAATACCAAAATCCGATCAACAGGTAGGAGGCCAGTCCGACCCCTTCCCAGCCGATAAAGAGAAGGGTCAAGTCACTTGCTAAGACCAGCAAGAGCATGGCAAAAATAAAAAAATTCAAACAGGCAAAATATCTGGCAAAATCTTCTTCATGGTCCATGTATCCGATCGAATAGACATGAATTAGAAAGCCTACCCCAGTAATGATGAGGCACATAAGCAATGAAAGAGAATCGATCTTTAAAGCAAAATCAATTATGATTCCTTTGACGCTCAACCAATTATAGAGAAAAACGCTTTCGGAGGACATTCCCCGGCCTGTGTAGATGGCGGTCAAGGCAGCAAAGCTTAGAAATGAAATTAAAATAGTTCCGCAACCGATCCAACCGGCCTGCTTGCGGTCAACTCGGTCAGACAAGATCATAAGAGTTAAAAAACCAAGCACAGGCAGGAAAAAGGCCAAAAGTAGCACGGCTGACATTTTTACCCTCTCAACTGATTGTATTGATCCACATCCACCACTTGTTTGGAGCGGAATAAATTTATCACGATCGCCAATCCCACAGCTGCCTCAGCTGCCGCTACAACAAGCACAAAAAAGACCCACATGAGACCTATTTCATTGCCCCATGCTCTCGAAAAAGCGACGAATAATAAATTCGCGGCATTCAGCATGAGCTCGATCGACAGGAAGAGGATTAGTGCATTTCTTTTTATTAAAACGCCTATGCCCCCGATAGCAAACATGGCCATACTGATTACTAGATAAAATAAGCTATCCAAACTATACCTCCTTCCTTCCGATGTAAAGGGCACCAATCACCGCCACTAAAAAAATCATCACCACTGCTTCAAAAGGAAAAAAGAAATCAATATACAGAAGGCGTCCCAAGGATTGGGCTGTACCATACTGTGGACCGACCATTTCCTGATCAAATGGCAAACGGGAAAGCTGCATGCCGAAAAATAAAAGTGCCCCGACAAAAAGAGCACCTGCAGCCAGCAGAATTAGAGGCTTGCTGCCTGGAGGATAATGATCGATTTGTTGATGGGCATCCTGAAAAAGGACCAGGACAAACATAAAAATTACTAAAATTGCCCCTGCGTAAACCAAAATTTGCATGGCAGCAATAAACTGGGCAGATAATTCCAGATAAAGGGCTGCGACACAAATAAGCGTAAGCAAAAAGCATAAGCTTGCCCGTACGGGATTCCTTACAAGCAGGATGCCCATTGAGGATAAGATTAGAATGCTTCCCAGCATCCATTGGAAGGGTGTGGCGATCGGCATGAGTATTTTTATATCTCCCTGTTTGGATCGCGTCCGGAATCTCCCGGGGACTTTTCTGTGAGCATATCTTTGGTAAAAATCAATGATTCCCTTGTAAATCCTGAGAGTTCAAACTCACCGCTTAAAATGATCGCTCCGGTAGGACACGCCTCTTCGCAATAACCGCAATAAATGCAGCGGAGCATATTGATCTGAAAATCTGAGGCATATCTTTCGCCACGAGAATGCACATCCCCCGGCATGTTTTCGGCAGGTTTTACATAAATGGCCTGCGAGGGGCAAACAATTGCGCAAAGCTCGCATCCCACGCAACGCTCAAGTCCATCGCTCCACTTGGTTAAATAATGGCGGCCGCGCGAACGGAGCGGCAGGACCCTTTTTTCTTCAGGATAGCGGAGAGTGACAGGCCGGATAAAGGCGTGCTTAAGTACAATAAATAATCCTCCGATCAGGGTCATGATCTTATTCAAAGTATCTCTCATCTTCACACCAAAGTTAAATAGGCCGTTACAATTAAATTAACAAGAGAGAGAGGTATCAGTACCTTCCAGCCAAAGCTCATCAACTGGTCATAGCGGAAGCGAGGCAAGGTGGCCCGCACCCACATGAAAATGAAAACAAAAATTGCCACTTTTACGACAAACCATAGGACCGGAATATTTCCAGGACCCAGCCAGCCTCCAAAAAATAACGTTGTTGCAATGGCTGAAACAGCCAGAATATTGATGTATTCGCCAAGGAAAAATATTGCAAACTTCATCCCCCCATACTCGGTGTGATAACCGGCGGTCAATTCCTGCTCCGCTTCAGGGAGGTCAAAGGGAGCGCGGTTCGTTTCGGCAAACGCAGTGATAAAATAAATCAAAAAACTAACCGGATTTGTCCAAATGAACCAATGCTCCTGTTGCAGTTCAACCATTTCCCGCAGGCTCAAAGTACCGGCGGAAAGGACAACGGTCAAAAGGGATATTCCCATAGGGATCTCGTAGCTGATCATTTGGGCCGTCCCGCGCAAGCCTCCAAGAAGGGAATAGCGGTTGTTTGAGGCCCAGCCCGCTAAAACAACGCCATAAACAGCTAATGAAGAAATTGCCAGCAAAAAGACAATTCCCATGCTGACATCGGCAATTTGTAAATCAATGGCCTTTCCACCAATATAAACCACTCCTCCGACCGGGATGAGCGCAAAAATAAACAAGGCGGAAAATAAAGAGATGGCCGGCGCAAACCAATAAATGAACGCATCCACCCCGGCCGGCTGAAAACGTTCTTTGCAAAGAAGTTTAATCCCATCCGCAATCGGCTGAAGCAAGCCTAATGGCCCGGTCCGGTTAGGACCTAAACGGAGCTGCAGGCGTGCCATAATGACCCTTTCCAAAAAAGTCATATAGGCCGCGGCGCCGAATAGCACTGCAATTAACACGGTCCCCTTTGCAAGGACAATGAGCACTTCTTCAAGCATGGCCCTTCCTTATTTCAATTGGCAAACCGTTCATTAATTCTGCTCCCCATTCATATACAGGCAGCTCGGCAAAGCCAAGCGGAATGACAATCCCTCCTTCAGCTACTTTTGAGTCCCATTTAATGACCGCCGAAATAGATTCCCCATTTGCAAACAAATGGACCTGTTCGCCGCTTTGGACCCCATGCTTCTCTCCATCTTTCGGATGGATCTTTACTTTAGGGGATTTGACCAGCTTGATCAAATGAGTGTCATGTTTCATTCGGACACCTTCATCAAATAAAGCCGGAACAAAGACCGCTTTTAAATTACCCGCAGATGAGTTGGAAGAAACTTCGGCTGGATTGAAAGGTTCAAAATGGCGCATCAGTGGCAAACGTTCCTTCCCATTAAGGCTGCTGATCGTCGGCGCTGCCTCCAATTCAATCTGAAGATGGCGTGCGATGGATTGGAATATTTCCCCATCGCTATAAAGTTCAGGTTCAATGATTTTTCCGGGATGGATTTTTTGAACTCTTTGCTCAATATTAATAAAAGAACCTTCTTTCTCTAAAAAGGACAAGGCGGGCAGTAGCACATCAGCCTGAAAAGCTGTTTCATTTAAAAACAAATCTTGCACGACCAGGCATTTGAGATTCTCCCTGGCTTTCTCCCACAATTTTTTAGGAAATTGTTTGGAAATATTTGACCCGGCAATATATAGGAAATCCCAGCCATTGTGAGCAGCTTCTTCAATGACCTGTATTACATTTAATCCTGGATGAACAAGCTTTTCTCCGGCCGGTCCGAGATCGGGCCTCATTCCGGCATACCTTGCTCCCATGCTATTTCCACTCCCTTCCATAATATTCAATGTGAATGAAGAACCGGTCCCGATAATTGCTGCTATTTCATTCAAAATTAATCGGCGTTGGGGATTGGCTAAATATTGCCTTCCTACAAAAACAGCCCCTTTTTTCCCTTCAACTATCATTTCTTTAATTGAAGCGGCATGCTGCCTTAAAACATTTAATTCCTCTCCAGGTGCATGTAGGACCGTCTGTAACAAATGACGTGAAATTTCAGGGGCGTAATGCCCAAAAAAGGAAACTTTTGCCCCGCGGTTAATTGCTTGCTTTAAACGCAGCCAGATCACTGGAAATTCTTCGGTAAGGTCTACTCCAAAAAGAAAAGCGGATGACAGCTCTTCGCATTCTCCAATGGACATTTCCATTCCAGGGGGAATAAGTTCATCATCAAGACTTAAAAGTGGCATTCCGACGCGATGGTCCACATGATTGGTCCCCCCACCCTTACGGATCAGCTGCTGGAAAAGGTCGTTTTCTTCAGTCGTCAATGGGTTGCCGCCAAGACCTGCTATTTTGCCCCCAGGCCTGGCTTCTTCCATTTTGCGGGCAATGAACGTTAAAGCTTTTTCCCATTCTACAGTCACAAGTTCTCCATTTTCCCGCATCATAGGCTTTTCCAAACGATGGGGATGCGTTGCAAATTCATAGCCAAACCACCCTTTGTCGCACATCCAAAGGTCATTCACATCCTTATTTTCCTTCGAACGGGTCCGTACGATCTCTCCATCGCGTGAATCAAGGAGCATACTGCAGCCGACCGGACAAAGGGTGCAAGTTGTTGGCGCCACGTCGTTATCCCATGGACGGGCTCGGAAGCGGTAGACCTGGCTGGTCAAAGCGCCTACAGGGCAAAGTTTAATGGTATTTCCAATAAATTTGGATTCGACCGGCAGCTCGTCCGGTGTTCCTACTTCGCTTTGGTATCCCCTGTCTTTCATTTCTAAAGCATTATCGCCGGCTATTAAATCGCCAAAACGGGTGCAGCGTGCGCAAATGATGCAACGTTCCCGGTCAAGCATTAATACAGGACCTAAAGGCAACGGCTTGACAAAGCGTCGCTTGTCTTCAAAAAAACGGCTTTTGCCTGGACCATGCTTTAATGTCTGGTCCTGCAAAGGACATTCTCCACCTCGGTCGCATATGGGGCAGTCCAAAGGATGGTTGATCAGTAAAAGCTCTAAAATCCCTTCCCTTCCTTCTACAGCTGTCTGGCTTTGCGTATGCACTACCATCCCTTCGGTGGCTTCAAGGGTGCAGGAGGTTTGCAGCTTACCCATTTTTTCCACCTGCACCAGACACATGCGGCATGCCCCGAAGGGAGGCATGCGGTCCTGATAGCAAAAAATAGGAATATCTATGCCAAGCTTTTTAGCGGCCTGGTATACCGTCGTCCCTTTAGGGACAGCCAAAGTATTTCCATCGAGGGTAAAATTGATCAAGTTTTCAGTAGTCATGGTTTTATTCCTTCAGGCAGCAACGCATCATCCCGGGTGTAGGTATAAGGATAGGCTATTTTCATTTCAGGCTTATCATCCGCGTGGATATTGCGTCGTATATAGGTTTCAAATTCTTCCCTAAACTCTCTGATGGCGCTCATTATAGGGGGCGAAGCTCCCGGGGCCAGCGGACAGAAAGAGTTCATTTCCATCTGGCTGCAGACATCTTGAATGACCTTCAGATCATAAACTGTTCCGCCTCCTGCCAGAATGCGTCCCAGTATCTGCCGCGTCCAGCGCGTCCCTTCGCGGCAAGGGGTACACTTGCCGCACGATTCATTCTGGTAAAATTCCATCAGACGGGTCGCCACTTTGACCATATCGGTCGAATCATCCATCACGATTATGGAAGCTGTTCCAAGCATTGACTTAAGGGCTGCGACACTTTCAAAGTCCATTGAAACATCCAAATCGCGCTCGGTTAGCAACGAACAGGAAGAGCCCCCCGGATAGCAGGCCTTGAACTTTCGGCCTTGGAGCATCCAGCCTGCACGCTCAAGAACCTCCCGTAAGGGTACGCCCAGAGGGTATTCAAAGCAGCCCGGATTTTGAACATGCCCGCTGACCTGAAAAATCTTGGTGCCTGTGTTTTTAGGCTTTCCAATACCAAGGTACCATTCGACCCCCCTGTTGACAATATGGACTACATTGCATAATGTTTCGACATTATTGACAATTGTCGGCTTGCGGTAGAGGCCTGCAACGGCAGGGAATGGAGGCTTAAGCCTCGGAGTAGCCCTGAATCCTTCCAGTGAATTTAGCTGGGCTGTTTCCTCGCCCGCAATATAGGCCCCTGCCCCAGGGTGAACGACTATTTCCAAGGCATACTCAGTATCTAAAACCTGACCGCCAACATACCCGCGGCTTTTGGCCTCAGCAATTGCCGCTCGCAGCTTTCTATTCCCTTCATAAAATTCGCCGCGGCAATAAATAAAGGCTAATTTTGCACCTATCGCATAGCTGGCTAAAATGATGCCTTCAATTAACTGATGCGGGTCATGCTCGATCATATAGCGGTCTTTAAATGTTCCCGGTTCGCTCTCATCGCAATTGCATACAAGAAATTTCGGCAGCAAAGGGTCTTTGGGAACGAAACTCCATTTCAATCCTGTCTGAAAGCCTGCCCCACCCCTTCCCCTAAGCCACGACTGCTTCACCATTTCCGTGAGATCGCCTGGAGAAATTCCTGGAATGGCCTTTCTGATCGCCTGATACCCTCCATTTTTTTCATAGGTCTCAATGCCGCATTGGGATGGGTCGTCCGTGTAAGCTGTCAGTACTCTCATTTCAGGCATTTCGAACCTCCTCTATCCCGATAGGAGAGGGGTGTCCGGGCCCTTGCTTGGCTTCAACCAGCAGAGAATCAATCTGCTCGACATGGACCGGGCCGACGACTTTGTCATCTACGATCATCACAGGGGCCCGGTCACAGGCAGCCAGGCATTCTGAAGCAATGATAGTGAATTCTCCGTCAGGTGATGTCCCTCCGGGAGCTGTCTGTAATTTTTGGCAAAGGCGCGCCAACAGGCCGTCCCCTCCCCGCAGCATGCATGAGATATTTTTGCAAACGTGTATAAGATGCTTGCCGACAGGCTCTTCATAAAACATGTCATAAAATGTCACGACCCCGTGGACTTCCGTGACGTCGATCTCAAAAAGATCAGCCACTTCCTTTTGTATTTCACGAGGAAGGTACCCTGCGTCCGCCTGTGCCAGGTGCAAGGCTGGAAGAAGAGCCGACCGCTTCACGGGATAAAGGCGTTGAAGCTCCAAAATCGCATTTTTTGTTTCATCAGTGATAGTAAGCATTAGCGGTCAACATCTCCTAATATGGGATCCATGCTTGCAATTGCCACAACCACATCGGATATAATGTGACCTGGCAGAACTTCCCTTAGTACTTCAACATGGGGAAAAGAAGGGGAACGGACCCTTAGGCGGTAAGGCCTTGGCGTTCCATCGCTAACAAGGTAAAAGCCAAGCTCTCCCCGCGCAGACTCAACGCAGTAATATAATTCTCCGGCAGGCGGATAGATCCCTTCAGAAACAAGCTTGAATTGATGAATAACCGCTTCCATACTCCTTGCAAGGGCTCGGCGCGGAGGGAGTGCGACTTTACGATTGTCAGTTATAACGGGACCTGGTTTTAATCGGCCTAACGCCTGTTTAATGATCGACAGACTTTGAAGCATTTCTTCCATGCGTACCAGATAGCGCGCATAGCAATCCCCTTCCTTGTGGACCGGGATTTCAAAGTCATAGGTCTCGTAGCCAAGATAAGGAAAAACTTTACGAATGTCATAAGCAACGCCCGCCCCTCTTAAAACAGGCCCTGTACACATGTACTGCTTGCATAGAGCTTCATCAATAATAGCAACGCCTTGCAAACGTTCGCACCAGACGTAATTGCGGGTCAGAAGGTTATCGATCTCCTTCCAGAGTTTTGGAAAGCCTGTGATAAACTCCTCTAAACCCGTAATAAATGCTTCAGTCGCATCACGGGCAAGCCCTCCAAAACGCCAAATCGAGGGGAACATGCGCGCGCCTGAGATTTCTTCATTCAGATCGAGAATTTTTTCCCTTTCTGCAAAGCAATACATGAAAACAGATGACATATTTAATTCGAGGGCGCTTGTGCCTGCCCAGATCAGGTGGCTTTGGATCCTGGAAAGTTCCAATAGGATGACCCGGAGGATTTGGGCCCTTTCAGGCACTTCCACTTGCATGAGACGTTCGACCGCACCTGCCAAAGCCTGTTCTTCTGCTGGCCCCGAAAGATAATCAATCCTGTCAACGAGGGTAAAAACCTGGTGGTAGGTCCTGGTCTCGCACTCTTTTTCGATCCCCGTATGCAAATAGCCGATGACAGGTTCGCATTTGACCACTATCTCCCCTTCCAAAAGAAGCTTAAGGCGTAATACACCATGGGTAGAGGGATGCTGGGGCCCTAGGTTGAGCTCCATCAGCCCCCCGGCCGCTTCAAATTCTTTAAGACGCTCTTTGCTTGCTTTTTTCATGAGAAATTATTTTTGATGGTACTTTTGGATGCACGCCATGTTTAAATTGAACTGGGACCTCAGTCAAAGGATAGTCGCGCCGCATAGGGTGCCCTTCCCAATCGTCTGGCATTAAAATACGGGATAAATCAGGATGGCCTTCAAAGTGGATGCCGAACATATCGTAGAGTTCCCTTTCATACCAATCGGCTCCCCCCCAAAGATCAGTCACAGAGGGAAGTGATTCTTCCCTCGCTGCAAAAACAATGATTCTTAACCTTTCAAATGTCGTGGGATTATGCAGCCAATAAACCACTTTAGTGCGAGGAAAAGGAAATAAATAATCCACTCCGGTCAAGTCCATGAGGACCTCATATCCAGGCATAGGGGATTCCTTCAAGAAAACGAGAATCTCCTTCAATCCGTTCCTGCTCACTTCAACAGTTGTTTCCTGCAAGAAAGATGATTCGCCCAGCAGTTTCTCACCAAATTGCAGTTTAATCTGATGCACAATTTCAGCCGTATTCATGAATTTCTATTCCTGTTGAAAGCGCTCTCTTCCTGGATTTTATTTTGCAGCATGATCAGGCTATGCAGCAAGGCTTCGGGCCTTGGAGGGCAGCCGGCCAGATACACATCCACCGGGACAAGCCGGTCCACTCCCTGAATGATGGCATAATTATTGTAAACTCCTCCGCACGAGGCGCAATCGCCCATTGCAACGACCCATTTCGGCTCTAGCATTTGTTCATAAATAGTGACTAATACAGGGGCCATTTTCTGACTGACCCGCCCGGCCACGATCATCACATCGCTTTGACGGGGCGAAGCTCGGAACACTTCCATGCCGAAACGGGCCATGTCATAGCGGCTTGCAGCAGTTGACATCATTTCAATGGCACAACAGGCAAGACCGAACTGGGCAGGCCATAATGAATTTTTTCTGGCCCAATTTATCAGCGCTTCAAGTGGAGCGACTAAAAAGGGTGTTTTGTGTTGTTGGTTCATTCCCATTCTAAACCTTTTTTTTGCCAAACATAAGCAAAGCCCACGATCAGGGTTAATAAAAAGAAAGCCATTTCGTAAAAGGCAAAAGCCCCAATTTCTTTTCCTACAGCAGCCCAGGGATATAAAAAAACCACTTCAATATCAAAAACCAGAAAGATTAAAGCTACCAGGTAATGACGCAGAGAAAACCGCTTATTGAGAAGGTTCGTTTTTGTCTGAATCCCTGATTCATAAGGAAAAAATTTGGCTTCACTCGATTTGATAGAAGGAAAAATACCTGAGGCCCCTAAGACAACCAGGGTAACGATGATGACTAGAATAAAATAAACCTGCAGGGAAAAAAATTCAGGCCCCATGATTTCCTTCTTAAGCAAAACTAAAAAGAGGAATTCTCTTTTAACGTCCACTATAAGTAAAGGTTCAATTTTAAAAAATCAAGTGAGTTCCGCACATAATCTCAAAAATAAGGATTTTTGAAAAATTTAGGAATTTACAAAGCAAGCACCAGCTTCTAAAGAGACCTAAATTTTCTGCCATACATTCGATTCTTTTTGGATTAGGTTTTTCTTAAAAATTTTTAAATTTAATTAAAATATAGTTTGAATTTTTTTTACTAAAGATATAACATTTCTTAAAAATAAAACATTTTGATACTATTTAAAGAAGGAAGTTCCAGTGCACGTTCAAAATATTATGCTTGATGCCATTCAATTAGGAAATGCAAATGAAGTTGAAAAACTATTCAATGAAGGCTTTAAACCAAATACTACTTTATTTGTTGGGAATAAAAATATTACACCCATTATTTATACATTAGCTATTGCCTCTTGGTTCCCAATAGAGGGAGCATTAATACAGCCTATCCCGGTTGATAATGCCAAAAAAATTATCCATCTATTACTCGCATGCGGATCTGGCAATAATCTTACCTATGATGATGCTTTTGAGTGTGTAAAAGCAATTGATGTTTGTAAAAATAAAAAACTCTGTAAAGAAGATCGTCAGGGCATTGTAAATAAAATGGCACATCTTATGATAAGTATAAATAAAAGTAAAATAGCTACGCTATTTATTCTTGGTCGGACAGATAAAAACACGTTAATTTCATTGCTTCCAACCGAGGTAGTAGCTTTGATAGGAAAAAAAATTAATAATTTTGATACAAGCAAAGATTATCTTGGTTGGTTGCTTTATAATGAAAGAATTAATTTTCTAAATTACTAAATACCTTTAATCAATTAAAAAGAAGGAATCCCGCATATTGGGGGATTCCTTCTTTTTTTTATACAAAAAATACCTGGGGGAGAAGAAGCTCTTTAGGAATCTCAAATGTCTCGCTAAGTTGAGCTGCGAGGACATTGGACATGATACGTTCCCCTTTTTCCGTACGGCAAATCGTTGGCTGACTGGAAGGTTGCTGCGCGTAAAGGCTGCGCAATTCATTGCCAAGCTGAGCCTGTGTCCAGCTTTTCCCATTGCGCAGAGCTTTCATAGCGTCGCCGCGATGTGCATTCTCTTCATTGCGCAGAATTCGCATATCTACACTGAGCGTACGAGCTAGTTCACTGATCCTGTCCACATTTCCAAGCATGCCGGCAGCAGAAATCACTTCTTTAGATTTTTCAATCCCTACCCTACGAGTGCCCACTTTTTCAGGATCGTTCAATGCAAAAAGGGGCCTTAGCCATTTTCGGTCTACTTCACTTCTCATTTTATCGATCACTACTAATTTGAAAGCTTTTCTCTTTACAGTCAAATTAGCGGTTTATGAAGACGTCAATTGTGTCATTTGCGCTATTTTAGTGTAGCTTTTTCTCACTGAGTGCATAAAATTTGCGTAAATCCTCGTGAATATGAATTTGCGATACGTCAATAATGTGAAGGAGATAATCATTTTCGAAATTGAGCCGAGGGAACAATGAAAGACAGTGAAAAGCAGATTCTAATAAATACAATTAATTCATCGGGAGTGATCTTAGAAGAACAGCTATTTTCTATATTATCACGATCTAGACTAGGTTCAGAGATTGAAAAAAATAAAACCTTTACGTTTAATGAGGATAGAATAGAAATTGATTGCTTGTTGTCAACGCACACACTTCGGTTTTTATTTGAGTGTAAAAGATCTTTTTACTCCTTTTATTTCCTTCGATCTACGAATATGAAAATTCTGGTTATCTTGTTCAGCAAATGTCTGACTTAAAGACCATAAGGCTACCGTCACAAGAAATGGGTAAGGGGTCGTTCAAGTCTTTTCCTTATTGCCTTGAAATGTTAGAAAATCAAGGCATTTTCCAGAGATCTAAAAAAAACAAGATCGATTTTTTACCGGAACTAGGAGAGCGAGCAGGAAGAGAGGATGTGAGATGCATGGATTACATTCGTCAAGCTTTAAAAAACTTAGAAGCCTATATTTGGAAACTTCGTCAAAAAAATGAATTTCAATCAGAAACCGTTACATTTCTGCCGATAATAGTAACAAATGCAAATCTTTATTCTTTAGAGTTTAACCCAGAACAAATTGATGGTGATAGTGATTTGAAAGATTTTTCTGAACTTTCTTTGGTTACTTAAAGATTCCGCCTTAAATTTTTTATTCCGAGAGTTTGATTAAATCTTTTCCGATCTATTCTCTAAAAAAGCAAACACATATGGAAATATCGTAAAAGTTCTTGATGATTCATCGCTTTCTCTTGATGAGATAAGCAAAAGCCTAGAAATAGGAAAGAGTGGCTATCTATCACAATGTTTAGATGACCTCGCTCTTTCTGGATTTATTCAAAAAGATTGTACATGGAATTTATTGACAAAAGAGGAATCTAGATTAAAAAAATTCAGGTTAAAGGATAATTATCTTAGATCTTATTTAAGATATATTGAGCCGAATAAGGATAGAATTTCTAAAAACTTGTTTAAGTCAAAGTCCTTCCTATACCTTCCTGGATGGGAATCTGTGATGGGCCTTCAATTCGAAAATCCTGTTATGAATAATCTAAAAAAGTTATGTGAAATTCTTCGACTCGACATTTCTGAGAATTCAAAGGCGGGGCCATTTTTTCAAAGAAAAACGAAGCGGATGAAAGGTTGTCAAATAGATCTGCTAATCCAGACGAAGCATAATAACCTTTATTTATGTGAAATCAAATTCAGCTCTTCTGGGGTCAAAAGTCCTGTTATTGAAGAAATTAAAAAAAAGATCGAAAGCTTGTCTGTTCCAAAAGGAGTTTCTATTAGGCCTGTTCTTATCCATGTTAATGGGGTTAGCCAGGCAATCAGAGAAAGCGAAATTTTTTATGATATCGTTGATTTTTCACAGTCTTTCAATATTTAAATTTTGCAAACCAGATTCAGCAACAGTCAATTGCCATCAATTATGGAACAAATCAAACCTGTGATTATCATTGAATTAGAGCTAGACGCTATGCTGATTCAATAAGAGGCTTCTAATGTAATATGCAATCTTGTTTTAGGAGGGATTAGTAAAGAAGCTCGACTCAAAGGACGCAAGCGTGGCTCAAGCCAGCTCCTGTCTTTAGAATTTGAAATAAGAAAAAAATGTTGTTCATTTTGACATGAAATTGTACTTAACTCTTTGCCTTTTGCCATCTCGTACTTAAAAATCTCAGGTGATGACATTAAAATCCCCCCTAGCGGCCAGAATAGCTTTTAAAAATGTCCCATAAAAGGTCCAACATAAATTAGAAAAACATGGTATAAAAGAAAACCGGCATGAAAAAAGGTATACAAAAAAATAAATTATTAAAATCCTAGAAGAGGAATGTCTTTGCCCCATTATTTAGATGAAAGCGGTCGCAAATATTATTTCTTTGAGGATGCTTAGCTTTAGTTCTACTATGATCAATATCTTCAATTGCTAAATATAATTCAAAAGCATGGTCTTCTCTTCTCCCACAATATTCTGTACCCCTATCAGTCAAAATTCTAAGAATCCGCACATCTTCGCTTTCAAACCCGGGAAGAACCCTATCATTTAAAATATCTGCAGCAACTAAGGCATTTTTACGATTGTATAGCTTTGTAAATGCTACTTTGGTATACGTAGCAATGACCGTTGCTGATAGATTCTGCCAACTCCTTTTATTGTTCCTACGTAATAAGTATCTTGAGCGAGCAGATAACCGGGTTGTTCCGTTCAATTTCACCACGAGCTTGTTTTTCTTCTTTAGCTCTTTCTAAGGCCCTGAGCTGATCCTCAGTTAAAAGAAGATTTTGCTCAGCTGCTCTCTTTTCTAGGGCTTTAAGCCGTTTATCAAATGTTTCTAAATTTGATCGCAACCAGATCGATCTCACTCCCTCAGGAGAGACAATAATTCCTTGTTTTTTAGTTCGTTAGATACTCTCAGCTGACCGTAAGCTGGCTTATCAAAAGTGAAATTTGTAACAGCTTGCTCTACCATTGTATCAACTCGATTCTTAAGACAAGGCTTTCTTCGAGTAATTTCTTGAAGAGCTAATTCGCCTCCAGTTTCATAAAGCTCTTAAACCTATAAAAACTATCGCGTGAATAACCCATTACATTACAAGCTTGAGAAACATTTCCAAGTGTTTTTGCAAGCTCAAGAAGACCTAATTTATTTTTGATAATTTTGTGCTGATCTGTATGATTCATAGTACACCAATGTTTATAGCGAGGCCGAGCTCAATTTTTAAGTTTTGGGGTTGGTCTCAAATTGTTTATATTGTTTTTAACATTACTGCCAGATTCAGCATATTTTATTTCAATTTATTAAACAAAAAAGAGCCTTACCTAAAGATATAAATCATTGTTTTCTTTAGTCGATCCTGAGCTATCTCAAGATCGACTTTGAACGTTTTTTGGCTTAAGTTTTAATTTTTTCCATATGCTTTCTGTAAAATTTTTTCTTTCTCAAGCCTAATATTATATTATGAATATCGCGTTGAATATCCAATGTCTTCTTTCTCTATGGCTAAAGTCATAGTTGTCGTGGGCTTTGGTTGAGTCTCCTTACAAGGGAAACTTTTCGGTGTATCTTGATTAAATCGTTCCGCCATAGCTGTTAATTTAATTTTAATTCCATCAGCAATCTGTCCTCCAAAACGAATGGCTTCACCATTGATTTTGATGTCTCCTACTAGGAAACCTTTCTCACTAGGAACTTCATACACCGCCCTAACAGGTCTATCTGATGTCCCTCTCGTATACTTCCAATAGTTATGTGGATCGGAGCTGTCTGGAGTAACCCAACCAGCAGTATTCAAACTATGGAAGAAAAGGCCCACAGGATTTTGGAAAGTAATATAAGCATGAGTTTTGCGAACTGTTTGATTTACAGTAAACCCGATGAGGGGATCACTGTTGCGATTTTCCCCTCCATATCGACTGCATTTGATGAGCTTTTTTTGATCGTCAACAGGTTGGCCATTTTTTTCTCTCAGAACAGTCGCATCACCACCAAGGATAATCTCCGCTCCTAAGGAATTATTATTTTGGATAAGATGCATGGCACCATTTGTGGTTGAATTATTCCACTTATTTTTAGGATTGTACTCTCCATCAGACATTAGGTCTTCCATTTTTATGTCTGGACTAATGTGTTGGCGGTAGAGATTCAACATTTTTTGTGGGTCTTGCTTTGCCAGAAACTCCCAATATTCGGGGCCTTCACATGTAAATGTAATACGCTTAATTTTAAGTGTAGTTGGATCTTTCTCGACGCTCCATTCACAATATTCATCCTGAACATATCGACCTTGCTGATCTGGATTTAAATTTTTGTTTATTCCATCAGCAACCTTCCAACGTTTATTATTAGTAGGATGATCAACCTTCACCTGATTTGGAAATGCAATCCAGCTGACCTCTGCAGGTTGAGCATCATCTTCAAGAGCTTTTTTTGTTGGGTTAAAAAAGTGTGAAATAACGTTAGGCTCGATCTGCGTACGCTTAATAGCATATTCAAATATATCCGATAAATTATCACTCCACAGTTGTTTTTGTTCTGTAGTAAAATTGTCATCACATGGGGGGGTAATGAGCCGACCTCTACTAAGCGAATCCATAAGCTAATCTCCTTGTTTAGAGAGGCGTATAGCCTCAAAATTAACATAAATTGATTTATAAAAAAATCGCCTATTTTTTTCTAACTGTACCGTCTGCTAACATTTCAAGGGGCGAGCTAGCTTGAATGTTTGTATTTGCTAAAGTTAATTCAAATTCAAATAAAGGGGTTTGTTTAAATTGATAACGGCGCGATTCAGCCAATAGAAAATAATTGTCAAAACCGTCCTCTGTATTTGCTAAAAAAGCAACGCGGTTCAAGTACTCAATGATCCTTCTATTCAATAAATCTCTCAATTCATCATCATCCTGAGCTATATTCCAGTTTTGCAAAAATTCAAATTCAGGGGTTCCAGAAATCTTTGCATTTTGCGATAGAGAAATAGCCTCTATTATTTTATCTTCTAATAGTGAGGAAAAATCTTTTTCTTTTGTCTTGCGTTGTAGCTCGTGTGGCATATATTTAAGAAGTGATTCTCGACTTACAGAATAAATTGGATTGAAAAAATCAACCATCAGTAGACAAGCTGCAAGACGAATACTAATGATTTTTTTATTTAGCAAGACTTGTAAGAGGTTTTTATCCTCTTGTGTTGGCTCAGGAACTAGGAATGGAAAATAAGTGTCTCCTAGTTGTTTAAATCCTTCGCTTTCTAATGTAGATTCATATTTTTTTAAGCAATTTTTATAGAAGTCTCTTGTAGTGATTATGTGATTGAATGGCCCGTCGAAACCAAGTATATCAAATATTTTTGTGTTTAAGAAAAAGGTGATGGGTAAAACCATTGTCTCTTCTTCCTCATGACCAGGGTGTGGTGAGCTGATAAGGTTTACTGTTGTTGTAGAAAGAAGTTGGCGCATAAAATAGTCAATATGGGAAAGGTTCAACTCATTGTTAGTTAGTGAACGATCTATCCTAGCAGTATTCCAAAGGTCTATTCCTCCTTTGATAAAAATTTCTAAATCGTCTGCCATGCCTTCTTCAGTTTTATCATCTAAAAAAGGATATTTTTTTATGAGAGGGCTATCAGGAGGAAGAATAGAATCATCCAATGTAGCTAGAGAGCTTTGCCAATTGGACCAGGGCAGCTCGAGTTCTTTCATTATAGGAGCCCCGTTAACATGACCACAAAATGGAGATTTACCTCTTGTTAAAGGTTCAAGGGCATGTTGTGAATTACCTACCCAAATCCATGTTCCCTTATCTCTTGCGTAAAAATTGAAAACGCGACTTACTTTATCCCAGGTCATTACCTGAAGGAAATCTTTTGTATTATCAATTCTAGCACTAGTGCTGATAAATATATCAGGGTTTGCTTCACCTCCAGCACGCAATGTAACAGTGATCCGATACGTACGCTTGGGTTGTGGTTGTTCTGGTCCTGATGTTCGAATCATGCCCCCTTCTGCTACTCTAAAAATTTTAATATTGGTAGATTTCCCCTTTGAGACCAACTTTTTTTCTGCTTCTATGCTAAGGTTTTCCTGAAAGATTGTTCTGGCTTTTTGAATAACATCTATGAGCGTAAGTGGAAATGGGGCGGTGAGTATTTTGGAGAATAGGTCGTTCAAGTTCTCATGAATACTTTCAAGAGACATCTTAATTGGTTCTGCATCCTTTCCCATGATAAACTGATAAAGGGTATCCGTTTCCAAAGAAGAGGATTCATTTGGTAAAAAATGAAGTCCTATACTACATCTTTCTAATTCATTACGAAAGGCAGCACAATTGTGCCGGGTTGTAGACAACATATAGGCATTTTGCATAAGAAATCCCTCTGTGTTCTTAGATAATAAACTATAGACGTGATGGATATAATTTTCCAAAGGGGAGTTTTCCATCTCTTAATCCTTTTGAAAGAAGATCTATCAAAATCATAGCCTTGTCAATAAAAAAGTTTTGCCATGAATTCTATTTCATTTGGCTGATTTTTTTTTACTTAGTCGGGTATAATTTAAGTAAAAAATGCTCTAGGATAGATTTTGGATCATTCAATTATTAAATTAATTAAATTTAGTGGGTAAACTTTTATTTTTTTACAAATTTTTTATGTATCATTATCTTTCCAAGACCGACGAATGCACTTATCCTAATCAAGATTAAGTAATACCAATTTATCAAATAATAAAGTTTAAGCCATTCTCTGAAACATAGTTGTCTCACAGGTTTAGATGTTGAAGTAAATGAATTCCACTGAATCAAAACAACGGTTTCTCAATATAGGTCTCCAAGTATACTTGAAATACCTGTTCTGTTGGACTGAGCATCGGGAGATGGCAATGAAGATTTATTAATTGGCAACCTCAGATGCAGCCATCTCTACCCTATAAGTTATCTCCCCTATATTTTTCTCTTTAAAAAAACTTTACTAATTGATAGTTGTGAGCATTTCATTATCTTTAATTTGATAAATTTTTTTAAAAGTATTCCTAAATGGGTGATAATGAGAATAGGCAAAAGTATTTGCAAAGCCACTTCTGTACTAAGTTTTAAGGGTATTAATAAAATTTTTTACTAGGATTTCTTCATCCTCAAGCTAATTTAAGGTTTTCTTGCTCTATCCTTTCTTAAATGAAATTCAGCAGTGGAATAATATCCGATATAAATGTTTATTTTTTATAAAAGATTAAAATTGTGCGTGGGCTTCTCTACATTATAAGCTATTTCCCATATATCTTCTTTATTTGAAGAAAATCTAACTAATTGACAGTTGTCAAGCATATTATCATCTTTAATTTGATAAATTTTTTTTAAAGCTAAAAAAGTTCCTAAATGAGCGATAATGAGAATAGGTGAAAGCATTTGTAAAGCCACTTCTGTGCTAGTTTTAACGGTATTAATAAAATTTTTTACTAGGTTTTCCTCATCTTCGCTTGGATTGTCTTTGGGCTCAAGAAGTAATCTAGCTGCTGGTTCGTTTTCTTTAAATCCGGCAGAAATAAAAAGGTTATAAGGATTTTCAACTAAAACAATATTTTTCGTTTCCATTGCTCGAGTGAGCGGGCTACAAGCAACAGATGTAAATTTGTGTGCTGTAATCAAATTTTCAACTTTCCTAGCTTGTTCATTCCCAAGTTGGGTAAGTCTGGAAGTTTCTTGATTGCTGCCTGCTTGGCCATGGCGTAGGAAGTAAAATTCTTTAAAATCTAATGTTGTACTATTAATAAAATTCCTTTTAAATTTGGGAATTATTGGTTAGTTTAATTAAACATTCATTTTCGGAAAAAATAATCTATCTATCAAATTTAATTTTAAATATGTTAGATTAATTAATTTTTAATGCAAAATATAAGTATTGCTATTAAAGGATTTACTTAGTTTAAAAATTCTTGTCAAATTAAAATTTAACAATATCTCTCCGCGATCCCATTAAAGTCTCTTTTCTATTCTATTTTTCATAAACCACTTCAGGTAAATTATACATTTTTTTCTAATACTTAAAATTTGTTCGGTTTTCAATATTATCATTTTATCTAGTTTTTCTTATGACTGAACAATTTGAATACCGCTTTTAAAAAACAAATTTTGTAAAAACAATTATAATCTTTAACATTCGAATTCTTCTGACGCTATCTCTCATAATATTTGAGTATATGCTTCAAATTATGCTCTTGTAATTTTGTTAATTTAATTTTTTCTTTCTTAACAATTTATAATAAGAAAGAAAAACTTATGTGATAATGCAAATAAAGCACCATAAACTCTCAACATTTTTACGTGGAATTATTTTTATCAGATGAGGGTTGCTTCACCTCTGGCGGCACAATTTTTTTAGCATGACATTCCTGATAAAATTTCTTTTCTTCTGTAATGTGTTGATCATGGGCAATTTGTTGATTAAAGTGATTAGTAAGTGATTTACCTTCCTCACTTTCACCGAAAGTTTTTTCACAATGCTTTACAGCTTCTTGAAATACAGGTTTGCCTACAAATCCCCTTTGATAATGGGGCTGATTTGCATGATTTATTGGATTAGACATAGAACCTCCTTTTAAATTTCTCAAGTAAACTTTAATTATAGTTGAAGAGCTTTGACTTTCCTCACGGCAAAGCCAAAGCTTATATAATATTTTTATTTTATAGTAACTTGTACATCTTTCCAAGCAGCTGCTATAGCCTGCCAAAAATAATCGGATTCTGGATGCATTTTTTTTGCAACTTTTATTGTTTCAGCTGCATACTCAGGGTAGGTAATATTTGGTTTACAAGTAGGTAATGTGGCTACTCTCACTTTTTCGATAGTTTCCCATGTAGATCCAAAATTCTTTTGATATAAATATAAGGCTGCATTTCTATACCATTTATTCCCCACTGCTGAGGATAGATGCGGGTCTGTTGATTTTGAATCAGCACTCCAATTTGTGTAGATTTCATATCCTTCCTGAGGATCATCACCAAAAAATTTTGCACCCTTATAGCCTTGACCAGGATTTGCCATATCTCTTAGTGCAAATTCAGGTTTGTCATTTCTAAACAAGCCTGTTCCTATTCTAAATAATTTATCGTCAGTTGGATCATTTTGTTTATTATGCCATTGAAGAGCTGCTACGGCCCCTTGATCGGAGTTAGCTTCATTTAACCCTCCTGCATCTCCTGTGTAGTCTAACCCGGTCGGTTCATTACTTAAGGCAGTTCCTGCAGCTTGCTGAGTAAACATGTGTGAAATTTCATGGACTCCCACACTTGGTTCTGAGACGAGGGGGTTAAAGCCACGGCCGTCGCCATATACCATTACTGCATCTTTTGGCCACCAAAAAGCATTGTCAAATCCTGTATTCGAACTTCCCACACCCCCATAATGCACAATTGATCTTAATGCAAGAGGCCTAGTTCCACCAAGTAGCTGATTCAAATCTACACTATGAACATCTTTATAAAACTTTCTCGTTGTTTCTGTAATATCAAAAGCCTGATTAACTACAGGATCTTGCGATGCTCCACTTAAGTTACCTGTATTTTGTCTTTGGAGGTTAGCCGATTTAGTCACTTTTCGAATAAGGGCTGATAGTTCATTGCCGAATGGGTCTGAATTATCATCTATAATTGGAATATTTTTAGCCGTGTATACTAAACTTTTTTGAATATCCCGTGTTACAGCAAACCCAAGAAGCTCTTTTCTAATCGGTTTTACGATTGAAGAGTCGTAGGTTTCACCTTGGTTTATAGCTTTTAAACTTAAAAGCTTGATTTCATTTTCATGATGATCGACCCATTTTTGCTTTTCCTTACTCTTGCAGTGCGTTAATCCCGTTTCAAAAGTACATTTTCCCACAAAACTGCTAGTAAAAGTAGGTGTATTTTGCATAAAACCCCAAATTTGAAATTTAATGAACTTATCTACAAAAATGTTTGAAGATACCTCAAACAGTAGCAAAATAGAGGTTTTAAAAAAATTTCTTTTTCAAAATTCTTAAGACTAGTTTTTTGTCGAGTCAAGATGATTCTCTATTCTTGCTGGCATGCCTAATTATCTCGCTCATAGAGAATATATCCATCGGCTTGATTATTGCAAAAAGGTAAGGCTATTTAGCATCTGCTTATCTTCTGGAAGAATCGTGCATAGGAAGGAAAAACGTGGAAATGAATTAAGAACATCTTGTGACCAATTCGCTATAGAAATGGGAAAGAAGGTTTCGGCATATATTTAACTATTTATAAATATTTTGTTTTTTCATAGAAATAAAAATCAAAAACAATAGATTTATGCGCAAACGCTTTTCTGAGCAATTATTTGTATGAAAGAACTATAACACAGCTAGCTAAATTTCAATTAATTTTTGATTTGGTTGAATATTCTTCAAAATCCTTAACTAGTTGCGAAGGGGTTACATTTCCGGAGGTCAGTTCTTCTATTTTGAGAGCTAGTTTTAACCCCGGTCTTTGGGTTCCGCAAGAAATATTTTTTAATGATTGTTCGGGAATGCCCAATTTTTCAGCAAAGTCTCGGTATTTTATTTTATTGTCTTTTAGATACTTACGTAAGAACATAATTTTCTTATTGACAAAAGGTAAGTAAATTGCTTACCTTTTAGATGAATAGTTTATTTTTTATCACACTGAAGCAAAATATAGCAAAGGAGAGATTTTATGACCGCAAAAATCTATCATATCAGAATCCTTGATTTCAAATATCTCTCAGATTTTGCTCATATAACTTTTCAATTTCTAACCTACGAAGTTTTGGCACATGATGAAGAAAAGGCTATTCAAGAGGCCAGGGCTTTATATTTTAAGGGTGAAAAAGGAATTTTATGTAAGAAGTTACCTCTCTTATTGAAGCTTTTTGAAGTGGCTGAAAGACAGGTTAGATAAATGAGATAGCGGTCCAGAAAATCAAAAATTTTACAGAAGCTATTGTTAAATTATATATCAATTATATTTTAGATATGCACGGATGCGACCTTTTCCGGCTAATCTCTAATAATTGTCATTTTCAGAAAGCTTTAGTAAATAAATTCTATGCTAATGATTCAATTTCTAACTTATTCTGGCATTAAGCCACGATATCAGGGAGATCCGGAAATTACGTACGGATTGAAGCATTTTCCGGACCTAAAGATAGCGTTCAGCTATTGTTCCTGTAGTGTCTAGGATAAGCTATTAGCCTTTTGAGCTTGATTTTGAGGAAGATTGCTATGAAAGGAATTTGTTTTGCCGCTTCCTGTCCTCTTAGTTTCCAAAATATCTAAGTATTTTAATAAAATGTATTTTAATCAAAGAGGCCGTTCGAATTAATTTCAGCCGAAGGTTATTTTTCTATGCTTGAAAATAATTCCGCTTGTTTACATGTGTAATGATTCAAAAGCCTACTTTCTTAATAGCCTTTCTACCCGTACGCCGCATTTTCCAAATTCTTGAGATGTTATGAATCCTGAAGGCTTGGTAGTTTGGGCTCATTCGAATCTTCTAGTGTGGAGTTTGCTTTAGACTCAAGTAATTCTGATCTAAGAAAAGTATTACCTTCGGCAAATTCCTTAATATAGGGCTTAAGCTTCTCGTGAAAAGTCTTTATTATTTTTTTTTGCTCCTCAGTTGGACTTCCGAGAGATGGCATTGTGAAGATATACTTAAAATAAGCCTCGTCGCTCACATGGTTAAGAATATGCAACCTTGATAATACCTGAGTAGAAATATAAGGAAGATTTTTCTCTAAAAATTGTCGAGATTCTACTTGAATTTTCCTCTCATAGAGATCAGCTTGAAGTGGGTTTTTCCAATCAGGGTAGTTGTTGCTATAGCGGCTTACCACAGAAAACATACAGAATCCTTGTTTGATGTATAATTTGGAATAATTTTGACTAGGATCATTCACCCGCGAGCGAAATTTTTAGGAAAGACAAAAAAAATTCCAGTCGTTTAACACCTCTACTATACCGCTTAAAGGACGCCTTCTTCTTCCCAACATAGTTACTTAATAATTGAAATAGTTACACTTATCGGGTTAGCCTAATGGATTAAAGCCTAATTTTTAATAACCTTTCTGTCCGCTCGCCGCACTTACCAAATTCGTGAGATATTATGAATCCTGAAGACTTGGTAGTTTGGGCTCATTTGAATCTTCTAATGTGGAGTTTGCTTTAGACTCAGGTAACTCTGATCTAAGAAAAGTATTACCTTCGGCAAATTCCTTAATATAGGGCTTAAGCTTCTCGTGGAAAGTCTTTATTATTTTTTTTTGCTCCTCAGTTGGACTTCCGAGAGATGGCATTGTGAGCTTATACTTAAAATAAGCCTCATCGTTAACATGGTTAAGAGCACGCAACCTTGATAATACTTGAGTAGAAATATAAGGAAGATTTTTCTCTAAAAATTGTCGAGATTCTACTTGAATTTTCCTCTCATAGAGATCAGCGTGAAGTGGGTTTTTCCACTCAGGGTAGTTGTTGCTATAGCGGCTTACCACAGAAAACATACAGATCCTTGTTTGATGTATAATAATGATGCCTTTAAAATAAATTTTATTGCTAGTTATTCATAATTAGATTTTGCATCCAACTGTTTAACATTTGCATTACATGAGCTAGCTAATTTCACACTCATTCTGATCACGTTTGTCAACTTTATCTATAGTCAATGTTAATCGACCTTGCTGGATTAAGTCTACAAAAATCACTTTGGCTCGTTGTTCTAGATTAGGTGGGATACAAAGCTTAGTCAGATGGATTAAAGAGGCTATATGCCACAAATCATCGGGAAGCACAATTGCATGGCTTAAATTTAACGTTTTTAAACTTGTCATTTTGCCTATTTGAGCTAAAATGTCGTGATCAATTTGGCATCCTTCTAAGTTTAATTCTAACAATTTAGCAACCTCTGAGCCAAAAAAGCCAATTAATAAGCCAGATGGAAACAGAGTATAGTTCAAAGTAAGAATTTCCAGTTTCTCCAGGTGCTTCCAATCCTGGATATGGTCCATTTGCAATTTTCCTCTAATGTTACATTGCCATAACTCAATAATTTCAAGCTCTTGTAAGCTACCCAAAAGATTAAGTTCTGAGACATCGATATTAGAATTCCTCAAGATAATATGCCTCAACCCTAGATTATTTAGTGAAGGTAATACCCCCGACTCTAATTGTACATCTAAAAATTTTAAAGATTTTGAAGAAGAAAGATCTATAAGGTCACCAACTAATGCAGGGCATTTACTAATGGTAAGACTCGATAAATTTGGAAGTTGATCGAAAGAACATATTTTTAATAAATTAGGACAAGAGATAACCTCGAAATTTTCTAATTTTGCATGATTTAAAAACGAGAGATTAGACAAAGATGGACAGCTCAAAATTAATGATTTTAAGCAATTTAAACTATTTATTTTTAAAACAAGATTATCTTCAAAAAATTTACTATTCATAGATAAGGTATCAATAGGTATTTCGTTATCTATTAATGAATCAATTAAATTGTTTAACTCATCTATGTTTTCAGAAGAGTCCAATTTTTCACAAAATTTATTTTGAGCATCTTTTTTTTAATTGATCTGAATTTACTAATTCAGATATTTTAATAATTTGAAGGACATTTCCAGTATCGTAACAAATTAATTTATTTTGCATTTCTTCAGCATATAAATTTTTGAGTGGTTCAATTTGTAAATAATCCGCTTCGACCAGAAAAGTACATAGATCTTCAGTATCAAGATCTTTAAGATTTGAAAAATTAATAAAAAAATGTTCTAGCATAGATATTAAAATATCATTACTAGGTTTTTCAATGGTTAAAACTATCTGCCCTTTTTCTTTAAAGTTACCTGAATATAAAGTTTGCAACATATGTGAATATGTGATTAAAGCATGAAAGGCATAACCGGGTAGCTCGATTATTTCATTATCATTTTTGTTAAGAATTAGATGATTAATTAATAAATTATTTATGTTTAATTTTTTTTCATTAATTAAATGAAGTAAAAAACTTAAAGGAACCTTATACGAGTGCCCCTTTATGCAAAATTCAAGAGCATGATTCGCTTTTGACAAATTTTCTAACGCCATCGTAAAACCCTGCAATTCATTGGAATCGATAATGCCAAAAGAGTAGATAAGAACGTTATCGTAAATACAAGCCTGTAATTTTTCCTGATAGGATTGTGCTAGTTTCTCAACTTGAATCAAATAGTCTGTTGAACTGATATGTAAATTTTGAAGTGATTGAATATCTATAAAGGAGGGTTGCTTTAAAACTCCTAAAAGTTTCAAACAATTTCGATTGATTTTATTAACTAATTCTTGACTGAGGTTTATAGTTAAATTAATTTATGCTTTGCGCAAAGCTCAAGCATTGTTTGCAAATCACCGTGAAGTGTTTCAAGGAAGGGGATGGTTTCTAATTGATTAAAAATTAAATTGATATTTTCATTGATCGTATTCTGAGTAATTGCTCTTTCTTGTATATTTTGGGTAGTATGTGTTATTAGTTGATAGGCTATGTTTAAATCTGTGTTCATATTCCCTACATTTAAAAAATAATATTTATAAATAATCTACTATATTTCAAAAATAAAGTCAAATTATATTTTTTAATGTTTATAAGGTGAAATAGTTAAAACTATAAATCTAACTATAAATTTAAGGTAATGCGTGGAAAACCTATAAAAAGTTTCTTTTAACAATATATTTGGATAACTAAGGAATTTTGTATCTACAAACATCAAAAATAAGATAAATGGTTTTACAATCTAATGTAATAATTTAAAGCCTACTTTAGCCACACAAATATTTCCTGCTAATTTAATATAGGCTGTGTTTTTGTCTAAGAATTGAATATCTGTAGCTGTAACAAGAGGCACTTGGCGAGTTTGCAGAGATAAGTTTACTCCATCACGCACATCATTCGCACCATAAGACAACCCTTCTTGATACTCCTTAATTTCTCGCCCGCCAAATATTTTTGAAATTTGCTCGGCAATTTCAGGATTTTGCTCAGCAAAGACAATTTTTGTAGCACAATTTCCGAGTATGGTTTTAGCACCATTCGGTCCATAAATAGAGTTTAATGCTTTGAAGAGCTATTAAGGCACATCCTCCGTATTTTCAACTTTCAGAAAGCGATGTTTCCAAGTCCTTGAGTTTATTTAAAGAGGCAGCTCATCAATAACAAACCACAGTCTCCTATCTAAGCATGGAGCCATTTGCATTAAACTACGTGTTGCAATTGAAAACCAGCAGGTAAGAAAAGGATATAAAGCTGAGCGTTGAATAGGCCTACAATATAAAAACAACCAGCTATCATCAGACTCATTTTCGACCCAATTTCTAATTGAAAATGGACTTACTGTATCGGGTAGATGTTCAAGGCAACTTAAGAAAGTAGTAGCTACAGACCTAATAGACCCAGCTGTTTTTTCAGAATTTAAATCAATATGAGCTGCTGCTTTGGTGCCTTGAACAAAAGCTGCTAAATTTGCTAAAGACTCGAAAAGAAGCTGATTTGTTAACTCCGAGGTTTGCTGACTCGCTCTTAATTTCCAAAGAACTGAACTAAAAAGGCTTCTGGCCGCCGATCCCCAATAATTGTCATTTTCAGAATAGCTTTGAGGGATAAATCCTTCAGCTAACGATTCAATGTCTAACTGATCTTGGCATTCAGCCCAAGGATGCCAGGGAAGTCCACGAATATCATAAGGATTAAGCAGATAGCTGAAGTCGAAGCTTAATTTTCCATGCCTGCCTAATTTTTTTGCCCGAAATATGTTTTTTTTTCTTTGAAATTCGACCACGGATAAAGAAAAAAAGATAATTCCAATAAAAGAAATCGAAGTAATCCAGCTCGTTTTAATTAGCTCTGTCTACCCAATGACAATTAAGTCATCAAAATAAGGTTGTGTATATATTAAAACCCGATTGGGATTAATTTTTGCATCACTGGACCTTTTCTCATTGGCTTTTTTTTGCCAAATGTTAGTATCTACTTTCATTGAATCAACAGAAGCGGAGCTAAAATAATTAGCTTCCAAATTGTACCAGGCGGCTTGATACACGAGGATGGAGAATTGGCACATGCTATAGGCAAAAACGGTAATCCAAATAAAACAAGAAAAGTAAATAGAAATTTTCATTACTTGCTTGAACATGCGCATGCGATGCGTCCAAATTGCCCACCCTTTGTTAGGGTTTGAATAGTTCCCATTTTTTCCTTTATTAGCTACCTGAATCCATAGGGATTTGAGTATACTTTTGTCCCGTCAACTTAAGTCTACATTTTTCTGAAAATCGAATCTAATTATGATCGTATGTGGATTGTTAACAACATGAAATTTTCAATTAGTTTGGGAAAAGAGAGATCTTAGGTCGCTAAAAATAAATGGTTCAAGACTGTCAAATTTTTCATAATAATAAAATGTACCATTAACACGTATATGGTTAAAATTTTTTGCTTCTTCTGCTTTGGCTTCCTGTTCAACTACAAAATACCCCTCTAAAAATTTCACAAGCTCTTTTTTTTCATAGAAAGAAAACAAAATTTTACGCTTTAAACTATCATGATTTTCTTTATTTAAATTTAATAATAAAATTCTTTTAAAGATTAATTCAGCTTCGTTAATTAGTCTTAGATCAATTAAATAATTTACGTAAAGCGATAAAACATTTATGTAGCGAATTTGTACAAAAACATATTCAGCATCATTTAGTAACATTTTTTCCAATATTCTAAGAGTATTTTCAAGATAACGAATTATTTGATCATCATGGCTATTAATCCATGCGATTCTTGCTTGGAAAAAATTCAGGTATGCTAAGTTTTTTAAACCATAATAGTCATTAGGATTTAATCTCAAAAGATTTTGAACAACTTCTAAGGCTTCATTTAGTATAATCTCCATATTATTCAAGTCAATTTTTTTTATGTCATAATCAATTAGGTCAGCATATAACTTTTCCACTAAACGATATCCTAGAACTTCCAATGTCTTCTTATCAGAAGGATTTTTAGCAATAATTTTCCTCAATTCTTCATCGTCTTGATTATAATTATATTTATCTTTATTTCTAAAATTAATTAATTTTTTATATATTACAAATGTTAAGCCCAAAATTGCCAAAATCCATTCCATACAACCCTCTCATTTAAAACTAAAAAAAATAATTTCATTGTTCAATAAAGTCAATAAAATAATTTAATACATAAATTTTTTATCTTTTTTACTAGTCATCTTCTTTCATCCAAAAAGGTTTTTCAAATAGCTGATGTATCTGAGGAAAGGCATTTTTTGTTGACCGATCGATAAGAAGCTTGGCTTTTTTCTAAGTCAAATTTATTTTCGCTCTCATCCTGCATCATAGCTAACCTGTCCTGAGTAGTCTCAATTTGTTCGTTAACAGATTGCTTTGTTTCATTATGTTGGTTCGTTAACCCTGCTTCTTTTTCAGAGATATCCCATTGGCTTAGTTTATTTTCAAATCCCTGCTTCAATAAACTCGCCCCTTTTTCTCCTAAAGCCTCGCTTTCATTTTTCAAATTAAGGCTTGGGATGGATGGTAGGTCCCATCTATTCCAAAGATGAGTATATGCAAAAACTTGTTCGTTTTGTATCCAAAATAAATTCTATACCTGGCCCAAAATCAAGTTTGTTCAAAAACACCATATCACCAACAGGTTCACAAGTTCTGAAATTGCCCAATCCTACGTCCCCTATTCCTTAAAAGCAGGAAAGTAGTTCGCCTGTATTATAGTATTATTATTATAAATTATTAAAATTTAAATAATAAATATACTTTCAAGTGTTTATTTATTATAATTATATTTATAAATAACTAATAAATAGGAAATCATGGATAGTATCTCATCTTCTACAAATTTAAAATTAAAATTGGATGAACTTTCTATAGCTTTACAGCATCCTGAACAAAATTTTACAGAAGTTACGCATATTGCGACTGAGACATTAGAAATTGTCACAAAAGATCCAAATCTCTGGAAGAGTTTCAAAAATTGGGCGAAAAGAAGAAATATTAAATCAGGTGACTTAAATCGCTGTGATGTAAAAAAAATTGTGGGTATGCTTCAAGAAAAAAACATTTTTAATCTTCATTTTGCTGCCTTAGCCCAAGACCTAATAACTGCAGAAAAGTTGCATTCGGGAAGGCTTTCTACCTATTATTTACATTGCGAAAGACCTTCCCATGAAGCCTTTGTGGATTTTGAAACAAGCTTTATGGAAAAAGTCTTCAACAAAAATGAGAAAAAATTGCTCAAAATTCTTGCTATTATCATTCAATACCAAGCAATTATCGGACAAAATGGGCCAGAAGCAGAATTATTGGGGCCAATAATTCTTAATCTTAAAGTCTTTGCTTTGCAGCACTTAGTTAAAACTTCCAAAGCCCCTATTCTCGAACAAAAAGGCCCTTTTCATCATTCATTTTTAGAATATCATATCAATAATCAAGCTAATTATTTTCGCCATGACTCTGGCGTAATCGCTCAACTTTTACTTGATTTTTTTAAGGAGAAATATGGTCTAAAAAATGAAGTATCCTATGCCTTTGAAGTAATTAAGCCTGGTTGTTTTTCTAGTATTTGTTCAGCGGCATGTAAGATTCTGGAAATGACTTACAAAACTAATAATATTTCCTTAGATGATGACAATACATTTTTTGATATTAGTTTACCGCTTCAGGAAACTTTTCTAAAAGGAAGTGGGGAGACACTTGAGTTGTTGATGAAAGATATTATTGGAAAAATCCCTCAAAATAAAAATCTAATTTTTGGCGGAGTGATTAAAGTTGAAGAACAAGAATACATGATAGTTTTTCCTCTTCCACAAGGGACAGAGCTAATGTGGAAGATCATTGAGTTAAGGGGGGGCACTGGAGTTGTACCCGAAATTTCACAAATTCGACATCAATTGGTCAAATTAGAATATCCGTTAAACAAATTATTTGAAACCTCTCCTATTACACAAGAAACTTCATTACACTCACTTCCTTCCATCGAAGGAAGCTTAACTGCCGTCTCATCTGCTATTGACCATGTTTTAAAGACTTTCCCGCAGCAACACAACAATCAAGCTGCCACCATTTATAATCAAATGTTTAAAAATGCCCTTTTAAAATAAAAGATTGCATACCAGAAGATCAGATGTTAGCTAAAATGAATAATTTAGGTCCATTCCTCAAAGCAATACAGAACATTGAAAAAAGATTTAAAAACATCAACCAAATTGATTCAATCAAACAAATGGAACCAGGCCCCCAGCTTCATGAAATTTTGCAAGAAGTCAATTTAGCTACCGAAGAATTATTGCTAATTCTTTGTTTTGTCAATCCCGCTCCAGGCATTACACCTTTGCGGAATATCATAGATTCCATGGCTCACCTTTCACCTTTTAAAAAAAGCTTTGTGTGCTCTAGCGGGATGTCAGTTTATAAGCATGTGATGGATGGTTTAAGAACTATCAATCCCGATAATTTTATGATTGGTTTCCTCGAAGGAAGTTACTATGAATTAATAGCTGAACAGGAATTTGGTGGCTACATGCTTCAATTTTGTACTTCTGGACAGGCCACTGTGCAGGAAATGTGTAAAGATAAATTGCCCTGTAATATTATAAGCGTAGATCTTTTTCCCAATTATGTACCTTTAGCAGAGGTGAAAAAAAGTCCTTTATTGGAAATTCTTAAAGTACAATTGCAAGATAGGAAGGCTGATAATTCTTTAACATTTATTGTAGACACCTCAACGACCATGTATTGGGATAAAGATATTGAAAATGTTATAAAGCAATTTTCAAAGGAAATTGAAAACGGCATTTTAAATTTAGTCGTCATCAATAGCTTGGCAAAATTTGCTATGTGCGGATTGGATAAATATACTGGCGGAACTATGCATGTCTATAATAACTTTGGAAAAGCATCCCCAAAGACAGCTTTCAATCGATACCTTGAAGAAGCCTCTGTTTGATCCCCCCTCGTCGGAAGCGCAAAAATTTTTTTATCTCTTTTTTCAATCTAATGCTAGCTTAATTAAAGAGTATCTTGGGTTAGTCAACTCTAATACTGATTCCTTGTATAAAGCATTAGCGGCCTTAACATCTAGTACTTGCTGTATCCATCTAGGAAAAAGGGACAGTGGAGTTCCGATGCTTGGGCTTCACTTTACGCACATGATAGATGTCCTATTTCGCAAGCTCGATCGCAATTCTGAGACTTATCAGACTCATTTAATTAATCTAACTTCATTCATGCAATATTTTTTAACAGCCAAATCACTAGACGCTCATATTCCAATTTCCCTAAGAATCAGCTTTGGATTTGCCTCATTAAATTTTACCGAATGCGCCACAGCTTTGCGACTAACAGTAGGGTTAGAAAATAAAGAGGTTCTTCAAAATCTTGCGAACCTTATCATAAAAGAAAACTTAAAAATTAGTAACGATCTTCAAAGCATCGTTGTAGGTATCCTCACCGGTAATACAGAGCTATTAGATAAAGTAGGTTTTGTTTTGGCTCGACCGGATTTAAAAGAATGGATGCAAAACAATCAAGTGAAATTAATTGACTTTTCTAAAGATCAATCATTTAATCAAGTAATAGAATACATTTATGAAGAATTAATTTTTGCGAAGTCTCAATAGCTTATATAATTTCTTCTCGCCTGCAATTTCTTCATTGATATTGCTAATACCTAGGTTGACTCCCTGGATTGTGAATGCTGCTATAAATACTTGATTATATTGTTAGAATGAATTATTATATTTAATATAAAATGAGGTATTTTAATGTCTGTACAACTAAATAATGCTCGAGACCCCTCCTACTTTATCTTCTCAAACGAAAAAAAAACACCTCCCATTCTTTTACCAGAGCAAAATGAGAAACTTCAGCGCCTATTTGTATTTCTAAAAAACTTGAACGAAACAACATATTACCCTTTTCTTAAAGATTTGATTGAAAAATGTGAAAGTAGTGATAATATACCTGCGTACCTTGCAACGATCAAACGCCTAGAACTCTCTTGTTGCGACCTGCAAACACTACCAGATGAAATTGCAGCCCTTTCAAATTTAGAAGAATTAATCTTAATAAAAAATCATCTTACCCAATTACCCTGTAATCTTAATTCTCTTTCCCATTTGCGGTTTGTTGCCCTTCAGGGCAATCGATTCACACAAGTTCCCCCTGTCATGTGCACCATCGCACAATCTCGTATCCTCAACAAAGAAGTATTTGATCTTTATTTAGCTGAAAATCCTATGCCCACTATTCCTATGAAAATCAAGGAAGTAGTTCGTTCTATGCCTCACTTTAGTACAATTTTTGTTAGACAAGAATAAATTTTTAGTAATCATACAGTTTTGTTAAAAATGTTATTGCTTCTTACGTATTCGGCCTATGGCGGCGTCGCATAGTTTCCAACTTTTAGTCTTTCACTGGGCTGGGTTAGGCTTAGTGCTTAATTTTGGGCAAGACCTCTTGATCAATGGGATTTTTAGATTGAACTTTGACGCTTGTAGTCTCTCTGCGCCACCTACGCCCCTGCGTTAACACTTCAAAATCATTTTTATAATGTCATATCCCTGACATTATTTGCTTTTTTCTTTCATTAAAATTAAATTTGATACAAAACTTTTTTTGACTTTTGTGTGTTTTATACCCAATCTGGAAACTCATATTGCAAAACCGAGTATTCTGTTTCTTACGCAAGATTTAAAACAGCAAAAATATAGGAAGAAATATGAATATTTGGACCAACGACCCCGCAAAAATCGGATATTACTGTTCGCTTAATCAGGTGATTATTTTTAAGCAAGTGGACGATTGTGTGATGGGAGAATGTGATCAAGGACACACTTTTGAGAAAAGCGCTATAGAAGCTCATCTAAAGATCAAAGACTCATGTCCAATCAACCGAGAGCTTATTACCTCTCTTAGCCCTAACTATACAGTAAAGAGCCTGGTCGACGAGCTAAAAATCGACAGCTGATCCCCCTTCTTGTCAAAAAACCAATTTTAGAATCATTGATGGAATAGGCTACCCCATAATTTCCTGGGCGAATACGGTAAAGCTTTCTCCCTGACATTTTAATTGCAACTTGCAGATGAGTATTAGCTGCTATTTAATGATGAATTGTGGAAAATTATTGCAAAATTCCTTTTATAAAAGTGAATTGGAATTTCTAGAATGGCATTTAATAGATGAATTAACCCCATTGATTTTAAAATATGAATTTATAATTTAAATTATTAATTTTTGATAGGAGGTGTTGAATAATCTTTTAAAATTTGATTTCCACCTGTCCGTTTCTCAACTTCTATTCTGTAAAGTTTTTATAGCTTCTTCTGTTTTATGAGATTTGTAAAAATGGAGGAAGTTTCATCCTTAAATTTTGGGCAAGTTCCATATCTTCTTTACTGCCGATTCTCTCGTAAAAATTGATGAGGAAAAAAAGCCCCCAAAGATCCCCTGTAGAAGCACATTTAAATAAATTAAGAAGGCACCATGAAGGGTCTTTTTTGTTTTTTCTAACTTTTGCGCTATAAATAATAAAATAAAAATATCTTGCGTGTTCTCAGATGCACGTCTATACTATGCTTCGGTTTCTTCAATATTTTGTGTTACACCCTTTGCCAGATCTTCCTTAGCTTTTTTTAACCAAGAGAGATCAATTGAGGGATCTTGGAAAAACATTTTCTAATTGTTGGGAATCTGCAACTATGTGTCTTTTCTAGTGAAATATTAGAAAGGCAAAGCAAAGGCTTAGTAAAAAGACTAGCCTCATAAAGACGCCTCAAGGGGAATTTCTTCGATTCTCAAGCGTTTTTCTACTTGGGAAACTCTTGCTGGAACACAACGAATTCCTAGTTTTTTGGTTATTGCACCAAACTGATCAAAAAAAACGGGGTGATTTTCTTTTTCTTCAAGCTCCAAAGGCTTGCCCTTTATTACTATCCATTTTGTTTCTTTAGGAAGTGATTTGACCCACTTTATATGAGATGCTTGAGTTGCATCAAAAAAAACAAGCTCTTGGTTAAGGTTAATGAATTCAAGAGGACTAATAGAAGTTCCTTTCTTTATAAGCACACTCCCCTCATGGTCTTCAATATCGTGCTGAAGGGAAATGTCTGAAAAATTAAAACTATTTTTTAATTATTTCTAATAATAATTTGAAGGTGTTTTTTTAACATTGAATAAACTTTTAACATAATTCAAACATACTAACTGTGCATGCTATTGGGCAGACTATTCACAAGAAGCGGCTCTTAATAATAATAGTGCCTATATCTTTTTTCGAGACTTGATTTCTACAACTGTGTTATCAAATTTAATAGAAGATGAAAGCGAGTAAACTTATTGAAAATCCTACCTGGTTCTTAAACACCACTGGCCTTACCATTTCGTTCATATTTCAAAAATTTAGTTTTTCTGATTATTATTAGGTGTGTTGTGATATCGAAAATTTTGCTATATCTAAGTATGAAGAAGGTAAAGAAAAGATAAAGTGTCAAATATTTTTGAAGCTCTTTATCCAAAATTTTAAAGATATATATTTTTTTTTATAAAAAACATCCAAATCCCGAAATTGATCAAGAAATGTGCTTTATGCTTCTTGTAATTATGTCTCAGGACTTAAGAACACATTAGTTTCTTTAATAATTAATTTGCCAACTATAGAAAATATTTCTATCAGCTCTCGATTCATTCTGCAGGCATTTCAATATGACATTAGTTGCATGGGCGATGCGTACATATAAGAAATTGAAGGGACATAAGACGAGAGCAAGACAATTTTTGGAGAAAATAAAAGAAAACCCAATGTTTTTTGCGCATTGGAAAAAAGAAATGGTAGAAGCATTTGGAGATTGGGAGCGGTGTGAATCGAGAGGTTACACCATTCTAAGAGAGGCCCATGGAGAAGTTCTATAGGCCGACTCACCATAACTTACAATGGCAATTGGATAAGACGTATCGGGAAGAACTGACCAGGATTAGGAAAGAAAATGAGGCGGAGAATTTGTCAATTGTTAGGCGCGCTACACTAAATTTGTTGAAAGAAGACAAAGAGACAAAAATGAGAATGAAAAATCGACGCATGAAGACTGGGTGGGGCAGGCAGTATCTGTTACAACTTGTTGGTGTAAAATAAAATCTTCATGCGTCAGACCTGCGTTCTTTCATGAGGTCCGCAAAATTGTTTGTGAATTTAAATTGAATAAATAAATTAAATATAATATGATCAAAAAAAAGTTTTTTTTATAATTTGTTATTAATAATTTTTAACTTAAAAATGCTATTAAAATGAACGTGTCCAATTCAATAACCAATAAAGGATCATTATCTATTTGGGAAGAACTAGAAAAATTTAATTCATTACAATTAATTAATAAAACACACGAAAATGAAAAATTAATTAATATAATCAATAAATTTTTTAGTAATTTTATGAATGGAATTAATAGAAACAACTATGGTAGTTATATTAACCGTTCGTGTAAGGGAGTGACTGATCTTACTTATATCTGTCACAAGTATTTAGAAGGTCAGGAGAAGGTAATAAAATTTGTCACAAAATTTATTCATCCGTCTCTAAGTGCCAATACAAGGTTATGTTCACAAGTATTGAAACATTTAGGACTTTACAGCCCAAAGATATATGTAGTAGATTGTGAATATAAAGATTTTCCTGTTAGAGGAAAAATTGGAAGTATTATGAAGATTAATGCATCGCAATACAAAAATCATGATTTCGCTTTTATGGATGCCTTTAGTGGGACAAATATTGGTGATTTCATAAGCACAACAAAATTCTTTCAGCTCAATGAACACTGTACATCCACTATGTTCTATACATTTGGAAGAGTGGCAGTTTTTGATTTATTTCTCGGAAACGATGATAGATTTTATAGGCCGGCTACAGGACTAGAATTTATTGCTCCAAATAACGTTGATGCTTTTATTAACAGTGGTAATATTATGCTTGATATTAAGTCAAATATCGAGACCACAATTGAATTAGTTGTTTTTTGTATCGATAATACTAGCTCTAACATGTTGAATTCTTCTGTGAATAAAAATTCTGAAATCGATTTTGAACCAGAAAAAGAAATTTACCTGCAGTCTTTTTTAAAGGCATTTTGTTATTTTAAAATTCATCAAAGTGAATTCGCCTCAAAAATTTATGAAGGAATTCGCTTGGAAGTAGATAGAGTGTTAGCTGAGATTGAACAAGAACTCCCACTTTCGCCAGAAGAAAAGAGCCACTATTTTTTAAATAATGATTTCGCAACTCAATATCTTATTAAAGGTATTGAAGAGGGATATAGCCAACTTTCTAATCAACAATTAATTTTACCAAATCTTATGGAAGAGTGGGTGAAAGAAATTAGACCAAATAAACAAGGCGACTTCTATTGTAGAAAAATTTTAGAATTAGCAAACTTATGTCTTCAATCCCTATCAAAAGAGGAAAATTATGAACATCCAATCTATACAACTACATACATTTAGTTCTTCTTCAGAGAAGAATTCGTTAGAAAAAAACCTTACAAGGTTTCAACAAAATTTACATCTTCGAAATTTTTTATCTCGTTGGCAACTCGCTTTAAGAAATGCAAACAATGATGACTGGAAAATGACCTTAAATACCTATTCACTATTTAAAAAAAATGGCATCGTCTTTCCAATTGAAATAGAAACTATTTTTTCAGCTTCTCAAAATTTTAGTATTTCAATATTGGCAAGAAATCAGCAAAGGCAAATAATAAAAATGAATGCACTTATTTGTAGATATTTGGAAGAAACAGCAATACAAAGTAAACAAAAAGCCATAGGCTCAGATCTTACTGCCCCAAACTCAAAACACTTAAGTTACAGAAAAAAACCTAAAAGATTTTTCATCCAACATATCGAACCTTTCCCTATGATAGATAGACACCTCTATTCAAGAATTGTTAGTCCTACTTTTAAAATAATAAATGTTATAATATTCAATAGTAATAATAAAGAAAAAACAATAAAAAACGTCTATCTTTTTAACGAATTTATTAAAACACACTCTAAAATAAATATTGAAAAAAACAAATGTTATTATAATAAAATTAATTGTTTTGAAGAAAAAAATAATAAAATGCAAGTTTTCAATAAAAAACTAACCGATTCATCTTTTAAAACCTATGTTTTTATAAATGGAGAAGGCATGGTTTTAAATTTCTTTTTTGAGAAAAAATAATATTTTAATTATCTAAAATTTACTACATTTACGCGATGTGCGAATTTGTGCTACACGAGGCTACTTAAAGGATGTGTTTCTATCAAGAAACCGCCCTTACAGCAGGGCGAATCTAAGGCTCTGAATAAAGAGCGGCCTGACAATGAAACGAAGGGGCTATCTCCGGGGTTGATGCTGTGAGGCTAAACCTTCCCGATAACTACATGAGCGGGTAAGTGCTAGAGAGTGAGTATGGTGAAGAAATCTTCCCCACTTCCATGCAAAAGAGCCTTTTTCGAGGCTTTTTGACAAGAATGCTAGGAGTGCTTATTATTTATTTACATAAACAATTCATTTTTAAAGGAGAGAAATTATGCAATGCAATTCTATTTCTTCAAAGCCAATAAGCACCTTCGAAGATGAAAAGAGCATCAAAAATAATTTTCGAAAGCAAGCTGCAAGTGTTGGGTATTTGATAAATATAGGTAATGATAATTTAGAAGAAAAAATTATTATAAAGCCCAGGTCTCGAGTTTTTGGGGCTGCCTTCTTAGTCGCAGAGAAAATTGTATTAACTGTAGGCTCATCAATAAAAAGTAAAAATGAATTTGATTTTTTAGAGAAAACCAGATTGGTATTTAAGTCCCAAAATTTTAAAAAAGAATGGTATTTGATGAAAAACGATATGTTTAGCATCAAAAAAGTTCTCACATGTTTCTTTGATACAATTCATGGAAATTGGGCTCTTTTAGAATTGGTAGAATCACCGGGGAGAAAGCCGTTATCAATCCAATTTGAAAGTAGTTTGTCTTCTAAAATGTATTACCTTCTTCCTTTGCGGGAAGATCATTTTTATCCCTATATAAAAATTGAAAAAAATGACAATGAAGATAGAGAATTTAAATGCGGTGGGCGGCCTGGTTTACCTGTTTTTAATGAGAAAAATATTTTAGTTGGCATGATCACAAAACAGCGAGAAATCAGTGTTCTTTCTCAAGAAATTCAACAAGCAATTAAGAACGAAAACTGTCATGCTGAGGGACCTAATTATAAATATAAATATGTACATGGGGTAGGGAAGAAGTATAACAGAAAAATTGAATTTTATTTATCAGAAAATTCACTGCATGCTGAAATTAAGGCAAGAATAGACGTGGAATGGAAGAATATTGCTACATTACAAGAAGAGCAGATTTTTTCACGAGAGATCCAATATGATATTTCTTTTTGCCATCTTCAAAAAGAAGAGAAAATTAATCTGCTTGAAAAACTTCAAACAAAGAAAAACGTTGAAGGGAATATACGTGTTTTAGCCGCAAGCAGTGTGAATGAAAGAGATCTTTCTCATGAAGAAATTAAAAAAATTTATTTTTTTAAAACAAATAAATGATATATCTCTTCTTTCATTTTATTAAAAATCATCTTTATGTTTGCATCTTTTTCACATGATGCCATAACAGTAGCAGCCACTATGTGGCGAGCTTGTAAATCTTTTGTTTTTACATTTATTTTTTTTGAAGAAAAGATTGGTTTATAACTTTTCATTAAACTTTCGTCTTTCTGATTCCAACAAAAGTTAGATTTTGATAAACTTTCGAAAAGGCTTTGATTATTAAATTTTGAAAACGAAGTCGTAGCTACAATATTAGCGATTTTTTTTGTAGTTGTAATTGCCTCATCTTTGGGGATAGTTAAACCTGGCCCAAACTTGTTTGTAATAGTAAATTTATCAGTTGTCGCAAGGTCTTTTTGAATTTCTGCCTCAAGGGAGTTCCTCCAGTTATCATTAGCATCTAATTTTAACAATTTAATGACTTCCGTCATGACAAAGATTCTTAAGGCAGGAATAGGGTGGCAATTAGACTCGTCACTTTGAAATAACTTGCTGGAATCTTCTTGACTCGCCCCCCGAAAATATACAAGAGAGGCTAAAGCAAAAGAGGGACCTGCTGTCAGTGTAGCCATTACATCAGAAGCAACTTCTTCTACCCTTTTGGACAGACTCCAATAATTTCCAAATGGGCTATAGGTTTCTTGATCTTTTATTTTATTTTCAATTTCTTGGATCAAACCGGGTATAGATTGAAGAAAATTGTGCCCTGCTACCTCATGCCATAGTGAGGACCAAGCAGAGATACCTCCATATCTATATTCTTGTGGCAGGCAAACAATACCGATGGCTCCCTCTTGATTAGAAAAATAACCCTCCAGATTCGTAGGAGTCAGTGTACAAGGGCCCTTTGCGTTTTTTTTCCACATTCCTATGGGGCACTTATGATTTTTTATAGGAAGTTGTTCATAGATACTGTTAATAATTGCTTGAAAGAGAATAAGATCATCAGCAGTAGATAGGCTTCCTATCTGTAAAAAAGCTTCAGAGTAGAGAGGTAATTTTTCTTTATCAATATAACCGCCTTTTCTTGTTAAAAAACAAATAAAAGAGCAAATCGCATTGAGATTGTCTCCTGAAATTTTTTTGCTGTCCTTAATAATTTCTAATTCCTTGATTAATTTATTCCCCTCAGATTCGTTTTCCAAAACTTGATCGTAATTTCCTTTGAATACATACCCTGTTTTTGAGTAATGCATTTCATTGATACCACTGGAGAGACTAAATTGCATTCTCGGTGAATTCATATATTCTTCTATGATTAATGTAAGTTTTGGCTAAATCAAATACCCTGAACTGGTTACGTGGAATGTATTTAGCCCAAGAAGACTCACACTTATAGCTTTCTTAGCTTTATGATGTCCATATGTTTTTTGTTTGCGCCAAACCTGCTGCACGGAATAAAGCTTTTCAAGCACGAAATAATTTGAAATATAGAGGCTTTTGCAAAACTAAAAAAAACGTAGATTTTCTCTAAAAATCAAAAAAAAAAGATTTATTACAAAGTAAAACCCTCCTTAAGATATATTGTGAGCGCTACTAAACATTCAACAAATACACCAAAAGAAGGATTCTCAGTATGAGCAAGCTCGGACAAATTTTATCACAATATTGGTCTAAAATTTCACTTTTTCTTCAACTAGAGGAAGAGCTAGATCCTCTCACGGAAAAGCAACAACAGCTCATCACTATCCTGGAAATAGTAAGCGCTGAACAGTTCATTCCCGATTATCTTGGGTTCGAAGGACGACCTCTAAAAAGCCGATCGGCGCTTTCCGTAAGATGAGTTAATAAAATATAATATACACAATGTGGGAGTTTGTGCGACACGAGGCTACTTAAAGGGTGTTTCTATCAAGAAACACCTTTTAAGTAGCCTCGTGCGCACATCGTGTGAAGCTTTTGCAATTAAACACCACCGACAAAGGCAAAATTAAATGCAGATCTACGAAGTTTATTAACAAGATTTAGAGCCTCAAGGGTGAGTTCTCGATCTTCATTTGTAGAAGAGCGAATAGGCTGCCATTGATTTTCTTTCTCTTGTTTTGAATAAGAAAATAAAACATCAGTAATTGCTTGCAACTTTGATTGTCCGAATCCAAATTGAGAATTATCATAAAAATATTTTTTAGCCTCAAGATAACCCCTGAGTGCTTGTATGAGTCCCATCACTAAATAAGCGGTAATTTCAATTTTTGCATGTGGTGAATTTTTAAGCAAAACTTCAATAGCTCTCTCGTCAAAAAACTTGGCCAAAAAGGCAACAATATCACTTACAATACCTTTCTGAATACTATTTTCTAGATTTTTGATCGATTCACCATGATAACCCCCTCCTTTTCCTTCAACTTCAATAGAGGAAAATGGAGGTGATTGCAAGGTTAGCATGTACTTATGGAGATAGGAAATCAAAGGGAGAATAATTTCTGAAGAAGGAGAATTAAGATCGATAATAGGAAGCACTGACATAAAGTGCTTATGAGCACGGTCTGCTTCCCCATAACGTTGCCTAATTAAGAAATCATCTGCCTGACCCATGACTTTTGGGTAGTGTAACATTGTTTCTGTAAATTCAGACTTCGATTTTGGCTAGATCCAAAAACTCTGGTAAAAAAAGGTCTGAGATCACATTCTTCTTTTCTAACTCGTTTCAAAAATTGAAAGGAAAAATGTTATGATTTCAGACCAGTTAAATGATAACCTAGTTGCTGATGGAAGTTCGCGCCACATGGCGGACGCCCTTAAAATGCTTGCATTTAGCAGATAATTGGGAGGCAGCATGTAAAATTATTAATTTGCGGCATGATAAACAGGTTTCTAAAGCGACATGTTTGTATGGAGCGGACGCCAAAAATAAATTAATAGAAGAGGTGCGCAGACTAATGAATTATTTTTCGGTTAAAATTGGTGCAGATTTATTTGGAAAGGAACCTAAAAGAGAAATACAAATCAAAGAGCCCATTTCGTCAAATATCAAAATGGAAGTTGCTTTTCGAGAGAGTAGAGGGCCTCAGCATTCAACTTGGAAAAGGGTTGATTTTATAATAATCCCCAATGATGGAAATAATATGAAAATGGTACATTGTGTTGCACTGCAATAAATAAATTATATTGATAATGATATAGAAGAAATAATGATACCAATAGATCATAATAGCAATAGTTCATTTGACTGTACAATTGATAAGGGAAAAAATTCATTTTGTGAATCCTCAATTAAAAAGAAAAATTTAAAAAGAACCTTTACCAGTTTAAATCCGTTTGATGCGAATGCCCTATCAAATTTGCCCCCTGATCTGGAAAAACTCGTTATTAGAGGGTATGCCTGGGAGTTAAATAGTGATGAGGCATTACAATCTTTTACTAGTCCGATAAAGCGCTTAAAAAAATTGCATGTCGAAGGAACTACAATGGACTTACCAACTAAAAGTTTGAATCCTATACTAAAAGCAAATCAGCAAATTATCGAGCTATTAGCCAACAATTCAAATATAGACGGTGCTAGCCTGAAAATGATTCCGAATAACATCCTTGAAACAATTACTCTTAGTTATTGCGAGCTATTATCTTGTTCGGAACTTATTGAATTTTTAAAAAACAATCCTCAAATTAAGAATTTGCAATTATCTCATACTCTTGTCACTAAAGATGTGGCTGTAGCAATTGCAACATATTCTTCTCAACTAGAAATTTTAGAGCTATCAAATAGTAAACAAATTGAGGAAGACGATTTTATAAAAATTGCCCATCATTGTTCAAAGCTTAGAGAAATATATGTTTCTTGTGCCGCAGCATTTTCGGACCGTGTCTTGATAGAATTTCTTCAATCCTGTCCCGGGCTGAATAAGATTGAAGCCACTAGTACAGATATTGGTGACCCCTCTCTTAGAAAAATTTTAGATTTAAAAAGACCGATCAAAATGTTGCGTATTAATAGATGTAACATTTCCTGCGATGGTCTAGAAGGAGTTTTAAAAGTTAGTCGCGATACGCTTGAAATCTTGGACTTTAGTTCACCAAATGTCGATAAACGAATTATCAAACTACTTGAAACTTATCGCCCTCCTTTAATTAATCTTAACCTTAGTGGTATGCACGATCATTTTTTTACTGCCAAACCGAAAGTTTCGGTATTGCTAAACACCATTAAAATTCTTTCTGAACCTATTTGTCGCATTAAGGATGTGACTACCTGGAATTTTGAAGATTTTAACCGAGACACACTTGAAGAATTAATGAAAATTTGTCCAACCATAGAACGTATTTACTTATCTACTGGACAGTTAATGGATTTAGCAGGCTCTTATGAGGGTATAAATGTATTTTGCGAAAAATTTGAAAAAGAATTTAAAATCGAACTGTCTAATTATCCTTTATCCAATTTACCTCCTTTAATTAAAACAGAGAAGTAATGGTGGCGATGACATAGATTAATAGGATAAGTTCCTGTGTTAAGAAAGTCGAGTAGACCAGTTGATATTAAATCAGTAATTTTAAAAATCAAGAGGCCATGAAGCATGTGTTGAGATGTAATCATTGCCATTACACTTGCCTCTGATATATTGTTAAAATGAGATGCGGAAGAAAGAATTAATGCCGGACGCCTTTTAGACTCTACTGTATCAATAAAGGGAAAGGGTACAATCACTACATCATACATTTATAAATTTTGGTAGGCTTTTTCGTCATCTTCAGAGTTCCATTCAGTTAGCGTTCCTTCTAGGGCCTTTAAATAATCAAGATCCACTGGCTTTGCTTTTCTTAAATAAACTGTATTGTTATCTAATATTTCATAAATTATTTGATCTTCAGATTTTAGATTTAAGGCCTGCCTAACTTTCTTTGGCACTGTGGCTTGATATTTTGATGTTAGTTTAGAAATTAGTAAATACATATCCTCACTCCTTACATCTATCATTTGATTACAGTATTACTTTTAAGGTCAAGATAGCTAGTCTATCCGACAGATGAAATCTTTAAGCAGTCAAACTGGAAATTCAAGCTGCTATTTCGCTGAGGCGAGTAGGGAAAGAAATATATTTAAAAACCGAATGAAAGATCGGTTTAACAAAAGAAATGTATATTTTATTAATGCAATCCCATCTAAAAATGGATAAATAAAGGGAATAAAAATCATGGTTAGGATTCTCCTTGCAATTTCAGTCCATTTTTCTCTTGTTGGTAAAAGGTAACCAGACACATTCATGTCCATGATAATTTTTTAACGCTGCAATTACATTGCTATTAACGATGTTTAGCTTTGCATGGCCGGGTTGGATTTGAATAGGATAAATCATCATAATACTTCCAGCTTTATATTATATTTAAAACAACCAAAATGCTAGCCACTTTTGTTAAGTTAGATTAAACAGCAGTGTCAAGAAAATCAATTTCCCCTTACACCCCAATGTAATTTAATTGCTGATGCTGAATTACTTCAGAATTACAGGATAAGCAGGATCGCAAGCGGCAGGATATGCAAGATATACAAAAAACTTTTCACCTTATGCATCCTGCTCGCTTGCGATCTTGCTTACCTTTTATTTGATCACTTAAAAGATGACCAATCGACAGGGGTTCCTTTCTGAATATTTCGTGCAACTTTCAACCCAATGATGGCAGATTCATATTTTGGCGGCAGCCCTTTGGCAGGCCTTACAGACCTAATATGATGAAGCTGCACGGTTTCTCCTTCGGCCAGATCTTCAACAAAATAAAGGGAGGGGCGGTGCGACAGAGTTGTTTTTTCCGCAGGGATCGGCCCATACTGTACTTGGCCCAAAGCTTCCCATGCCCTTTTTGTTTCATCAACCAGGCTTTTGAACTCATGCGGTTCCAACGAAAAAGCGCTGTCCACTCCCCCATCAGCCCGTGAAAGAGTAAGATGTTTTTCAATGACGCAGCATCCCAGTGCAACACTGGCAATAGGGACGCCTAAGCCCAGGGTATGGTCTGACAAGCCGACGAAGGTATTAAAGCAAGCGGCTAAATGGGACAGGGTGCGTAAATGGACATCTGCCGGATCAGCTGGATATGCGGCCGTGCATTTAAGTAAAATTAGTTCACGGCATCCACTTTTTCGGGCTGTTTCCACGGCTTCACCAATCTCGGCTAACGTAGAACCGCCTGTCGAAATGATCAAGGGTTTTCCGGTTGCTGCCGTTTTCCGGATCAAAGGAAGATCGACAATTTCAGGAGAAGCAATTTTATAGCAGGGAACATCCAGGGTTTCGAGAAAATCAACTGCTGTTTCATCAAAAGGGGTACTGAAAGCCGTCAAACCAAGCAGGCGGCATTTTTCAAAAATAGGGGCATGCCATTCCCATGGCATGTGAGCCTCTTTATATAAATCATATAAATTTCGGCCTGCCCATAAACTGGAGGGCTCGCTGATCAAAAATTCTTCCCTTTGAACATCCAATGTAATTGTGTCAGGTGTATAGGTTTGCAGCTTGATGGCCTGCACTCCTGCTTTTGCAGCCGCTTCAACTAAAGCCAAGGCCTGTTCAAGCGATCCATTATGGTTGCCTGATAACTCCGCTATAATTAGTGGAGGATGTGCAAGCCCTACTTTAATCGGACCAATGGAAATTTCTTCACTCATAAAGCTGCCTATTAAGAATTTTTCCTACGATAGGGTCTTTTTGAAGCCGGCTTTGATGCGGAATGGGATCTTTCCGGAGGGGGCTCGCCCAACCAAATGGGCTCCTGCTTTAGGTGCTCACAAACAAGACGTAAATGGGGAAGCTCACGAGGAGTTACAAGGGAAATGACCGTCCCCTCTTTACCCCATCTTCCTGTCCTTCCTGAACGATGCAAGTAAATTTCGGGCTCTTCTGGCAATTGATAAATGAAAACATGTGTCACGCGGGAAAAATCCAGGCCGCGCGCTACAACGTCTGTCGCAACTAAATAGCGGATTTTATTGGCCCTGAACTTGCTCGTCACAATGGTACGAATGTCCTGCCCCAACCCGGCATGCAGGTAATCGACACCGTCTAATCTCGATTGCAGAGCGCGGCAAACCTTCTCCACCTGAAAACGGGAATGGCAAAAAATGAGGGCCTGTTCCGGCCGCAGCTCCCTAAGCAATTCGAGCAATTCCTGATCGCGATGATGAGCTGAACAATAGACAAACCGGTGATCGATCAATGTAGGACTGGCTTGGTCTGCAATTAAATTAACTTCCTGGGGGTCTTTCATATGGTGTTTAGCTAACTTGCGGATGGGAGCCGGCATGGTCGCTGAGAATAAAAGAGTTTGATGGGAGTGGATCAGACACTGGATAATGAAATCTAAATCATCATAAAAACCCATGCTTAGCATTTCATCCGCTTCATCCAAAATCAATGTTTCGACATGCGAAAGGTCAATAAGCCGGGAGTAGATAAAATCAATTAAGCGGCCTGGTGTTGCTACGAGAACATGCACACCATGTTTCAGCTTGGTCTGCTGCATTGCGGCATCTTCCCCTCCAAAAATCGCGAAAGTTTGAACACCTTTATACTTTCCAATTTTTTGAGTTTCAGTGGCATATTGCAAGGTCAGCTCGCGTGTAGGTACAATGATCAGGGCCTGGATCACGCGCCTTTCTGGATCAACGCGATTACAAATTGGAATAGCACAGGTCGCCGTTTTACCAGATCCTGTCTGCGATAAGGCAATGATATCCCTATTCTGTTGGATCAATGGAATGGCATGGATTTGGATGGGAGAGGGATCTTTGAAGTCCATCTTTACGAGAGCCCTTAAAATAAGGGGATCTAAATTAAAACGGCCAAAGCCGCTTTCTATAATGCTATTTTCTTCATTATCTGGTTCAACTATTTGTTCATTTTCTCGCATGGGGGGGTCTTATAATAAGGTTGCGCGGAGCAATTCTTTCCGCAATATTTTTTTTAAATACAGAGGCCGCCCAGCTGCGTGGAACACAGCAGGAAAGGGCCGTCAGCAATCGATACTTCCAATCGATGATTTTCAAAGGTTTTAATTTAACTATTTGATCCCATAAGGCTTCAGCCAAGAATTCGGGTGTCATCACTCCTTTTTTCCTGGCAGGGGCGATTCTTCCTGCCCTTTGACTAAAGGAAGTATCTACCATTCCAGGGCAGGCAGCAAGCACACGCACGCCATAGGATTTGAGTTCTTCATCAACGGATTGAGAAAAACTATTTACAAAGGCTTTCGAAGCGGCATAAACCGCCATACCGGGAGCGATTTGAAATGCGGCAGCAGATGAAATATTGACAATGGTCCCATTGATATGATTGGATATCAGTGTCCTACCAGCTTCTAACGTAATTTCAACCAGAGCATTCACATTGACATCGATAATTTTTTTCTGTTCCTTGTTAGGGTAAGTCAAAACTTCTCCATATAAACCGAAGCCAGCATTATTAACAACCAAGGCAGGGCAATGGTCCTGAATGGCCTGAATTACAGAAAAAAGTCCATCACAGACTGAAAGATCGGCTTTTATGGATTTTAGGACATTCAAGGATAGTTCTTCGGCCAAACCATTCAAATTTTTTTCATCCCTTCCAGTAATAAGCAATGAAAAGCCTTTTGAAGCGAGCAGCCGGCACAAGGCTTTTCCTATACCCGAAGTCGCACCTGTCACAAGAGCAATTTTATTCTTCAAAAACATTCTCCTCAAAGTGATCAAGTATTGTCTTTTCCGGTACGGGATATTTGATCCTTGAATGACCGGCAGCCATCAAGGTTTTGACTAAAGCTTTTTTTACAACGGAAAGTTCTTCAAAGGTCAGCAGGCATTGATCAAACTGTCCGTCATCGATTTTTTCACGTACTAAACGTTCTACAAGAGCAGTGAGGGTCTCTTCATTCACTTTTTCAAGTGAGCGAGAAGCAGCCTCGAAGGAATCGGCAATCATAATAATGCCCGACTCTTTGCTCCTTGGCTTTGGACCAGGATAACGGAACTCCCTTTCATCGACCCGGCCTTTATCTCCTCCCATCTTTTCTAGCTGCTTACGATAAAAATAATAGACTAGCGTGGTGCCATGATGCTCTTTGATAATATCAATTATGGGTTCAGGCAAGCCAGCTTCTCTCGACATGGCAACCCCTTCGACCACATGCGCCATAATGACTTGCGCAGATTCTTGAGGAGTGAGAAGCTGATGAATATTGACTTCGCCCATCTGGTTTTCGGTAAAATATTGCGAAGTGGCAATTTTGCCAATATCATGGTAAAGGGTCGCTACACGGCAAAAGAGCCCATTGGCACCAATGGAAAGAGCAGCAGCCTCAGACAAATTTCCCACCACTACAGAATGTTGATAAGTACCTGGAGCTTCAATTGTTAAACGGCGTAGCAGATCATTATTAGGGTCCATGTATTCCATTAAGGTGACATCGGTCATGATGCCAAAACCCGATTCCAGCAAAGGCAGCAGCCCTACTACCAAAATGGCAGTCAGCAACATAAAAAAACATGCACTTATAATGTCGGTGAAAAATGAAAAATGGATCATTGAATTATTGTAAAGATGCAGTGAAATGATCGCTACCACACAGCAAAGCCAAGCTTTAAGGCAGACCACAAAAATTTCTTTCCTTCGGCGTAGCGAATGAACGCTTAAAATTGCCACAAGAGAGGCTGTCAAATTTAATAATAAAAATCCTTCCCATTCAAAAGCCAGGGCAATAACCGAAACGACCGCCAGAAAGCCAGCAGCAAAACTTGCCAAGGAAGAGTTGATCAAACTGCAAATGAGAATGGCTGCCAAAGGGACAAACAGAGGGTAGCGGATTGATTCCATTAAATTATTTTTTGAATTTAAAAGAAAAAACTCAGTTAATTTCGACAAGCCTAAGGTTAAAATCATGATAGTGACAAATAGAAAAATCTTACGATTTGAACTCAAAATACGGGGTTGATTGGCTTTAAAGTAATAAACGAGCACCCCGGTAAATAAGAGCGTCAATAAAAAAGATCCAAGCAGTGTTAAAGGGGAATAAAGGTTTCTTTCAGCCCCCATTTTATTTTTCATGGCCTGTAGCATTGCAACATGGCGCGAAGTCGCTTTTTCCTTTTGATCAATAATTCGGTTCCCTGCCCTAACATGGGTTATTTTTTCAGGGACCAAGCTTTGAATCTTTTTACGAAGCAATCTTTGGGTCGAATTATCTTCTTCAATATGCCAATGGCCGTTCTTGAAAAATTCAATGATGAGGGCAACAGTCAAGGAATTGAATTGATGCGTATTGAGAAGCTCGGTTTGAAATTTCTCCCAAAGAAATGCGGGTAAAATAACCTGCTCTAATGAAGTATTTGGGGTGTAAATTTGATAATTTTCAGTCGGAAGGCCTACTTTTTGCATTTTTTCTAGAGTGAGCGAATCAGTAAAACGAAGGGCAGTCAATTCCTTTTCAATCTTTTCAAGTGCCTGATGCAGCTCTTCAAAAGCAGCCTCTCTTTCAATGCTTTCATGCCAGTTTTGGTTGTAAAGAAGGAAGTTTTCAAATTCAATCCGTTTTTGGCGGATGTCGTTTCGGGAAAGTTCATAGATTTTCCCAATATCACGGATAGCGTCCTGTTTTGATATCAAGGTCGCTTCATCATCCGTAAAATCAAAATCCACCTGGGAAACGATGAATCCTGGAGCGATCGTATTAAGCTCAAGAATATCCACTCGCACTTCTCGAAAGTGCAAAAAAGCAAAAAGTGAAAGAAAAAAAACAGTCATGATGAAATAATAAATCACCCGACTTTTGTCAAAGAAGCCCTGCTCGCCAGAAAACTTTAGTTCTTGCTGGTTGGTCAATAGGCTGTTTCGGTCATGCATTCGCACCTTGAAGCTAGTTAACTAATTTCAAGCATAACATAAAGTTGAATTGGGTAATAGTACGAGTTGTAAATTTCTTTCAAGCATGGCTGAGATTCAGATTGCAACCTGATTCTGGGAATTATTTCAAAATTAAATTCTTCTCTTGGGGCATTTTTGTAGTTAAGGAGGATATCAAAAAAAATTTTCTCACTGATTCTTGCTTAACCTAAATACGATTGGTTTACATTGAACCTGTTCATTATTTTAATTGTAAGAAAGCAAAAATATCAATACTATTAGTGAACAAAAATAATGTTAAATTATAAAAAGGGTAATTATGCAGACAGAGAGTTTAACTCCAATTAACACAAGTCTAATTCGTACTAGAGGTGAAGAGATAGAGGACAATAGAAACCCTAAAAAACAAAAAATAGAAATCCCAGCTTTGACAATTTCTCCCTTAGACACTTCAAATTCAAAACCTCTTTCCGAGCTAACCATCAGCACTGAAGAAAAACAATATACGGCAATAAACTCTATCTTCTCTATTCAATTTGAAAGCGTGAATGAATACAAAAAACAGGGGGATAATTATTTTGAAAAGGATCCAACCATTGCCTTTCAATACTATATGATTTTTATAGAAAAAAATGGCCCCCAACTTTTTCCTCAGTCAAATGCTCATTTTTACAAAAAACTAGGTGACATGTGGTTTAACGGCTGGGGATGCCTACAAAATTATAGCGAAGCCCTTAAATGCTATGAACAAGCCTTTCAATGTGGAAGTATCGACGCCTGCAAAAAACTTGGAGAAATGCATCTTTTTGGCTATGGAGTCCTTCCGAACGGTTGGAAAGCCATTGAGTATTTCAAAAAACCGGAACTTCAAGATGACCCAGATGCTTTGCTAATGTTGGGAGATCTATATTTTAATGTTACCAAATTGGGTAATAGTTATATTACGACAGACCATTACAATTACTTTACCGTCGACTCTAATTTTGCTTTATTAGAATCATCAATTCTATATTTAAACGAGCTTGAAGAAAGAAAAGATAACCAATGGGCTTGGACGTATTATTCAACTGCCGCAAATAAGGGAAATGCGGAAGCCTGGCTGCGCTTAGGACTTATGCTCATCAGCGGTGTTACCCTATTTAAAGATATGAATCATGAAGCGGCTTTAACAGCGGCTGTCGATTATTTTTTCCTATCTGTCGAAGGAGGACACCTAAGCGCCTATAATAGTCTCGCTCCTTTGGCCCACTCTCTAGAAAAAACGATTTTGATAAATCCTCAAAAAATGCAATTTTTATTGAGGGGTAGGGATTCCTTGTTAAATATCAATCAACGCATTGAAAAAAACATTAAGCAACAGTATAGAAGTTTACCAATTCATCTTAAAAATAAGTTTATTAATAACATTAAAATTATTGCAAATCCTGAAGGCAAAGAAGAAATTATTCAAAAAATTCTAGACGAAGCCTATTTTAAATTGTGTAACTCAAATACAAGCCCACTAGATTTATTAATTGAATTAGAAAATAATTTGCTTAAAATTTTGTGCTTAGAAAAAATGAACTATTGGCTGCCCGAAAAAATTTTACCATCGCATTTTATTAAACATCATCAAAGCTATCGTTTTGATTATTTGCAAGAATGGGCTTTAAGAGATGCTACATCGCTTAAAATGGCAATCAGTTATTTTTTAGCAGCTGAAGAAAATCAAATGTTACCAGACAATTGGAACGGATCAATCGGGCATGAAATTACAAATATGCCTAAAGTGCTTGAATTCCTCAAAGCAGATAAAAAAAAGGGGCATCTTTATGCTGGAATAGTGATGAAAGAAGTGGGGCCCGGTTGGAAGGTTTGGAACGAAGATATATTGAGTAGCATCACCCAGCACCTTCCCAAAACCACTCATCATATTATCGAACATAATGATGATTATACTCAAGCTTATCGAATTAGCTCCCTATGCTCCCTAAAATTTGTTTCCAAGACTTTTAATGATAAAATCAATGTCATGATAAGTAATTTGTTTATAGCTCGATTTTATAATTATAATGTGGACGAAAATGAGGTTGAAAGATTTTTTCAATTTGCTGCAAAATTTAAAACTGTGAACTTAGTCATCAATAAATATTCGGAAAAAATCTTTCAGCATTTAATAGAAAATGACTTACCGCACATCACTCAATTAAAAATTGAATTTGATGCCGGAGAATATATGACATTGAAAGTATTGAAGCCTCATATTTCGAAACTAAGAAAACTAGATTTATTTTGCGATTTCAAAAAACCAGCCATTTCCAAACTTATTACTCGCCTTGACTTAGCAAATAATACTACCCTAAAAAAGTTAGTTTTACGTGCTCCTAGCATGAAAAATGATCAATTAGTCCAATTGGGAAAATCATTAAAAAATAATTCAACTCTTGAAAACCTTCAATTAAGAAGCGGCTCGCTTTGTTTAAATGCTGATTTTCATGAAATATTAAAAAACAATTCAATAGAAACATTAAAAATCTTTGTAGATAAGCATATTATAGATTTGCAAATTGATAAAATTTTTGATGCATTTAAAAATAACGTGAAATTAACAAATTTTACCCTTTTGCCTTTAATTAACCAAAAGGGAAATTATGATTTTAGCGAATTTACCTATTTTGACATAATTGAATCTTTACATGAAGATTATTTTGAAAGTGTTGACATTGAAAATCAGGAATTTGACGAACGATTTTACGAACAAATTGCAAAATTGCAACCTTATTTAGAGAGAAATCGTGAAATCGCAAAGAAAAATTTAGCAGCTTTTAAATAAATAAAGTGGCACGATGGCAACCTAATCAATATAAAAAAAGTTACATTTTGTAAGACCGTAAGTCTATGTTTTATATTGATCTAGGCCTCCCCCCCAGCCTCTGTTAAACCATATGGAAGCATATGTAAGAACTCAATAATTATGCCGTCCTTTCAAGGACGGCATAAAATTAAGCAAATTGCTTGATGCTCCTTTTATCCTGCCTATTCTGCCCATCCGGTTATACTTTGTTTCACACTAAAAGCTCACTTTGAATCCTTTAAAATCATTTTCTTTCCTCTTCTTCTGTTCTACCTTTTCTTCTGATTAGACGTTTGCAAATTGACTGGTCGTATAACAGAAATGAAATTTGAAATTTACCTTGGCTATTTTGTTATCAACGACTTAACTCCAAAATTATTATAATAGCGACACGACGTTAGCCCTTTAATAAAATATTTATTGATGAGAGATTTTACTATTTTTATTTAAGAAAAGCAAAAAATCAATACTATGAATTTTAGAATAGCATTTATAAACGCAGTAAGCTCTATAACTCTGTCTCACCGCCTCCTCGGCTCTGAATTAATATTTCACTTTTTATCATGCACTTTTTCATTCCTCTCTTTTTTTTGATGAAGATTTAGACAGATTTTTATTAACAATAAATTTATTATAAATAAACTTTATAATTATAAAAATGAGTATTTTATGCAAATAGAGAGCCAAGCTTCACCCACTCTAACTTTAATCCGATCAAGAGATACAGAACTTAAAGACGACAGAAACCTTAAAAAACCAAAAACAGAAACGGGTATCGATTATGGCTTGACGATTTCTTCTTTGGATACTTCAAACACAAAGCCTCTCGCGCAACTAAGCATCGGAGTTCAAGATCAACAATTCAACCCGGCAATTAACTCTATCTTTTCTAACAATTTCCACCTACTAAGCGCAATAGAATACAAACATCTTGGCGATGATTATCTTGAAAATGATAAAACCAGTGCATTTCAATGCTACATGCATTTCATAGACAAAAATGGCCCGCTACATTTTCCTCAATCCAATGCTGATTTCTCCAAAAAACTAGGAGACATGTGGTTTAACGGCTGGGGATGCGAAAAAAATTATGGCGAAACCCTTAAATGCTATGAACAAGCCTTTCAATGTGGGAGTATCGACGCCTGCAAAAAACTTGGGGAAATGTATCTTTATGGCTATGGAGTCCTACCGAACGGTTGGAAAGCCATTGATTATTTGCAGAATCCAGAACTTCAAGAGGACCCTAATGTTTTGCTAATGTTGGGAGATCTATATTTTAATGTTAATACTATACTGTCGACCCAAATTTTGCTTTAATCGAATCATCTGTCATGTATTTAAACGAACTTGAAGGAAGAAAGAATAACGAATTGGCGTGGTCTTATTATTCAAATGCAGCAAATAAGGGAAGTGCGGAAGCCTGGCTGCGCTTGGGGCTGATGCTGAAACAGCGGCCTTACCCTATCCGAAAGCATGAATGGTGAAGCGGCTTTAACATATGCTGTCGAGCATTTTTTTCGATCTGTCGAAGGAGGATGCCTTGCGCCTATAATAGTCTCGCTCCTTTGGCCTTCTCTCAAGGCAATTCGCTCTTAATAGATCCTCAAAAAATGCAATTTTTTTTGCGGGGTAGGGATTCTTTGTAATTGACTGATCATATACCAGAAATGAATTTTGAAATTTACCTTGGAAAAATTTTTTTTATCAATCCGAGCTAACCTTAGAATTTTTTTTTAAGCGACCATGATGTAAGCCGTTTATAGATGACTTTTGGTGATGGAGCAATTTTACTATTTTTATTGAAAAAAAACAAAAAAAACAATATTATTAGCCGATATATATATATTTTAATTAATATAATGTTAAATCATAAAAAATGGTAATTATGCAGACGAATAGTTTAACTCAAATTAACACAAATTTAATCCGTCCTAGAGATGAAGAGATAGAGGACAAAAGAAATCCTAAAAAACAAAAAATGGAAATTCCAGCTTTGACAATTTCTCCTTTGGACACGTCAAATGCTAAGCCCCTTTCGCAACTAAGCATCAGCTCTGAAGAAAAACAAAATCCGGCGATAAATTCTATCTTTTCTATTCAATTTGAAAGCGTGATTGAATACAAAAATCAGGGAGATAATTGTTTTGAAAAGGATCAAATCAATGCTTTTCAATATTATATGATTTTTATAGAAAAAAATGGCCCTCAACTTTTTCCTCAATCCAATGCTGATTTCTACACTAAACTGGGAAATATGTGGTTTAACGGCTGGGGGTGCCAGCAAAATTATAGCGAAGCCCTTAAATGTTATGAACAAGCTTTTCAATGTGTAAGTATCGACGCCTGTAAGAAACTTGGGGAAATGCATCTTTTTGGCTATGGAGTCATTCCGAACGGTTGGAAAGCCATTGATTATTTGCAGAATCCAGAACTTCAAGAGGACCCTAATGTTTTGCTAATGTTGGGAGATCTATATTTTAATATTACCCTGGGTAATAATAATTATTTTACCACTGGCAGATACGATTACTTTACTGTCGACCCAAATTTTGCTTTAATCGAATCATCTGTCATGTATTTAAACGAACTTGAAGGAAGAAAGAATAACGAATTGGCGTGGTCTTGTTATTCAAATGCAGCAAATAAGGGAAATGCGGAAGCCTGGCTGCGCTTAGGACTTATGTTGATCAGCGGAGTTACCCTATCTGAAAATATGAATGCTGAAGCGGCTTTAACAACTGCTGTCGATTATTTTTTTCGATCTGTCGAAGGAGGATGCCTATGTGCCTATAATAGTCTCGCTCCCCTGGCCTTCTCTCAAGGCGAAACACTCCTGTTAGATCCTCAAAAAATGCAATTTTTGTTGCGGGGTAGGGATTCTTTGTTAAATATCAATCAACGCATTGAAAATAATATAAAGCAACAATATAAACCTATTATTGGTCATCTAAAAAATAACTTTAATAATGATTTTAGAAATATTGTAAACATAAAAGTCAAAGAACAAATCATTCAACAAGTTCTAGACAAAACCTATTTCGAATTAGCAGTAACTAAACCAAATAAAATCCCACTTGATTTATTAATTAAATTAGAAAACTTTCTGCTTAAAATTACATGCTCAGATAAAAGGGCCATTTTATTTTTTCCAAAGAAAATCTTCCCATCGCAATTTATCAAACTTGATCAGAGCTACCGTTTTGATTATTTGAAAGAATGGGCTTTAAGAGATGCTACATCGCTTAAAATGGCTATAAGTAATTTTTTAGCGGCTGAAGAAAATCAAATGTTTCCGGACAATTGGGACGGATCAATCGGGCATGAAATTACAAATATGCCTGAAGTGCTAGAATTCCTAAAAACAGATAAAAAAAAGGGGCATCTTTACGCTGGAATAGTGATGAAAGAAGTGGGGCCCGGTTGGGAAATTTGGAACGAAGATATATTGAGTTGCATCACTCAGCACCTTCCAAAAAATGATGATCGATACAAAATTTATGATTCACAAAGATCCATCTCCAATCTCAAATTAGTTTCTAAGACTTTCAATGATAAAATCAATGTCATGATAAGTAATTTGTTTAAAGCACGATTTGATAATAGAGCTGTTGACGAAAGTGAAGTTGAAAATTTTTTTAAGTTTACTAAAAAATTTAAAAATGTAGAATTAGTCGTCAAAAAATATTCAGAAAATATTTTTCAACATCTAATAAAAAAAGACTACCCGCACATTACTCAGTTAAAAATCAGATTTGATGCCGGGGAATATATGACATTGAAAGTATTGAAGCCTCTTTGTTCGAAGCTTAAAAAACTAGATTTATTTTGCGATTTTAAAAAACCAGCCATGTCAAAACTTATTACTTACCTTGATTTAGCCAATAATAACACTCTTAAAAAGTTAGTTTTACGTGCTCCTAGTATGGATAATGCTCAATTAGTCCAATTTGGAAAATCATTAAAATATAATTCAACTCTTAAAAACCTTCATTTAATAAGTGGCTCGCTTATTGTAACAGATGATTTTCATAAACTTTTAAAAAATAATTCAATAACTACATTAAAGGTCTTTATAGATGAATATACAGATAGATATAGACATTCTACAGATTCTACAGATTCTCCGCTAAATCCTAAAATATTTAGTGAGTTAGATAAGAACAGAAAATTAATAGATTTTATTCTTGGTCCTTTTATGAACCGAAATGAAGATACAAATTTTGATGTTATATATTCTGAACTGATTAAAGATATACATGCAGAATATTTTCAAAATTTTGATATTCTTGATTATGATGCCTTAGAAGATGAAATTTACAACGAGCTCGTAAAATTGAACCCTTTTCTTGAGAGAAATCGTGAAATCGTAAAAAATAAATTAGCAGCTTTAACTTGATGAATATAAAGCTTAATTTTTGTAAAATATAAGGTCATGTTTATGCCCTTTTACAAATCTAGGCCTCCGCCCAGCCTGCTGGTAAAATATAAGGAGCGATCATGCAAGAACTCAATAATTATGCCGTCCTTTCAAGGACGGCATAAATTAAGCAAATGCGTGAAGAATTCTAAATGAAGCTTCAAATAACCCAAAAGTTTAACTCTATTGTCCTTTCATCTGGTTATCCTGCCCATCCTTTTATTCTTTGTTCCACATTAAAAGCTCACTATGAATCCGCTAAAAACCATTTTCTTTTCCTCTTCTTCTGTTCTATTTACTCCCTTTTCTTCTTATTAGGACGTTCGCAAATTGATTCAAATAACAAAAATGAACTTTGAATTCACCTTGGCTAAAATTATTTATCAATCCCTACTAACTCGAAATTTTTCTAATAGCGACCAAGACATTAGCCCTTTAATAATGATCTTTGTGATGAGAGAAAATTTCAGGCCTTCTCTCAAGGCAATTCGCTCATAATAGATTCTCAAAAAATGCAATTTTTTTTGCGGGGGAGGGATTCTTTATTAAATATAAACCAATGCATTGAAGAAATTAATAGGCAACAATATAAACCTATTATTGCTCATCTAAAAAATAATTTTATTAACAATATTAGAAATTTTGTTAACATAGCAGGCAAAGAAGAAATCATTCAACAAGCTTTAGACGAAACCTTTTTCGGATTAAGTAACATAAATAGAAGCCCCCTAATTTTATTAATACAATTCGAAAAATCTCTGCTTAAAATTATAGGCTTAGAAATAAGTGCTTTTTCATTTTTACCAAAAAATATCTTCCCAACCCAATTTATCAAACAAAATCAAAGCTACCGTTTTGATTATTTGGAAGAATGGGCCTTAAGAGATGCTACATCGCTTAAAATGGCAATCAGTAATTTTTTGGCAGCTGAAGAAAATCAAATGTTACGAGACAATTGGGACGGTTTAATCGGGCATGAAATTACAAATATGCCTAAAGTACTTAAATTCCTAAAAGCAGATAAAAAAAAGGGGCATATCTACGCTGGAATAGTGATGAAAGAAGTGGGACCCAGTTGGGAAATTTGGGATGAAGATATATTATGTTGCATCACCAAGTACCTTCCTAAAGAGCCCTTCATTAAGAATTATGGTCCATACAGAATATGTGAATCACAAAGATCCCTATCCAATTTAAAATTAGTTTCCAGGTCTTTCAATAATAAAATAAATATTATGATAAGTAATTTGTTTATAGCTAGATTAGATAATAAAGCTGTTGAAGAAAATGAAGTTGAAAATTTCATAGAATTTGGTGCAAAATTTAAAAATGTATATTTGGTCATCAATAAATATTCGGATAAATTCTTTCAACATTTAATAAAAAAAGACATACCGCACATCTCTCAATTAAAAATTAGATTTGATGCCGGAGAATATATGACATTAAAAGTAATGAAATCTCTATCCTCGAAGCTTAGGAAAGTGGATTTATTTTGCGATTTTACAAAACCAGCCATGTCAAAACTTATTAATCACCTGGACTTAGCTAATAATAACACTCTTAAAAAGTTAGTTTTACGTGCCCCTGGTATGAAAAATAATCAATTTGTCCAATTGGGTGAATCATTGGAAAAAAATACAACTCTTGAAAAGCTTCAGTTAAGAAGCGGTTCGCTTTCGTTAGATGATGATTTTCCTTTGCTATTAAAAAACAACTCAATAAAAGAATTAAAGATAGTTATGGATAAGGATATGCAAATGGAAATGGAAGTAGTATTTGAAAAAATTTTAGATGCATTTAAAACCAATATGAAATTGATTAATTTTACGATTATGCCCATACTTAATAAATTCGATTATGATCATTATTATGATAATAATCCTTCTCTTTACTCTGACATGATTGATTCCTTACATCGAAATGAATATCTTGATAAAATTAATATTGATGAACATGAAATTGAAGGGGCATTTTATGAACAGCTTGCAAAAATAGAACCTTTTTTAGAGAGAAATCGAGAAATTGCAGAGAAAATTTAGCAGCTTTTAATTTAACAAAATGGCAGAATGGTAGCCTTTATAGAGCTGAGAATAACAGGGATAGGCAAGCATACAAATTAACCTAATTTTTAATTTACAGGATATACAAGATCGCTGACACGGTAGTGAGAATGATAAAAAGGCTTGGGGCTATTTTTTTTCAATTTTTTTTCTTATCGTAACAAGACGATCCTACTTATCCTATTAATTAAAATAGATTAAATTTTAATTCATTTTATTATATTTTCCCTCATCACTATGTTTGAAATATCAAATCCTCAAATTTATGAAAATATTCAAATCCTCAAATTTATGAACCAGTTAAAAACTATATTCTTTCCTCTTCTCCTATTAATTCTACTTACTCCCTTTTCTGCTTATTTGGACCTCACGTTTGCAAACTGGTCTTATCAAGGAAACGAATTTTCCACTTCTCCTTTGCTGAAATTTATTTTTCACTATGCCATTTATCCTGCATGGATCGTGGTTGGATTCTCTGCATTTGGATTAATTGGTTCTTACTTTTATACTCCCCTCACCTACAGCCGCCGTCCATTTCTTTACCTTCTGCTTGTCTTGGCCATAGGCTCCGGCCTGATCATTCACGCCATCCTCAAGGACAATTGGGGAAGGCCCCGCCCCAGGCAGGTCGAAGAATTCGGCGGAAAACAAAGCTTCAGGGCTTATTACGAACCAAATCTTTTCAATCCGGTTGAACCCTCTAAATCTTTTCCATGCGGCCATTGTTCTATGGGCTTTTATTTTTTTACTTTTGTTTTTTTGGGAAAATATTATCGGCGCCCCCTCCTGTCATTTCTTGGCTGGGGATTGGCGTTTGGACTTGGCGGGGCATTGAGCTTTGCGCGCATGGCGCAAGGAGGACATTTTTTTTCTGATGTGCTAATATCTGCTTTGATCATGTGGCTTACAGCTTTGATCATTTACCATTTTTTATTTAAGGACACGAACTTTGAAAGGGCTGACACCTAAACAGCAAGCTATTTTGCTTTATATTCAACAGTTTATTGAACGGTACTGCTATTCGCCTAGCTACCGGGAAATCATGCGTCATTTCGCTTTTGCTTCACCCGGATCTGTTTATAAACATATTCGGACCCTCGAAAGAAAAGGGCATCTTGTTTCAGAAAAAAAGATGAGCCGTTCGATCATCCCAACCCTCAAGCCTTCTTCGCCTGCCATTTCCAAAGAAATCGAACTGACGCTCATAGGCCACATTGCAGCAGGCTACCCAATTGAAATGTTCATACAATCACAGACAATCGCGGTACCTTCTTCCTTAGCCCCCCATCCCGATACGACCTATGTTTTGAGAGTACAAGGAAATGGCTTCCAGGAGGAAGCTATTCAGGATGGAGACCTGCTCCTTGTTGAAGCCAGGCAAGAAGTGCTGGCCGGAGAGTCAATCATCGGGGTCATTAACCAGCATAACACCATCATCAAACGATATTATCCTGAAGGGCAGTATATCCGGTTGGAAAGCTGCCAGGCTGATCAAACCTTGACCCTCCGGCATGATCACCTGATCATTCAAGGGGTCTTGTCGGGGTTAATTCGATACTTTAATTGAGGAAATATAAAGAAGGTAAGGTATCAAGGCCGTCCCGGCCTTGAATATCTCATCAGCCGGGTCGGGATGACCTGGTTACTTTCTTTGCCATAACTTTTTAAGGAAACGAAGAAAGCTTTCTCTCAAAGGGAACGGATAGAAGGAATTTTTAATGAAAATAATATAAGGCTAATCTATTATTATTGTAATTTACAATCAAGTTAAAACTACTAATTACATCTTTAAAAGAGTATTAATCATGGGCAGCTTCAAGGAGTTTCATGCAAGCAAGCAATTATAATCATTATCTTCCAAAAGAAAATGAAGTTAAAGAAATTTTAAATAAAGTATATTCCGTATGTGTTTTTGGAAGTACAAATAAAAGCAAAAATGCAAATATTGAAAAAAAAATACTATCTTCTCTGGTTGCTTTAGATTTTAAGATTAATGAATTAAAGAATCCATTCATAGCCACAATTTCTCAAAGTGACCGAGAAAAAATGCAAATATACGGTAAATTTTTTGGTTTTGAAAAAAAAGAACCGAATAATCGGATCGTGCGTCAGCACTTTTTAGAGGGCTTAATTATTGGAACTAAAATATCATCAGCCTTTGCCGCTGGCTACGCTAATTGCGAAGGGATGGCTGATATTGCTTTTTTGGAGGCAGCTTCAAGGGATTTTTCATGCGGAATACACTACGTTCGTTTTTCAAATAAAGAAAACCCAAGCGTTGAAGAAATCAATACAGTGGTGTTAGGGGATTGGCCCAAGCCCGGTTGTCTTGTTCTTTCCCCATGGGAAAATGATTTTGGAACATTTTATACCTGGAATGGCAAATGTAATAACACATGCCATTTAGCGAATGAAAATTACAATTCCGCTTATTCTTTTTTTTCAATAGCTAAAGGGGATAAAAATAAAGAAAAAGTACTCATAAAAAACTTATTAAAAAAATTGGATTGGATTAATTGGTTAAATAACGACAGATTTAGACAGGATAATATTTTTAAGATTAGAAATGATTGTTTTAAACAGATCCATCAGACCAGTTTACTTAATAGCGAAAAATATTTTACATACAAGGACATCCTCATGTATGGAAGTACGAATAAAAAACGTTATAAAGAACTGCAGGAAACTAAGAACAATTTAGAAAAAGAATTCAATGTAAAATTCGTTTAGATTTTCTTTTGAAAAAAAACAAACATACCGAAAGTTACTCGATATAAAAATCCTTCGGGCCTTAGTTATACCCAAGTGAATTCAAAAATTGGAATTTGGACTGCGTCAAAGCCCCGGGGTTGGCGTATTTAAAACGACCCAATATTATAATATGGGGTCGTTTTAGATCCGTCAACCGCGGGAACTTTCACGCTAGTCCAAATCCAGTTTTTGAGTTCACTTGGGTATAGTCGAGTGAGCGCGGGAAAGAAGCTGAAAAGGATACAGGACCTGAAAATTTTTTTCTTCATAGGCCTTGCATTGATTCCAGCAATCTGGGCTGGTGACAATGATAACGCTGTTTTTAGGCAAATCCTTTAATTTTACGTTTCCCCATTGCTGTGCCTCTGCAGAATGGCTAACGGCTTTCCCTCCATAGCCGCCGCAGCAGCTAAGAGGAAAAGGGAGTTTTTGAATAAAGAGGTTTTCAATGCGGTTCAACAATTGCCAAATGGGATCGTCAACCCCCTTCTCTTTTTGACCGCAGTAAGGTTGATAATACACTTCGCATGCCACCGGCATGACGAGGCGTGAATCAGCCAATTCGTTTAAGAACCATGCATATAAGTTATTTTCTTCTTTCATCGAACATGCCCGGCCCTGATCCAGAAAATAACCCCTCTTTTCCTGAGGCCGCTTCAATTTAAAAACAGGCTCAACAAAATAACCTAAACGGTTAATGAATGCGACGGCCTCATCAATGCAATCATGATTGAATGCACCATGCAGAGAGCCGAGATTCAACCGAATTTTTTTTGGATACGTTTTCTGTAACTTAAATTTTCGGAAAAAGAAAATGGGTTGAGCAAGCTTCCACAACCAGCTTCTAATCCGATTAACAAACAGGCCCCATTTTCGGTTTTGCGGAGCGAGCTGGCTGCGCAATTCCTGCACACTGTTCCGAATTTTCGCATAAGGAACATCTAAAGGACAGCGCACTTCACAGGCATGGCATCCAAGGCATTGATCAAATGTTTGCAATGCCGTTGAACCAGGCTCTATCTTTCCATCCAAAAAATCCCTGGCCAGACGGATGCGCCCTCGCGGAGATTGATGCTCCCAGCCCGTGGCCTGGAAGGTAATGCAGGAATCGGAACAAATTCCGCAATGGGTGCATGCAGACTGCCATTCATCAAGCATAGCCAGCTTTAGTTCGAGCCCTTCTTCTTTAATCGTCAAAAAAAGCCTCCAAACGTTTTTTCCAAATAGGTTTTTCTTTTTCAAGCAAGTCAATGGGCTTATCAGAAATGATCCAGGCAGAATCGGACAACCCATGATGCCATTTATATTTTTTACCGGAGGCTTGCATTAAAGCGACCGAGGGTGCAGATGTAAAATGAAAATTTCCCTTGCAAAAATAAGCCTTCAAATGAGCAGCCTTATCTTCAAATCCAGCCGATTGAAACAAAGGACAAAGCGAGCCAAAAGCTTCCATTTCCTTTTCCAAACCGGAAATTTGGGCCAGAACAAAACCTTTTTCTTTGGAATTTTCTGGAATGACAAGATCGAGCCTTTCCCAACTGGAAGTGAAAGCACGAAGAAGATTAAAATGGTCCCATAAATCACCACGATCGTGAAATGACCAATGGAGAAATATGCGGGCGGGAGGAACCCGGCTGGCTTTAAATACGAGCCTGATCAAAACGGCCGGCGTCTCCGACAACCCCCAGACCAATGGAGCCAGGCAAGGCCCTCCTGCGGCGGCCAACCCTTTCCCCCACTTCACAACCCCTCCATCCGGCTTTACCCACAGGGCTTCTAAAATACGATCCTGTAAAGGCTCTTGCCCTAAAACTATTCCACGGGGATTTCCTTCTAAACAATAGGCGCCGATATTTTGGGAACCCTTAATATTTTCCAATCCAAGTTCAAACCCTTGATCAAAAAGAATATTTTGCAACGCAGTCATCTCACAGCTGGCTCCCACTGCCACACATTCATCTCCCATCCATTCGACTTGTGAAAAAGTTTTCAAAGAGAGCTTAGCCAGGCATTTTTCTCCTATATCCAGCTGCTCTTCTTTTGATAAATACATCAAGGCAGAAAGCTTAGGGAGCGATTTTGGGGCTAATACATAACCAGAAGGAGTTGCAAATCGCTCTAAAGGATCTAATAATTGATTAATTGACGGCCATGGAGTAATGGCCCCAGGCTTCTCATAAAAATTGAGATCCTTCATGAAATTTATTCCTATTTTTTGAATTAACTAGTCGATTGCTATCTTGAAAAATTTCTGACATCTGTTTCTTTAATCGATAACATAATTTTGTAAGGCAATTTAAAATTCTTATCGTTTGTTGATATTTACAGTACATCTTTAAGATCAAAATAATATGTTTTTGCTGATTCACTTCCTAGCAAAATTGGGTTGGAAAAGAATTGGTTTGCATGCGATCCAAAGTATAAAAACCTTAAAAATAAATGAGGGCTGGTTGCTAGCAAACTTTGTGGACGCTTTTACCTTCCAATGGAAAAAAATGGTCTTTCAAAAATAAAGAGCGCGGGTCAAACGATTTCTGAATCCTTTTGAGACACCTGATCTCTTCCTCATTAAAAAAAGGGGGAAGATAAGGGGCAAGCAACTTACCGATGCCATGTGAACTTAACAAATAACCATCCACCGTCTCTAGCCATTCTATCCATAAGAGAAGAAAATGTTCCATTTTTTGAGAAAAAATGGAAGCTTCATCATTGGAGCTTAAATTAAAATTCACTGCCCCTCCCCAGATATCCCCCCATCCCTGGCAAATCAATCCTACCCTTTTTGCTAATTCTTCACCCCTTTCCATTCCGTTCAATACGTCTTTGACAAGGCACGCACTACTCAGGGCAGAGAGGAGCGAACGGCCTTCCATTCGCTGAGGATAAAAAAAATGATCTGTTGCTTTCGAGGATCTAAGTTCCGGTAATGCATTAAGCACGGAAGCTATGCGCCAGGGCTCCCCTTCTAAAAAAAAGGTAAGCTGTTGGTTTTGCCAAATGATCCCTTTAATGGCCTGATAAGTGCGCAAAGAAGGCAAAATGCTTAAAAATTTACTCCTGGATAGCTGGCATACAGCAAGGAATTTTTCCTGTGCCTTTTTGATCAGTTTCAGTTCAATGCGTGTAATGATTCCAAGCAGTCCCTCCATCCCGCAAACTAACTGAGGGGGAACTTTGACAAGTCCTCCCTGGCCATCGATTAAGTCGATGGATTCGACGAGGGCATAAATAGACCGGCTGCGTTGATGGTACCCTTTGGCATTTGCATTCAGGCAGCCTGCCAGCCCTGCAGTGCCACTGACAGCCATTTCTAAAGGAATTTCCCATCCATCTTTCGAAACAAGATCATTGATTTGCTGAGGGGTAGCTCCAGGTTCAACCACAAGGCGTCCTGTTTCTCTTTGATAGTCTGCGATCTTTTTCAAATGTCCTGTTAAAAGGATGATTCCTCCTGGGCCTGCAATCGAAGCAGCTGTATAGGAAGTACCTCCGCACCTGGCTTTAATGGGAATTTCCAACTCGAAACAGGTTTTGACAAATGGAGAGATCGCGTCAATGGAATGAGGGCGGAAGACAAGCATTGGGAGGCGTGCATGCAGGCTTTGGCTATCCCGGTCATAGCAGGCAAGCCATTCAGGATGAGAATCAAACGCTAAAAACTCCCCTTGCAGGTTAAACTGGGCCTTTAACATGTTGTAGCGTTCCAGATAGGCAGAGGCTCTTGTGCCACCTAGAAGAAATAGATTATCATACTGCAATATGCTAATCCTCTTCCAGTTCATCCGGTTCTGGCTCAAAATCTTCCAGTGTTTTTGACTTCCTTCCCGCAATTACACGGATAATTGCCAAAATTAAGGCCACTGCTATATATCCCCAGGAAAAAATTACAAAAACTAAAGAAGAGTAATTCAAAATTCCATACAAAATGATCACTGCAGCAAATCCTGTTAAAAAAACAACGCTAAAGGATGAGACGCGTATTTCCAGACTTTTAATGCTGGGAAATTTCCATCTGCTTACCATGCAATAACCTAAAACAATCATCATCATGGATAAAATCCATGTTTGAAATATGGCAGACATGTGATTCATAAAAGGGATTTCACCCCCGAATATAAATAAATTTAATGAAACAGCCGCCGCCGCTGCGGCCGGAATAGGTAGCCCGGTAAAATGCTTCTTATGGGCTACGGCGAGCTCTGAATTGTTTTTTGCCTCAATCGCCAGAACATTGAACCTGACTAAACGCAGTACTCCGCATAAAGAAAAAATGATGGCAGACATGGTGGCCAAAAAAGAAAGCTGGGTACCCTGAGGCGCAGATAAACTTTTAAGGATAATTACCGAAGGGGCAACGCCGAAGGAAATGGCGTCCGCCAGAGAATCAAAAAGCCCTCCGAAGTCACTTTCAGCTTTAATCACTCTTGCCACAGCTCCGTCCAGCAAATCAGCTATGGCAGCTAAAAGCAAAATAGCCGTGACAGCTGTTAAAATTTTAGGTGTGACTTCTCCGACTTCCGTCATATTCATTTTGAAAATTACAAAAAGGCCGCATGAGAGGCCGAAGGCTGTAATGACGTTAGGGAGAAGATGGATTTTTTTCATTTTTTGAGTGTTCATCTTTTTTCCTTTGAGATCGGCATTATCTTAACAAAAAATCAATTAAGAAATCTAGTGCTCAACAGTTCACGGCTGAAAGCAAAGGATAATTTTTCCAATCCTGCAGACCAAATCTAAAATATTTTATTTGACATTTTCATATAATAGCTTAATGCTGAAGAACTGACTTCGCTCCTTCGATTTTGGGCGCAGTATATAGGATAAACACCTAAATTATCCCTGTGGAGGTAATATGTTACGTTGGGCATTGACTTTTTTTATTATTGCAATCATTGCGGCTGTTTTTGGCTTCGGTGGAGTAGCTGCTGCTGCGACTGACATCGCTCAGATTTTATTTTATCTCTTTCTGGTTTTATTTTTGGTCGCCCTTTTATTCGGTTTATTGACCGGACGCGGTCCAAAAAGCCCTCTTTGAATTTGCATATCATGCAGTCAAGCTTGTTTGAATAGGAAGATCTTATCGGGCGATAGGCTCTTAAGATCTTCCTGATTAATCCTATTTTTGTGATCAAAGCAATGTGATTTTTGGCTTGAAATCCATGGTGAGGAAAATCCTAAATAAAGGTATGATCATCTTTCTTCTAAATTGCAAAGGTTATTATAATGTTAGCAAAGTCTCAGCGCCTCTCTGCTGTCGGTCAAAAATATCATGCTTTTACAGTAATCAAATCACTGGAAATACCCGAACTGCAATGCCTCCTACGTGAACTTGTTCACGAACCGACAGGTGCGCGTATTATGCATATTGGGAATGATGATCCGGAAAATTTATTTTGCCTCTCTTTTCAGACACTTCCCAATAATTCAAATGGTGTTGCGCATATATTGGAACACACTGTTCTATGTGGGTCCCAAAAATACCCTGTGAAAGATCCTTTTTTTTCGATGAACCGTCGCAGTCTGAATACTTTCATGAATGCATTGACAGGGGCTGATTTTACTTGCTATCCTGCCGCCACGCAAGTTCCTACTGATTTCTATAATTTATTAGAAGTCTATCTCGACGCGGTTTTCCATCCAACCCTGCATGAACTTAGTTTTGCACAAGAAGGGCATCGTCTGGAATTTGCCATTTCGAATGATCCTCATTCTCCCCTGGAATATAAAGGAATTGTTTACAATGAAATGAAAGGGGGCCTGTCTTCATCCAGCGCAAGGCTGGCAGAAGCAATCAATGAGACACTATTTCCTGAAACGACCTATGGCGTTAATTCAGGAGGGGACCCTGCTGTCATTCCCACTTTAACCTATCAGGAATTAAAAGATTTCCATAAAAAATATTACCATCCGAGCCGATGCCTCTTTTTTTTCTATGGTGACCTGCCTTTAGAAGGGCATCTGGATTTTATTGCAGAGCACGCTCTAATAAATGTTGAAAGAGTCTCCCCTCTTCCCCCAATCCCGCTCCAGCCTCGCTTTTCCGCCCCTGTTAAGCGAGAGTTCAGCTACCCTATTTCTCCCGAAGAAGAGACCGCAGATAAAGCCTTGCTAGCTTTCGGCTGGCTTACCTGCCATATACTTGAGCAGGAAGATGTGTTGGCGATGAATATTTTGGAAATTATTTTGCTGGATACCGATGCTTCTCCCCTAAAAATGGCTCTGCTTAGATCAGGGCTATGCAAACAGGTTAACTCATTCATTGATGTGGAAATTAATGAGATACCCTGGGGAATTATACTAAAAGGATGCAATCCGAATGATGCCGACGCCCTTGAAAAGATTGTGCATGACACTCTAAATGAGATCTGCCTGAAAAGCCTGCCCACACAAATGATCGAAAATGCCATTCATCAGTTGGAATTTCATCGAAGCGAGATTACCGGAGACCATGCTCCCTTTGGACTCTCATTGTTTATGCGTTCAGGATTGCTTAAACAGCATGGGACCGAACCTGAACAAGGTTTAATGATCCATTCATTGTTTGACAGGCTGCGTCAAAGAAATTTGTCCGATCCCTCCTATTTTAATAAACTGATCAAAAAATATTTGCTGGACAATTCGCATTATGTGCGCATTGTCATGAAGCCAGACAAGACCTTAGGAGCAAAAGAAGGAGAGGAAGAGCGACGCAAACTTCGCTTGATCAAAGAAATGCTGACTGAAGAAGAAATAAAGGCCATTATTCAAAAGGCTGAAATGCTGGCTTCATTTCAAAAACAGCAGGAAGAAGAAGATATAGAATTCCTGCCTAAAGTCACCTTGAAGGATGTGCCATTAACAGGAAGAGAATATCCGCTAACTAAAGAAAAGGCCGGTCCCCTTACTCTTTATCACCATGCGGCATTCACAAATGACATCATTTATGCCGACCTGGTTTACAATCTGCCGGACTTAACCGAAGAAGAGCTTTTTTATTTACGGCTTTTAACAGTAGTCCTTACTCAGGTAGGATGTGGAAGCCGAAGCTATGAAGAAAATCTGGCTTACATTCAGGGACATACCGGAGGAATTGGAGCAGGGATCAGTCTAAATTTACAGGCCAGCGACAATACTCTTTTTTATCCCACATTTCATTTACGAGGAAAAGCCCTGCACCGAAAAGCCTCCAAACTATTTCCGCTTATGCTCGATACACTGACAGCCACGCATTTGGACGGCCTAAAAAGATTTAAAGAAATACTTTTTAAACACTTTTCCGGAATGGAAGGAAGGCTCAGCCAAAGTGCGCTTAAATATGCCATTAACTTATCTGCAAGCGCTCTAAATCCGGCTTCCAAAGTAGCTAACGACCTTTATGGCCTTAATTACTATTGGAAGGTTAGGGACCTCGTTAAAAATTTTGAAACGCAGGGACCCATCGTCTTGGCAAAACTTCAAGCAATGCGCGAAAAAGTAACCTGTCTTGACCAACCTGACCTCGTACTTTCCTGTGATGCCCTTTCTTACGAAGAATTAAAAAGAGAGTCTTTTTATGGTCTTCAGGACATTCCCGCGCATCCTTTCACCCCATGGAAGGGGGACTTTACCCTCGCGTCTATACCGCCGCAAGGTCGTCTGATTGCTTCCCCGGTGGCATTTATCGGCAAAGTTTTCTCAACAGTCTCTTACACTCACCCTTATGCCCCTGCTTTGACTGCGGCCGCGTTTTTATTTGACAACCTGACCCTTCATGCCACCATTCGAGAGCAAGGGGGTGCTTATGGCGGCGGAGCAGTCAGCAATCCCATGTCCGGGAATTTTTATTTCTATTCTTATCGCGATCCAAATGTTGTTCAAACCTTAAAGGCTTTTGAAGAGGCAATAGAAACCATTATTGAAGGAGATTTTGACAATTCAGATTTGGAAGAGGCAAAATTGGAAATGATCCAGTCATTAGACGTCCCAGTTTCTCCTGGAAGCCAGGCAGAGCTAGCTTATGGGTGGCTGCGTGAAGGAAAAGTGGGTCTGCGCCAGCCCTTCCGAAATCAATTACTGAAGCTTGAGCGGGAGCAGATTATTGAAGCCGTTCAAAATGTGATCGTTCCACAATTTGAAAAAGGGGCAGTCATTGTATTTGCCGGGCAGGAGCAATTGGATAAAGCCAATAAGGAATTGGCTTCTGAAGGGAAGGCGCCGTTGCACATTGAAGGCATTTAAATACCCTCTGGTTAACCAATCGATTTCTACCTTCCTAAATGATAAAATTTAACTCATATAATTGAATGAGCTGCCGTTAAATTTCTCCTAAAAGGAGAACAAGAACGGTAGCTCAGGCAAGGCAAACCATGAAATGGTTAACGCAGTACTGGGAAAATATAAAAAAAATATACACCAAAAAATCGATAATGGGGAAAAAGTCAAAAAATAATTTATTACATCCTCTTTAGCTTTTAATCTACTTCAAAATTTTGTATAAATTTTCAGTGATGCAAAGTAAATGTTGCACATTAGAAGGATAAGAACAAAACGCGGAGGAAGGAGTCCGGAGGAGAGAAGTTTAAAATAAATTTACTGCTATCATTTGCTATTGAAGAAAATCCAAAAAGCCAAGCTGCCCCAAGCAGGCAAGCTCCAATTGATCGGGATAGTGAGCCCATATTTCTCAAGACCTCTTTCCTTTCATGATCGCATTTCATCGGTTCCTTTATATTATGGAGCAGCTCCCTCGATTGATTAGCGAGGAAATATCGCAACAGAATAAATAAATATTGATAGCGTGCATTCTGCAGCCGCAGCTTATTCTATTTGAAGTTATGGCTGCATATAAGTTGGCTATAACCAGCCACAACTAAATTGACAAGAAGAGTTCTGGCTGGGTATAATAGTTTCAAAAGAGATGAGGCTAGACATGGCTTTGAAGGATATCATTGGCAGAAAAAGAGAGATTGCAATTTTGGATAGCGTATGGAAGTCTAGCGATCCGGAATTTTTGGCGCTTTATGGACGTCGCCGAGTAGGGAAAACCTATTTAATCCGTCAATTTTTCTCTGAAAAAGGATTTTTTTTGGAAACTGCCGGTTCAAAAGATAAGCCAATGAAAACGCAGATTGCGAATTTTATGAAGGCCCTCTCTACGACTTTTTATCACGGAACAGAACTCAAAAATCCCCATTCCTGGGAAGAAGCCTTTGAGTTGCTGACCAAAAATCTTTCATCTATTCCGAAATCTAAAAAAATTGTTATTTTCTTTGACGAACTTCCATGGATGGCAACCAAACGATCAGGATTATTGCAATCAATCGACCACTACTGGAATCTTCACTGGAGTAAAATGAAAAATATTATTTTTATTACTTGTGGTTCCGCAGCATCCTGGATGCTTGATAAGCTAATCTATGCCAAAGGTGGATTGCATAAAAGAATCACCCGAAAAATTTTGCTTGAGCCTTTCAACCTGCAAGAGACACGGGAGTTTCTTAAAAGCAGGTCGATTAAACTTAACGAAAAGCAAATCCTTGACGTTTACATGGCAATAGGAGGAATCCCATTTTATTTAAAAGCCGTTCAAAAGGGTTTATCAGCTTCTCAAATCATTGATGAAATCTGTTTCGACAAAAATGGACTTCTTCATAATGAATTTGTAAACTTATTTGAATCCCTTTTTACCCACTCAGGAGTTAACCTTGCCATTGTCAAGGGGATTGTAAAAAATGGAAACTGCTTGTCAAGAGAAGAAATTATTGCTTATACGGGTGTGCAATCGGGCGGAACTTTAAATGATAGATTAAGAGAATTAGAAATTTCTGGATTTATTCAAGGTTTTGTACCTTATGGCAAAAAATCGCGTGGGCATTATTTCCGCGTAGTTGATGAGTTTTCTTTGTTCCATCTCTATTGGATTGAACCTCTCTTGCAAATGCGGGGATTTCAACAGGAGCATTATTGGCAACGCTTAAAGAAGACACCCTCTGTTTCTAGTTGGAGAGGACAAGCCTACGAAAACGTCTGCCTTAAGCATACGGCTGAAATTCGAAAAGGTCTGGGGCTTAACGATATTTCCTGCCAAATAGGAAGCTGGCGGTACATTCCGAAAAAAGGATCCAAAGAAACAGGAGCCCAAATTGACCTTCTTTTTGACCGGGAGGACGGAATTGTCAATCTTTGTGAAATCAAGTATAGCGAACACCTTTTTTCAATAGACAAATCCTATGCGAAGCAACTTGCAAATAAGATTGATGTTTTTGAAAGGCACTTCCCTACTAACAAACAAATCTTTATCAGCCTTATCACCACAGAGGGATTAAGGCCCTCAATCTGGTCCGAAGATTTAGTGTCTCAAGTCATTGATCTCAAAGCTTTATTTAAATAACTGTTTCTTTTTCTGGAACCTTTAAGGTCCATCTTTCATTAAAGCGGTCCAAATAAAGATAAATGGCCGGTGTCACATACAAGGTCACAAGCTGCGAAAAAAGCAGCCCTCCAATGATCACAATTCCCAAAGGGCGTCTCGCCTCAGCACCGGAACCAAAAGCAAAGGCAATCGGGATGGCCCCCATAATCGCTGTCACCGTCGTCATCATGATCGGGCGGAAGCGGACAATACAGGCATTATAAATGGCTTCCTGGGGTGTCTGATTGAGGGTCCGCTCATTGTCCAAAGCATAATCCACCATGATGATCCCGTTTTTTTTCACGATACCGATTAAAAGAATAATCCCTAAATAAGCATAGAGCGATAGAGGCAGTCCAAAAATAGCCAAAGAGGCCAATCCACCTAGGGTCGCCGGTGGAAGAGTGGAAAGAATGGTCAAAGGATGGATAAAGCTTTCATATAATACCCCCAAAACAATGTAAATAGCGACTATGGCTACCACTAGCAAAAAATTGGTGCTTTTCATCGATTCCTCGAATGTTTCGGCGGTTCCTTTAACTGTACCTGTCACATTTGCCGGCAAGGTCTCTTTGGCTGTTTTACGTAAATTTTCAAGTGCAGCTCCTAAAGGGATTCCAGGGGCCAAATTGAAGGACAGCGTAACCGCAGGGAACTGCCCCACATGGTTGATGCTAGCAGAACCTGCATTTGGGCTAATGGCAACCACGGCGCTTAAAGGGACCAATTGATCGTTCGTTTTGGAGCGCACATAAATTTTCGAAAGAACCTCTGATTGCTCCTGAAAGCGAGGCTCAACTTCCAATATCACATCATATTGGTCGATAGGAGTAAGTATTCTTGAAACCCTCCCTCCCCCAAATGCTAATTGAAGGGCTGCTTCGATCGCACCCGCCTCGACCCCTAAACTTGAGGCCTGGTCCCTTAATATTTCCACATTTAATTGAGGATTTTTAATTTCCAAGTCTGAGTTGACCGCCTGAAAACCTGGAAGCTGTTCCATTTTGCCTTTTAAGTCTTCGGCCGCTTTGTAAAGAGCTTTATCGTTTACACTCTGCAGTGTGTATTGATAGCTGGCTTTCGATTGAGTTCCAACGGACAGATCAATTAAAGGAACATTTTTCAAAAAAGTATTGACACCCGGCACCCAGATTAATTTGGCATACATGCCCTGAAGAATTTGAGGAAGGGGGGCCCTTTCATGCCGAGGTTTTAACCGGATAAATGCAACACCGTTCCGATACTGCTGGAACGCAGCAATGGAAATTAGGTTATCTACGCCAGGATCTGCATTAATAATATTGGCCACTTTATTTTGATAATCAACCATGCGGCCCGGGGAAGTACCTTGTGCCGATTGGGTATAGCCAATGATAAAACCAATATCATCATCCGGAATAAAATCTTTAGGAAGTGTATAGAAATAGTAGCCGCTTATAATCAGGCTTACAGCCCCTACGACCAAGGCAATCCAGCGGTGGTTTAAAAACCATTTCAAGGTAGGCTTGTAAATGGCTAACAAAGCATTATTGATAAAATTGGATAGCCGCTCCAAAAGCGTTTCTCCTTTTTCATGATCGCGCGGCTTGATAAAACGGCTGCAGAGCATAGGCGTCAGTGTCAATGAGATCACGCCGGAAAGCAAAGTAATGATAACAAGCGTAATGGCAAATTCCTGAAATATTTTACCGATTAGGCCGCCCATGAAAATCATCGGTATAAATACGGCGACCAGGGACAAGGTCATTGACAGGATCGTAAATCCAATCTGCTTAGAACCTTCGATTGAAGCTGTCCATGGGCTCTCCCCTTTTTCCACCCGCCTGACGATATTTTCTAAAACCACAATAGCATCGTCGATAATGAACCCAACAGCCAGAATTAGTGCCAATAAAGATAGGTTATCAATGCTGTAATCTAGCAAGTACATAAAAATAAAAGTTCCTATTACAGACATGGGCAGGACAAGGGAAGGGATGATAGTTTCTGCAATTTTGCCTAAATAGAAAAAGATGACCAGAACAACCAGAACAAATGCGATGATCAAAGTCAATTCAACCTCTTCTACCGATTCCCTTATCGAAACCGATTTGTCGAAAATCGTTTTTAATTCCACAGCGCCCGGCAGTTCAGCAGTTAAAGCAGGCAGAGCCTGATTGATCTCCTCTGCTACCTGCACGGTATTAGCTCCCGGCTGCCTCTGAACAGCCAGCACCACGGCAGGCTGGCTTATAGTACCGTCAATATATTTAAGATCGTATTTATCATCCTGCAAGCTATCGATGGCGATCCCCACATCTTGAATACGCACAGGCGATCCATTACGATAGGCTATGATCAACGGTTTATAATTTTCAGCTTTCTCCAACTGTCCTTTAGAAACTATTGTTGAAGCTTGAGTAGATCCAGTCAGAGTACCGGTCGGAAGATTAGGGTTTCCCTTGACAATTGCCTCTGAAACTTCCTCTAGAGTGATCCCAAGGTTCGCCAAGGTGTAAGGATTGACCTGAATCCGGACGGCATACGGCGAGCCATACGTGATGACTTGCGCCACTCCCTGAAGCATTGAGAGGCGCTGCCCAATATAGGTGTTGGCATAAGTGTATAATTCCGAACGGGCCATTGTTGCAGAAGTAAGGGCAATATAAATAATCGGCGTATCGGAAGGATTGACTTTTTTATAGGTTGGGTCATTGGGTAAATCAGGGGGAAGCTTTGTTTTGGCTCTTGAAATCGCCGCTTCAACATCTTGCGCCGCTGAATCCATGCTTTTTGAGATGCCGAATTGCAAAACAATGCTGGAATTTCCTAGCGTATTGGAAGAAGTCACTTCGCTAATACCAGGAATAGTCATGAACTCTTTTTCAAGAGGAGTCGCTACAGTATTAGCCATTGTTTCAGGACTTGCTCCAGGGTAACTGACAGTCACATTGATTGTGGGATAATCGACATTGGGAAGATTGCTGACGGGCAGCCGGTTAAAAGCCATGATCCCAAGCAATAAGACAGCAGCCATCACCAGGACGGTCATGATCGGTCGTCTGATAAAGGGCTCCGAAAGGTTCATGGACTTTTATTTCCTTTTTCATTTTGCGGGTCCTCTTTTGAGACGGCTACCTTTACATCGGGACGCAAATTGATTTGGCCGTCTGTCACAACCTGCATTCCAGGTTCAAGTCCTTCTTCAACCACAATCAAATTGTCGAACTTCCTTCCTGTTTTTACGGTAACATGCTTCACCTTATCTTCAGGGCCAAGCACATAGACAAAGGATCCTCCCTGACCTACTTGTACAGCTTGAAAGGGAATCATAATAGCATTGTGAACCATCCTGATAAATACTTGCACACGCACAAACTCTCCCGGCCAAAGGACTCTTTCACGATTTTTGATCGACCCTTTAATCTGGATGGTGCCTGTACGGGTGTCGACTTGATTATCAATTGCAGTCAGTTCTCCTGTAAAATCCTGCCCCGTACCAGGCAAAATTGCCCTAAACGTATTTTTCCCTTCAGCCAAAATTTGCTGCAGTTCTTCAAATTCCCTTTGCGAGATAGAAAAATAAATATCAATTGGAGAGATCTGAAGAATAGTAGCCATAGGATTTTGATCGGCGGGAGAAACCACATTTCCTAGTTTTATCCTTTGAAACCCTACTCTTCCATCCAATGGAGAAAAGATATTGCAATAATTCAAATTAGTTTCAGCAGCAGCTACTTCGGATTTATCAATTTGGATTTGAGCTTCTAAAACTTTAGCGTCCCTTTGGTATTCTTCAATGCTTAATTTGGAAACGAAGTCTTTACGTACCAGGGTTTCATACCGCTCCACTTTTTTTTTGGCATACTCAAGTTCCGCTTCATCTTTAAGTAAATTTGCTCTGGCCTTTTCAAGTGCAAGTTTATAAGGGACCGGATCAATACGATAAAGCAAATCCCCCACTTGCACGTCGCTTTTTTTTTCAATTGGCGTATCAATGACCTTGCCGCTAACTTGCGCCTTAATATTGACCGTCCACGAAGCTGTCGCATTTCCGATGGCTTCTACGTAAACCGGAACGTCTTTTTGAATGACTTCCTGAACGATCACGGGCAAAGGACGCACAAAACCAGCGGGAGGCCCCTCGTTTTTTTGCGAGCATCCTTCCAAAACCACGAGTAAACTAAAGCAAAAATATATCCAGTGAGATCGCATGGAAATCCTATTTTCTTCTTTTTGGTTTTATTTCATCCGCGGTACCAATTGTACCTATGGCAAATGAAAGATTAGAAAGAGCAATCGCCCACTTGGTTCGGGAGCGTATTTTTTGAGCTTTTGCATTGGCCAAAGCTCTTTGGGCATTGAGCAAATCCAAAATCGTTGCAATTCCTTCCCGATAGATGGCCAAGGCAGCTTCATAGGCCTCTTCACTATATTTTAAATATTCATCGCTGTATTTCAAGCTTTTTACCGCCGCCTGAAAATTTGAGTAACTGGTAATGACATCAAAAGTAATATTTAGTTCAACCTGCCTGATATTGGCACAAGCCCCACGCAAAATTTCTTTGGCCCGCCTTTCACGATTCATATAGAGAAAGCCGTCAAATAGAGGTGCGCTTAAAACAAGGCTTGCTGAAAGGGTATGACTATTCAAACTAGATTCGTTGAAGATCATATTTTCTTGTACATCCACAAAGGCTTGCAAGGTGGGAAGGCCGGAGGAACGCGCAATGATGACCTCTTCTTTTCTTTGATCATGCAGTGCGTAAGCAGCTGCCAGATCTGGCCTTTGACGTTTAGCTTGAGCGATTAATTGATCTACATTTGCGATGACAACATCGACCGGCAAGTTTTCCGGAATGGGAGGAACATGAAAGTGTGTTTGAGAAGGGAGCCCCATAGTATTTGCCAATTGGCCGTAGGCCACTTGTTGCTGCCCTTGCAAATCAACTATATTTAATTCAATATTGATTAGGTCTGTTTGTGCTTGCAAGACGTCTAATTTATTTTTTACTCCCGCATTGAAAAGATCGCGGGCCGATTCATAATTCGTTTGTGCATTTTTCAGGTCGCTTTCGCGCGCTACGATCAAAGCGCTTAATCCCATATAATAATAGTAGGCATTCAGGACGGAAAAAATTACCTGTTGAATTTGCCAATTATGGATCCAATTACTACTATATAAAGCTTCTTTTGCGGCATTGATCGTGGCCCGCCTGCCGCCAAAATCCAGTAGCAGATAGGACATCGAAAGATCGCTATTCAAAGTGGTCGTTTCCAACAAGCTGTCATTACCCGAAAGACCCGAATTTGGCCTGATGCCAAGAGGAGTGACAGCTCCATTAGGCGAATTGCATGCATTTGTCGTTAAATCAATATTCTGCATAGGGCAAACATTGGGGGTTATTCCTGTATTAGGTGTAATCCCTGTATTCGCTATAAGGCCATTATTAGGCATTATGCCATTGTTCGTTATAATGCCCGTATTGGCCATACCGATAGCATTTGTGATATTTTGAGCGGGGTTCAATACCTGCCGACTGACATTTGGCCGAAGCTGGTTAATGAGCAAATGGGGCGAAGTGCATTGATTGGGGGTAGGTGTGGCAGTGGCTGCAGCAGGCGGGATAATATCCGGAGGGCCATCATCTAGCCAAGTCTTTGAATAGGTTAAAGTTTCATCCAAGGCAATACTAGGATAAAGGGCGCTTTTGGCAATTTCCACTGAAAAAGCCGCAGCTCTGGCATTGGCCCAGGTAATCTGAGTGGAGGGGTTATTTAAAAGAGCTACATCGATCAGATTGGCAATCGCCACATCATGCTGTTGAAGCAACTGAAGGCTTTTTGCCAGGTCTTCATCCTGGTCAACATCATAATCACACGGACAGTGGAAATAGGTATCGGGCGGATTCCAAAAATAGGGCGGGCATAGAGAAGTAGCTCCTTTGCAGGTCGGATCAGGCGGGCAGCAGCCTGAAAGGAACAGACAAAGGGCCCCGAGGGAGCCTTGAAGAAATAGCGAAATTTTTGGCAGCTGACAGTATCTCATGGACGGCATCATTTTCAGTTTACCCGATTGAAAAAACGTATTCTGTTCCAAATAATGATTTATTGTAATGATTTTTTTTCAAGGGGGCATTAAACTTTTATAATTTATAAAGGATTTAAATAAATCCATATTGAGGGAGTCACTATGACATATTTACAATGGATGGGATTGTTTTTTCTTGCCATGATAGTGATAGGGATGACTTTTAAAAGCTTATTCTATTTTATTCGCATGCTCAAAACAAAAAAGTCCTACCTTCGGCCTTTAATAAAGGATTTCCGTGAAAAAATGTGGATGACGATAGGACTTGGTCTTGTTTTTTTTGGATTTTATCTTTTTGTTGTCTTAGGAGCAGCCTTTGTAATTGATATGCAAAAAGGCCTAAACTTTTTTTATCTATTGTATGCTCATCCGACTGAATTTATTTATTTAGGAATGTTTATTTTTGCTGCCCTGTCCCTTGCTATCTACTTTGTGCGCATGCTGATCAAATATTTATATTTGAACCCATATTGACTTATTTATGTTTTTACGGCAAAATAAGATATGGATACTATGGAGGTATTATTATGGAACCCGTGGAAAAACAAACTGTTCGCTTAACTGTAGACTTTCCTGTTGAACAGCATATTTATATTAAAATGATGGCAGCTAAGGAAGGCATTAGTATGAGGCAATTTATTATAGAGCACCTTCCAGCGCCAGAATTAAAAAAAAGCAAAAAAGCAAATGTAAAGAAAAAGAAATTTAATGCATTGCTTGAAGAAATCATGACTGAATACGCTGATGAGTTAAGGAGCCTATCTAAAAGATGATAGAATATTTGTCAGTGGAAGAAGTAATTGCTATGCATGATACTTTTCTTAAAGAATTTGGAGGCTTGCCAGGCATTCGCGATATTAATCTACTTATGTCGGCTATCGAAACTCCAAAAAGTACCATGTTTGGCGAGGATTTGCACCCCACCATTTATGATAAAGCAGCAGCATACTTATATCATATCGTCTGTAATCATGCTTTTAATGATGGAAATAAACGTACTGGTTTCGGTGCAGCCCTTTTGTTTTTAAAAGCTAATTCTATCCCCCTTAATTTCAATAAAAAAAAATATGAAAACCTTGTCGTAGAAGTCGCAAAAGGAAAAAAGACAAAAGAAGAAATTGCACATTTCCTGGAATATGGCAATTAATAATCATTGTTTGGATGTTCAGTGCTGCTCCCCCCCCTTTCAACTAACAAATCTCTTGCCACTCTAGCTAAAAACTCAATCCTCAAAGTAACAAATGAATTCTACCATATAAAAAAAATTAATAATATTGACCAAAAATCTTCTTTAATTAATAATATAACAAATAATATTAACAATAACAAAAAGTAAATGATGAATATTTCTACACTCCAGCTTACTAATACAATATATCTTCCAATTAAAGCTGCTTTTAATTCTCTAGATAAAACTATCGTGAGTTTAGCTTTAGCCGCGCTGGTTGGCGTAGCAGCTATATGGGCTATTTACCGCTATATGAACAGGCCTGTGCGGCAGCAACCGATTAATCCTTTGCCAAGTAATGTGCCACAAAATCCCACTCACTTAATTCAAGAAACGCCTCAGCAACCCAACCAAGAGCCACAACGACCAAACGATATACCTCAAAACAACCCTTTGGTATCTATTCAAGAACTCCTCCAATCTGGAAGAAGTTTGCACGATCAAAGAAACTTTACCCAATCCACAATTGAATTTAAAAAAATTTTAGAGAGCGATCCGCAAAACATCGATGCATTATATGGTATTGCTAAGAACGTGCAGGAAGAAGACAGCAAAAATAGTGCCCCAACATGGCAACATCTTTTAGATGTCTATCAAAATGACTCATTTGTAAATCTTGATCCCTTCAATTCCTTTATTTATTCCGGAGAAGCCCTATTTCAACTCAATAGGCTGGATGAAGCGATTAAAAAACATCACGAAGCTTTAATAATACAACCAAATAATGCCAAACTTCTGCACAAGGTTTCATTGATGTATTTAAATTTACAAAAATTAGAAGAAGCTAGCGAGTATGCCAGCAGGGCCGCTCAAATTGATCCCGATTATTTAAACTATTCTAAAGATATGATCCATACCAAATGTTTAATTGAAAATTTTAAATTATCAATTGAAAAGGCATCCGTTCATGGCAAAGTGCGAACAGGAAATGACTTAGGGCCACTTCCCACTTTTAATACAATTTGTAATGTCATTGATACCTTTGAATTAACTGCGGCTGGGTTTTCCTGTTGTTTCCACACGACCGAAAGTTTGCAGGAAATTTTGGATTTGCTTACAAAAATTCGGGTTGCTCATCCCCCCAAATGGGCCCCCTTTGGCTGTACCACAATTGGAGTTCAATCCCTTACTAATTTATATAATAATATAGTAAAGCTGCATGACGCATTACCCGGAGATGCAAAACTTAAAAACACTAAAATTTATTGGAATGCCCTGGCTGAAGAAGTATTACTGCCTTATTTATTCAATGATGAAGATTGTAAGATTCAAAATCTTCTTTTCACTGTTACACCTGGAGAGCCTTCTCTCTCAGCTTTTCAAGCTCCATCTTTAAATTTTAACCAACAACTACAATTTGTAGGCATCGATAAAAAACAAATTTTTGCTGATATGCAACAAGGGATTGAGCATCTTTCGAAAAATATCATTGGAATAGATATTTATCCTGAAATTATAAAAATTATTTCTAAAAAACACTATGCTAATTCATTAATGGATGACGCTATCAGCTATAAGATTCAACTCAATATTATAAATAATTTATTAAAAATAAAAAATACCGGCCTAAAAATAAACTTTCAAGGAATGACGACCGAACAAAAGAGTGAATTTTTTCAAAATTTAGCTACATAAAACTACTTAAAAGGCATATATTAACCCAATTAAACTTGTTGAATCTCAATATAGTAAGCTTACTTATGTTGGTAGAACTTTTATGCGAGGAGAAATAAGGAATGCACGCCATTCCTCTTGGTAAAGATCATAACCTTTCCATGCTGCTTTTTATTAAAATTACCTAAAGTAAAACTATTTTAATTTTTTTAAACTTCAATCCTGTAAGAAGAAAATTACCAGTTTAAATAATATAAAAAAGGTTATTTTTGAAACTTGGAGAATTTGCTGGAAAATAGTTATTTATCATAAGTAATGGCTTTGAAGAAAGGTATTAGAAATAATTGGAAACAATTTACAAAAAAAGAATTTTCGTCTCTTGAGAACCCACACCATTAGCTAAATTTTAACTTGCCTTACTTTTCAAGGAAAGCAAATTTTTATTTTTTTCATTAAGCTTCTCGATTAAGGATAGATTAAAAATTATTTCAATCGTTGATATGGTGATTTTTAAAAATTTACTGTAGAGGAGCAATAGCATTTAAACTAACATTCTTGTCTTTTACTAACTCTTGCCAGCATCTAATAAGTTCACTTTTATGAATTTGTATCCATGCGTTAACTAACCTTTCTTCTCTAACAGGAAAGTCATCAATCTCACCATTTAATACATCTATAAGTTTGCCAGATTCAATGCTAAAGATACCCATAACATCCCTATAAATAGCCCTAACTTGGGGAAATGCTTTCTCATTAAAATCAATTGCCATTTGAATATCTTGAAATTCACAGATCTTTTGCATAATTTTCTCTATATATCTAATTTATTCCATGTATTTTGAAGCTTTTCTTGATTTAATACTATCCAAGTTTCTATTTCATTCATTTGTTCGGGTGGCATTTGACCGTTGATACGATTGCCAGTGCGTATGCTAAAGGTTGCCTCATAGGATTCATAAAATGCATATACAAAAGGAGTCAGTTCTTTATCTTTCTCCATTTTAATTTTTATTTGTTTTAAATTAACAATATCAATCATCTATTTTCCTATATTTATTTTTAACTTGAAATAGAAATTAGTCCCATTCTTTCCAATTGATTCCATTTATGCATCAAAATTTCTTTGTTTTCTCTAATCCAATGTTGGCAGATCCTTAGTTGCTTTCTAGTAAGATTTCCAGGCGAGTTTTGAACCTTTTGAGTTTCAATAATAATTAAATCTTCCTTCCCTCGTTGTTGAAATGCATGTACATGAGGAGGCCTATGATCGGGTGCTTTCATTACTATTGTAAGCCCAAAATCAAGGTAAAATTTCAGTTCTTTTTTATCTTGCATGAATTATATTCTTTTTAAAAAATTAATGTTTATACAAGCGAAGAAATTGAACTCATCCTGTAATTACTATCTTGCAAAGATCTTTCCCAATTCATTTTTAATTCTTGTTGATGCAAAAGAACCCATGCAGCTACTAAATCACTTTCTTTCTCTGGAAATGTGCCTTCCATTAATTCACCCGATTCTATGCTAAACATGGCAGTATGATGGCCATAAATTGCATAAAGATGAGATAAATAATTATTTTTAGGCTCCATTTCTATTGTTATGTCATAAAAATGACTGATCATTTGCCTGCTTTTTTCCATAGTATTCTCCTAAAAAAGGAACTTTATATTTAAATTAAAATAATTTGTAAAGAATTTTTACAAGAATTTCACGATTTCTCGCTCAGTTTGCAAAAGACCCAGAATATTTGTTTTTCTAATTGATATCGGGGGATAAATATTGGCAAAATGTATAGTTTTTATAGATAAAAGTGTTTCCACCAGAATGAAAAATATTTTTCAAAAAACTTTCATTTACGTACAGAACCTTTACAATTTCATGTATTTGATTTAAACTTTCCCTTAAGAAGAACCTAAGGTCTTTAATATGATTGCTCCGCTCCCTATAGGAATTAGCGATTTCAAATTATTAATTGAAGGCGGTTACGCCTATGTTGATAAAACACTTTTTATCCAGGAGCTAATTGAGATAGGTGCCCAGGTCACACTCATTCCTCGTTTACGCCGTTTTGGAAAGACTCTTAATTTATCCATGCTGCGTTATTTTTTCGAAAAGTCCCCTAATGCTACAAGTCATTTATTTTCATCTTTGAACATCTGGAAAGAGCCTAAATACAGGCAATTGCAAGGGAAGTACCCAGTGATTTTTCTCTCATTGAAAGATGTTAAGTGCTTATCCTGGGAAGAAACGTTTGAGAAATTTCGTCAAATAATCGCATCAGAATTTGAAAGACATCGCTATTTGTTAGAAGGAGATTTCCTATCACCCACCGAAAAAAAAAGTTTCCAGCTGATCTTGGAAGTCAATGGAAATAAAGCCCTTTATGAATGCTCGCTAAACTTACTAACGAAATGGTTGCATCGTTATTATAACAAGCGAGCTATTCTTCTTATTGACGAATATGATACCCCTGCCCATTCAGCCTATCTAGGAGGATTCTACGATACGCTAATTTCTTTCCTTCGTAATTGGTTATCTGCAGGACTTAAAGATAACAGCTGCTTAGAAAGAGGGGTCCTTACCGGCATATTACGTATTGCTAAAGAAAGTGTTTTCTCAGGTTTAAATAACTTAAAGTCGGTGACTATTCTGAACGAGTCATTTCAGGATAAATTTGGTTTCTTAGAATCCGAAGTAAAAATTCTTTTGGAAAAATATCAACTTGCTAACAAACTTCCGGAAATTAGGGAATGGTATAACGGCTATCGCATTGGATCGTGCGGAGGTATATATAATCCATGGTCCGTTTTAACCTGCATTTCCGAAGGTGGGAGATTATACCCTTATTGGGTAAATACGAGTGATAATGGCCTCATGAAGCAGTTGATTACCAAAGGAGGCGAAGACCTGAAATCGGAAATCGAGGTATTGCTTAGAGATGGAATTGTCGAAAAGACAATAGAAGATGGCATCATTTTCACCTCCCTTGATAATAGCCCGGCAGCTGTCTGGTCCCTGTTGTTATTTAGCGGCTATGTAACCCTTGCATCGACTCCTGTTTATGGAAAACCCTGCCAATTACGCATCCCCAATGTAGAAGTTGGCGAATTGTACAAATCGATGGTTTTAGAGTGTTTGAAAAAAGTATTCATCTTTCCAAATATCGTTTGCTATTGGACAGTTTAGTTTGTGGAAATATCGAGACTTTTTCGTTGATCTTCCAAGATTTTTTAGTGTCCGCTTTAAGCGTATTTGATGTGGCTGCCGATGAGCCTGAAAAAGTATATCATGCTTTTGTTTTGGGAATGTTACTCGGCCTCCGAGAAAATTATGATGTGAAGTCGAACCGGGAAAGCGGCTATGGGATATGATGTCATGTTGATTCCTAAAAATGCAAATGACTTAGGCATTATTATGGAATTTAAGAAAATTAGCCCTTATGAACAAACGGATTTAGATTCTGCTGCAGCCTCAGCCCTCAAACAAATCAAAGACAAAAATTACCAGCAAGAATTAAGGGATCGAGGGATAAGTCAAATATTATACCTTGGCCTTGCCTTCCAAGGGAAAAAGGTCCTCATTTCTAGCCAAAGGGTTTATGAATGATTTAAGTTCTGGAGATCTGGTCCCGATCATTTTTTTCCACCAGTTCTTTTTGATTCTCCACTTGGATATGCTTTAAGCCGCATTAATTTCTTTTAAGGATGGGGTGCTTGGCTGCCCGCACTTCATCCAAACGGGCCACCGACTGAAGATGAGGGGCCTCTTTGACCAAAGCAGGATTGGTTTTTATTTCCTCAACTATTTTCTCCAAGACCTCAACAAAATAATCAAGGGTGGCTTTTGACTCGCTTTCAGTAGGCTCGATCAAGATGCACTCTTTAATGATCAATGGAAAGTAGACCGTCGGGGCATGCACGCCATAATCTAATAAACGCTTGGCAATATCATAGGCGCGAACGCCTTGATCTAAATAATTGTCAGCCTGAACTACAAATTCATGCATACAGAATTCTCCAAATGGTATTGTAAACAGGTGGCTGATCTTATGCTTTAAATAATTTGCATTCAGCACAGCCATTTCTGCGATACGTCTCAAACCATAATGGCCATGCAATTTGGCGTATAGGTAAGCTCTCAGATAAATTAAAAAATTCCCATGAAAAGCGGCCATTTGACCAATGCTTGAAGAATTTTGCCAAATAATTTGGTAACCCTTGTTTGTTTTTTCAACCTGGGGAACGGGAAGATAAGGCCTTAACCGCTCATTGCATAGTACAGGTCCGGAACCTGGTCCTCCTCCTCCATGGGGTGTGGAAAATGTCTTATGTAAATTGATGTGCATGACATCAAATCCCATTTCGCCCGGTCTTGCAACATTTAAAATCGAATTTAAATTAGCCCCGTCATAATAAAGAAAGCCTCCAGCCTCATGCACAATGCGGGCTATCTCTTCAATTACTGGACTGAACAACCCAAGCGTATTAGGGTTTGTCAGCATCAATCCCGCAGTTTTAGGAGATACCAGGCTCATTAAATGCCCGATGTCCAGATCCCCTTTTGCATTGGTCTTTATGGGAACAGTTTTATACCCTCCCATGGTGGCAGTGGCTGGATTCGTGCCATGCGCATTATCAGGGATAAGTATTTCCGTACGCTCAAAGTCCCCTTTGTCCAGATGATAAGCAGCAATCATTTGAATCCCGGTAAATTCCCCCTGCGCTCCTGCGTTAGGAACCAAAGTGCCTCCCCTCATTCCGCAAAGGGTGCATAAAAATTCAATCAATTCAAAAATAACCTGTAAATTCCCCTGGACTGTCTCATCGGGTGCAAGCGGATGAGTGCGGGTAAATCCTGGTAAGTTTGCACACCATTCATTAATCCTGGGATTCAGCTTCATAGTGCAGCTTCCCAGGGGGTAAAAATTCGTATCTATTCCCATATTTTTTTTGGCCAAACCTGTAAAATGGCGCGTGAGATCAATTTCTGATATTTCTGGTAAATGAAGCGGGGCCTGCCTGAGCAGAGCTTTGGCAGGGCGAAAAGCTTGAAATGCTTCAGCATTAGCAGGTAGGCTATAAGCATGCTGCCCGGCTTGAGATTTTTCAAAAATAGTTTTGGTCATAGGTCTTTTGCCACCTCAATAAAGCGATCTAATTGGGCTTGATTTTGGTTTCTGTAAGGCGACAGTGCGTGAATAAAACAGCTTTTCATGAAAAATCTTCAAAATGGGGATTTTTCTATCCCATCATGAGAAAGCCAAAGTTTTACAATGTCGAGATTATCTTTCTGCGTACTGTTCAAAAGCACTCTCTCAATTTCTTTTGGAATTCCTAATTTACGGGCAAGCCCCAGAATATCAAATAAATCTTTTTCACGAAATGAATTGAGCTTTAAAAGGTAAATTGAAACCAAATCAGCAGTTGGACATCCCATTTTTTCTGACTCTGGGTCTATTCCAATTTTTTTTGGATTTTTAGTGTTATCTGGAAAACTATGTCCTGCAATTAAAAAATCTACATACCCTCCACTTGGAGCAATCCAGGAGACAACTCCACAGGCAGCCAAATCACGACGCCATCCTATAGGAGGATTTGGTAGGTTATTTTGAGAAATAAATAGATCTAAATCGTTGGTTAATCGAATTTCATCATCATTAAGTTCTTGATATGTAGGCTTTAAATGTTTAATCAGAGCCATTGATCCTACAATAACGGGGTTCACCCCCTTTTCCTGCAAAAAAATCATCAATTGTTCAATTTCAGATTCAGTAGGGGGAACATTAGGCCCATCATTTTTCTTTGAATGGCTTTAAGTTAGATATCCTAAAAGATATTTTCCAATAAAATTTTTAATTTCTTTCATTAGCAATCTCCAAATTTTAAAAAGCACAAAAAAACTATTTTTTTTCGCTTAACCTTATTTTAGCCCAATGCCGTAAAAATTCTAGCTTCTGTCGTTGAGTATCATTCCATAATTTTAAATCTATGTCCTGAGGAATTTCTAATTTTCTTGTTAGCATCATAAGATCAAAAATATCTCTTTCCTTTTTTGAATTCAGCTTCATCCTAAAAAGAGTTTCAACATTTAGAACTGGACAATTCATCAGAGCTGATTCATGATCTTTGCATGACTCTGTTATGTTCTCTAGATCTAAGGGAAATTCTTCTTTAAAATTAAAAAATTTAACATATCCATTAGATGGTGAAATCCAACAAAGCCTTGGAAGTGATTCTTTATCTAAATGCCAATCGTTGAAAAGTTGTTTTGGTAGTTTAGAAACTAGCAAATCAATTGTCTGAATAGGTCGATAAATTCGATTTTGAATATCAGCCGTTGTGACAACCAAATGTTTCATAACTGCTAAAGTTCCGATTATGACAGGATTTAGATGATTTTCTTGCAAAAACGAGATTAATTTTTGAAGCTCTTCAGCAGTAGGAGGTATTTTTATAACTTGTTCAGATTCAACAAAAGGATTTCTAATACGCGATTCTTTAAGAAATGCGGCAAAATATTTTTCAATAAAATTTTGCATTTTATTCATTTAATAAGCTCAAATTTTTGTGAACTTGTTATCATATTTTCAAAAGCATTTCTTTACAAGATCCAAATTCCTTATTTTTTTAGTTCCCTAGCCACCTCAATAAAGCGGTCTAATTTGGCCTGATTTTTGGTTTCAGTGACTGCGATCAGCAAACTTTTTTCAAATTGGGGATGGTAGCGGCGAAGCTCAATTCCAGGCTCAATTCCGGCTTTTCTAAAATGATTCACGACTTCGTCAATTGGCCGACTGAAATCAGCTACGAATTCATTAAATGTCGGATATTGGTCCCAGACATGTACGCCAGCTAGGGATAAATGATATTTAAGGTAATGGGCCCTTTGATAATTTGTCAGAGCCAATGCCTTTGCACCTTCCTTACCATACCATAGCATGGATATCAAGCTTGCCAAGGCTGCCAAAGCTTGATTGGTACAAATATTAGAGGTTGCCTTCTCCCTGCGGATATGCTGTTCGCGCGCCTGCAAGGTCAAAACAAAGCCCCGCTTTCCTTTTGTATCGGCAGTCTCTCCCACAATTCGCCCGGGAAGCTGGCGCAATAGCTCTGTCTGGCAGCCCATGTAGCCGGCATAAGGACCTCCAAATCCCAATGTCAGCCCAAATGGCTGACAATCTCCGACAGCGATATCCACTCCCTGTTCAGCGGCAGACATGAACAAGCCATAGGAGATGGGATTCGCGCAAAGTATAGTCACGGCACCCTTTTCTTTAGCAAGGCGTGAGACTATTTTAACATCTTCTAATATGCCGAAAAAATTGGGGGATTGTATCAGCACGGCAGCAGTGTCTTCATCTAGTTTTTCTTCAAAGGCATTATGATTAATGGCTCCTCCTTCTTGTAAGAAGGGTATCCATTCAATTTTGCCAGGCTGATTTTTCAAGTATTGTTCGATCACTCCTTTATAATGGGGATGTAAGGAGTCTGCCACCAGCACCTTGGGCCTGGTCTTTTGAAACCTTAAAGCCATTAATAAAGCTTCGGCACAGGCAGAGGCCCCATCATACACAGAGGCATTGGCCGCATCCATTCCGGTCAATGCACAAATAGCGGACTGGAATTCAAATATAATTTGAAGCATGCCTTGAGAAGCTTCGGCCTGATAGGGGGTGTAGGAGGTGAGAAATTCTGATTTGCTGCAAATGGCAGGAATAAGGGCTGGAATATGGTGGTCATAAGCACCCCCTCCCAGATAATTATCTAAGATAGAAAAAGTATTGCGGGCCGCCAGGCTTTCCATCGTCTGCATCCCTTCATATTCCGACATTCCATCATCTGTTAAAGGAGAAGGAAGGATCAAAGTAGGAGGAATGCTTTTAAAAAGCTCTTCGACATTGGTAATGCCCATCTCTGAAAGCATGGCTTTGATTTGGGGAAGCCGATTTGAAATAAAGTCCATTAGACCTCTTTTGGTATATTATGCCCCGTTCAACATCGCTTGGTAAGCAGTGAGGTCCATCAAAAGGTCAAGTTCAGCAAGATTCGAGGGGCGTATCTTTATAATCCACCCCTGCTCTTGAGGTGCCTGGTTGATCAATTCTGGGGTGGATGAAAGATTTTGATTTACCTCTACAATTTCACCGCTTACAGGTGAGTAAACATCCGCAGCGGCTTTTGTCGATTCAAGAACAGCGATTTCCTGGCCGGCGTTCACATTTTTTCCAAGAGCGGGCAATTCAACATAAACGATGTCTCCCAGTTCCTTTTGAGCATATTGGGTGATCCCTATGCGGACGACACCAGAATTCTCTAGATCGGTCCATTCGTGCGAATCTGTAAATTTCATGCATGTTTCCTTATAAAGGGCAAGGGCACCACTTGGGCGCGGCACCTGCTTTGCCGGATTTGTACATCAATTAATTCACCCAAAACTAATGGCGGGTGGGCTAGAATCAACCCGATTGCTCCATCGAGAGTAGGAGAAAATGAGCCTGAAGTCACCTCACCAATGTGAACTTCTTCTTTGTACACAGGGAAGCCCTGGCGGGCGATACCCGGCTCTAAAAGCTTAATTCCATAAGCCGTCCTTTTCAATGAACTTTCTTTTAACTCAATTAACGACTTTTTACCTAAGAAATCTTCTTTCTCCCATTTTATGGTCCAGGCGGAAATACTTTCATTGGCCTTAATTTGATCCGATAATTCATGTCCGTAAAGTGCAAAGCCCATTTCCAATCGCAAAGTATCCCTTGCTCCGAGACCGATCGGCTGGATCCCCGCGTTGATCATTCTGTCCCATAAAATAATAATCTGCTCATCAGGTCCGTAAATTTCAAAGCCGCCCGCTCCCGTATAACCCGTTCGGGAGATGATTAAAGAGCCTGATTCCATCCATTGCATGGGCTTAAGCCTTTCGGCTTCCGGATATAACTTTTCAAGGAAAGTTCCTGCCTGTGGCCCTTGGAGGGCAATAATCCCGCGACCTTTGTAATTATCATTAACCGTCACGCTGAAACCCTGAGCATAGGCTTCTAGATGGGTTAGATCTTTTTGTCGGTTGCCTGCATTTACAATAACAAAAAAATTAAAGGCATCTTGGCGATAGACAATCACATCATCGATGCACGTTCCATCTTCACGACACCAGACAGTGTAAGTGGCAGTATGCTCTCCCTTGCCCGAAATCCGATTAACCGACAAATAGTCGAGTAATTTCTCCGCGTCATGTCCATGGACGTGGATCTGTCCCATATGCGATACATCGAATAATCCCATGTTTTCTCGCACTGTGCGATGTTCTATCACGGTTCCCTGATAATGAATCGGCATTTCCCAGCCTCCGAAAGGGGCCAATTTTGCGCCTAATTCAATATGCCTGGAATAGAGTGCGGTTTTCATTTTAGTAGCTTTATTGATGCCCATAAGGAAGGCTGCTGTTCAAGTTGAAAATCCTGGGAGACTACTGAAAAATGTTGTGAGGGCCCGCTTATGCGGTTAATGCGATAGGTAAAGCCAAGCCTGGAAATTTGGCCTGGATCATAGCCATAAAGGCAATGGGAAGGAATAAAAATTCGCATCAAATAAGAATCTTTTTTTAATAGCGCTTCCAAATGAAGGGCCCCAGGATCGCATAGAGGGTGATTTTCCTCTTCCGTTCTGAAGTGGGTCAATTCACCGCATGAAGTTGATTCAACCGTTTGAGGCAAAAAGAAAAAATGGTGGCAAAATCGTGTATTGAATCCTGATGTTTTGACATCCCTTGTATCAATAAAGAGTTCAACACTGTCTGCTTTTGAAACATTCGGATAAACCGAACGCACAGCAGGCTGATTGATTTGAACAAGAAAGGAGAGCCCCTCTTCATGCCAGCCCATTGCCATTTTTGCAAAATTATACTCATGGCAAAGAACACTGGTCTTCGGCAATTCACTGACCCATGAAAGCCGCTCTGCTTTTGGCAGGTAGCGGCATTCATAAGAAATTGCAAAAAACTCAATCGGACTTAAGGAAAAAGGGGTGCTTTCAAACAATTATACCTCTTGATTCATTGCCCTGTTAAAAGTCAGACAAAAAAACGTCTTCTTTAGGTGCCGGATCTTCCTGCGGCGTTTGAAGAAAGGCGAGCGAGATAGCTTTTTTCTCTTCAATTTTTTCCAATACATGCTCCATTAATGTTTTTTGGGCCTCGATAGATAACAAAGCCTGAGCTCTTTTAGTTTGCTCTGCAATGGCTATTTCCTGACCGGCAGTATCCACTCCCCGCTCAAGGACTTGAAAAAAAGCCAAATCTCCGTTAGCAGGAGCATGCAAAGCACTCCAAGTTCCAACCGGTAAAGAAAAAGCAACCGCTGAGTCCATTCCTTCTTCCTTTTCCTGTCTTTTCACAGCAACCGTTGTTTTTTCCAACAGCCACTGATCTGATAAGGGAGGGCGTTGGCTCAAATTCTCCGATCCTTTTTCCCCATTTTTTCTAATAAATTGAGATTCACTTTCCGGATTTTTAACTAATTCATTCTTGATCGTATTTATATGGGGGTAGAAGCGCAAGGTTGCAGCCTGGTCTTTATTTTCGCTGCTATGCTGCTCTGTTGCAAGCTCTTTCTGAATAGGTTTCAAAGCATCCAATATGTTTTTAAAATAATTATCAGCCACACTTTCCTGGACATCTTTGAAAGGTTTCCATTCCTGTTTATCATTTTGATAGTCTGATGGATTCTGCACCCGCAGAGCGATATAATACTTTTCCAACATACGATTTTTTACTCGGTCCATTGTTCCATCAGCCAAAGCTTCAGCAAAAGTAAGAATATCTGGTTTTCCCCCTTTATCAAGTACCTCTATACGGTAATAGGCCTTATCATCTGAAGAATAAAGAACATGTGCCGGATCCCCAATTTTCGCATTATCAAGAGATTTTATAAAAGCGGTTCTTTTTTCCTTTGTGTCCATTCCACCGATAGGAAAACTCCCCCCTTCTTCCCTCAACCCTAATAAGATTTTTTCAGATTCGGCTGCAGCAAGGCTTTGTGAAATCCATTCGGGATGTGATTTGACAATTTTAGCTTTAGCATAGGTGTCTAATTTAGTCCTTGTTAGAGCATCCAAACTATCTAAAACCTCATAGCGCTTCTCCCGGTTATTTGCCTGCTTTACTCCAAGTTCGGGAAATTGCTTTTTCAGTAGCTCCCAATTTTGATCTTCTACTTCCCAGCTCCATAATTCCTTTATCCCGATCCGGGCCTGTAAATTTTTTTGGCTAGCCTGGGAAAATTCAATCAAGTAGCGCTTTTGCACAAGATCCGGATTAACACGAGCGACTTCTGATGAAGATAAAAACACTTTAGGTAATCCTAATGTATCTCTTGACGCACTGACAGCATCCAAGTAAGCCTGAAATTTTTGCAATGCCTCATAATTAGCTAAACGAAGCGGTGCAGGCAGCCGGTAAAGATCAGCTGTCACTGTTTCGTGAGAGAATTCATTATATTTTTTATAGGGTAGAGTATCGACCAGGGCTGAGTAACCTGCATCCTGAAAATAGCGCCGGAACAACAATACTTGCCTCCATATTTTTACAGCTTTACTTTGATCCATATTCAAAATCCTAAGCTGCTCATCAAAATACTCTTCCGGCGAAGCCACCCCGATAGAGGGTTTATTTTTATTTTCTTGATAGCTCATTTGCGCGTGGCGAATAAGGTCAGATAATGCCTCAGCCTTTGAAACTTGATAGCCTTGAGCTTCGGCCAGAAGTGCAGTATTGATGATGAACTCACTAACCAAACGGGTAAAAGCGGGGCTAAACCAGTCCTCTAAGGTATGGTATCCGTACAATGACAGATCCATTCGGTCCAAATTTTCATCAGCGGCCAGCCAGTTGTATTGTTTTTCCTGATAGCGGAGCATCTGTTTAAGCATTGAAGGAGTAAACTGTTTTTCTGCTAAATAAAGCTTCACACGGCTATTAAAAGCTTCAGGGTTTGTCCCTTCTGCTGTATTTTTCAAAATATCGAAATGGGCGATCATATCGGGGGCAAAATAATTCCACACATTTTGCACACTTAAAAATTTAGCCTGTGGATGAGTATACAAAGAATATTTTCTTTCTTTTTCAGTGCGTTGGTTAAATGCAGGCCGCAACTCATACTGGTAAGCTTGAACAAGCTGCTGTGCCATGCCTGTTTCAAGCAAATTTTTTCTAATGACCCCGTCATTAAGAAAATTGGGACCCCAGGCTCCGCCGTAAGATTGTTTATCTTCATTGTCGGTGGCAAGGAACCGTGCCATTTCATCGACATCCCATCTCGTAACGTCTTTTCCATCAATAGCTTTAAAAGCTATTTGTTCACTCCATTTATTGGAACCTAAAGTATTCGAAGTTCCAAAAAAAGAGAAAGAAATGATGATCATAACTGTGATCACAAGAAAAAAATATTTCTGATATCGACGAAAAAAGTCAAGCATGCAAAATAACTCCCGATTTATTTTTTCAATATCCTAGCAAAATTGGACTTTCCTATAAATGTTTAAATTATGCATTTTTAAGGGATCATCCACGCGAAACGATCTTTAAACGTGTAGAACAATAAAGTTGGCAAACTTTTTAAGGATAAAAGCAAACTTGTTAAAAATTTATTTTCTAAACTTAAACCTTTAATCGGTTAAAAAAGGCCCCTATAATATGATAATAGGCTGTTTAAGATACGCTAGCTAAGAAGTTTGGACGCATTCCAAATTTCAAACTGAGTGTTTTATTAAATAGTTTTTATTGATTTTATTTAATATTTATTATATTGTAATTTCTTACTTAATAATAAATTTGGATTTTTTTTATAATGTTAAATTTTATTGATGCTACATCAAAAGAATTTTCATCCTTTTATCAGGACCACTCCTATTTCCATCCTTCTAGCATAGATTTAGAAAATGTATTTCCTACTTATTCAATAAATGAGCGCCAGCCTGAATTAACCCCTCTGATTATGAGAACCTTGAGCAGGCATATCACCGGCTTGGACAAATCATTATTAGAAGTTTTGAAACAACGTGAATTGTTTCCCCAAGAGAGAGAACTGGTGGGCCGCCAGTTTACACTTCTTAATGGAGTGGAAGACCCAAAAAGTATTGTATTGGAAGACCCTGAAATGCAGGGTTGGTTGATAAAACAAAATTTTTCTTACGGCTTTTTGAATGGACGCTATGGAATGATTGTTCGAAGGATCTTTGCACCAAATATCCCCTTCTGGCTTTTTCCCTTGGAATTATGGTATCAAGGATTCAATAAAACCTTATTATTGAACAGTCCGCTCAATCCTTTAAGGGTAGTGATGCTTAAGCGCGCAAGAAAATGCATCAGACATTTTAATCTTGACCGGGTTTTGGCTGCCAAAGAATACCTTTTTCGACTGCCTGATACTCCCCTGAACATTCCTTCTCATAAAAAATTTATTGTTATTTCTAAAAAAATATCTCTTTTAAGCCCAAGCGCCAGTCAGGAAAAATTTATTCGCTTATCACGTGAAAATCCTGAAGAATTAAGAGAAATCATTAGGCAAATTTGTGTTGTCATAAAACATTCTCATTTGTCAGACAACCATCTTAATAACATTCGTTTTGCAGCAGACGGCACAAACCGGGTCTGTTTTATAGATGGCGAGCCTAATGGCGGACTGATTGAAATTTCGGATGAAGCCATTTCTAACGGTAAATTTGATTTTGCTTTATTCCCAATTATTGGTTTGAATAGCCTTTGTGAAAAAACCCCCTCACTACTAAGAGATTATGGATGGAATGGAGAGGCCATCGCCAGCTTAATGGAGGTGATGGAATCCGTTATTGTTCCTTACACTAAAAATATCATAAGCGAAAGGCGCAACTATTATATAAAATTGCTGTTAAGTATTGCATGCCCACTAATCCCCTTGATCTTGGTTGCCAGGGCCGTTGGAAAAATAGCTATCCGTCATTTGCAACAAAATAGCTTATAAAATTTTTCATACATTTGCGCGCTTCATTGAGGTCACTTTCAGCTCCCTCCTTAAGTAAACAATAAGAATGCTTTTCCATCTCAGATGAAACTAGGGCATGGTTTTTTAAAACAGCCACAAGCATGGCAAGTGAAGGAAAACCTAAAGAAATGCTTCCCTGATGTAAAAGTCCCTGTTTTGTCCTTCTTTGGGCCGCTCCACCTACTTTTTTACCTTCTATGACCAAGTCGAATTGCGTTGGATTTGCCATGCAAAAACCTCCGCCACCTTCTTTAGCCTTTAACAGCAGCGCAGGTGCAATGCGGTTATTTGTAAAAGCTTGTATGGCTTTCGCCACTCTTTGGTTAACCAGGGCATAATTATCAAGTGTATTCGTTGAAAATTCAGGATGGGCCGCTGGAATGAATACTGAAAAAGCAAGGTCAGTCGTATGAAAAATAATTCCCCCTCCGGTTGGACGGCGGGCTGCTTTCAATCCAAAACGGGCCAATGCCTCCAAATTTAAATATTCAGAAGGTTTTGTAAAATACCCATAAGTCAAACAAGGACAATCCCATTCATAAAAATGAAGCAAAGGGGAACTTTCCTTGTGGAGAGCTTTGAGCAAGCGAAGATCTTTTTGCATGATTGCTTCTGGCGGCAAAAGACCTGATTCTAAAATTTTCCAATTCATTGGTTCTATCGGTAAACAATGGGATGTAGGCGATCGACAAGCTTGTCATTGAAGATATAACCTTGATGCTTTAAAAAATGAGTATGGGGATCCTCGGGCTTCAAAAGGTAGTGGGAGTAGGTTTCGGTATAGACAATCAAAAAGAACCGAAAGCCTGAATGCCGGGATAGTTTTTGCCAATCCACCGGGACTTCGGGTTGAAAATAAACTACTTGGCCAGGCTGCCACGGAAAAATATCAATACCTTTTTCTTCCTCATTTTCTTTAACACCTGCTTCAAGTTTAGCTTGGCCGGGCTTGCCTAAACAAATCATCAGGCCGCAAGCAACATTTTCAAGGCAGCTTACACTTTGAAGATCGATAGTTTGCTGAATAAAATGGCGGTAAATCCCCTTATAATCCCGATCAAATTGAACTTCAAAATTAGACGGGAAGAATTGGGTGTATCCTAACCTAAGTGGTTTTTTTTCTATCAGTTCAGAAGCAATTTCAGCAAAGCGAGGTTGGGTGACAAGCTTGTGCAACTGTTTATTCGAACGCCACAAGTCTCTTCCTTCTAAGTAAAGAGCTTCTGAAAGCTGCAATTTTAAATTCTCTTGCTGCTTACCCAACCTGTTGGAAAGAGCCTCATCTACACACTGATTAAAAAGTGCCAATTGATCCGAAGCAAGAAATTCTTCAAATTCAATCATCCCTTTTTTGTGAAAGAAATCCCTATGTTCCTTGGCAATAGCAAATTTCATAATTCCTTGGGGTTTAATATTTTGAGAGGTTAGAAGGGAAAAGCTATATTAATCACTTTATTTGGTTCCATACTCTCATGCTATGCAAAAGATAGTTATATTTATCTAGAACCTGTTCTAAGTTTGGAATTCAGAGGAGATAATAGACTAGCAAAAAAATAGATTGTTGCATAGACTAGTTTGCATGAATCAAATAGAACAATTGCTACAACATGCTTCAAACATAGAAGCTAAGCTTGGCTACGTATTTAAAAACCGCTCTTTACTTGCGCTTGCTTTTGTGCATTGTTCTTTTGTCAATGAAAACAGGGGAGTCACCGAGCACAATGAACGCTTGGAATTTTTAGGCGATTCTGTTCTTGGAATGTTGGTCTCCGATTATCTTTACTGCCATTTTCCCTATACTTCCGAAGGTCAATTGTCGTATTTACGGTCAAGGCTTGTAGAAGCCAGCTCATGCGTCAATTATATTCAGGCTTTAGACATTAGCAGTTACCTTCTATTAGGCCGAGGCGAGCGCATGAATGATGGCCGAGGGCGCGAGACCATCTTGGCAGATTTATTTGAAGCAATTATTGGAGCTATTTTTTTAGATGGCGGAATTGAAGCGGCCAGAAATTTTCTCTTTAATAAATTTTCAAAACAAATAGAAAGCACCCTTGAAACTCCGTTGCATAATTGGAAAGCGCTTTTACAAGATTATTGCCAGAAAAATTATCAGCAAACTCCAATTTATCAGGTTTTGCAGGAATCGGGTCCTGATCACAGCAAAATGTTTAAAATTTCCGTTTGTGTGAATCAAAAGGAATTAGGACAAGGAATTGGAGCTTCAAAAAAAGAAGCGCAGCAAGCTGCTGCTGCTGATGCATTAGCCCGCTTTATTCCGCCAGCTTTGTAACTAAATTTCAACAATCAAAAAAACCTTATGGTCAAGCAAAAGAGTGTTTGGTATTGTTCAGACTGCGGTCATAAACAGCTTAAATGGCTGGGACAATGCCCTGCCTGTACTAAATGGAATACTTTTCAGGAGGAGCTCGAACTACCCGCTCTTCCGCGCCGATTTGAAGCCCAAACCCTAACTCCAAACCGCCCTGTTAAACTGAAAGAAATCAGGCTTAACGAACTCCCACGTATTCTAACCCATATCAATGAGTGCGACCGTCTGCTTGGTGGAGGTCTGGTTCCTGGCTCTTTAACGTTGGTCGGCGGCGATCCTGGTATTGGTAAATCTACTTTATTGCTGCAATTGTCTTATTCTCTCGCAAAACAAGGCTTGATCGTACTTTACATTTGCGGAGAAGAATCTGTTGACCAGACTTCCTTGCGAGCGCATCGCTTAGGAATACAAACAGACAACTTATATTTACTTTGTGAAACGAATTTTTCACTGATTAAAGCCCAAATCGACCAGCTGAATCCCGATATTTTGATCGTTGATTCCATTCAAATTGTCTATAAAAGTGAAATTACCTCTGCCCCCGGCTCCGTTTCCCAAGTGCGCGAAACAACGACGGAATTTATGCATTTGGCCAAAGGCCGCGGAATCTCTATTTTCTTAATCGGACATGTTACGAAGTCTGGAGAAATAGCCGGGCCCAGGGTGCTGGAGCATCTTGTTGACACAGTCCTTTATTTTGAAGGAGACAAACAGCATCATTACCGAATGATTCGGGTCGTCAAAAATCGTTTCGGCCCGACAGATGAAATAGCCGTTTTTCAAATGAAGCAATCTGGCCTTGTCGAAGTTCCAAATCCTTCTGAAATATTTTTGGAAGAGCGGCGAAAAGAAAATATTGGATCAGTTATCATTCCAACTTTGGAAGGCTCGCGCCCCATTTTAATTGAAGTTCAGGCGCTCGTAACCGAAACGGTTTTCAGCACCCCCTCGCGCCGCTGCACCGGACTTGACCAAAATAGGCTTGCCCTCCTGCTGGCCGTTTTAGAGAAAAGAATGGGATATCAGATGCATAAATGCGATGTTTTTGTCTCAGTTGCGGGGGGTCTACGTATTACGGAGCCGGCCATAGACTTAGGACTGCTCCTAGCCTCTGCCTCTTCTATGCGCTGCCGCGTCATTGATCCTGAAACAATTATCGTCGGGGAAGTAGGGCTTGGCGGAGAGGTAAGAAGCGTCCCTCGCATTGAAAGCCGCCTTAAAGAAGCCATCCACATGGGCTTTAAACAATGCATCATTCCCAAAAGAAATGTCAACGGCATTTCGGAAGAAATCCGTCAAAAAATTGTTATCAAAGGCGTAGAATACGTTGAAGAGGCGATCAGTGCTTTGCTTGAATAAAAATCCAATTGCCATTGGCGCCCGCACCTCCCCCCTTTCGCGCGCGCAAGTGCAGGAAATTCTGAGAGATTTACGAAGTTTCCATCCATCCGTTTCATTTGAAGAGCATTATTTTTCTTCCACCGGAGATCTTGACCAATCTACCTCTTTAAGAACACTAGATAAAACAAATTTTTTTACTAAGGAAATAGATGAGGCACTCCTTTCAGGTAAATGCCGCCTTGGGATCCACTCGGCCAAAGACCTTCCCTCCCCTTTGCCTAATGGCATAGCCCTTATTTGCCTGACCAAAGGGGTGGACCCTGCAGATGTGCTGGTCTTGCGCGATGGAGAGGATCTGTTTAGTCTCCCTTCAACTGCCTGCATTGCCACATCCTCTTTAAGACGGGAAGAAACGGTCAAACAGCTCAGATCGGACCTCACTTTTTGCGATTTAAGAGGTACGATTGAGAAGCGGCTGGCCAAATTGACCACAGGAGAAGCCGACGGAGTAGTCGTTGCCGAAGCTGCACTGATCCGCTTAGGGCTGACGCACCTCAATCGGGTGCGCCTTCCGGGATCGACAACAGAGGGGCAGGGGCGCCTCGCAGTTTTAGCACGGCAAGGGGATAAGGAAATGGCGAATTTATTTGCCTGCTTGCATTGCAATGGTTAAGCAAATTTTATACACGGGCCTTGATCCCTCGCACTTTCAAGCACGGGGCAGTATTACCCATATTCCCCTCATTCGTATCGTCCCACGGCCACTAAGCGACCCGTGTGTGCAGCAAGCTTTACAAAACTTTTCCGCCTACACCCACATCATTATCACTTCTAGAAGCACTGTCTTAATTTTAGAAAAACATATGTATGATTTTGGTCTAAAAAAAGAAGCATGGAGCGCTAAAATCCATATTGCAGTGGGAAGAGGGACAGCCGCCCAATTAAAAAGTTCAGGCATTTGTCCAGCCATAATTGCGAAAACTGAAACGGCGGAAGGAGTAGTAGAAGAGCTAAAAAAAATTTCTTTATATCAAACCTTCTTCTTTTGGCCTCATTCCTCTCAGGCTAGGCCAGTACTGCAAACCTATCTTGAGCAAAGCGGTGCTCCTTTTCATGCATGCCAGCTTTATGATACGGTATCCTGCTGCCCTCCTGATCTCAATGTAGCATCTTTTGATGAGATCATTTTCACAAGCCCTTCTACTGTAGACGCTTTTTTTAATAATTTTGGGCGATTTCCGGATGAGAAAATCTATGCTTGCATCGGACCTGTGACACAAAGCCGATTCGATTTTAGAAACAGAGAGTTGGGTAGAACACATAGGCATCAATTACCATAAACCAAAGCTTGATTTATTTAAGAATAACAGGATAAGCAGGATAGGCTTGAGCTGCAAGATGGGCAAAATAGCAAAATAAAAAAATACTAAAAGTGTTGTCAATAACCGTAATGCTATTATCCTACACCATCCTGCCGTGCCAACGATCCTGCCAATCTTGTCATAAAATTGTCTAACGCCACAGTTTTAAAAAAAGTTTGCTAGAATTTTTTCAATTGTAAGTAAAACAATTTAGGCAGTTCTAAAAAATAAAAAATGATCTCTAAAGTTACTTTCCGTGATATATCATCGTTAAATTGGTCGATTTTTATTTATTTAAAGCGAAATTTATATATAGTGTGATCGAAAAAAAATCTCAAAAAAAGGAGCTACTTATGAACCAGGAACCCCAGCAGCAAACTTATCAACTTCCTCCCCTGCCCTATGACTTTAATGCGTTAGAACCTACCATCAGCGCAGAAATTATGACCCTGCATTACACCAAGCACCATCAAACTTATGTTAATAATTTGAATAAAGCGCTCGAACAGTATGCCGAGGCCGAGAAAAAAAAGGATTTGGGAGCCATGATCGCTCTTCAGTCCGCAATTAAATTCAATGGGGGCGGGGATGTGAACCATTCAATTTTTTGGACCAACCTGTCTCCTGTCGATAAAGAGGGCGGCAAACCCCCAGAAGGTCTTTTAGCTGAAGCTATTAAACAGGAATTTGGCTCTCTGCAACTCCTCATCGATCAGATAAGCGCAAAAGCTGTAGCGGTTCAGGGTTCAGGATGGGCTTGGCTTGGCTATGATAAGGCTAAACATCAGCTTGCCGTTGCGACGTGCGAAAATCAGGATCCCCTCTCTACTAAAGGTTTAGTTCCGTTGCTTGGAATTGATGTATGGGAGCACGCTTACTATCTTCAATATAAAAATGTACGTGCAGATTATGTTAAATCAATTTGGAGCATTGTCAACTGGAAAAATGTTGCCGAGCGTTATCAAAACGTCCAAGGGAAATAATTGCTTTCACATTACATTACAATCTGGCAAAATGAATGGTACAAATAGCCAGGTGAATTCTCAATTGAGATTTGAGTTCAATCGGGTATTAAATTGCGCGAAGCGCTTTTCTAGGTGTTTCGCGCACAACAGATAATAATAATAAGGCTCAGTGCTTCAATGGGACTATTCTCTCGGGACAAACCCAAAATTAAAATTCAAACCACAAAGAAAGATGGATTTAGCGGCTGGCTAAAGTGTACGCATTGCAATGAGCTCATTCATGCCAATGAACTAGAGCAAAATAGCAATTGCTGTCCAAAATGCAATTACCATTATCGCCTTTCAACCGAAGAGCGGATCAAAAGTTTGAGCGATGGGGATACCTTTGATGCCTTATTTAATAACCTGCAGCCGGTCGATACATTAAATTTTTTTGATACTGAAGCCTATCCAGAGCGTTTGGCAAACGCCCAAGAAAAATCAGGGAGCAATGAAGCAGTCACTGTTGGCACTTGTCTTTTAAACAATCATCCTATTACTCTTGCCGTTTTGGATTTTAGCTTTATGGGTGGGTCCATGGGATCAGTCGTGGGGGAGCGCCTGACACGTTTGATTGAACATGCCTTGCAAGAAAAGCTTCCCTTAATTATTGTGTCTACTTCTGGAGGCGCGCGCATGCAGGAGTCTATTTTATCTTTAATGCAAATGGCAAAAACTTCAGCAGCCTTGGCCAAATTACATGAAGCAGCTATTCCCTATATTTCAGTTTTGACCAATCCTACGACAGGAGGCGTGACCGCTTCTTTTGCTTCTTTGGGGGATATTATAATAGCTGAGCCAAATGCCCTAATTTGCTTTGCCGGCCCTCGCGTCATTGAACAAACCATAGGCCAACAACTCCCTCCAGGGGCACAAAAATCTGAATTTTTATTAAAGCATGGAATGGTAGACTGCATTGTTAACCGGCATGAATTAAAACCAAAACTAGCCGAACTTTTAGACTTTTTTAAAGGGAATGAAGCGGATGAGGAAAGAACAGCCTCAAAAAAAAACAATAAAAAATAAAATATTAGAGAGCCTGATTAATGCAAGACTTAATTTTAGATATTCCTACAATGATCGAGGATGAAGAGCTATTGCCTTTTTATATGACTACGGGAGCTGCTGGCGCCGACGTAAAAGCTTTCCTTAAGGAACCCTTGCAGGTCCTTCCAGGCCATTCTGTGCTTGTCCCTACCGGCATGCGTGTCGCAATACCACAGGGATATGAAATACAGGTACGCCCGCGCAGCGGACTAGCCGTTAATCACCAGGTCACTGTCCTTAACACTCCAGGAACCATAGATGCTGATTACAGAGGTGAAATAAAAATTATATTGATCAACCATGGACGCGAAAATTTTGTCATCACACCTGGAATGAGAATTGCTCAATTGATCTTAGCACCAGTTTTTCGTGCTAATTTTGTGCTATCACCGGAATTAGCCCTAACCCAACGTGGCACAGGTGGATTCGGCCATACAGGATAAGGAAGTGTGCAAATATGGCTATTTCTCATTATATGGATCCCCAGTTAGTTGCTTTTTTAGATGCCTCAAATAGGGATGAAGCTTTACAAAAACTTGTCGAGCTTATTTTTAAAAATGGAAAATTAAAAAACAAAGAGCTGTTTTACAATGCCATTATTGAACGAGAAAAAATAGTATCAACTGGCATTGGAATGGGAGTCGCCATTCCCCATGCTAAACTTCCTTCATACGATGATTTTTTTGTTGCAATTGGAGTCCTTCCTAAGCCCGTTGAATGGAACGCCCTTGATGGAGCTCCCGTTCGCCTTATCTTTATGATCGGCGGCCCGGATGATAAACAGACCGAATACTTGCAGCTTCTTTCCAGCCTTACACAAACGATCAAGGATGAATCAAAGCGCAAAAAACTCTTGACTCTACAAGATCCAGAGAAAATGATTGCTTTGTTTACCTAATCATTTCCTTTCAGTTAATAAGTTAAACTTCTACCAAAAACTATTTAATTAAATACATTAATAAATTAATCTTTATTTTAATTAAAATAAATGCTATGATTATTATATAATAAAATTATTTTTATAAAAAAGGTGGAAGCATGAATAAATCAAGTATTAATTCCTTTAATGAAATGCAATATATACCCCTTGCTATTAAAACTGAGGCTATTAAAACCGACCAACCTAAAGATATCAATGTTAGTGAGAAGCTAAAAGGAACATATCATTCAACGGAGAAATTTGTTGCAGAAAACTTAAAGAATAATGGTAAAGTAATTACTTCATTTTTTAACGGCATTGCCAAAAATTCGTTTAAATCTCAAAATGAACATCTTCCTAATTCTGTTCTTGATAAAAATATAGATGTACTAAATGAACTGTTTATCTCGAACACAAGTTTACAAGTTTTATTGAAGAAAAAACAAATGATAGCAGTAAATAAAGATGATTATAAAATTGTAAAAATAAATTCAAAAATTAATAAAATTGAAAATCAATTAATAGCACAATATCAGGAATTGCTTAATAACTTAAAAACCTCTATAAATGATCTTTCTGCTTATATCGGAGAAAATAGCAATATAGATATTAATCAAATTATTCAATTAGTAGGATCTATTGAAAAAAGAACTAATAAAGATATAGGAAAAATTAATGCATTATCTGAAGATATAGAAATTTTAAATGAAAAAGCACAAAAAGATACTGATAGTTATTCATTTAAAAAAAGCATTGCCAGAAAAGAAGAGAAAATAGCAAAAATACAACAAAATCTTTATAATACTTATAAAGATGGAATACAAAAATGTAATGAATTATTAATTGATGAAGGTAACTTTCTAAAAAGAAATTTAAATTTTTTGCGTAAAGATTGGCAAGCATTAATGAATATAATAGAGGGGTCAAGTAGCTTTTTTGTCATTCATGAAAGAGTCATCGAACATTTTAGAGATCCAAAAAAAGTTCAATCGATTATGTCATTTGCTATTGTATCAATCTATGCTATTTTGCTTGATTCAGCAGTTCAATTTGGAAGAAGCACTGCAATTGGATCTTTGGCCACCACTACCCTGACTGTTGCTTTAGACGCTTATACGGATAAAGCAAAGGCCGAGGATAAAGCGAGGGGGATAGGGCCTGAAGCAGAGTCTGATAAACTTAAACTTATGAATGAAAGGGTAAAAAAATTTAAAGAAAAAGAATTAAATAAATTAAATGAATTGTTAAAAGATTCTACATTAAAGTATTATAAAAATGATGTTGAAAAATATAATAAAATTAATCGAAATAACATAGACTCATTATCAAAACAATTGAAATTAACTTTCGCTCAACAAGCTGATGATCCACAAAATATAACCGCCCTTGCCCAAAAGATTGAAAATATTATCATTGATTTCAATGTAAAATCTAAAACGTTAAGATCAAAAATAAAAGATCGAATTAATTTTTGTTCGACAATTCAAAAGGTTTCTGAGTGCAAATATTCAATTGATAAATCTTTGCGACAAGCCCTTTCGACTCCTATGCCGCAAGAATTTGCAAATATATATCCTTTGCTAAGAAATAAATATGTTGATTTGAATGAAGGATATACAAATATGTTTTCCGAACAAAAAATTCAAGAAAATATATTAAAGTTATCGAATAATATTTCACCAGAATCAACTCATCAGCAAATCTCTAAAGAGATTAAATCATTGATAAAGGGAAATAATGAAAGCAAAATTATTAAAGAACTTATAAAACTAAATAATAATATTGATAAAAAAACAAAAAAAGAAATAGTTCAAAATCTAAATGAATTTAATATTAACTACACTGCTAAAAACAATAAATTATTATTTGAATATGAGAAATTGGCTAAACATGTAGTCACTTTCAATACTAAATTGGACGAAATATGGCTTTTAAAATCACCCCGCACATTTAATGAAGGCAAACTTACCTAGACCATCTCTCCCCTCTAATTTTTCAATAACTGCACAGATATTAAAAAAGTATTTGTGCAGTTATTGTTTAAAACAAAATAACAGTATCAATAACTTTAATTTATTAAAGCAAGTAATTAATGACTGCTGTTTCTAATTCGCTTTATGTAATAAAAATTTATAAAATTCATATTTACTTTTAATTAAAAATAGATTAAGTTTATAAGTCATTTGATTATAAAAACGGAGGTAATTAATGAATAATATTACAAGCACAAAATCAGAAATACAATTGCAAATTTTTGAAGATAATGACAAAAAACAACTTAATTTTAGTGAGTTTTTAAACGAGAACATCAATAAACTCGAAGACATTGCAGGGAATCATCTAAAAAATAATAAAAATGAGATTACTACAGCTCTTGAAGATGCTGTAAAAATCTCAATACCTATGAATGATGAATTTAAGGAAAAATCGATAATTGACGAAAAAATTGATTCATTAAGAGAAATATATATATTTAATAACAAACTTAAAGTTTTAATAAAAAATAAAAATGAAATATTATTACTAAAGAAAGAAAAAAAATTTGATGAGTTAGCTCGAAAATATGATATTGAATCGGGAAAAACTGATGCATTGTCTGAAAAACATAACTTAAAAATAACTGAAATGCGCAATGGGTTAATAGTTAATTATCAAAAAATACTCGATGCAATGAAAATTTCTATTGAAGAACTAAAGACACGAAATGATAAAAACAGCAACATTGATATTAATTTAATAAATAATGTGCTTGAAAGTTTAGAGGCAAACAATAGAAAATATAAAGAAAAAATCATTAAACTATTAATTGATATTGAAATTTGCAAATTAAATTTAAAAATAACAATGATATAGATGCAATACTTTCCATTGAAAATCAAATAGCTCAAAAAGAACAACAACTTGAAAAATATCAAAATAATTTATACCGGTTGTATGAAGAAAAAATAAATGATTTAAAAAATATAATAATTAGTAATGTCAATTTTTTTAAAAAATCATTTAATTTTTTACGAAAGGATTGGCAAGCATTAAAAAAAATTGTAAGCAGCTCGAGCAGTTTTTTAGTTATACATCAAAGAATTGTCGAGCATTTTAAAGATCCTAAGAAAGTACAGTCTGCCATTGTTTTCGCTATTGTAACAATTTATTCCATCCTACTTGAAACCGTCATTCTTTTAGGGAAACAAACAGCCCTTGGAATATTAGCTGTGACTACAATTAAAAGTGCTGTTGAGGCCATTTTAAGTAAGGCTAAAGCTGATGATAAAGTCAAAGGCATTGGACCTGAGGCGGATGCTCTCAAATTAAAACTTATGAACGATAGAATAAAAAAATTTAAAGAAGATCATTTAGATAAGCTAAATGAATTATTAAAAAATCCAATTATAAAAGAAAGAAAAAGTTTTAATTATTTTAATAAAAAAATTGAGTTGAGTACAATAAAATTCAATAATAAAATCAATTTGATTGAAAACAATCAAATTGAAGGTTTGGATAGTATCGACACACTAACTTTGATCATAGAAACTAATATTTCTGACTTCAAAAGAAAATCAAAATCATTAAAATCAGAAATAAAAACACGTTTAAATTTCTATAAAACTTTACAAGAACTTTTAAATACCAGAAGTAATGTAGAAAAATTATTAAGACAAAATGCTAGAACCCCTATGCTTAAAATATTCGCTGAGCAATATAACCAATTCAAAAACAATTATCTTGAATTAAATAAAAAATATCGAAAAATTACAAATTCAGAAAAAAAGATTCAGGAAGTGATTATTGATTTGCATGATAAAATTACAGATGATCTGTCAAATCGAAAAATTTTAAAAAAAATCAATTTGATCATTGATTTATTAAAGAGCCATCATTTGAGTGAGTCAATAATGAGTCTCAAGTCAATCGAGCAAGACATTGAAAACAGGACAAAACTTGAAATAAGGCAAGATTTGCTTAAAATTCATTCTACTTATAGAGTTGATAATCAAAATTTGTTAAATGAATATCAAAATTTTTCTGAAGAAATTGTTCATTTTAATGAAAAATTGGATGAATATTCTTGGTTCTCAAAGAACCCTCAAATTATCGAAGATTAGAAATTTAAAAAATAGCGTGCCTTTCAGCACGCTATTTTTGTTGTAAGTGTTAGTTAATACGTTCAGCTTGAACAAGTGTAAATAATCCTGTTGGGACAGTATTAAGCGCAGTTAAGAAACTAAATCCGGTGACTTGGCCACAATGTGTTTTTACAGAAGCTGTGAAAACTGGGTTGGCTCCTGGTACAGGAAAATTAAAAAGTTGGATAGTCAGTTGGCCATTAATCGGTCCAAGAGCATAAGTCGCAAGAACATTTTCTCTATGAATGTGTACAATTTGACCATTAATAATGGCTGTTAAATCTACAAATGTAATAAGTGCAGTTCCATCAGCATTGATAATAGCCTGTCCCACCACTGCTTGCGATTGAGGTAAAGCAGGTGAGCCAATACCATCTCTGCTATTGCTTGAACCGCTAAACTGATAAGTGCCTGCGAGATCATTATTTGTAATTATTCCTAAAGGCCGATCGCAGCGATTTTCACAGCGGTTTTCGCAACGATTTTCGCATTGATTTTCATCTTTACATTTTGCTGTTAATGGGCTGGCAAATGCAGCGGCTGCAATGACTAAACCCAAGCATGTTGTAAGTATTTTTTTCATAATAAATTCCTTTGTTAATTGAAGTTAATTCTTTAAATAAACCAAAGGCTTTTGCATAAGCGCGCAGCCCTAATCCTCTGTTACAAAAGTTTTAACCTACTTTTATCATTAAAATTTTTGTAACAGAGGACTAACATTTAAAAATAAAAATTTGGATAAGAATCAGGCTGTTTTTATCCAAAATCGCATTCAAAAATGCCTTGTAAGACTGTTTCAAGCAATGCATCAGTTCAAATAACCTATGTCATAGTCTTTTTTTTAATTCAATAGACATAATGCCCATTGCTGCACCAAAATACCTTTTTTTATTGCAAACCAGGTGTGGAATATTTGTAAAAAAATATTTTTAAATTTTTACTTTTATTTTTTCTTATTTAGCTTTTCGCATGGTTGAAAACAGCCACTGCTTTATTGGAATCCAATCATTCAGGAAAATTCATAAACTATATAAAAAACTGCCGTTCATAGCTCCCTGGCTTTGTAATTTAACTGTATATTCCATCGCAAAAAGCAAATTTTGAACTAAAGAAATTACAGTTTAAATATAATATGTTATTTATTTCTAAAAAAATATAATTTAGACTAGTGAATTCACTTGGGTATAACATTGATTTGCATAAAAATTAAAAAAATGTTTAAATATCTATTTTGAACCCAGCTAGCCCTATTAGGCTGGCGAAGAAAAAGTCACTTAAGTTTGTTTTAATAAGAGAGTGTTGCAATGGATTTAAAAATTAGAGATGTCGCTGATCTTTTAAATGTCTCTGAATCAACAATTAGACGTTGGATTTCTGATGGCAAAATCCCCACTTACCGGATTAATCAACATTATTATTTTTCTCGGACGGAAATTGAAAACTGGGTTATCTCCCATAAATTAGATATGACCCACGGCTCTTCTCCATTTACTGCTCAAAAAAAGAACGATTCTATTGCTCCTTCAAAAAAAATAGCCACTACCAGCGGAGTTCAGCAATACAGCTTATTTAGGGCCATTCATAAAGGCGAAGTCCTTCATCATGTTTTAGGGTCTACCAAGGAAGAAATTATTCGCGCCACGATGAAAAAAATGGCTAAACATTTGAATATTGATGCTGAAGTCATGACCGATCTTCTTTTAGATCGAGAAAATATGATGCCTACTGCTTTAAATAATGGTATTGCCGTCCCCCATACACGAGATTCCTTGCTTGCGCATCATGATGCAATCGTCGTCGTTTTTTTAGATAAGCCGCTGGATTATGGGGCTTTAGACGGAAAGCCTGTGCATACCTTATTTTTCTTGTTCGCTTGTGAAGATAAGCGTCACTTACATTTGTTAGCTAAAATTGCCCACTTGAGCAGCAATCCAGACAGTTTGGATTTTTTTCAGACCAAACCAGGCAAAGATGAGCTTTTAACATTTGTTAAAGAGTGGGAAAGCCTTGTTCCGGATAATAGGCCCTCTTCTTGAAGGAGGCTGAGCTTAAATTGTTTGTTTTTAGTACTAATGAACTCGAAAATGGATTTCTCAAAAAAGATATGATAATAAATCATGAATTCATAATTTAAAAAACATTTAACTAAGTCAAAAAGCGAGACGCGGCGAGAATTTTTTTTTACCTTGGGCTAATGTAAAATTGTCCCTCTGCGTCTCTGCATCTTATTGCCTCCGCGTTAAATTACTTTGTCACAAGTACATGGCTTAAAAACAAGCCTATATGATGCGGATTATTAATAACCTGAGTTAATAGGTGGAAGCTGTTACCTAGAATAAATTCTTTGAATTCATAAGGTAAGTTATGCCTGCCTATTCTGAGATGGAAAGAGCAGGCGCTGGCATTTTTCCAAGCGCCTGCAGAGGCTTTATAAGTTTGAAGCTGCGGGAGCTTTTGGCTTTGCATGCAGAGGAAATACTTCTTCATCAACAAAGACAATTTCCCCATTTTCTACTGTTATACGGCAGCGACGCCCTTCGTTCGGATACATTAACATTTTTTCCGCCAATGGATCTTCCAGATATTGTTCTATCGTCCGGCGTAATGGCCTCGCTCCCATTTCAACCTGGAAGCCTTTATCAACCAGAAAACCTTTGGCTGTCTCATCGAGTTCGATAAACATTTCACGCCGCCCTAAACGTTTTTGAAGTTTACTTATTTCTAAAGTAATGACTTGCAAAAGATTGTCCCTATTTAGAGGATGGAAAATAACGACGTCATTCAAACGATTAAGAAATTCAGGTTTAAAGCGTTTTTTTACCTCGCCTTCTATTTTTTCTTTGATGTGGTTATAATCCAACGAACCTTCCGAAGCACCAAATCCAATCTCGGTGCTTTTCTTTATCAGGTCGGCTCCCAAATTGGAAGTCATAATCACAATTGTATTCCGGAAATCAACCTTCCTTCCAAAGGAATCAGTCAAACGTCCTTCTTCTAAGATTTGTAAAAGCAGGTCCATCACATCAGGATGTGCTTTTTCAATTTCATCAAAAAGCACAACCGAATAAGGACGCTGGCGCACCTGCTCTGTCAGCTGCCCTCCCTCCTCATGGCCTACATAACCAGGAGGCGATCCTGTCATACGACTAACTGCAAATTTTTCCATATATTCAGACATATCCACCTGAATCAAGGCATCTTCGCCGCCAAACATGTTAATGGCTAAAAGCCTGGCCAAAAGTGTTTTCCCCACTCCCGTGGGGCCAAGGAATAGGAAAGCGCCAATGGGGCGGTTTGGGTCTTTTATGTCTGCACGGCTTCTTCTGATGGCTCGGCAAACCGTTTTTATGGCATCTTCCTGCCCTATGATCCCTTCTTTGAGGATTTCTTCCATTTTAAGGACTTTCTGAAGCTCACCTTCGGTCAGACGATTCAATGGAATACCTGTCTGTCTTGCGATCACGCTGGCGACATCTTCATCCTCAACGATAACTTCATGCTCTTCTTTGCTGATTTCCCATTCCGCCCGAATTTGCTGGAGTTGTTCCCTTAAAGTTTTTTCACGGTCGCGCAATTTCGCAGCTTTTTCGTATTCCTGCTTGCTGATCGATTCTTCTTTAGCAATGCGGGTCGTTTCTATTTCAGCCTCGAATTTGCTGATATCCTGAGGCTGATTCATCATTGAGATTCGCATTTTTGCTCCAGCCTCATCGATCAGGTCGATCGCCTTATCAGGCAGAAAGCGGCCATGGATGTAACGGTCAGATAAAATGGCGGCGGCATTAATTGCTTGATTAGTGAAAATGACCTTATGATGCTTTTCATATTCTGGCTTTAGACCAAATAGAATTTCAATAGTTTCTTCAACTGTAGGTGGCGCGATCATAATTTTTTGGAAGCGCCGTTCAAGAGCAGCATCTTTTTCGATATGCTTGCGGTATTCATCTATGGTGGTAGCTCCGATGCACTGCAGTTCACCGCGAGATAAGGCTGGTTTCAATATATTAGAAGCATCAATAGCGCCCTCAGCAGCACCCGCACCGACGATCGTGTGCAGTTCATCTATAAAAAGCAGAACATTTCCATTTTTTTTGATCTCGTCCATAACAGCTTTGATCCGTTCTTCAAATTGTCCGCGGTATTTCGTACCGGCAATCATTAAAGCTAAATCCAATGTGATCAATTTTTTCTTGCGCAGTGTATCGGGAACGTCTCCACGCACAATAGCTTGGGCAAGCCCTTCCACAATTGCTGTTTTACCCACTCCCGCTTCTCCAACAAGGACGGGATTGTTTTTACGGCGGCGGCAAAGGATCAGGATCAATCGTTCAATCTCTTCTTTACGTCCGATGACCGGATCCATTTTCCCCTCGCGGCACATATCTGTCAGATCATGACCATAAGCTTTTAGGGCAGGCATTTTATCATTAGTGCCCGGCTGCATGCCTTTATCGTACGGAGGCTTATTTTGTCCGCCCGGATTTTGACCCGAAGGATTTAAACTTGAGCCAGTAATGGGAGGAAGTTGAAGGTTAAATGTTTCGAGTTCTTTTAAAACTTCTTTACGTACTTCCTTTAAATTAACGTTCAAATTTTCCAAAACTTGCGCTGCAACTCCGTCTGTCTGGCGTAAAAGTCCTAGCAATAAATGCTCGGTTCCAACGTAGTTGTGATTAAGGTTGGCAGCTTCTTCATTGGCAAATTCGAAGACCTTTTTAACTTTTCCCGTCAAAGCCGGATCGCCATAAACTTGAATTTCAGGGCCATATCCGACAAGCTTTTCAACCTCGCTGCGTACAGTTTCAAAATCAATATTTAGATTGCGTAAAACATTGACAGCTACTCCTTGACCTAATTTTAGGAGGCCTAAGAGGACATGTTCCGTGCCCAAGTAATTGTGGTTAAGGCGCTGAGCCTCTTTTTTTGCCAACTTAATGACTTGTTTTGCACGATTAGTAAATTTATCAAACATGTCGAACTCGCTTTGTTAAAAAAATCGGATTAGCTCGTTATCATATAATTTTGGTTCTAAAATACATAAGGTAACTTCAACGTAATGAATTTAGAAGGAGGTGTTTTCCCCATTCTCTACGAATTCATTTAACTGGAGAAACTTATCTCCGTGATGAGTTTAAAATTATACAAAGTCCAAGTTTTAGGTTTTTAAGTGCCTTTTCTCAAATGTAGAGGTCGCCCCCATTTTTTGCAAAAAAAAACGCTCGCCACGTCGATAATTAGACAGGTTATCCAAGACTACCTCTTTCTGCGAGCATATAATCATATAAATGGTTCATTTTGCTAAGCTATAAAAATTGTATTAAAGCTTGATATTAATGATCTTTAACTAATATTATTTTAAATAATGGCATTTATCATTAAAATTACTAATTTTTAACCTTTCTAGAAATGTCAAAAACCACTTTATCTTTTAGTCGTTTGTTATGGAGTACTTGCCTTGGCAATTTCTTTGAGCACTACGATACCACTCTTTATGCATTCCTGGCTCCTTTTCTAGCTCCCCTTATTTTCCCACAAGCAGACCAAATAACCGGTCTTATTTTAATGTATGCCATCATCCCTTTTGGGATGCTTGCACGCCCTCTTGGTGCTTTCGTATTTGGCTATATTGGAGATAATTATGGGCGGCAGCGGGCCCTCTTTTTTACTTTAGCGGGAATGTCCCTAGTAACGGGATGCATTGCCTTAAGCCCCACTTACAGTCAAGCCGGAATGATCGCCCCCCTCATATTTTGCTTGGGACGTATGGTGCAAAATTTTTTTGCTGCGGGCGAAGCCATGGGTGGAGCAATATACCTTCTAGAAAATTCCGAAGAAAAGAAGCATGACATGTTAAGCAGTCTGTACAGTGCATCAACGATTGGCGGAATTATTTTAGCTTCCGCCGGAGTTTCATTACTTGGCGGCTTTAATGCCATTGAATGGGGTTGGAGGCTGCTCTATTTATTTGGATGCATCACTGCTCTTTTCGGATTTATTATCAGGGGACAAAATTCATTTCTTTCTTATAAACCTGAGTTTTGGGTTGAAAGTAAGGGATATCGTGCCTTAGATTTGTCCTTTCGCTCTGAAAAGAATATCAAATCGATATGCTTGAAGAGCGAAAGGGCGAAGATAGGGCGCGAGATTCCCTTATTATCGAGGAGAGAAACCCAAAACTCAGGTTATAAAGCCCAAATCAAACCTTTTGCCCCTCTTTCAGATCAATTCAAAATTTTTTTTAATTATCGTAAAGCCTTATTCTTAATTGCGATTGGCTCGGGCTTTAGCTATGCGAATTATTCAATTGCCCTTGTTTTAATGAATGGATTTATTCCTCTTGTCACCCCTTATACCAAAAATCAAATGATCCGCCTAAATACGATGCTTCTTATTTTTGATTTTTGCTTGCTTCCTGTATTTGGCTACCTTTCTTCAAAAATTTCAAGGGAAAAAGTCATGCTGGGCGCATCTGTCGGTATTGGAATGACTGCCATACCCTTACTTAATTTATTGCCGCAAGCCTCTTTTGGAAGTATTCTATTCATACGAATCTGCCTGGTTACTTTTGGAGTTATTTTTTGCGCTCCTTTTCATGCGTGGGCTCAAAATTTGGTCCCAGCCGCCCATCGTTTTACAATCCTCTCTTTTGGCTATGCTCTCGGCTCTCAGATTTTTGGGGGCCCGACAGTTGCCTTATCATTATGGATTTATAAAAAGACCGGCATGGTTTCAAGCCTGGGATGGTATTGGACGGCTTTGGCGGTCCTCAATATTTTAATTCTAACCTATTCTATGAAAGCAAAAAAACGGCAGTCATGCGTACACGAATCTATTCCCCTAATCTAATGGTTTATAAATAAGTTAATATAATTTATTTACATTAAATTACGTATTTGATATATTTTATATAACAACAAACTAACGAGCTATTTATGAATTACAATGTTTCATTTTCTTCCTTAGGAATTTTTAAAAAGCTGCCTGAAGATGTTAAAAATATTATATGTAATTATATTCCAGCAGATCAAATGCAAGGTTGTTATATAAATAAAAATTCCCGAGATGAATTTTATAAAAAGCTTCAGAATGAAACAGATCTAAAAATTGGTCTTTATCAAAAGAGCTTGATGATGGAAGGGATTCCTTGGATAAATGAAAAGATGGATATTGAACACGAAATTAAAAAAAATAGCCTAGCTAAAGAAGAATGGGATCCAAAAATTAAAATCCTCTTTCAAAAAGTGTTGAATGGAGAGGCGGGCATGGCAAAAACCTTGTTGGAAGCATTTAGCCAGTTTAATAAATCTGCACGAGAAGCACTCGAGCAATTAGACCTTCAACAAGTTTTGAAAATTCAGGAGAATATCGCGGAAGAGAAGCTAACGCCAATAAGGGAAAAGAGGCTAACTGAAAAAAATATTTACATTCTTTGCGGTGGCAAAAAAAAATTCAATGATTTAAAAATTTTAGATCTTAATGAACAGAATTCGAAAATTTTTTTTAATACGATCAATGCTATTTATAATCTCAATAATGGCAGCTCTGTCATGCGCGGCATTCTTGAGGATCAATCTTATTTTGAAAAATATGCTTTTATTGCTTTTAAATATAAGGAAATTATAGGGCCTGATTGCGCAACAGACGAAAAAATTGCAGTTTTTCAGGAATATACAGGTCGCAAAGGGAATTGGCTGGGGTCCCATCTTCCTTTAATCCTCAGTTCAACCTCAGACGCTCAATCCCCCTATTGTCACCTTAATACATCTCCCCCTTCAAGTTTTTTTGGCCGATTGAAAGAATTGATCACTACAGGTAAAACTTCTAACGATCAAAATAAGGTCGAACTTGTAGTGCAGACAGAGCACTATGCGCCACACAATCATTAACAGAAACTCCATTAAAAGCACTTCCCGCTAAGGTCAATCTTGGCAGATTGCTCAGCTGCTTTTGAATCATTTCACACCAGGCCCAGTGTCCCACTGTGTACTGTGGAATGGCGTGTTTTGCCAGTTTGATTTGAACAGCATCTGGAATAGCTGAAATTCCTAAATGCCGTCCCAAGGCCTCTAAGGCAATTTCAAGTCCATTTTTATCAATAGACTGTTCAGCAGAATTGCGCGTCCCTCCTATCATCACAGTCAAACGGGTTTCTTCACGACGGAAGTTTTGCTGCGGGAACACTGAAGAGTCCCAAACGCATCCTAAAATGGAATCTTTTTCTTCTGAGGGAATAAGATAGCCAAAGCCCTCTTTTTTGAGGACAGACTGGCGATAGCCTAAATTGACTACGTTTACAGTTGCGTATGGCAGGGCATTCAATCCCTGCGACAAAATGTCATTAAACGGTGCGGCCAAGGCTGCAAAAGTTGGCGCGGGTAGGGTTGATATGAGATGATCGGCCATCAATTCCTTCCCTCCAGCCAAGCGGATAATTACCCCCTCTCTTCTGCAATCAATGCTTATTGGTTCTAAAGAAAGGTTTATTTCATCATTGAGGTGAGAACCTAAAGCCTCGGTGAGTGCTTGCATTCCCCTTTTGAATGAAAATAATGATTCTCTCTCCCACTTTCTGACAAAGGCAGTAGAGGCGGTTTTTTTCTTTGGTTGCTTCCACGCCCCTTTCAATAAAGAGCCATATTCCCTTTCCCAACTCCACAATAAGGGAAGACAGCTTCGCATGGATAGTTTTCGGATGTCCCCTGCATAAATGCCCGACATGAAAGGATCAGCTAGGCGGCTGCACCAATTTTTCCCTAAACGGCGGTTAAAAAAAGCTTCGACACTTTCATCTTCCTCTTTGGATTTGGAAGCAGTCCAATCTCGCCAAAGCGCTCCTGCCCATCCTTGCATCGCTGGTTTGAACAAAATGCCAAGAGGATTTTGCGGGAGCTCTTGAAGGCATCCTTTGCGATAAATAAAACGTCGCCGGGAAGCAGGATGGGCTCCGATCAATTGATCACCTATTCCCAGCTCTTCAATAAGTGTGAGCATTTCACGCCCCGAACCTTTGGTTCGGCAGCTTCTGGGCCCTTGCTCGAAAAGAAAATCCCCCACCTGGACTGTTTGAATCCAGCCTCCGATGCGCGAACTTTTTTCAATTAACGTGATTTTAGCTTTGGAACCACAATGCTTCTTTATAAACCATGCTGTAGCCAGACCGCTGATGCCGGCGCCTAAAATGACGACATGCACTAATCCCGCTCCCTAACGCAATCAATCAGGGTCCTCACTGCCTCTTCTGTTACATCTGGAAAAATGCCATGCCCAAGGTTAAAAATGAAACTTTTATCCCCTTCCATTTCATCCAGTAAATAATTTGCCTCTTCTTTAATTTTGGCTAAAGGAGCATATAATAGATCAGGGTCTAGGTTACCTTGTAAAGCTACTGTTGCCGGAATTATTCTACGCATGTGAGGCAGGCTGCAATTCCAGTCGAGGCCAATGGCAGCAGGTTGAATTTCGGCAAGCTGGGGGGCAAACACCGAAGAACCTCGGCAAAACAAAATGACCGGAATATTTTTTTTGAGTCTTTTTAAAATGTATTCCTGATAATAGAGTGAAAACTCCCTAAATTGCCGATGGGCTAAAGCATTTGCCCATGAATCAAAAATTTGAAGTGCATCAACACCTGCTTCAATTTGTAAATTAAGATAGGCAACCGACCAATCGGCAATTTTGTGCAAAAGCAAATGGAACCCTTCAGGGTCATTTAACATCCATTTTTTTGTTTTTTTAAAATCACGGCTTGTCCTCCCCTCGATCATATAACTAGCGACAGTAAAAGGTGCGCCGCAAAATCCAATCAAAGGAATCGTAAGAGAGGGTTTTAAGCATTGAATGCCTTCTTTGACAAAATGAAAAGGAAGTTCGGAAGGTCCAGGTAATTTTTTTACATCTTCGGCATCGACCAAAGGCCTCGCAATGATGGGACCGGTTTTATCTTCAAAACGCAAGCCCACGCCTAAGGCCTCTGGAATGATCAAAATATCTGAAAATAAAATGGCGGCATCCAGTTCATAAGCTTTGACGGGAAGCAAGGAAACTTCAGCGATCAGCTCGGGTTGATGGCACATCTCAAGAAAGCCATACTTTTGCCGCAAGGCCCGGTAAGAGGCCAAATGGCGCCCTGCCTGCCTCATCAGCCAGATTGGTGGACGCGATTCATTTTGACATTTGAGAGCCTTGATGAACCGGTCATTAATAAGGGGATGCATTACCATGCTTATAAAATCCGGTCAAGAATATCTTCAACAGTAAATCCATACTCCTTTGCCAAAACACTTGCCGGAGCAGAGGCTCCGAAAGGCTCAATGCAAATAGCGATCCCCTCCCTTCCTATGTACTTATGCCAGCCCAGATCTACGCCTGCTTCAATGCTGACGCGCTTGCCTATATCGCCTCCAAAAACGCTTTCTTTATACTCCTCGTTCTGATCCTCGAAAATTTCCCAGCATGGCATCGATATCACGCGGACCTGCTTACCAAGCTTTCCGAGGGCCTCAGCTGCATTCATGGCCAGACTAAGCTCCGATCCTGTAGCAATCAGAGTAAAATCAGCCTTTTCTTTTTCCTTTTGGACAATATACGCTCCCCTCCCCATTCCTTCGGCGTAAGAAACATTCGTTTCCTCTCTATCAGGCAGATTTTGGCGCGATAAGATCAAGGCAGTTGGGCCTTTGTACTGAAGAGCGGCTATCCAGGCCATTTTAACTTCGTTAGTATCGGCTGGACGTATGACCTGCAATTGTGGGATAGCTCTTAGAGCGGCATAATGTTCAACAGGCTGATGCGTAGGCCCATCTTCTCCTAAAAAAATAGAATCATGAGTGAACTGGTAAATGACATGGGCTCGCTGCAATGCCGCTAACCGAATCGCATTTCGCATATAATCAGAAAAAGTTAAAAAAGTCCCTATAAAAGGGATAATCATGCCTGTCTGATAGAGCCCTGTCGCCATCGTCGCCATACCAAATTCTCTGACGCCATATTTAATATTCCTCCCCTTAAATTGTCCAGGGCCCACTAATGGGAATTTTTTTAATGTTGTCATATCAGACGTTGAAAGATCAGCCGACCCCCCATAAAGTTGAGGCAAAAGATCTGCCAAAAAGTTAACCGCTTCCTGCGAAGCTTTTCGTCCTGAGATGGGGGCTTTAATCTGTAGCTCTCTTAAATTTTGTTCAAGGTCCGAAGGCAATTGATTTTTCTGCATGGCTTCAAGCTCTTTTAAAAGCTCAGGATTTTCCCTCGACCATCCCTCAAATAGCTTCCGCCATTTCTGCTCTTCCTGTGCATCCTCTGTCTGCCTATTTTGAAAATAAGTCATGACGGCCTGAGGAACATAAAACTCCTCTTGGGGGATCCCTAGGGCTTCTTTGGCGGCCTTAATTTCTTCAGGACCCAATGGAGCCCCATGCGCTTTGTAAGTACCTGCTTTATTTGGAGCCCCTTTTCCTATAATAGTGTGGGCGACAATCAGGCAAGGCCGTTCCTGCCGCTCCCGGACCTGTGAAAAAATGGCATGAATGGCGTCCAAATCATTCCCGTCAATTTCGTAAACATCCCAACCGTAAGACCTGTACCTAGCCTTTGTATCTTCAGAGGCAGATTCCGCTAAGGGGCCATCCAATGTCACCTGATTGGCATCATAGATTGCAACCAGATTATTAAGCTTAAGATGTCCAGCAAGAGAAGAAACTTCAGATGAAATTCCTTCCATCACGCACCCATCACCCATTAACACAAAGACCTTGTTCGAAAAAATATCACTGCCTTCAGTATTGAATTTTGCAGCAAGCAATTTCAACCCAAGGGCTTGACCTACAGCATTTCCCACCCCTTGCCCAAGGGGTCCCGTTGTTGTCTCAACGCCGTCTGTCATGAATGATTCAGGATGACCTGGCGTAGGAGAATGGAGCTGCCGAAAATTTTTAATGTCATCCAAAGTCACCTTATAGCCTGACAAATACAAACACGAATAAAGAAGCATCGACCCGTGGCCGGCAGACAATATAAAACGATCCCTATTCAGCCATTTAGGATCTTTAGGATTTTGTTTTAGGAAATAGCCATATAAATAGGCGCCCAATTCCGCACAGCCCATAGGAAGTCCGGGATGCCCTGAATCGGCTTTTTGGACGGCATCCATCGAAAGGCCACGAATAGTATTGGCGATTTTAATCAGCATTTGCTTTAAGTCTGGGTCCATCGTACTTTTTTTTTGGTTAAAATCATCCGATTTAAAATCAGAATTTGGAGAAGTGTTCATAGGTTGACCGTCGTTAAATTTAGGTAATTATTCAATTAATTTAGCTTCAATTTGAAAATGCCGCAAGAAATAAAGCAATTTGCGCATAATATAAAGATGTGTGGGACTTGGTAAAAAGCACGAAAGCGTTGAAAGTTGGGGGATAATCTTAAAAAATTGACAAATTTCGCTTTCTTTATTAGCGACTGCTGTGAAGTGATCCTGTCCATCTTATTCATCGAATTTATCATGCTAATCTTGTCTGTTGAATTTTAGGATTGATCCATATAAAATGCGGTAAACAGCAGTATTTTACCCATTTAAAGGCCACTCTTATGCTTACTCAAACGCTTCGGCGTCAATTCCTTGAATATTTAAAAAAAAAACAGCACGCCATCATCTCCTCCTCCCCTGTTTTCCCGCATGACGATCCGACCCTTCTCTTTATTAATGCAGGAATGAACCAATTTAAAGATGTTTTTCTTGGCAATGCTCATCGTGACTATTCCCGGGCTGCAACCAGCCAGAAATGCATCCGGGTGGGAGGTAAGCATAATGATCTTGAAAATGTGGGGCATACAAGCCGCCACCTGACCTTTTTTGAAATGCTCGGTAATTTTTCTTTTGGGGATTATTTTAAAGAAGAAGCCATTCAGTTCGCCTGGGAAGTTTCTACGACTGTGTTTGGCTTCGACCCTGAACGCATCTGGCCCACAGTTTTCCGTGAAGATGATGAAGCATTCGAGATGTGGACCAAGTATGTGCCTCCTGAAAGGATCACCCGCTTTGATGAAAAAGACAATTTTTGGGCCATGGGAGATACAGGCCCCTGCGGCCCCTGCTCTGAGCTTTTATTCGATAAAGGAGCTGAGTTTGGGAACGCCAGAAAACCTATTGAAGACACATCAGGAGAGCGCTTTTTTGAATTTTGGAATCTTGTTTTCATGCAATATAACAGGCAGGCCTCAGGATTACAGAGCCCCTTGCCTAAACCCTCAATTGATACAGGAGCTGGTCTAGAAAGGGTATTAAGCTTAAAAATGGGTGCCGAATCAATTTTTGAAACAGATGTGCTTCGCGGACTGATTGGCCGGATTGAATCGATTTCTGGCATTCCTTATGTCATGCACAATCACAGTTCAGCTGCATTTCGGGTGATCGCCGATCACTTGCGCTGTTTGAGTTTTGCCATTGCGGATGGAGTACAGCCCGGCAACGTGGACCGCGGATATGTTCTAAGAAAGGTGTTGCGACGCGCCGTCCGCTACGGTAGAAGCCTTGGTTTAGAAAAACCTTTTTTGAAAAACATCCTGCCCGAACTTGTTACTTCGATGGGAAGCGATTATCCAGAACTCGTTAAAGGGCAGGACCGCATCGCCGAGATATTGACAATCGAAGAGGAATCTTTTATCCGCACCTTAAAAAAAGGAGGGAATATTCTTAACCAGATCATCGAAAAGGCCCATTCTGGAACGAAAATCATCTCGGGCGATGAAGCTTTCAAATTAAAAGACACCTATGGCCTGCCCCTCGAGGAAATATTATTGATAGCCAAGGATACCGAACTGAAAGTGGACGATATACGCTATAAGCAACTTGAAGAAGAAGCGAAGGAGCGATCGCGCAAGGTCCACAAATCCGTGCATCAAATTGCAGGGGAAAATGTCTTTGCAGACTTTATTAGAGAGCATGGTGAGACAAAGTTTTTGGGGTACACACATGCTTCGGCCGAGGGTAGGATTATCGGGCTTGTTGTTGAAGGAGCTTTTACCGATCAAATGGAAGAAGGCGAAGAAGGCCTGGTCATATTGACCGAAACCCCTTTTTATGCAGAAATGGGAGGGCAAATGGGAGATATCGGAACTTTAGAGGGTATAACCCAATCGTTTCGGGTAACTGACTGCGTTTCACCATATAAAGGGCTGATCGCCCATAAAGGGAAATTAGAAAAGGGAATTTTACGCCCTGGCGAAATATTAACGGCTGCCATTGATCGTGAAAGGCGTCAAAAAATTGCCAATAACCATACTGCCACCCATCTCTTGCACTGGGCTCTGCATCGCATTTTAGGTGAGCATATTAAACAGGCTGGTTCGGTAGTCGATGAGCAAAGGCTCCGTTTTGATTTTAGCCATCATAAAGCCCTTACATTGGATGAGATTCGTCTGATTGAGGATCTTGTCAATCTTAAGATCAGAGAAAATTCTCCAGTCAATCAGTATGAGATCAAATATGAAGAGGCTCAAAAAAGGGATGATATTAAGCAGTTCTTTGGAGATAAATATGGCTCGGCCGTCCGTGTCGTCGACATTGATTACTCAAAAGAACTCTGCGGAGGAACACATACGGGAGCTGTCGGCAATATAGGACTCTTTCGGATCGTCAGGGAAAACAGCATCGCGGCAGGGATACGCCGGATTGAGGCGGTGACGGGGGCCGATGCTGAACAAATTCACCGTCAAAATGAAGACCTCTTATTAAGACTCGCAGAAACATTGAAAGTTCCTGCAAATTTGATTCAGGAAAAATTGGAAAAATTAATCGAAGAAAATAAAACCTCGGCGCAAGAACTGAAAGAGGTCCGTAAAACTCAGCTGGCCATTTCATTGGATAATGTGGCCTCGCAGGCAGAAATCAATGGTTCTGTGACAACCGTTGTAGCCGAGGTTCCCTTTTCAATTGAGGAATTAAAAATTAGCATGGACTTACTAGCAGAAAAATTTCCTGATGGCGTCATTGTCTTAGGCACTACCTTACCCGATAAATGCCAAGTCATGGTCAAAGTCAGCGATAGCTGGGTGAAGCAGGGAATGTCAGCTTTGGAAATTATTAAAGCCATCATGCCAATAGTCGATGGAAGCGGCGGAGGCAAACAGCAATCGGCGCAGGGTGGAGGGAAAGCTCCGCATAAATTAAAGGAAGCTTTACAAAGGGCGCGCGATTTTATTACAGAAAAAACTTCATAATCTTCAAATATAGAACAGGAAGCTGCAGGATTAAATCAAACACAAAGACACTAAGGCGCAAAGGCACAAAGGAAAATAAAAAATCTTCTTTGTATCTTTGTATCTTTGTGCCTTTGTGTTGAATGTCAGTAGTAACCTGAGTTTGGAGTTTTTTCGCTCTTTGGGATTGGCAGGGAGCGGCTTTTAATACTTTTAATATATTACATTAGATAAAATTTTTACTTTCCCACATATAACAAAATATTTTTTTCAGTTGCCAAATTTCAATAAATAGGGGCAATTTCAAAAGTCATATTGACCGATGCTTTCATTTCTACCTGCCCCGCTTCAATTGGCGCATCAAAAGAACCCATGCTTTCTGCCTTGCTCGCCATCATCATTCGAGGGACAGGGTAATGGGTTTGATTTGGGTCAAGGTCCAATGACAATACACGCACCAGTTTCACCTGGGCCGCATGAGCTAACGAATTGGCATCCTCCATGGCATGTTTGGCTGCTAAATGGATTACTTCATTTCGAAAAAGCTGGGGATCGCTTAAATTGAAGACAATTTGATCCAGCCTGTTAGCCCCTGATTCCACAGCCGCCCCGATAATTTTTTCAATCAGATCAAGCTGCTTTGTTTTAATTTGCAAGGTATTGGTCGTTTCATAATGCGTGATAGTTGGGCCTGCCTGTTCTTCTTTGGGCCCTGGATAATGATAAATTGGCTGGACCATGAATTGGCCGGTTTGAATTTCCTTAGCTGTCAACCCCACTTTATTCAGCCGGCTGATGACTAGTTCCATTTTCTCATTATTAGTTTTGACAGCTAATTTTGAATCAATATTTTGCGTTACAACCGCTATGTTTAGCTCCATCTGATCAGCAGGCTTGTAAAGCGCCCCTTCGCCCTTGACAGTTAACTTTGAAATTTCAAGTTCCTCTGCAGTAGCATTAAAACTTCCAGAAAATAAAATAGCAGTGGTAAAAAATTTGAATAAGTTGGCTTTCATCAGTTTTTTCCTTTTTTAATCTTTTCAACTAAATGCAATCGATTTAATATTAACCTGAGTTTGGAGTTTTTTTGCCCTTTCGGCTAGCGTGAAAGCTCTCGCGATTGAATAAATAACTTTGAGGGTCATATTGATTAATATTACCCTCAAAGTTATTTTTCAAGCCCGAGGC
>JACDAQ010000005.1 GCA_013695355.1 Candidatus Protochlamydia sp.
GTACGAACATATTCTAGATATTTGTTGTGAAGCTTGGAACGCCTTTACTTCAAAGGCTGGAGCGGTGCGTCAATTGTGTACAAGAGAATGGGCAAGAACTAAAAGTTATTTTTGATAAATGGTATTAGCAGGTGCTTGGAATTGCACATGATCCCTTGCATTGCTGGAATTATATTGACCGAGCGATTCAATTTTTTGGAAAAAGCTCTAAAATGATCCAAGTTAAATTGCTATTCTCAAACATTGTTTTTTAACTAATATATCTTCCCCCCTAAATAAGAGAAATAATTTACAGTTGACAATTTAGAGATAAGGCTCGCTAACAAGGGGATGCCTCTTCCATAAATTCCCTGATTAACCTTTTCTTTTCTAAAAAAAAACTTGACTAACCAAGAATTTGAATAAATGAAAATGAATTGGCCACGTGTTCAAAAAAATATTGACTTAATTGATTAATAGAAGTAAAAATTCTTTCTTGTTTTCTCGCAGAAATAAAAGGAGTGTTTTATGGAAATTAAAGGAGCTATACCTCAATTTAATCTTTTTCAAGTAGAACAAAAGGACAAAAAAACAAAAAATCATGTTTTAAAAGGAACTATTCCAAGAAAAGAAAATTCATTAGAAGTGAAATTAGAAAAAGGAAAATTTTTTTCTAAATTTTCATCAAAAGCTAATAATACAGAAGACAGCTTATATGACGTGGATTTTAATAGAGTAACTAAGAATATAATTGATCTTGAAATACCCCTTTGTGAAACTGGAACTGGAGGAGGAGGAGGTTCAGGAGGTGGCTAATCTTCAAACTTAAAATTAGATCAATAGTTGAATAAAAGAGCTGTAGTTTTTTGAAGTACATTAATTCTTTTGAAATGTATTCATTTAGTTTTTTTACTCTTTTTTTTAAAAAAATTTAAAAATTTTCCCTATATGATTTAGCTACATTGATATTATTTGAATGGTTATGAATTACCTTTAAATTATTTTTGATTAGTCCTAAAGCTGGCTGATAGACAATAGGAATAATAGGCATTTCTTTACGTAAAAGCTGCTCAGCCTTTATAAGATATGAAGAACGTTGAAAAGGGTTGATTTGTTGTTCGCTTAGGTGTAAAAAATTTTGATAGTCGGGATTTTCCCATTGGGTAATATTTAGGGAACCAAAACGGAAATAATTAAAAGTATATAAAGCATCATTTACGCAAGGACTCCAATTGTATAAACCTAATTGAAAATTTCCTGAGTTCATCTGATTATAAAATTTATTCCAGGGAAGTGATGCCAATTCACATTGTAAGCCTAAGGTTTCCCTAAACTGCATTTTTATGCAATTAGCTATGTTATCCCGAATCTCCCCTTCATTGTAGATGAGTGTTAGGGGTTGAAAATCTTCAATCGAATAATTTAATTCCATCAATGCTTCTTGAAATAGTTGTTGTGCCCTTTCAGGATCAAATGCAGGAAATTGTGTTTCTGAATTTGGGTTAGTATGTCGATGTAAAAGTGGTGAATAAGCAGGTTTCAAAGGAACAAATACATTTGAAACAATACTCTCTCGATCAATGGCATAACTAAAGGCTTCTCTTAATTTAGGATGATGAAAGGGAGCGCATGTCGTATTGAAAACTTGCCAGCACACCCCAGTATTTGGAAAAACAAATTCTTTTCCAATCTGATTAGTAATAAAATTCGAATGAAAAGCTCCAAATGGGTTGCCGACCCAATCTACTTCATCATTCTGAAATGCTTGAAGGGCTTGAGAAGGAATTATGCGGATTAAATTGATTTGGTCCCAATTAGCATAATTAGCATCCCAATAAAAAGGGTTTCTAATTAGTTGGAAACCCTGATAAGGCTGGTTAATTTTTAATTGAAAGGGACCATTACAAGGATAATTAGATTCGCATTCATAAGGCCACTGGGGTCTTTTTTGATCGACGGCGCGATGTATAGGTGAGAAGATGGTAAGTGCAGTCAATTGCAAAAAATAAGGAGTTGGGTGTTCAAGCTCCACCACTAAAGTTCGATCATTGATGCTTTTAATTCCAATACTTCCAAGTGAGATCTTCCCTTGCTTAGCTTCCATTGCATTTTTTATTGGATAAAATATCTCAGCAAATGAAGCTTTGTAATCTGGTGAGAGGACCTTTTTCCATGAATATTCAAAATCTTGGGCAGTTACAGGACTTCCATCATTCCAAAAAGATTGTCTTAATTTGAAAATGTATTGTTTGGCATCAGCAGAGATTTCGATCGATTGAGCAGCTCCATTGACAACTTGCTCTTTTTCATCAAAACGCATTAAACCTTCAAAAAGTAAACATAAAGTATCCGCTGATGCATTATCAACCCCAATACGTGGGTCCAAAGAAACGGGCATGTATTCCACGCCAATTTTTAAAACTTTCTTCCCATTTTTTCTTTTTTGCCAGTCTTTCAACTTTTGATCTAAATTTTCGGTAAACAATATCTCTTTTTCTGAAGGATTTAATAGGACGGCTGTGAAGAAAATTCCCTCTAAGGTATTCAAAAGGCTATAGGCAATTTCATGCGAATGAAAACAGTGAGCATTCAAAAATGCAGAAATTGTATCCTCCAAAGAAAATTCATTACCTTTTACAAAAATATATGCATTTTCACCAATTTGAGAACGAACAAAATAAAAATCGATACCCTTTTCAAGTTTTTTCTTTTGATGATCCAAGAAGAAATTAAAAAATTGTTTCAATGTTTCTTGATCCAAAAGAGCTTGCTTTTCAAGGGGAATAATGGAATAAAAGAATTTTTCCAATACATCTTGGTCTATTTCTTTGAAACCTACTTTAAATTTTTCTAGGTGCTCTTTTTGTTTTAAAAATAGGCCTCCATTATAATCTCGAAACGATCCAATTGCAGCTTGAAGAAGAGACACAACTTTTTGTCGAGCTAAATTAAAATCCAACGATCCATCGGTCCTTAAAAAAACTGATGTGCGAGGAAGATGGAGTGAGAAAACATGGGCTTGTATAGGATGATTGTCCAAATGCCTGATAGTCGTCACTCGTTTTGGGACAAAAGTGCATTCAACAAAATGATCTTTAAGAGAAAAGCTATGAAAAGGAAGAGGGTGAACCAATACAATTTGAAAAACAATTTCCTTGCCTGTTTGGTCGTCCAAATTGAGAGAGACTTGGGGTAAATCTTCTAAAGAACCAATTTCATTGCTTAACACCAAAATGGTTTTATAAATTTCTTCGTCATTACGTCGCATATAAGTAGCAGGTGATAATTTTTGGATGCTATTACGCACCCTTTCCTCAATATTATTTTTAAGTAATTTTTGTTGATAAAGTGAAAAATTGGAACCATCCTTTTTTTCAATCTCAAAGTAATGGATTTTAAGATTTTTATTTTGAGGATAATGTTGGTAAAAACATTCTTTAACCAACCTTAAATCAGGGTACTGCTTTTGAAAAGCTAAGCAAAGATTTTCTTCATCAAATAATTCATATTTATCTAATGCATTATAGCCCACCAAGCACCCAAAGACTGGGTGGGTAGAAAAAGGGAATTGTAATCGGTTTGGCAGCCAACGCATTTTTACATGCAATTCATCAGGAGAAAATGCAATTTTTTGCGATAAGGACTTCTGCATCAAATGAATAGATAAAAATAAGCTAGAGAGATGTGAGGCACTACGGTGGTCAAGAAATTTCTTTGAAGCAAGTAGGTAAAAAAGATGAAAATCTTGGACGAATGTTTGATCAAAAGGGTAATTGAACCGAGTAATCCAATTTCGGATTTGTTTTTCTACATTTGAGAAAGAGGAATGAAAAGTTAGATTATCTGTAAAGTCTGTTTTAGTGGGAAATTTTAAAATATTATGCTTCATCCAACAATGTCATCTTTGGATTGTTTCTTTTTATTCACTAAGGGGGATTTCTTCTGTATTTATGCTGAATTTAAATTTTCTTTGCAAGAATTTTTGAATTTAAAGACCTGGTTTAAATTTATTTATCTAGCCTGAAAGGAATATAAAAGAAGGTTGGTTTGAGGGTTAAGCCCCTTGCTAGGTCTCTTACACGATTTTTTTACTGACATTCTCTCTTATTCAAGTAATTTAGAAGGAAATATTTTTTTTGATTTTTACGTTAAATATATAATGTTAATCTTCATTTATTAGCTTAAATGAAGTACTTTTTATGAGTAAAAAATTATATAAAAGAGGTAATTCGGTAAAACGAATACCCATTTGTAAATTTTTAATGCTTTTAAAATTCCGTGAGTTCTTTCTTATTCAATTAACTCTTCCTAGATCAAATTATTGAAACTGACTTTAAGACATCATTTGCTGCGTCCGCAGCTTTTTGGATTACGACTGTTTTATCTGAGCTAGAAATAAAAAATTCTCTTTGAAGAATCAAGTTAGAACTTTTACCATAGTTATTGCTTGCCACAATAAAAAAATCTACCTTTACTTGATGGTAAACTGCTTTTGAACGGCTCGTGTAAGGTTCAGGAAAAACTTCTAAATTTTTTTGAAATGAATTTGAAATTTCAAATTTTGTAAAACCATCTTTTTTTGCAATTCCGCTATGCTTCGTTGCGATTCTTTTGCCTTGAGGGACAGAATTATTGACAGACCTCAACTCAAGCTGGTAAATGAATAGAGGGGACGTCTGCAATTGATTTATGTCCTCCTCTATTAGCCAAATCTTTCTGACTTATAGGTTACAATTGTTTAGAGTCAACATTTAGATTAAATCTAATATGTTATTGGCAGTGTCTGTGATTTTTTGGATGACTACGTTTTTATCTGAGTAGCATGTGAAAAATTGCCTTTGAAGAACTAACTGACAATTTTTTCCATAACCATTGCTTGCTTCAATAAAAAAATCTACTTTTACTTTATGATAAGTTAAATTTGTTTTACTCTTATATGGTTCTGGATAAACTTCTATATTTTTTTTAAATGAGTTAGAAATTTCAAATTTTGTGAAGCCTTCTTTTTTTGCAAGCTCGATAGCAGTTTTTATAAGTTGATCAGGAGGAGTTTCGCAATCCTTTTCAAAATTATTTCCTTGAAAATCAGACAGGGACTTGAAAGTATTCGTTGAGCCATTACTGATTATTGAAGAAGAAGGAGTATTGTTTATGGGCTTAGACGGAAGAGTGGGAAGAGCTTTTGTTCGAGACGGTACACTAGTAGTTTGAGATGTAGTATTTATAGTTTGGGAGAATATGGGTTGAGTAATCTGCGGAATGTTGTTGAGTAGCTGATTTCTCTGAATTATTTCGTATTGCTTTTTAGATGTTTCATTGGGTGCTTGATCAAACCACCAGGCAATATCCATGAGGGATTTTTTAACACAATCACTTGTTTTCTTGTCCAACATTTTGAAACTCGTATGAGAGATGCTATTATCTCTATATTTCATATCATGGCTTAAAGAAGAGCGATTGAAAAGTTTTGAACAGCAAAATTGGGAATGCTTGCTTATTTTTCCATATTTCTCGAATCCTGAAAATACGAGGATTTCCATTTTATCATTATTATGAAGAATAATTAAATTTTTTTCGATTAATGCCCTGAAATCTGAATTCATAAGCGAATTGCATTCGCTTAAGTGGTATGATTTACCCCCGTGAAACCACTCATTAATTAAAGGTTCTAATTTCCCATTTTCTTCACTTAAAGCAACATGTAAAACGTCAATTTTTTTCCCATTCTGATCGACGCCCCCAAGAGTAGTGCCAAAGTATGGTGAAGAAGAGTATAGATTTACTTGAAGATTTGACAAACTTAATGAATTCATAATAATTCTCCATTTGCTAGTTTTTAATTAAACTTGTAAATGGAATATTAACAAAAATTAAAGATTTTGTAAAATAAAAAAGCCCATCAAGAAAATATAACTCTCACAATGGGCTATAAAATGATTTTATTTCGTAAGCGTTCACGGGGTGAAAACGAAAAGACCACTGCCCTCTGCTTAGCAGAGTCGGCAATGGTCTTTTCGTTTTCACCCCGTGGCGTAATTAATAATTGGGTTCCCTATCTAGCAATTACAGGTGG
>JACDAQ010000006.1 GCA_013695355.1 Candidatus Protochlamydia sp.
CCACCTGTAATTGCTAGATAGGGAACCCAATTATTAATTACGCCACGGGGTGAAAACGAAAAGACCATTGCCGACTCTGCTAAGCAGAGGGCAGTGGTCTTTTCGTTTTCACCCCGTGAACGCTTACAAGAAATTCAATAAAATTAATATTTAATTTTGATAAATATTATTTATAAAGCAAATAGTGTGACATCGAATTGATAATGAATTAACTATATCAATAATGTCTGACGTAACAGGTGGACGAGCAAGTAAACTAGCTGAGATGATTCAGCAACGTTTATTAGAAGAAAATTCTTAAGTCACGATCATGGGCCCTTCCTTATAAATAAGGTTATTAATTAATCTTTAAAATTTACTAATTTAGAAGAAGAACAAGACCATCAAGGAGTTAAAAATGATAGGTTCAAATTTTGATGAACAAGCACAAGTACTGCCCACGTACAATGGTGGCCTAGGGGAGCAATTTAAGCAGGCTGATTGTGCCACCCGTATTAGACAAATAAGTAAATTAGCCATGGCCGGTCATTTGATGATATCTGCTGCCAAATGGTATGATGGTGTTGATCCAACGCTTTCATTAACATTTACAGCCATTTGCGGAGGGGTTTGGTTGGTTAGCAACATGTGGGCTAAAAAGATAGAACCTATAGCTCAAGCTGCGCTGGTAGATCTAAAGGGACGCTAAAAAACAAAAAATTATTTTTTGAAAGTTTTATGTTTTGCTTCCCTTCTCCCTAATTTTATTATAAGAACTTGGATCATAGATATTGAACAGGTTCTGAGAGGGTCATCATAAAAATGACCCTCATATATGAGAGGCAGCAGCTCAATTTATTATTTTGAGATGATTTCATTGTAGATAGCCAAATAGTCATCCGAAGGACGGTTCCAGCTAAAATCAGTTTGCATGCCATTGATCATTAAATGGCGCCATTTATCCTGCTCTTCAAACCAACAATGGATCGCCCGGTCAAGGGCCGAATCAATCCCCGCTGCATCGGGATAATCAAAAACATAGCCATTCGTTTCGTCGAAAGGTTTTCCGGAATTGTCAACATCTGAAATGGTATCTCCAAGCCCTCCTGTACGCCTTACGATCGGCACTGTCCCATATTTAAGGGCGATCATTTGCGTTAGCCCGCACGGTTCAAATATAGAGGGTACAATAAACATATCAGCCCCTGCATAAATAAGGTGGGCCAAATCTTCCTGGTGATGCAAGACTAAATGAATATGGGGATGGTTTCCATACAATTGCTGCAATTGGTGGAACTCAGCGCTGATTGTCGGGATCGGACTGGAGCCCAGGAGAACAAATTGCCCTTTTTTATCTACAATATGCTGAATCGTATGTTTGATCAGATCAATACCCTTTTGGGGCACTAAGCGCGTAATGCAGCCGATAATAGGCCTGTGTTCTTCAGTCAATAATAACTTTTCCCTTAGCAGTTTTTTAACAAATCCCTTTTTATCCAAGGTGTTCCGATCTTTTTTATTGGCAGGCATTTCCCTCGATGAAAAATGGGCAGGTAGAAAGCGGTCAATTTCAGGGTTCCAATAAGAATAATCGATGCCATTTAAAATTCCAGAGAACTTGGTTTGATATTTCATGAGGGTGGTTTCTAAACCCCTTCCGCCTTGAGGGGACAAAACTTCTTTGGCATAGCTTGGAGAAACAGTCGTAATCCAATCTGAATAAACGATCCCTCCCTTCATCAAGTTGACCAAATTAGGGTAAAGGTTGTCCTGCATAGAATCAGCTTCCTGATATTCCGGATCATTCAGCCCAATGCTGACTAAATCATGCGGGGCGCACTTTCCCTGGTATTCCATGTTATGAATAGTAAAGGCAATTTTAGGCTTTGAGTAGTCTAATTTTTGGTACATGTTTTTATACAACGGGGCCATAGCGGCCGTCTGCCAATCGTGGAGGTGGATAATATCGGGAGCGATTGGTTTTTTGTACAAAAATTCCATCGCCGTACGGGAAAAGTATAAAAATCTTTCAATATCATCTTCGCACCCATAAAAACATCCTCGGTTAAAAAAGAAGCGGGGATGATGGGGTTCGATAAAATAAACTTTTATATTTTCAACCCAGCCCAACCAAACGGTATTATTATACCATTCTCCATTATAAAATGAGGGAAGTTCCAGTATGTCGACTGCCATGTCGCGGATCTGTTCACTATCCATGCAATCATATTTAGGGATAATAATATCGACATCATGCCCTTTCCACGATAACTCACGGCATAGGCCTAAGATAACATCTGCTAAGCCACCCACTTTTGCCAGGGGGGCCAGCTCTGAGGCAACATGTATGATATGCATAGGGTGCTCCAATCACTGTTTCACATATAAATCGACAGCATACAGATAAGCTCATCATGAATCAAGAATTGATAATTTTTATTTGCCTAAAATTGAACATACAAGGGTAAACTGAAAAAAGAAGATTTTTTTCACTTTTTTCTATTGAAATAAATTCTCTTTATTATTAAAATTTTGCTCATTGAGTCCCTGGTTTAAGCAGCTGAATTTTGCGCATAAGCCAAACATTAGGAACTTTATTAATGGGGTGTCGCCAAGCGGTAAGGCAGCGGTTTTTGGTACCGCCATGCGGAGGTTCGAATCCTTCCACCCCAATTGGCCTATAGGCAAAAAATGTCCTTTCAACAGCCCTTGCTATTTGCTGGATCTTCACATCTTAGTTTGGCAAAAGAAATTGCCGATCAATTGGAAATTCCCTTAGGTCAGATGCATTTAAGTTGTTTCCCTGATGGGGAAATCGCTGTCCAGATCCTGGAAAGTGTGCGTGGAAGAGATGTTTTTGTTCTTCAGTCAGTTGCACTTAATCCCAATTTCTTTTTAATGGAATTGCTGATTATAATTGATGCGTTAAAAAGGGCATCGGCCCGCAGTGTAGTTGCTGTGATCCCTTATTTTGGGTATTGCAGACAGGACCGGAAGGATAAGCCCCGCGTCCCTATTACTGCAAAATTAGTGGCGAACTTGCTTGTAACGGCTGGAGTATCGCGAATTTTAGCTGTGGACCTTCATGCAGGCCAGGTACAGGGTTTTTTTGATATCCCTGTTGACCATGTGCATGGCCGTTTAAGTTTGATTAAAGGCCTGCAGCAAATAGATTTAACGAATTGTATTGTTGTTGCCCCCGATATTGGTAGCGTAAAAATAGCGCGCGCCTTTGCAAGTCAGTTGTCTGTGGATTTCGCAGTCATTGATAAACATCGGCAGGATCCTATGAAAATAGGCGATGTGACTTTAATCGGGGATGTAAAAGGAAAAGATGTACTTCTCGCTGACGATATGTGCTCTACAGGAGCCACTTTAGTGTCAGCAGCGAAAGCATGCCATGAGAAGGGAGCGAAGCGTATTTTTGGTGCTGTCACGCATGGGGTCTTGATTGATCCTGCTGTGAGCCGTATAGAACAAAGTCCGCTTGAATCAGTATGGGTGACAAATACCATTCCTCATACCGAACGATTAACGGAAGCTGCCAAGCTTAAAACCGTTTCAATTGCCCCCCTTTTGGCCCGTGCCATCCGATGCATTGCTTCGGATGAGTCGATCTCTTCATTATAATTACAACATATACAGTCGATTGTTCGATGTTCCGGATTATCTATTTTATTGGAAATAGGGGCACGTTCAGAAGAAAATTAGAAAAATATTTAACTTTATCCTTTTTGGGGGATTCATGAAAAAGCTGCAAACAATAGTAAGATCGGGAAATAGCAAAAGTGAAGTGAACAAGCTTCGCCGAGAAGGGTTCATTCCCGCGATTCTTTATTTGAGAGGTAAAGCAGGAGAGGCGTTGGCCATTAAAAGTGCTGAGTTCGGTTCTTTTCTTCGCCATGTGAAAGCAGGCCACTTACCTACTTCTGTATTCACTCTTGTGAATGAAAATGGGGCGGAGCGCCGTGTTTTAGTTAAAGATATTCAATATGCGATCACTACATATGATGTTACGCATTTGGATTTTGAAGAATTATTGGAAGATCACCAGATCAACGTCAAAGTCCCAATCGAATGTACTGGGATTGTTGATTGCGTAGGGGTTAAGCTGGGGGGGGTGCTTCGTCAGGTCATTCGCCATGTACGAGTTCGCTGCCTACCAAAGGATATGCCTGAATTTTTTGAATTAAATGTCAAAGAATTAGGCTTGAGACAATCTAAGCGGCTAAAAGATCTTGAAATACCTGAAACAGTCAAGCCCGTAGTAGTAAACATGAACGAGGTCGTGGCAGTTATTGTAAAACGTTAAGAAAGCATGCATCCAAAGCAGCAGTTTTATCTCCTGGCAGGACTTGGGAATCCAGGCTCTGAGTATGAAATGACCCGGCATAATCTTGGTTATTTGGTCGTTCAGGCATTTGCAAGGCGAATGGGATGGCATTTTAAGAACGACAGGCGTTTTAACGCCTTGGTGGCGAAAGGGATAATTGGAGAGGCTTCTGTCCATCTAATGCAGCCCTTGACCTATATGAATTTGAGCGGAATAGCAATTAAGCGCTATTTGGATTTCTACAAATGGCCAAACAGCTATTTAACAGTTGTTACCGATGACGTTGCTCTTCCATTCGGAAAGCTTCGTTTCAGGGCAATGGGAAGTTCAGGCGGTCATAACGGATTAAAAAGTGTGGAAGCCTATTTAGGTACAAGCCACTATTCCCGTTTGAGAATGGGTGTTGGCCATCCAGGAGAAAAAGAGCTTGCGGGGTATGTCCTGGAATCATTTAGCCCCGATGAATTAACTGGTCTAGAGACATTTATTGGTCATGGAATTGAGATTTTGGAATTACAAGTACTCAATCGTTGAATAGATTTAACAAAACCCCTGTTTTAAGGGTAGGAGAATACGTATGAGCGAACAGAAACAGAACCTTTATGAAGGAATGTACGTCATCAGTGCTACTTTAAGCGATGATGCTCGCCAAAAGGCATTGGAAAAAATTCGAGTAGGAATCACTTCTCGGGGCGGGGAAATTAAAAAAGTCCACGAACAAGGTAGACGACGGCTGGCATATCAAATTGATGGGCATCGTGAAGGCTACTACTATCTCATTTATTTTACAGCTCCCACGCCAGCGATTTCCGAGCTATGGCAGGAGTATCATTTAAACGAAGATTTAATCCGTTTTATTACTTTACGTACTGAAAAGGTGATGGAGAAAATTGAATTCAAACCTTTAGTCGAGCAACAGTAAGGAGCATACAATGATGCAGCAGCGAAGACCAAAATATACTTCAGATTATCCAGATTCCCGTTCTAAAAAGCGCAAGCGTTGCCCGTTTACGGCAGCCGGAATCAGGGAAATTGATTACAAAGACATAGATACCCTTACGAAGTTCATTACCGATCGGGGTAAAATATTACCAAGGCGCATCACAGGTGTGTCCGCTTTTCATCAAAAGAAATTAACTGCGGCAATCAAACGGGCCCGTCTCGTGGCGTTGTTGCCATTTGTAGCTGAAGTTTAAGGAATTATACGAGGAGAATAAGGAATGGCAACCCAATTGTTGTTACTAGAAGATGTAGAGGCCTTAGGAAAAAAAGGCGAGATCGTGCATGTGAAGCCAGGTTATGCCCGCAATTTTTTATTGCCGCAAAGTTTAGCGGTCGCAGCGAACAAAAATGCTTTGCGCATGCAGGAGCGATTGAAAGAAGAAAGAAATAAAAGGGCCGAAGTTGACAAAGAAGAGTCTGAAAGCATTGCAGCAAAAATTGATGGAATGAGTCTGACCAAGGTTGTCAAAGTTGATCATGACGGACATATGTATGGTTCTGTATCCATTGCAGACCTTATTCATTTACTTCAGGACCATTTTCAAGTTGAGTTGGATAAAAAATCAATTCAGCTTAAACACCCCGTTAAAACGACCGGTGTGCATCCGATTGTGGTTAAGTTGAAAGAGGGCGTTTCAGCCAGCTTTAATTTGAAAGTGATGTCGGAAGAAGGGCATCGCGCCGCAATGGAAGAACAGCAACCCACTGCTTAATTCAATATACCCTCTCTTGGGTATTAAGAATGCAGGCCCTTGTGTGATTGGAAGTTTAATAACAGGATGGGTTGGATGAATAGGTTAAAGAATTAATGCATTTTTAATGTATCGTCATCCTATTCATATTGCCTATCCTGTTATTTTATTTTTTACTTTTTTTTTCTATTTATAATTGCGCAGGTGCTTGAACAATTGAGCGCTTTCTTCCTCTGTGCTCTCTGTTTGCTCTGTGGTTTAAAAATTATTACCGCAGAGCACACAGAGATCACAGAGGGGGAATTTTTGCTACCATTTTTTCAATGTTCAGGAGTAGAAATGGTCCTGCGTTTATTCTCACCTGCAAAACTTAATCTCTCCCTAAGCCTTTTAGGCAGGCGCCCCGATGGCTACCATGAAATATCTTCGATTTTCCAGACGATCAGCCTGGGGGATTTTTTAACTTTTCAACTCCATTTCTGCGATGAGTTCACGTGTTCTGACCCAACCCTCTCGACTGGAATTTCCAATTTAGTTACCCGTGCCTTGCATCTTTTTCGCAGTAAAACTGGATTTAATTTTCATTTGAAAATTCATTTGGACAAGCGAATTCCTCTTCAGGCAGGTTTAGGCGGGGGGAGCGGCAATGCAGCTACCACCCTCTGGGCGTGCAATCATTTTGCAGGTTATCCAGTCTCAGACGAACAATTAATCCAATGGGGAAGTGAGATTGGATCTGATATTTCTTTCTTTTTTTCGAAAGGAACAGCCCATTGCACGGGTCGGGGTGAACATGTCAACACCCTTCCATCTTTACCACAGCAGTATTTTTGGGTAATTAAACCCTCGATTGGTTTATCTACCGCTGATGTTTTTAAACAGATTACTTCAGATTTTTTTTCGCGAAAAAAAGCTCCTTCAAGTACCCATCCCTTAGAGTATTACAACGATTTAGAGCAGCCCGCTTTTCAGTTAAAGCCTGAATTACGGGAACTTAAATCCAGGCTATTAAGTAATGGGTTTGAAATTGTTCTAATGACAGGAACAGGCTCTTCATTTTTTTGTTTCGGGCAGGGAGTGTTGCCTCAGGACCCTACCCTTAAAATTTTCAAAACTTATTTTATTAACCGCACTGCAGGAAAATGGTTCACTCTATGAATAAAAAAAAAGTCGTCGTTATCACTGGCGGGGCGGGATTTATAGGTTCCTGTGCGGCCCGCTATTTAAACGATCAGGGAATGGACAAACTAGTACTAGTGGATGATTTGCGCCATTCTGAAAAATGGAAAAATTTGGTTGGGAAAAAGTTTTTGGATTATATTCAAAAAGATAAATTGTTTGACTGGTTGAATGGGCGGGAATCTTTGATTGGTGCTTTTATTCATTTGGGAGCCTGTTCCGATACAATGGAAAGCAATGGCAGCTACCTTGTCGAAAACAACTACCGCTTTAGCATTCGTCTGGCCGAATATGCCTTACAACATGGGCATCGCTTTATTTATGCGTCCTCAGCCGCAACATATGGGGATGGCTCTAAGGGATTCGAAGATGAAGAAAGCGACCTATTTGAACTTCAACCTCTTAACATGTATGGTTTTTCCAAACAGTTGTTTGATCAATGGGCCTATCAGGAGGGGGTTTTAGATAAACTCGTGGGCTTAAAATATTTTAATGTTTTCGGACCGAATGAGTACCATAAAGGGAGAATGGCATCAGCTGTATATAAAATGGCCCCTCAGATATTGCAGGGAGAAAAGGTGAAGCTATTTAAGTCTTCAAATCCTAAGCTTTATGCGGATGGAGAGCAGCAAAGAGATTTTATCTATGTCAAAGATGCCGTTCGAATGACATGCGCCTTTTTAGAAAATTCTGCCGGAGGATTATATAATATAGGTAGTGGAATCCCATCCACCTGGAATGAGTTGGCTATAGCTGTTTTTCATGCGTTAAAAATTGAACCCCAAATTGAATACGTTGATATGCCTGCCGATTTGATCAATAAATATCAAAACTATAGCCGGGCTGAAATGTCGAAAACAAAGCGTGTGCTAAAAGAACTGGCGCAAGTTGGAACCCTGCAAAATTCTGTGGATGATTACGTGCAAAATTATCTGCTAAGTTTTAAGCGATGGTAATAGCTGCATAAATATCAAAATTTAGGAATGAATGTTCTAAATTTCCAGGATATTCAACATTGTGAAAGGGAATATAGAATTGGCTCGATACATTTTAGGCATAGACCCATTTTTACTAGCCAATAAATCTATTAGCCAATATGGATGGTCCCCTTTAAACTTTGCAGCGGTATGCGAAGATCAGAAGGCTGCCCTTCCGTTAACAATTATGCTATTTAGATGCAAAAGCAGATGTCAATTCGATTGCTTTAAAGGATTGTGGAGAAGATGGGGAAGTAGCAATAGATTTCCCTGCTGGAGCAAGCCCTCTATGGACTGCGGCGAAAATGAATAATCAGCCATTGGCAAGTTTGCTTTTATTCCGAGGAGCCAACGAGGTAACGCAGCTCTAATACAATAAGAAGTAAATCAAAGTTATTACTATTGCTCGTTCTGCGAATTTTGCTTCCCTGATCCTTTGCAACAGCTTCAAGCAAGAAACTCTCTTATTTTCAGAAATTTTCCAAAAGAAATAAATCAGCGCATTCTTTTATCAATCCATTCAATTTTTCATTCAAAATAGCACTAATAAAATATTACTAGAAAAGTTTTTTGCCTTTTGTTATTCTTTAGAAAATTAGTTATACCCAGGTATACGTGTCCTTAATATTATTTTTTCAGCGATTCATATGATCAATCTTGCCAAGTCCTTAGGTTCCCTAAAGCCGATCAAAGCTATGGTTTTAGGGGATTTATTATTGGATACCTACACCTTTGGTAAAGCGCGCCGCATTTCACCTGAAGCGCCGGTTGCAATTCTGCATGTCCAGGAAGAAAAACATCTCCCAGGTGGAGCTGGCAACGTCGTACTAAACCTAATTTCATTAGGTGCCGAACTTTGTGTGGTCGGCCGGGTTGGAAATGATTGGGCCGGTCAATTTTTATGTGAATCTTTTCAACAGGAAGGCGTGGCGATCCAGCTCATCGTTAGTCAGGAAAAATATAAAACGCCAGTTAAAAACCGAGTGATTGCTGATAATCAGCAAATTGTAAGGATAGATATTGAGGAGATTGCGAGTTTAAGCGAACATCTTGAACAGCAAATTATTGATGCTTTACCTTGTCTGATGGATGGAATACAAGTCATTGCTCTTTCTGATTATGGAAAAGGTTTTTTGACTCCGACATTGATCCAGGCAGTCATCCAGGAAGCCAATCAAAGAAATATTCCCGTGATCACTGATCCTAAAGGGCATGATTTTATTAAGTATGCAGGCACGACTTTGATCAAGCCGAATTTATCCGAAGCTTATGCGGCGGCCAATCTTTCCTTAAGCAAGCCACTGGAACAAGTGGCTGAATCTATACTAGAGATGACCCAGGCAAAACTTCTGATGGTCACCCGTTCAGATGAAGGGATCAGTTTATTTGAAGCTGGTGGCAAAAGGCATGATTTCCCTGTACAAGCTAAAAATGTGATCGATGTTACGGGAGCCGGAGATACTGTTTTGGCTATGCTAACAATGGCATTCGCTAATGGCCTTTCTTATCAGGAGGCTTGTCAGCTTTGCAATGCGGCGGCGAGTCTAGCAATTGAGCAGGTGGGATGCGCACGTATTACGCTGACAGATATCGCTCAGCATTTAAGATTAAAAAGTCGTCTAGGGCAGAAGGTCTTTCAGAGTGAGGATCTTTTAGCTTTGAAAAAGATTGTAAGAACGCAGACTTTTAATTTATTGATCCTTCCTCCTATAGAGCAACTCTCCATCTCCCTTTTTGAAGGAATTAAGAGAATGAGCGCTCAAACTGAAACTCTTTTAATTTATGCTATTAATTTTTCCGACATCATGCTCGAAATGCTCGCTTCTTTAAAAGAAGTCGGAGGCATCCTGACTGACCCCGATCAATTAAAATTGATTAGCGAACAAGCCAAGCCCCTGCAGATTTGTACTTATCAAGATGCATCGCAGAGAATAGAAATTGTAGAAGACTGGGAAGAATCCCAAGCCTTGATACAGGTAAGATAAACAGTTATTGCTTTTCAGGCATTATATGTGAAGCTTCAACCATTTTTAAGGATGAAAAAATGAGTGCGAACGCAGCCTTTCTGTGGCAATGCCATCCTGATGCCGAGAAGTGGATTTTAGAAAAAGTTGAGCATTCGCTCAACTCGAATGCAACTTCGCGTCAATTGAAAGAAAATCTACTTTCCCAAACGAGTACACGTTTATTTGACTGGCTTGATTATATTGTCATAGATTTTTCCGAAGAAGAACAAAATAAAATCACAGATTTAGGTTTTACTCAGCAAGAAATAACCTCTGAATATCTCGTTTATCATCATCAGGGAGCTCAATTTCCCCGCATCGTCTTCAATCAAAATAACTCTGCATTAAAAGGAATGGCGGTCAATGTCGATTCGATTGCCGATTTTTTGTTGGCCCGTGGAGGAGAAAACGTAGAGATAGAAGGGGTAAATTTTGGCTGTTTTCGACGTTGCCCTATTTATATATATGGCAGAGAAGCCTTATGGGCAGTGGAAAGAAAAGGGACCCAAACGCTGGTGCCTACAAACGAAAGCCCTGAAACAATCTTAACTTATCATGAGGCCCTTGAAAAATGGCAAACGCGCTTTCGAGGCAATGAAGATGAAACGCAGGCTATTCATGAAACGCTTGAACTAGCCAAAAATTTAGTTAGTCAAATCGGCACTCATCGGGCAGCTTGGACTGTGCTTGAAGGGGAGAGGCGCTATTGGCAATTGAGAAATTCAGCAGGCCAAATTCAAAAAAGCCGGCAGGATCGATTAGGAATGGGTTGGTCTAACCATGACCACCATACTTTCCGCTCCTCGCGGAAGAACTTTGCGAAGCTTGTACACCTGTTTGAAATTCTCGGATTTGTTTGCCGTGAAAGATACTATGCAGGCGAGGAGGCGGGATGGGGAGCGCAGATCATGGAAAACCTTACTTGCCGGCTGGTCCTTTTTCTGGATGTAGATTTGGACCCGCATGAAATACAGGGAGATATCGCCCACGAACCCTTGCCAGAGTTGAAGCAACTCGGTACCATCGGCTTATGGTGCGGCTTACATGGTGATTCAATTTTAAAGGCTGGGATGCATCATTTAGAAGCACAATTTATGTTTGATGATCTGACACAGGATTTGTCCAGGGCAGGTGTCAAAATGATGAAGCCGTTCAGTTCATTTTCTTTTCTTAAACAAGCTTTTACTGTCGGTGAAAATTGGCCGGTCGATCCTCTAAGAGTGGAAACTCTTTTAAAAGAGCAAAAGATATCAGAAGAGCAAGCCAATAAATTCCTTTTACGGGGAGCAATTGGGAGTCATTTAGAAAATCTCCAAAGGCGTGAGGGGTACAAAGGATTCAATCAAAAAAATGTGAGCCAGATCATCAAAGAAACAGACCCTCGGGGGAAAAACTTTGATTTTGACAAATCTTTATAATTTTTATTTTAATTCGATCAATTTAAATTTAAATCATACCTATTTATAATATTGCATAAAATCCTTCCTGTTAATCTATCGAATACCACCTCGCTCAGCACCTAGGCTTCAGGCTTTAAAAATACGTAGTCCTTTTTTAGATAAATCACTATTCATTAAACAAACTTTTAAAGAGAATTTAAATTATTATTAATAACTTTACTTAATTAATAAAAAATTAACATAATTAGTTTATAATTATTCTAAAAACATAAATTATAGGCTAGCATGAATAATATTAATTTTATTTTCCCATCAGTGCCAATTACCTTTCCTACTATAGCAAAAGATGAACCTCAAAAAAAAATATTTTACATTCCTTCTATTTCTTACGATTTACAAAATAAAATGGAATTAATATCTACTTTTAATGATTTAAAATTAGATATTGATGAAATTGAAAAAAAATTAGAAATTTCAAATACAATAATCGATGATCTTGAAGGTGATAAGCTAGCTGCAAAATTGCCTCTTTTAGCAACTCTTATCAAAACCTTTTATAAGTGGTACAATCAATCTTCCATTAACTTTGAACGTATGCACAATTATAATCTGATTAAAATTGAGAATAGTTATACACATAATATTGAAATTTTAAAAAATAAGATAGAAAGAATTAATGATAATGAAAAAATGTCCCTTAATGCCTTAATGGAAGCCATTGATTTAGATGATTATGAAGCTATCAATTATTTTGCTTTAAGCGACCCTGAAAATTTTAAAATGCTAATGCTAAAACAAGATGGTTATGGGAATACACCCCTTTTTAAGCTAGTGTATAATGAACAAATCGAAATATTAAATTTAATGGCAAAAGCAGCTCCGAAAGAATTTAAAACCGCCCTAACTATTTCTAATAATTTTGATTGTAATTGTACTCCACTTAACGGAATTCTACATAATATTGAAATGCTAAAAACAATGGCCGAGGAAGCCCCAGATTCCTTTCGAGAAATGGTTTTAACAGAGGATAATCAAGGAACCCCACTTACTGTTGCTTTACGGACGAATAATATTGAAGCTTTAATGTTAATGGCTGAAAAAGCACCCAAGGAATTTAAAATCGCTTTACTAAAGAAAAAAGAGTACGGTACTGTGGTTTCATTAGCGATTTTAAAGAATAAAAAGGAAGCTTTAAAGTTATTTTCTCTTGTTGCCAATAAGGAATATAGTCTAGCTTTGAAAATTAAAAATAATAATGGGCTTGTTCCATTTGATAAGGCAACTATCGACTTAGAGGTCATGGAATTTCTATTTGACAGTGCATTAGAAGATTGCCAGTCATGGATGGTTAATTCTGATGAGAATGGGCAAACACCTGTTTATAAAGCAGCTCTGCGGAAGAATCTTCCCTTATTAAAATTAATGGCTGAAAAAGCACCTAAAGAATTTAAAGCTGCTTTATTAAAGCAAGATGCAGCTGGCAATACGCCCCTCCAAGTTTCTGCTTGTTCTTCTCATTTTGATATGGAAGTAACAAAATTTTTAATTGAGGAAAGTCCGTTAGAGGCACTCAATGCAATGAACAAACAAGGGGACACGATATTTAACTTTTTAAAACAATTTCGCCCAAAAAATTACAAAGAAATTACGAAATTACTAAAAACAAATGTTTCGTTAAAGCAACTGAATAAAGTTCAAGTCAACCGAATAGGGTTGGGGCATGTTTTTGACATTTCGGGAAACACTCAGCTTATAAAAACTGATACTAGAGAAATCGTTGCAACTATAAATTTGACAGGGCACCAACCTTATGAATGGTTTCATTTCGCGAAAAAATATTTTAGTGAATTGCTAGGCTTATACCCGCAAATGCTTAGTGAAAATCAGAAAATTTTACTTGATGAAATTTTTGAATGGGGGTCAAATGGAATGGCTTATTCTGCTGAGGAAAAATTAGAGCGAATTAAAGCGGGCCTTCCCACACCACTCATAGCTGGATTCTCTAAGCATAGTGTCGTTTTATTGGTATGGGGAGATCATTTTATTTTATGCAACAGGGGCGGCGGAACACGAAAGCCCATTGATATTTTTCATTTTGATCCTTCACAATTAGATGTAAAAATAGTGAAGAAAATTGAACAAATTAAAATTCATGGCAGCTTAGAAGAATACATAAAGCTATTTTTTAAGGATTTGCCTAAAGAGCTTCAATTTAAAAAAACGATTTTGGATATGTATATGGAAAAGTCGGTCAGGTTGCCTATGCAGACGGTCGATAATTGCAGTTTTGTAAGTATGGCAACTGCCGTTTTTGCCTTTTTGTTAGTGGGGAATGTGAGAGAAGTCAATTCTAGAGATAGCAATCCTGGCAAGACTCTTGTAGATGAACCCTTAAAAGCAAAGCAGCCGCCTTTACAAGCTATAATGACCTATTTTAAAGAGTATTTTTTGAATATGATAGGAAATTTACAATTAGGTTCAAGTTCAGAACTCTCAGTTTATGATGATTCTATGGCGAGGGCAAAGGCCTCTTACCAGACTTGGCTGACGCATCTTCAACTTTCCTTTTTGGAAAGAAATATTTGCCCCTCTAAAGAAGGCTCTCCCTTTGAACCAGACAGCAATCTTGTTGAAGAAGCTTTGCGTAAAGCTCATTTAATGCCGTTTGATAGTATTTGTAAAAACAAATTAGAGGAACTTGCTTCAATTTATAAGCAATCAAAAAACTATTCAAATTACTAATTGGTTGACGGGTAAGCATCCCAAATCTTGCTCAAATAGATATTGAACAGGTTCTAAGACCTCAAGGTTATTATATTACAGCTCAGGTCATAGTGAGTGAACGCTTGGGGCTAAGCCATAATCGGAATAAGTACTGAAAAAGGGCAGATAAACCTGAAAATTGCAGCACACTCCTCTCTATAAATTAATTTGTGGCTCGAAGAAGGAGGCCTGCCAATGCATATTTATTTTTAGAGTGGCCTGTCGCAATGGCTTCTAATAATACATCAATGCCGACCTCGTCTGCGTTGATCGCAAATGATTCAAAAGCTTTAATGAGAAGCTGGGAGGACTGCTCAGGTGTTAGTGCGTGGGGATTTAATTTAAGGTCCCAAACATTCATTTCCTTTTCCAGGGAAAGAAAAGGGGTCTTATTTTGGGTTGCGACCCATTGTTTAAGATGCTCGCCATAAGGACCTGGCTCATGCAAACGGTAAAGGGCTAAATTGCAATAATGACGGATCAGAGGCGCTCCCAATTGTTGCTGATGCGCTTTCAGACATTCGATCGCAAAGGAAGTGCCCAATTCTTCAAGGAGAAGGGTGATTTCAGGGACAAGATCATTTTCGCGCGCATTATAAATTTGATGTGCGATCTCGATAAAAACTGATTCTGATATATTTTTAAGCAATTCCAATACATTTTTCTTTAATTCGATGTGTGTGTGAAAGAGTGTTGGATCGTCTGCCATTAGGCGGCTGGCTGAATGGACTACCTTCCAGCTTTTGATAGTTTTTCCTGGAGTGAATTGCGGCATAAAGCCTAGGTCGCCTTGATTTCGAATAAGGATTTCTTTCAGAATTTCAATAGGGGGAGTATTTTTTTGATTTAAAAGGCCTAAAGCAGCGTTGATTCGGATTTGCGGGTCTTTATGTTTTGCCAGCTGGGCGAGGATGTCACAAGCCTCAGGAATATCTCCCAACACACTGATCGCAAAGAGGCTGCCCTCATCGGCTAATTTTTCAATAATTCCAAGGGATTTTTCACTTCCTAAACGATAGAGAGCTAATTCAGCTGCAAGTGAAATGGCAGGATAATTCGAATGGCGCAGTTTTTCCAATTTAGCACGCGACTGTTCATCATGAAAAAGTCCCAAAGCATACACGCAGGCTTCCTGCTGCCCATGATGGGATTGAAGGACCTGCTGCCTGAGCTGAGGTAAAAAATCATCGCGCTGAAATTTAGCAATACTTAACAAAACGGACAGCCGGACTTTCGAATAAGGGTGATGCAAAAGTTTGCGAAGGATGCGGTCGGCCTGATAGTTCCCTATGGAAGCAATCAGAGGGGGGTAGAGGGGGAGCAGATCGGCAGGGGACTTAAACATTAGGGATTCAATTTGATTGACCGCTTCAGGATGTTTTTTTAATGCGAGCTGTTTGGCCGACTCCACGCGGACAATCAGCTGACTTGAACCCATTGCTCCGATCAAATACTGGTCGGCCCGATCATTTTGCACTTTTGCAAGGCCCATTAAGGCAATCAATTGGATTTGAGGATAGCGGTTTTTTAAACCTTCTTCCAGCAGGTAATGGGCTTCCTGATTGGCAGAAATGCTTGCTCCAAAAAGGGCTAGGAGCTGAGTTTCAGGATCGGGCTGGGAATAGCCATAGTCCAGCATGCCTAAGCCGATCTGGTGCAATAGTTCAAAATCATGTTTAAGATTGGCTACGGCAAACGTACGATAATGGGCAACTGCCTGCGCCGCTTTGCCTTGTTTTACTAAAAACATAATCTGTCCGGCCGTTTCAGATCCAAATGCAGGGAAAATAATAATCTGCACCATGAGAAGAAGAAAGAGTCTGGAAAAGGGCTTAAGGCAATTCACTGCGGTCCTTTAAATGTTTCCAAAGGTCCACTCCGATTTCAAGAAGCGCTTCATACAGAGCATTCAGAGGAAGCCCCATCACATTGTAATAGCACCCTACGATTCTGTTAACGATCAGCCCTCCCGCTCCTTGGATCATGTAACCGCCCGCTTTATCGGCGCAATGCATAGTTTCCTGATAATGATGTAATTGCTCATCATTAAGAGAATTAAATAGAACAGCCGTTTCCTCAACCCGATGAACCATTTTTTCTAAATAAATCAGGCTGATCCCTGTGTAAACCTGGTGCCAACCGCCGGCCAATTGTTTTAAAAATTGAAAGGCCTGTGCTTTATCTTTTGGCTTTCCATAAATTTTACCATCCTTAAATACGATGGTGTCGGCAGTAATGATTACATCTTTTGGAAAACGGTCTTTTAGGGATTCACCTTTACCTTGAGATAATATATTGACATATTCCTGAGGATTTCCCTGAAAAGGGATTGCCTCTTCATCAAATAGTGGGGAGACTTGTTGAAAGGGAAGGGTAAAAAAATTTAAGATTTCTTTTCTTCGGGGTGATTGAGAGCCTAAAATAAAATTCATAGATCATTCTTTTTAGGGGAGAAATTACCTATTTTTCAAATATATTGCAATCAAGAGATAAAAGTTTGGGGAAAAATAAAAATTTTATTTTTGTCAAAGCTAAATTTAGGGCAAAAATATTCTAATTCCATTTTGAGTGCAGCTTCTTTTGCCTTAATTTCTTCATAGGTTGTACCATTAGGCATAAAAAAGCCGAAATATTCTTTTTCCTTTAGATAGGCTTTTTTAAATGGATTTGACAATTGCCATTGTTGTTTTTTTTCTGCTGTCATTTGACTAAGGTTAACTGAGATCTCCCCTTGTAATAAATAGCCTAAAAAAATTTGTGCTGAACCAGAGTTCAATTGCATAAATACCTCATTAAAAAATGTAGCGGATGTTTACTCAAATGCTCCTACGTTATTAGAATAATAAAATGAAAACAAGAAATAATCTCGCAATGCTTATTCCATAGAAAAATTGGATTTGATTATTAATTGTAACTTTGATAGATTAATACTCTAACCCAATAATGGTTAAAATTACCTATGTTTAGCACTGTCCTGATTATTAGCATTCAGATGATTATTCCCACTTCCCGGAGGTGCGGACCTATCTGATTAGCTATCGCTAAAAAATAGGTTGCCAGGTGAGACCGCACTCTCGAAAGAGGTGCGGTCTTTTTTTTTATCAAAAACCAAAAATAAAGATTTCAAAATGAAAAATAAATGGCTTGTTGTCAGTACAGGATTTGCGCTATTCTCAATGTTTTTTGGATCGGGAAACCTGGTTTTTCCCATCACAGTGGGGCAGGAAAGCCAGGGGCATTATCTCCTGGCTGCCTTAGGCATTTTATTCACCGGAGTAGTCGTTCCCTTTCTTGGAGTCTTGGGAATGATGCTATATAAAGGGGACATCTATAGTTTTTTTAGCTGTTTCGGTAAAAAAGGAACTTTCCTCTTTTCATTTTTAGCTCTGGCCCTCATGGGCCCATTTGGCGTGCTTGCCCGCTGTTTAACGGTGGCGCATGGAGCGTTGCTTCTTTTAATGCCCAATGCCTCTCTCCCTATTACAAGTTTCCTGATGTGTGTAGGCATCTATTTTATGGCAGTGAATAAAAGCCGCATCGTGACGATGCTTGGGGCAGTACTCACTCCTTTTTTATTATCAGCCATTGCCGTGATAGCATTTTCGGGGCTTACGCATGGGGTTTTTCCTGAGGAAACGCTATCAACCGGTTGGATCGCATTAAAAAATGGTTTTTTTCAAGGCTATCAGACGATGGACCTTCTCGCCGCGTTTTTCTTTTCTCAGTTTGTGATCAAGCATCTGCGCAGCATGCAAGGGGATGAAGGGGATGACTCCACGTTAAAGCATTTTTATAAAGCGTCTGTCATTGGTGCAGGACTTCTCTCTTCTGTCTACTTCGCTTTAGTCCTGCTTGGGTGGACATTTTCCCCTCTATTGGTTAATATTCCTCCGCAAGAAATGCTGGGTATGATTGCTATTGAAACACTTGGGCCGGTAGCAGCTCCCTGTGTCTGTTTGGCAGTCCTGTTTGCCTGCCTCACGACCGCCATTGTCCTGGCTTCTTTATTTGCAGATTTTTTGGGCAGCGAAGTGAGCCAAAATAAAATGGGGAACAAACAAGCTTTGCTCATCACTCTGGCTATTGGCTTTAGTGTCTCCACCTTTGATTTTGCAGGAATTGCCAGTTTTCTGGGGCCGGTGCTTGAAGCTGTTTATCCGGCATTGATTGCCTTAACCATCGTCAACATTGCCAATACATTCTATGGAATGAGATCGTCCCATTGGCCTTTTACATTAACTTTAGTCGTAAAGCTTTTCAGCATATAGGTTAAGATGTCAAAAAAAACAGTATTATTATTAACCGACTTTTCCTATCAGGCCGAAGGAAGGGAATATTTTCGCGAGGATGTCGAATTAAGTAATTTTTTGAGAAAATATTTCAATGTTGTCATTTCTCATCGATGACATTGAAAAAGTTGTTGATTATGTTGATGGGGTGCTCATATACCGGACCTCAAATGTTTCATCGAGCCCAATTGAATGCTTTAAAGGAAAAGAAAGGACCTTATTCAATTCAACGATCTTTTAGGCAAGGGAGATATTGCCGGGAAATACCATCTTTTGGAATTGTTCAAGGGGGGATATCAGGTTATTCCTTCATATAGCTCTAAAAAGGAGTTGAATGGAGTAGAGGGCCATTATTTATTAAAGCCTTTGGATGGAGCCGATTCATATGGCGTCAATTTTGAATGATCAGCAACTGGAAGATGAAGATTGTGAAGGTCACCTCATTCAGCCATTGATGCCTTTCGAATATGAAATCTCTTTTTATTTTATCGGGAAGCAATTTTATTACTCTCTTTATGCACCGGATCCTGAAAAACGTTGGGAGTTAAAACTTTTTAAGCCCTTAAAGGAAGAAGTGGATTTTGCGTTGAAGTTTATCCATTGGAACACATGTAAAATGGGGATTCAGCGCGTAGATGCTTGCAGGTTAAAAAGCGGAGAACTTTTGTTGGCTAAAGGATTATAATCCTTTTCTTTCATTGGATTTGCTGGAGATTGAAATAAGGGAAAAATTTTTGGAAGGACTTTGCCATGCATTGAAAAAATTGCTGGAATGAGGTTTGTTTTTATAAATAAAAGCTTGATGCTTAATCACATCCTCCGGTTCAAACAGCTCGGTTGGAAATTTGATTCCTTTTTCAAATAAATTGTAAAGCGGTGGAAAAAACGTCGATCAAATACCGGATTGAGCAGACAAGCATTTAATAGCGATTTTAGGTGAGTGCAAGAGTGATGCCAATCTTAATAAATTTAATACTCGCGCTTCGTTAATAAGAATATACTCAAGTGAACTCAAAAATTGGATTAGTTTCGCGTAAGCTCCCGCGGTTGACACATAGGCATTAAGTTAACTGAAAGTTTATCAAAAATCATGTTGATTATAAAATTAACAGGATAAGCAGGATAGCCTTTAGCTGCACGATGGTAGGATAAGAAAATAAAGATAAATATGAGAAGGTGCCCTTACAATGGCTTATAGATCAAGGTTGTCTATATCATGATGATATTAAAAACTCAAAAAGCTGTGTGTAAAGTATATGTTAACCCTAAGGAAAGAAAAACTAAGCATAAATCATATGAGAAGGAAAATTGTGAATTAGTTGAATGGCGCATACGTATGGGATGAATCTAAGGAAATTTATAAGGATAGAGCTGCTACTTCCGAATGGGTAAATGCAGGAATGAGAAATAGGGGTTTGAAGCAACTTTTAGTTATAGGAATGAATTGTGTTAACAGTGTTCTAAACTTACATGCATTAACTCACAATAGATTAAAAGCCCTTAAATTAGGGTATTCTTTTTAAGAAAGATAAAAAAACTATAAGTATATGAACAAATTTCCAATGAAGGTAAAAAATTGCTTTTTAATAGCGCTTTATAAAATTGAAAATTTTTAAAAATCGATTTTATCTAACTTAAAAACTTATGAAAATTCAATTTTTTAAGCTTTGCCAATCCTGTTAATCATAAATCCTTACTTATAAATTTTATATGTTAAAGCTTGATGCATATGCGGTTGACAGATCTAAAAGACCAATATTATAATATTTTTGTTTTTTTAGACCTGTCAACCCGGGTATAAAACCCCAAGTCAAAACCGCAAATGTTCAAAGTTTGATAAGGTCGCTGTTAAGATTTACTATCTCATTGAGTTTGTCACTCAAAGTGAAAAAATCCGGAAAAGAGGGATTTATAAGTTTTAGAAGGCAGTCCGCTTCTGAAGGCGTTACCTTCCTTATATAAAGAAAATCTGGACAATAAAAATCGATAATCTTGTATTGAGCTTTTGTATTTTCGTATATATGATGTATATCTATAACATTTGGAAAGCTTTCTTTAACATAACCGAACTTTGTTTTTTTTGCTTCCTCTTTATATGGACCTTCAACATAAATTTCGGGTAGCGCAGTATCCTTGTAGGCAACTATACTATCCTGATAAAATTGTAGCTCTTGTAAAGAGCGAATAGGCGTCATTGAATTATTTATCATAAAAACTCCATTTTAAGTTAATTCCTTTTAAATATAATAAACTACTTTAATTTAATCAATATCTTTTTTTTATTTCCAATTAACGTTCGGGTTAACACAACAAAAAATTAATATTTTTATGGTTCAATGAATTTGCAGCCAATCCGGTAAAAAAGGAAGGACCTAAGACCTGACTTTTAGACACCACGAAAACTAGTTTACAATCGAGCTCTCTTCCTGCGTGATCGGATTCTTAATGAAATCTGAGCATACGCTCATGGACCCGTTAATATTAAAACTGATTTGAATAACTTTCCCAACCTAAATGATTTAGAAAGCTTCATTTTATAAAGAATAGATTATATTAATTAAAAAAATCTAATAATAAAAATTAGTTTAATAATTCTTTGTAATGGTCAGTAATAAAAAAAATTCCCTGAAGCCTATCACCGCTTTACATCTTTGTTAGCAAAGTTGGTTTAAAAAAATTATATTAACAATTTTTTGAGATTACTTTGGTAGAAAACTTATTTAATAGTGCAGAATAAAGAACATAAAGATACTATATTAAGAAAAAAAGGAGTTACAAAACATGCAAATGGATAATATTATTTCTACGCGTCCTTTATATACACCCGAAGAATTTATTCATCTCTTATACGCCAGTAAATGGCAAAGGGGCAATGGCTGCTATATGCAGGCAGTGACGACTGGACGCTGCACTTATGTCCGAACATGGAAAGTGTTTGAAACATTTTGCAGGGCACAGGGGCTTGGTTCTCCAATTGATCTTCAATGTGGGAATAAAAGATATATTGGGATTTCTCTCTCCGAAGATAGGTATCATCAATTGATCCAACCTGTCCAGGCAAAATTGAAAGATTTACAAAAAGAATATCCGTTAAAAATTTATTTAGAACAATTAGAAAAGCAAAGCTCCTTGAGTTCAGTTGAAAAAAGAATTGTTCACATTTATTGGTCTGCCATTTCAGCTTTGTCTCCTGTCCCTTCTTTACAATCGCTTTGTAAAAAAAGGTGTGAAGAACTTGGATATGTGGAAAAGCACGAAGAAAAAATTGGTATTATAATTGATAATATTGAATATTCCGAAGCGCCACATAATCCTCCCAACTTGATCAGCGACCCAAACCTACCTCCAATTTTAAATCCTGACTCATTGTGCATTATCTCTTAAGCGCTTTTGCAGAGATTCAGTAAAATTAGCGGCTAAGGCTTGATGCAGATGATGACTGGGATTTTCTTCTAAAAATTTTAGAATATCCCAGCCATGGCTCAAATCTTTCATTGGAGTTGGAATAAAACGGACTTCCTTGTGGTACGGGCGGCAAAAATAACGCTCATACATCGATATAAAGAGGCTTGTCAGCCAATGGACTTCAGCAAATTTTTCATCTTCCGATATTTTTTCCCCTTTTTGGCTGATATAATGATAAATTTTTTTTAATAAATTTTCTTCTGTCCAAAAAAATAAAAGAATTTCTTCCGGGTGGATCCATTTGAAATCAGGAGGTGTGTATGGATCGTTATGCGTGGAAGAAAGAAGGTGATGCGTATGCAAAGTATAATAAGCTGAGTAAATGAATAATTTTATTCCTATTAAAAGATGGGAAATCTCAAAATTAGGATTGATTCGAAAAATGGGATCGGGAGTTTCTCCTCCATGCACAATTTTTCGCTTGACCTCGTAAAAATCAGCTACCCACTTCCAGAAAAGTTCTACGGGCTTGGCATATTTTAAATGCAATAGCGGTCGAAGCTTATGTTTAAAATCTGCTGCGGCTTGCTTATCATCAATATCAAATAAAGCTTCAAAACTTGATGCTAAAAAAATTACATCTTCTGGTTCAAATAATTCGGTAGAAAAATTTATCCCATTTTCAAATAAATTGACAAAACGGTGAAAAAAACCATCAATTAGATACCTAATTGAGCGGACCAGTCTTTTATAAGCCTGATTTTTTAATTCTTCTCCTTCCTGGACCCGAGCGTAAATTGCAGAAAGCATTTTTCCTAAGCCACGGCACATTTCGGGGTCGAAAAGGTGGATACACACAGTCGATTCACGGTACTTTTCATTAATAAAAAGATTTTCCCAATTATTTTTTTTCTCAATAAACGAAAGGGAGCAGGGAATAATTTTGCGAAAGGCATCAAAGGAGGGAATTTCATTTCCATAATAAAGGTCCCGGAATGTGCAGGCAAAATAAAGGAGATAAAGCGAATCAATCAAAATGGATTCTCTGCTTTCGGGAGGAATTTCATTCGAAATTGACAGGCAGGTTGTCACCTCTGGTGCTAATTTGATCGTATTGATTAAGAGGCTTGCTCCCTCTTCGCTTTTAGCTTTGATTTGACTGATGCTTTGAATGTAAGTTTGAAAATTTTGATGATCCTTTTTCTCAATATATTTTTGATATTTGGAGGCAGGCCAAAAAATAACCGGTCCGATTGTTATGCTCGTTTCATGCTCGAGTTCGACAAAAGGGAGGCAGGCGTAGAGATGGTAATCGGATGCTTTGTTTGTCATAAGGCCCCTCCTAGGAATTACGATTGGAATTAGAAGTGCAAAAATGATGCCAAGCTTAAAGAACCTTTTAAAAATCTATTATTCTTCTATGAGAGCTAAATGAAAAAGGCAGGTCATATGACCTGCCTTTTAGACAACTCGAAGGAAAACTAATTACTAGTTTACTATCAAGCTCTCTTCCTGCGTGATCGGATTCTTAATGAAATCCGAGCTTATTTGCACTTTAGGACGTAAATCACCACGGCCAGTTGCCTTCACTGTGACATAGTACTCAAGTGTTTGTCTTGGAGCAAGATTAGGGAACGGAGCAAATGTGACGGTCTGTCCATTTAACTGAGCAGCTGAAGCACCGGATGCATTCACTGGAGCTAGCTCAGGTGGGAAATTGACTACCACGTTCACATTTGAATCGTACTCTTGGCCTTTGTTGCTCACAACAATTTTAAAGCGGCTTGTTTCATTAACGCAGATTGGATTATCTGAATTTGTGATGCAAACATCAAGTGCTGGACGTCCTTTCCAATGCGTACCAAATTCGCAGCAAGAATTGCAGCCTTCGCAAGTTGTTATATGAACTCCATTGACAAAGTAGCCTGGTGTGCAAGTTGTCAATGTAAGGTTAAATGTAACAGTTTCGCCTGGCTTCAGTTCTCTTAATTTCCAAACAGCCTGCTTACCGCTGATATTTGCGCCTGGAGCAGCGACAATACTTGTAGCTGAAGGTGCTGTATCAGTGATCACAACTTCATGCAGAACCTTATCGCCTGTGTTCACCACAGTGATTTGATAATCAGCATTTTGGCCGATTGGAACTTCTTTTGGTCCAACTTTTTGGCATTCAATCGCACAGCAGCAAACACATGTGCAGAATTCGCAAGAAGTCTGGTTAGCATTGCAGGCAGAAACGATTGCTGTGTTGCAAACTTGACCGCGACGGCATGCTGTGACGCAAAGGTTAACTTTCTTCGACTGACATCTTTCTAATGTGCCGAGTTTGAAGTTAAGTGTTCTTTGGCCGCTTGCATGCTCAACGCCTTCAGGCAGGTTGTCTGTTACGACCACATCTTCCGCAGCGCAAGTACCCACATTAGTCACTGTAATTGTGTAATGGATTGGGTCTCCTGGGCAAACTTCAGCTGGTCCACATTTTTCGCACAGAAGAACTGGTTTAGCACAAAGAAGTGCGCAGAATGCAACAGGCGTGGCTCTTACACAGAAACATGTGCAAAGGTCCCCTTCTCTTTCGCTTTTTAACCAGATTCTGGCGCAGATAGTCTGACCTTTAGTCATGCTACCAAATTGCCAAACAATATTTCGTCCCTCTGCATGGGCTTCAGGCTGGCTTCTCATGTAAGTCACGCCTTCTGGAAGCGTCGTTGTCAAAACAACTTCGCAAACATTGCAACAAGCTGTGATTTCAAGGTCAAGCGGATATTGATCGCCAAGAATACACATTTTTGGGTTCCGTGCTGTCACTGTTACTCCGTTGCAGCAGCATTCACCTGTCGGGCCAAATTTGCATGGCTTTAAAGGTGCTGCGCACATAGGAGGGCAGGCGTCTTGGCAAGGAGCGCATTGCGGCTTGCAAGGAGGAGGACATGGTTGTGGACATGGTCGAGGACATACTGGTTCGCATGGCTGTGCGCATCGAGGCTGGCATGGCGCTGGACATGCTGGAGGATTGCAAACTGGTTTGCATGGTGGTGGACATACAGGTTTGCATGGCGGAGGGCAGCAAACAGGCTGGCATGGTTGCGGGCATACAGGATTGCATGCTGGAGGACAGCAAACTGGTCTGCATGGAGGAGGGCATGGCTGGCATGGCTCATTGCATACGGGCCTGCAAGGTGGAGGACATATCATTCTGCAAGGAGGGCATACTGGTTGGCATGGCTCATCGCAAACAGGTCTGCAAGGCTCTGGGCAAGGCTTGCATGGTGGTGGACAACAGACGGGCCTGGAGGGCTCGCAAATGGGAGCGCATGGCTCGCAACAGTCATTACTGTAGCGGTTTGAACCGGAACAGCCTGTCCAAAGAAGTGCCGAAACACCTAAAAAAATCAACGAGGCTAACATCCCTAGTTGTTTTCTCATTAAACGACTCCTTGTTAAAGTCTTGGTTGAAAAAAAGATTGCATAATTCATTTAAATTGAGTTAATACCAGTCTAAATGTTTCGAATGGTTTTTTAAGAGAATAGTGATAATGTATGTTCGACAAGTTCTCCAATTCCACTCACGGTTATCTGATTGTGAAACAGCTCAACAGGCCTCCCAGGTTGAATATTTAGCATTCATACTGAGAAGGGTTATAAATCCTACTGGCCTTTATCCAGGGTCTTTTTGCCTTGGTGGCGGCGCCTTCTTAAAAAATAAGGAAGGTATCGTCACCACTGCAAAAATAGCTCAATAGCCTCTAGGTTTTTATCCCCTTCAAGACTTATCAATTCATTTCAAGTACTATTGCCTAAACAATTCAAGCAGAGAAGAAACCTTCCCTGCTTTTTTTTGCATGACTTGGCATACAAATTGCATTCTAGTAGCAGCAATCGTTGTCATAATATTTTGGCTCGCAACGTGGCTGGCAGCATACTGGTTTTGGACAGCATGGTCTTGGCTCACAGCAGCGAGGTTTTGGAGGACATGGATCACAGCAAGGATCACGATCGCAGCAGCAGCTTGTCAATGAAAGCAGCGTAGCCGCCATAAAGCCTAGACCTAAAAATTTTTTCATACGATAACTCCTGTTGGTTTTTTTAGAGGTTAAAGGATAACTACTGGTAGTCGTTTCCTGTTGACCTTAGTTTATACCCCTTCAAACATCGACTTTTCTCTTCATGCGGGACATGTTGATCAGGAGTCGATAAGCAAAAAAGGATTTAACTCCTTTAAATACGCCTTAGGTATTAAATCTTCCACAAAATTTTTTTGATAATAGGTTTTTTTTTAGCTTGAAATTTTTTAATTGATTAAAAATCAAAATGATAGGCTAAAATTTTTTAGAAAATAAAAAAATCATTTTTTTAAGTGGAAAATTTAAATATCTGTTTTGTCAAATATTTGGCATGCACAAGGTTTGCTTAGAACCTGATCATAGATATTGAACAGGTTCTGAGAATAAATTGTTTCTAATAATGGTATTTTCTTGCTTTAAGTAGCCTACAAGTGGGTCTTGAATTTTTTATTGAAAGGAGGCAGGTTTTAACTTTTTGAGACATCCACGATTGAGATTGAAGGCAGGTGGTGTTTGAACATTCCTGTTTTTAGTTATAGCGAATGGATATTAAAAAATGGAAAGGCATGAAGATTGGTTTATAAAAGGCAGTTAAAAATTAATAATTATAATATATAATGTAATTAAGAATTCAATGGTTTGATTGGGATAATTAGATAAGTTGAACTTTAGCAGTTAATTCTTTCAATTTGTGGCAGCTGAACCAAAACTCATTAATTAATGAGTTTATTTAAATTTGAATTGATAAATTTCAAATGAGGGAGAGTGCTATGAAAAAAGAAAAAAATCAAAAATCAAAGAAAGTTAAAACTAGAGGCACGGTTTGGATTCCTCCAGGAATACGAGATGTTTTAATGGGCTCCTCTAAAGAGCCGCCGGCAAAAAAATAAGTCACTCTGTTCTTAAGTCTTAAGACGTCCTTGCCAGCCGAGTTTTTCACGGAGGGTTGAAAAATAATTGTGCCGCGATAATGCAACCAGAGAAAAAGTATTTGCCGACAGACTGATAGTAAATAATTCATCTTTATTGAGCATAAAATTGGTAGTTCCGTCTGCTGAAATTTCAACGGGCAAATAAGAGCTCAAGTAAGTGATCTCAATCGATCGTTTAGGCATTAGCACAATTGGGCGATTTGAAATCGTATGGGGGCAGATGGGCGTCAGGACAAAGGCATTGAGCTCTGGGGTTAAAATTGGGCCTCCTGCCGCTAAGGAATAAGCTGTAGAGCCGCTTGGGGTGGAAAGGATAATTCCATCGGCCGAAAAGGTATTAAGGTAACTTCCATCTACCTGAATCGACAAATCGATCAGGCAATGGTTTTGGGCACGATGCACCACAATCTCATTGACTGCAAAGCAGGTTTCTCCTGATGAGGAGGAGCCTTCCATAATCATTCTATTTTGAATAGTATAGTAGCCATCCAAGAGGTCTTCAAGGCTCGGATAAATGTCATGCAGAGGGATGTCTGCAAGAAAGCCTAAGCTGCCAAGGTTAATCCCAAGCAATGGTGCTTTCAATGAAGGATGGCGGTGGACAAGCCGGAGTATTGTCCCGTCTCCTCCCAAGGAAATTCTAAAATTTATTTCAGCAGCATCAATTTCAGATAGAGGGAGGGCGCCTATTAAATCTGTATGCTTATCTTCAGCAACTACCTGTACATTTCTCGAGCGTAAAAAATGACTTATCTCTGAAGCAATTTTTAAAGAGGAGGTTTTCTTCTCGTTGGGGAAAAGGGCAATAATCATAAATTAAGCTGCAGGGTCTCAGTTGTCGGAATGGCAGTATTTAAATTAAAATGCGTCAGAATTTGGCGTGCAATTTTTTCAGGTACCAGTCCGATCTCGTTTAAAAGATCATAATGACTGCCATGGTCTAGAAAAGTCTCCGGTATGCCTAAATTCAATACCTGAATATGGGAATAGCCTTGTTGCATTAAGAAGTGATTGATGATCGAGCCCATTCCAACTGAAACGGCATGCTCCTCGATCGTGACTATTTTATTATGAGTCAAAAGCAGGCGGCAAAGCAGTTCGGAATCAAGCGGTTTAACGAAAACAGGGTCCATAACAGTCGCCGAAATACCTTGTTTAGCCAAAAGGGCATGCGTATTAAGAGCAGTGCCGTTCATGTGGCCAAGCGCGATGATTAATAGCTCATGACCTTCAATAAGCACTTCTCCTTTACCCAACTCCCGCTCTTGAATAAGGCCTTGAGGTTCGTCTGTGGCTAAATTTGGATAGCGGATGGCGGCAGGTCTCTTCCAGCTGAATGCAGATTCCATTAATTCTTTTAAAACATGACCATTCCTTGGCTGGGTTATCACCATGTTAGGCATCGCGTTTAAAAAAGAAATATCATATATTCCGTGGTGCGTTGCCCCGTCCGGTCCCGAAATCCCGGCTCTATCGATCGCAAAAATAACGGGAAGTTCCTGAAGGCAGATATCATGAAAAACATTGTCGAAAGCCCTTTGAAGGAACGTGGCATAAATAGAAGTGAATACTTTCATTTTGCCTCCATAAGCAATTCCACCGGCAAATGTCACAGCATGGGACTCTGCAATGCCCACATCCAGGCAGCGGTCCGGGAACGCTTTCATAAAATCATCCAGGCAAGAGCCGGCTGACATGGCCGGGGTAATGGCGACCACACTTGGATCTTTTTCTGCCATTTTTAAAAGGTGGCTTCCAAAAATTTTCGGGAACGTAGGCTTGGTTACAGCAGCGGGTAGGAACTTGCCTGTATCCCGGCTGAAGGGCTTGGCCCCATGGTAGGAAATTGGATTTTTGATGGCCTCGTCCATTCCTTCTCCTTTCCGCGTCAATACATGAATGACAACCGGCCAGGCGGAATTTTTAACACCTTCCAAAACATCGATCAATTTTTTTACATCATGTCCATCAATTGGACCAATGTAAGAAAGTCCATACTGTTCAAAGTAGGCTGCTGGACTGACGAGATTCTTTAACGATTCAGTGATCTTGTGCCCTTTCTGAGAAAGCATAGGCCCATAGCTTGGAATTTTAGAAACGATCCCATCAAGTTCTTGATAAATTTTATTGGTGGTCGGGTTGCTAAGCAGCCGGCTTAAAATATGTGTGATGGCGCCAACATTTTTTGAAATTGACATGGCATTGTCATTGAGAATGACCACAAAACGCTTTAAATCACGAGAAATATTGTTCAAGGCTTCCAGAGTGAGGCCGCAAGTTAAGGAGGCATCTCCAATGATGGGAATGACATATTCCTGTCTTTTTAATAAGTCTCTATTTTTTGCCACTCCTAAAGCCAGGGAAAGAGCAGTCCCTGCATGCCCGGCATGAAAATGGTCATGCTGACTTTCTTTTGGGTGGGAAAAGCCGCACAGACCTTTAAATTGCCTGATTTGGTGAAACCTGTCGTTCCTTCCCGTTAATAATTTGTGTACATAGGTTTGATGGCTAACATCCCAAATAAATTTATCATCGGGGGAATTGAAGACTTTATGGAGGGCTAAGGTCAATTCTACTACGCCTAAATTGGAGGCTAAATGTCCTCCAGTGATTGCTAATACCTCAATGATCCTTTGACGAATCTCGGCCGCCAGTTGATTGAGTTCAGCCACAGTAAGATTTTTGATCATTTCAGGGGAATCGATGGTGGGTAGAAAAGATTTTATCATTTCTTAATCCTTAAATTCTTGCGTGAGAGGCTTGTCATCAATGCCTAAAGCCAATTCACCATTGCGGTTTTTTACCAGAAGTTCGATCTTCTTTTCGGCCTCATTGAGGAGCTTATTGCAAAGAGCTAGAAGTTTATCGGCCTCTTCATAAAGTTTAAGGGATTCATCCAGGCTGATCGTTCCACCATTCATTCGCTCAAGGATTTCTTCCAGACGAATTAATGCCGTTTCAAAATTAATGGGATCTTCGGGAGAATTATTGTTCACGGGAATAAACTTCGTTAATGGTAATTAAGGCTTCACCATCAGACAATAAAAGCTTAGCTTGTTGTCCTTTTGTAAGCTGGGAGATTGAATTTATAATGAAAGACTCTTTTTGTGCAAATAAAATGGTATAACCTTGTTGTAAGAGATTTTTTGGATCAATTGCTTCTAATAGTTGTTTCATATGAACATATTTTTGTTTAGAAGCATAAATTTGATCCTGGATCATTTGGTGTAGGCGTTGAAAATCGCATTTTTTTTCAACCAGGTGACGCCGTTTTAATTGTTGCCGAACCCAAGTTGTATGCATACGATAAGAAATTTGTTGGAGATGCTCTTTAGTCCTTAATATTTGATTTTGCAGCGAAACATAAAAGCTCCGCTCCAGATCATTTAATCGCTTTCGCATATGCGAAAGTTGATTAGTCGGCTTTAAGGCAGCCAATTGGGATAAGCCTGACTCTAAGCGCTGATGTTTCAGTCGAAAATAATGTTTGATCTTTTCCAACAAACTTTCCTGATAATCGTCTAATTCCTGCATTCTCCATTCTAAAAGCAAATGAGGGTGGGTAAAAATGGGATGCCGACCAAGGCCTTCCAAACGGTTTCTATTTTGTTGTACTAAATGGCAGACCGTTTGGCGTATCCCTTTTTTAAGGGTATTCAGCCGGTCGAGCTGGTGTTTTTTTTCTGCAATGACGATCTCAGCAGCAGCAGAAGGCGTGGGAGCCCTCACGTCTGCGACGTAATCTGCAATGCAGTGGTCCGTTTCATGTCCCACTGCACTAATAATTGGAATGGCGCTATGATAGATGGCCGATGCGACGCATTCTTCATTAAAAGCCCATAAATCTTCAAGACTGCCCCCTCCACGGCCCACGATGATTACGTCAACGAGCTGATAGCGGTTAAATTGCTCAATAGCCTGGGCAATCTCTTGCGCTGCACCTTCTCCCTGCACCTTGACGGGATTCAAAATGAGATGGAACCCTGAGAACCTCCTAGTTAAAATATGAAGGATATCCTGGATGACAGCGCCAGTTGGGCTTGTCACGACACCGATTCTTTTAGGAAAAAGGGGAAGGGGTTTTTTGGAAATGGATTTAAACCACCCTTTTTGATGCAGCTTTATTTTTAACTGCTCCAGTTTTTGCAGCAGCTCTCCTAATCCCATGTAGGAAAGTTCACGCACGATCAGCTGATAATTTCCTTTTGGAGGATAAACAGATATTTCCCCTTTGACCATGACATGATCTCCGGCCTTAGGCACCGGTTTGACAAATGCTGCTTCTCCCTTGAACAGAACAGCCGAAATGTGGGCGTTGGAGTCTTTTAATGTGAAATACAAGTGCCCCGAAGATTGGACTTTAAAATTTGTAATTTCTCCCTGTAAATAGATCAAGGGAAACATGGATTCAAGGTTAAGCTTGATCGCTTGTGTAAGCTGCGTTACAGTAAGAAGGGGAGGGGAGTGATGAGAGTTGAACATTATAATATCCTGGCTCCGATTTTTGGTTATCCTGAGTTTGGGCTTATCTCATTCAAGTGAGTGATAGGGAAAAATCAAACTTGAATTAATATAACAGACATCGGCATTCTTTGATATGAGTGTGTGCCCCTTCCCTTTGTGCCTATGCCGGATACTTAATATGAACATTGAGAAAATCACCTTCTTTGGATATATGAGTTCTAGATTTCTGCGGACCTCTATAAAATAAGAAGAAAATTGGAATATGGTATTTAAAAGATTGAAACCAGGTAAGAATGAACCCAGCTGGAAGGCAGCTCCCATTATCCCCATATGATTATTCTTTTGAGGGGTTTGGAAGTGAGCAAGATCAAACTATAAATACTGAACTAAATACAGGTATTCTCCCAACAATAAATGCAGTTGCAGAAGGTGTTTTCCTACCTGCACAACAAATAAATCACTCTTTTCCTTCTTTGGCAGTTTCTTTTTATGACTCATTTAAAATAATACCAGTCATAAAGGATCTACCACCTTACTATGGAGATTTAAAAACTCATAATGATTTATTTCATATTTTTTTTTCAAATGCCATAAAATGTGCAAAGGAAGGGAAATACAAGGAGGCTGTTACAGCTCTTTTAAAGGCACAGGAAGAGGTAAGAAAAACAAAATCATCAATAGCACACGCTAACTTTTTAGAAAAACTCAACAGAGGGTGGGTAAAAGGCCTATTAGAGATAACAAAAGATCCCTTCTTAAAAATTCTTCTTTTACAAAAAGATGCCGTTAGAGCAGCTTTTGAATTGGCTTTGCAAGGAATTTCGCAAACTTCCAATCAAGAGGCACCCCCTACATGCTTTATCTGTTTTTCTATCGAAGAAAAAGTGAAGTTTTGGTTAAAGGAAATCTTTGTCCAAGACCTAAAAAAAGGAGGAATTGCCCCAATTTTTTGTTCTGAGGAATTAAAAATAGGAATGGACCTTGATGACTTTCAGAATCAGATTTGTTTTACTGATTATGTAATCATTATTTGTACTCCAGATTTAAAGAATAAATGTGTTCAGCGTGCCGAAAACCCTTTTGGAGCAGTCAAAGAAATTTGTCTGGCTTTAAACTCTCGCGAGGATAAAAACAGGGACACTGTATGCCCCATTTTTCTTATAGGAGATATTCCTCCCCACGATGAATTTTTCAATAGTTTTGGAACAACCTTTACACTTTTTGACAATAGAGTGCCAAATAAGTTTTATAGTTATTATGAAGATGTTTTTAGATTATTTTGGCGTTTTCATCATCCTCCTGGGCAATCATTGATAAATGATTATCAATTGATTAAGGATGATTTTGAGCATAAGGTAGCATGCATTTTGAACGAGGCCGAGATTGGAAATTTAGTGAAATGGCTTTCGGTTGGCCTATCAAGACCCCTTACAAGTAATCACATACAAAAAACAATAAATGATTTTCTTAATATATATGGCCAAGTTGGCCCAGAGGTTAGAACCCAACTAATAAATTATTATAATTCAAAAAATGAAATTTCTCTTTTAATTACTCAAAATCCAATCAAGATCCCCATTGAAAAAATTTATACACGATTAGCTATCATCGAACAAAAAGAGAAAGAGGCCAAGAACCGGAAGGTCATTAAAGCTAATCTAGGTGAAGAGGGTTATGTGACCATTCCTATCCATGAATCCATTTTTGAGCCTAAAGAATCTATTGAATTAGAAGACCTGCCTAACCTAATTAAGGCAGAAGATAAAAAGACTTTAATTGTAATGCAAGGAGCTGCTGGAATTGGAAAAACCACAATCTTTCATAATATGGCTTATCGCTGGGCCAATAAAGAGCTTTTCCAAGAATATGATTATCTATTTTGGCTGCCACTTAGAAATCTTAACAAAAAACATTGTTCTGATTGTACGTTAGAAAGTTTTCTTTCTAATGAATGCAAAATTAGTTTAAAAGATATTAAATTATTTCTAAAAAATAAAGAGCTGAGAAAAAAAACAATTCTTTTTCTCGATGGCTATGATGAGCTCCCCCCTGAGGCATTAGGGGAGAAAGGGAATTTTCATTTAGTTTTAGAAGAGTTGCTAACATTTCCAAGAATTTTTATTACAACACGTCCCCATATTTTTGAATTCGACCCCACCCTAAGCTTAGAAATACTTGGATTTGATGAGGAGGGGGTAGAAGAATATGTAGAGCATTTTTTTTCAGAAAGACAAAACTTGAAAGCTGAATTGTGTCAATATTTAAAACAGCCTCTCCTGAGGAGCCTTGCTCGTATTCCAATAAATTTAGAGATTTTTTGCTCTCTTTTTTCTGGAAAGAACAAAGAGTCCTTATTAAATTTAAAAAACCCCACTGTGACCTCTTTTTATATTCAGTTAACCGATTGGCTCAATAAGCGCTTTATAATTAATCGTAGCGATAAAAATATAAATCCCACCCGCGTAAAGATGAGTAGCAGATCACAAACGTATTCGGAGATAAAATCTTTCGCTTTAGAAGAGATTGCTTGGGAAGCCATGCAAAAAAACACCTTATTTCTAAGTGTAGAAGAAATTTCACACATCTTGAATGATCTTAAGTCAATCGAGGAAATGGTTCAAATTGGTCCTTTGCGTATAGAAAATGGCGAAGCTGTCTTTATCCATTTAACGTTCCAAGAATTTTATGCTGCTGTTTACTTAGCACATCTTTTTGAAAAAGATCCAAATACAGCTAAAAGACAGGTCGAGGGGATAAAACTTAATCCTCGTTTTCACCTTGTACTTGCTATGACTGCTGGCTACCTTTCTTATAACTCAAAAGCCGAAGCTCTTAGCAATTTTTTTGATGCTCTTTTTTCGAACCTTGCTTATCAAGTATCTAGCTACGAGCTTAAATTGCAGGCGCGTTGTTTTGCAGAGTGTAGAGAAAAAGATTCTGATTCTTTTCTAAAATCTCTCTATCAAAATTTTATAAAAAGAGTCGGGAAATATTTGGAGGAGGATCATCTCGATCTTTCAAAAGTTATTCTATTAACTGGGAATATAAAATTATTTAATCATCCGCAAATATTGGAAATATTTAAAAAAAAATGTTTAAACTCTTTATTTATCTTAAGTGAATTGGCCGAACGAGGACAAATTTTTGATCCACCCTTACTCTCAGAGATCATAAAGCAATGGGCAGAAGGGGATTTAGAAAATCTCCTTTTCTTTTTAGCATCATTAGCTAGGAATAACCACACCTTGCCTGATATTTTACCCTACGCATTTCAATTTTTAGAAAATCATAATGCTAATTTCGAAGCTAAAGATGGAGTTGTTGAACTACTAGAAAAAATGGCTGAAGCAAACCAAAAATTATTTAAAAAGTATCTGCCAAAACTTAAAGAATTTATAAAAGATGAAGATCCAAATTCTGATTTTAAACCTTTTGTGGCCTGCGAGACGTTGGCTGCATTGGCAAGAAATGGCTACTTCTTTCAAGAAGACATAGTAGAAATACTAACGGCATATTTGAAGATTTATGAAGATGAAGTTTTCGAACCAGCAAATGAAGCAAAAAATAGAGTAAACAATTCAGATGAAGAAGAGGCAGTCCACTATGGTGCTAAATATTCCGCTGCACAAGCTTTAAGGGAAATAGCAAACAATCCAAGCCCGATTTCAAAATTTGCTTTTGGCACAATGATTCATCTTTTGATAAGCCCTGTAGTGGATTCCACATCCAAAGATGCGCTTGCCCAAGCCATAGGAGGATTAAAAGAAAACATGGCTAAAGAAATTCAGCCCCAACTAATTTATTATTTAACGAATAGGGAGATAGACCAAGAAACCAAGTTGGCTTGTGCGTATGCATTGATGAGTTTGGAGAGCGAAGGCCATCCTCTGCCAGACAGTACTATTATCAGCTGGATTACATTTATAAAAGATAATAACAATAGGACTGTACTTCTGGAAGCTTTGGAAGAATTAGCAAAAATTGATTACCCCTTACCTGAGAGCATCTTTTTTGCTTTGCTTAACCTTTTAAAAGATGCCTCTTTATGTGTTGGTGATCAATATATCACCCTTATTACTTTAGCAGAGCTCGTTAGTAAATCTAATTTATCCAAAAGGCTTGACTTTTCCCCTTTACTTAGTATTCTGAAGGATCAAAATACTAAATCCATTATTTTGGCGACCCTTCAAACTTTATTAGCCATAGGAGAAAAAAACCACCCCCTACCCCAAGAGACTATCCTTATTTTAATAAATATTTTAGAAAGGTTTAGATCTATAAAAATTCGCTCTACCGCTATTCTTGCTTTAGGGGAATTAATAAAAAATGGCGATAGCTTTTTTAATGCCATATATATATTTAGAGAAAATATAAAAATGGGTCTGCATCCGGAAATCCAAGTCGCTGCTATAGAAACCCTGGGGAAAATAGCAAAAGCTAAATATGGTTGTCTATTACCAGAAGAATTGGCTCCCGAGTTAGTTAATCTATTAGAAGACAAAAAAACTGATTTGGAGGTTAAATTGGCTGCTATAGATTCTCTGAAACAACTGGCAAAAAAAGGGATGTTTTTCGATTATCGGGTTTTAATTGAGCTTATCCATGAGGAAAACGAAGAAGAAGCAGAAGAAATTCAAGAATCTGCTTTGCATGCTTTAGGTGCGGTAGCTCTACATAGCTCAGAAGTTTTGTCGGGACTAGTCACTTTTTTAAAAAACGAAAAGATAGATAAATTCACTATTTTTTCTATCTTAGAAAAAAAAATAAAGAAAGGTTTTTCATTACAAGAAGAGGATCGCATAAAAATTACTATTCTTTTAAATAACAAAGAAATTGACGATGAAATTAAGATTATTATCACTGATATTTTGAGAAAATTGATTAGAACAGGATGTACTTTGACCTGTATCGAACTAGATGAATTGATCGAGTTCCTAAAAAGTCCAGAAACTAACTTAGATGCTCAATCCGCTACTATTAAACTTTTAGAAGAAGTTCTTCAAAATTATAATTACTTAACACTAACAACTATCATTAATATCTCTAACCTTATAGATTATCCTTTTTTTGAAAATGAAAATAAATTTTTTCTATTTAATAGAGTAAGAAATAATTTTAAGGAAATAAAAGATAACACTCAGTTAAAATTATCTACAAATTCAAAGTAAATCGAATAAATTAAATGGTTATCACAAATCCAAATAACACAAAGATTTTGAACAGGTTCTTAGACAAAAAGCTTTTCTTTCAAAAGTTCCAAATGCAATATTTTATCAAACAGGGCGATCGCTTTTGGTTGGTCTTTAAGAGTCCCTGATACGGCCATGCAAATTTTAATTTTTGAATTTTCACTAAGTCGGCGAACATTTAGGCCTGCAGCGGCAGCGGAAATTAATGATGAAACGAGTTGCTCTTTTGGCAAATCCATAAGGATTTCTACTAAAATTTCCTCTTGAAGTGGACTCATATGCTGCAAAGAATAGCTTCTTTCATCTAATCCTTTAATAATATCTACACGTCCCAGCTTGATCAATTTCAATATCCATTGATTGCATTGTTGTTGAGAAGGGGCAAAGCCATAATCAAGTATGCAAAGGGAGTTCTGAAAATAAGTGGGCTTATTTAGAATTACATTAAGAATTTCTTGGTAAAATTCTTGGCTGAATATATATCCGGATTCTGCCAATTCTATAAAATCTGATAAATTACTTTGCATTCTAAGTACTTTAAAAAATTTATTTTCCATCTCACGGTTAGGTTGGATCCCGGTTCCCTTTTCATCAATCGAGATTAAAAAATTCATATAATCTTTTGCCACAGAAACATAATTACTTGGGAGTTCTTTAGGATTTATAAGTCTGTTGCGGCTTGTTGAGTGCAGCTTTTCATTTCCAAAAAGTATAATATTTTCTATTTCCTCATTATTTTGTTTGAGCGCCCTTTGCAGTGGCGAGAAGTTTTCAAGATCTTTAACATTTAAGTTGACTCCGTTCTCGACAAAAAGTTTTACGATCTCTGCATTTCCTGTTTTAATAGTATGAAAAATGAGGGGGAGCCCCCTGAACTTATCATCTAAACAGAAACCTTTTGCAATTAGAAGTTTTACAAACCCTTTATGCCCCATCATAATAGTAAGATAGAGCAGCGGGGTATTATCTTTAAAATGAGTATACAGATGTATTTTTTTATCGATCAGAAAGTTAAGCAGTGGTTCGTTCAAGGTCGCCAAGGCATGACCAAGCGGAGCCATTCCGCAAGAAAAAGGGATGTTCCATTCTTCCAATCGCCTTCCTTCAATTAATAGTTTAAAAATGGGAAGATTGTGACTGGCTAGTTCATAAGCAGTTATTTTGCTTAGGTTTTCAATTTTTGGATCAACGCCGTACTTTAAAAAATATTGGACGATCTCTTTGTTTCCTGACTGAACGGCATAATGAAAAAGGGGAACTCCATTGTCATCTTGTGCATCAACCTTGAGATGGCTTGCCATTAAATCTTCAAAAGCTCGTAGATTATTTGTTTTTATGGCAATAATCACTCCATTCAAGATTAACTGGTGACGTTTTTCGCGGTTGCATTTCTCATAAATTTTATTTTTTAAGTGGACGACAACAAGTTCGGGCCTCTTTTGAATAATTGCTTCATAGAGTTCAGCTGTAAGAGGTAATTGATCATTCCAGAATAATTTTTGCAATCTTCCAAAAAAATCATTCGCTCCCTGACGGCCCGCTGTATTAATTTTAAGTTGCTCGATGTTTGGGGCGCAGGCTAAAGCAATCGGGTAGAATGATTGGCAAAATTCATCTGCAGAGACGGGAGTAAAATTCATACGATCTAAATCTTCGAAAGAATTAATGACATAGTATCTATCATACGGTGCTTTGCATGCAATAAAGGGTCCCTTGTCTGTAGCTGCAATGATGACATTTTCTAACAACATGCATTTCTCATTTACCTTACAACGCATTTTTTGGATTGCAAAAAGTTTATTAGCACCTGATTCCTTACGTTTTTTTTCTCCTGTGGCATCATGGGCCCGATTGGTTAATGTTTTATCGATAATTGCTTTTAATTGAATATGGGGCAGCTCAAGTCCGTCGATGATGTGGAAATTATCTCCTCCCCTTGATGCGAGCCCCACCCTGCCTGCCTGGATGGATTCATTGATCAACGTGATAGGCGCTACAGGCTGGCTAAAAAAATAAAGCTGCCTGTCTTCACTTTTGTCTACAATGCCTTTATGCTCAATTCCATGGTGAATTTTCAACTGTTTGAACTCTTCATCGATATCCATTGCCTGCAAGCAGATAGACCCTGAATAAGCGGCATGTGGAATATCTGCATTGTAAGATGGCAATATAAAGGATTGCATATTCATAAGTTTGCCATTTTCTTTGTAAAAATTATCACTCAATGCCAAACTTCCAATTTCTTTCAGATCTATTTGTTTCAGTGGTCTAGCTTTGTGATTGAGCCCTTCACCGGTTGGATAGAGCTTGATTGCGGCCAATTGAAGCGCTAAATGCATGGTCATATCCAAAGATGTATAACTTGAAATGTCCGAGGAAGATTTTATGATGACGGGACATGTCACTGTTCCGGAAGAGGAAGTCACATGGCTCATATTCTCTCCCCCAACGAAACATGAAGAAAGAAATAGAAATTCAAGTCCATTTTCTGAAAGGATATCCCAATTGGCTTGAAAATCAGGTATTGAAAGTCCGGCAATATGCCCCTGCTCTTTCTTAGAGATTGAGCTTGAACCATGTCCAAACCAGGCAATGGGACGGCTAAATCTTTGATCCTCGGTTTCCTTTATAAAGATCGAGGTTAAATCGAATGAACCTTTTCCCGGATTTTTGGAAAATTTTTCGCATAAAGATTTTTCCACTTTATCAAATTCATGAGGATTTATTCCAGCATCTACTGGAAAGTGGGAAGGGGGGAGGATTAATACAAGGTTGCCTTGTTTTTGAGCATATAAAGTATATCCCGCTTCATGCGAAAGTAACTGATCTAAAATTTTCCAATAAATTTGATTGTTTAAAATTTCATAAATAAGTTGTTGCGTGGTAAGAACGGGAATTTTTCCCTTAAGAGAATGCATAAGATTTAATTTCATAGCCCCATTCTCGGGGGTGTCTTCCAAACTGACAATAATGCTCAAGGGAACAACGGATATATTTTTATAGAAAGAAAGCGCTTCTTTTAGCAGGGCTATGTTAGCTTCAGTTTTATCATCATTGAAGTTGTTTTCGAGCGCTATTTGTCGCTTCAATTTTTTAAAAACAGCTATTTTTGACCACTGGGGTGGAAGTTGTCCAATATTGCAGTCAAATATTGAAAGAGAGGTTGAAAGGATATTGTTAGGTTTGTTAATGGCGAGGCGCAAATTTTCTACCATTTCTTCCCGGCTTTTTGGTGCCGGGCTCACCTCATGGATGATGCGGATCATTTGAGTATTTGTTTTATCTAATCCAAACTTTACTAACTCTTCACGCGCAATAAATTTAATTCTGGGGTCCTGATAAAGTTTCATTTTTGCATTTGTCGTGTTACGATGTTTTTCTAACTTCTCATTTCCATAGGTTAAAATTTTTATCTGCTGTTTTAAGTCACGGAAGGATGAGCCGCAGGTTTTTTTCAAATATTCAAGGTCTTCTGTAAAATAAGCGACAATTAATTTAATCGCATCATTAGCACGTTTCGGAGAATTTTTGGTTAGTAAATTAACAAGTAATTCATCATCCTCAAAATTAATACTGATGTTGTCTTTTGAAATTAATCTAATAGATTCTTTAACAAACGTTGGTTCCATGTAATATCCTATTAATTATATCATGATTATTAAAAGAATGATTAAGTATTTACCTAATTTTAATGCTCGGAATTATTTTTAAGGAAAATTGCACATGCTTTTTAATAAGCAATAACACTTTTGAACTGTAAAGGCTTATTTCCAAATTCCATACCCATTTTTATACCCATTCTAACAAGTCATATACGCTAGTGGGTCAGTTTGCCACGATATAGATAAGCGTGGCAATTGACCCACTAAGAATGTAATACCAAACCTCACGTCCCCTAAAAAACCCTAGTCAAAAGAAGTGCCTTTTTGCTTTATTGAATAGGAAGAGTGGCTGCTAGACCTCGTGGTTCTGGATAAAGGGGCTCTTTACATAGCTGAGATACCCGTAGAAAAAAGTGTGCTTCACACCACAAAAAAAGTAGAGCTTTAGCGCTTGAAATTTTTCTCTTAGCCCTATCCACAATTTTCAATTCTCCAAAAACTCTACTTAAATTGCTTTGAAATGGCTAAAGCTTCGGCAATTTTTTGCTGCATTACCTTTTGATTATCCAATTGCATTTTATAGGTTTGATTCCTCTCTGCATTAAGCTGAAAACTTTGTTTTTCATTTTTAGCTAGTTCTTCTTGATGAAATTTTTCATTTTTCTCCTTTAATCGCTGCAATCTCTCCTCTCTTTCTTGGCAGACTTGGTCTTCTACTTCTTTTTGTTGGGAAAACATTAAATCACATTTTTTAAGTTCTATCCTAAGAACTTCTTCATCTTGCAAACTATCATTTTTCATTCTTTCAATTAACTGATAGGATTGGTTTAAAGCATTTGATCTTGCAACATGATCGAAGCGGACAACTTTATCGCAAAAAACTTGATCCCCCCCCCCTCGTTTTAAATCACTCGCTTTCTTTTTGACTGCATTATGAGAATGAAAAGTTTCAAATCCTAACTTTAAAGCTATATCATTCAATTTAGAACGTGTTGCACTCAGATCGTAATTTTCAGGTTTAGCAAAAATTAACTGATAATTCTGATTATTATCAACAAAAGGCATAATTGAATTATTTGTAGGTAAAGACATATGTTCTCCTTAATAAATATTAATTAAATTATCTTTAATCTGATCCAACTTGTCTAGAGCATGAGAACTATTCAAATCCAGCGTAGTTAGTTGGTATAATAAATTGTCAGCAACCTGTGACGTCTTAATATTTGTTATAGCCAAGCTAACAATTTGCATGATTTCTTCGAGTATAATAGGGTTGTCACAAGTAGATAGTATGGTATTAAGAAAATCAGTAAGAGAATCTTTTACTGTTGCTAATTTTTTTATTTTTTCACCCTTATCCGCTTGCTCTGCTAGTTTCTTTTTCATGTTTATCATTCTACCTATCTCTGCGCCGAGTAATTCATCTTGTTCTCTATAAATTTCATTTAAGCTTTCTTCAGATTGTTTATTTATTTGTAGCTTCCGATTAGACTGTAAGTGCATAACATTTTGATTAATAGCGATTTTTAAATTATCATACTGCAGCTCAAGCGTAGGTTGTTGCTCTTCGAATTCACTCATAATCAATTGATATTTATATAATCTCTGAACGGACCCCATTAGTGAAATTAAATTTTCTAGGGCTTTATCAGAATGATCTGGGATATATCTAATTTCTCTATCAACTATTTCTAATAATGTTTTTAGTTTGTTCGATAATTGCATTTGTATTAAGCATAATTCTAACCATAAAGTACTAAGATTTTTAACGCCATCTATATATTGCTTGATTGTGGTAATAGTTGTTTGTAAATTTTCAACTTCGCTATAATAAGAGAAATAATTTTTAATTCTTTGTTGATAGAGTTGTAATTCATCTTCAAATTGATAAAATTTATCTTTATCTTGTATTTCAATATGAATTTCACCTCCCATCGAAATAAATAGTTGGCATATAGCGTGGTAATCATTCGTTTGTTTAATTTTACTGATAAAATCATCCCTTCTCTTATCTTTACTCTCTAGTAAATATTTTTCGAAAATTTTGCAATCGTTTAATAATTTTTCTACCCAATGCTCAAGACATTGATCAACACTTATACTTTTCGATAATTTGTTGTAGCTTTGATTCAAAGCTTCAGTACCAGTTTGGTACTGTGTTGGCTGAGTTAAATTAACTTGAGATATAGATTGATAAGCGATCTCTTTCTTTTCTTCAAAAACTTTAACAAGCTCTTGAACTTCTTTAGCTAAAACATTTATTTTCTCGGAAAAATAGCTAAAATTATACATTAAAGTATTTAAAGAACATGTCTCTATCTTTTTGATTTCCCATGAAATATCAATTAAATCCTTTTCAATATTATCTTTATTTTTTTTAAAATTGTCTGGGGCTGAAGATTCTGTAAGGAACAGACGCTGGTTTTCTTGCGCTAAACATTCTTCTAAAAAGCTTTTTGAAGGGCCTTGACAATTGTTTAATGGTAACATAACAACTCCGTTAAATTTAACACTTTAAATGAGCGCGCGAACTTTTCGAACGCTCATCATTTATAAACTAAATTTCATTTGTTCATTCTTTTAATGCTTGCCATGTCTAATATGTCGTCTTGGAGGATGGCGATGAATATGTTGTTGTGTGACCTGGTGATGGTGATGTTGTTGGATAACTTCTTGGATAATCGGACGTCCTTCTTTTACAATGTCAACTTTCCCAAAAATCACTTCACCGTTCTCCATGCGAGGAGCTGTTTTTGATACTGTCACTTTTTCCTGACTCGATGCAACAATGCCATCTGCTGCTCGAACTTCCTGCTCATAGAGCTTTATCGCATTCTCAAAAAGGGTCTCTAAATATTTAATTTGCAATATATCCATCTCCTTAGTATGTTTCATTTTTTCATCTTCCATTTTAAAGCCGTGTTCCAATTTTTCCTGGAAACGTTTTTCTTCGTTTTCAAATGCAATACTCTCTCGCTCCATCTTTTCAAGCGTTTCTTGTCTTTGAAGAAGGATATTTTCAATATCAGCTTGTTGAAAAATCAATCTTCCACGTATTTCAATGGCTTGATGAATTAACTCAAACTGCATTATTGAGCTATCGTCAATTACCATACGCGTCTCATCATAGATCTTAGCAAAATTAGTGAACTTGTTATCAATTGTTAATGTCACAATTTTCTGTGATAAATCGATAAGTTTTTCGATTTGAGACAGATCCCGACCTGATTGAATCAATTCGAAAGAGGTATCGGCTGCTTTATTCAATATTTGAGAAATGTCTTTAAAAGTTCTATCAAGGTGCTCCAAGGACATCTTATTCGCCACTTTATAAGTATCAAGTAAATCAGAAAATCCAGTGATGATGCCTTGCGTGTGTGCTACTAAACCTCCTGAAAAATTAGCAGCCGCTTCAGCGATACCATGATTGTTATTGGTTCTAATTTGAACATCTTGTCCAACCTGATTAATTATTCCTGAATTTGTAGGTAACATTTTTTTTCCTTTTTGAATATTTAGTCTACCACCTCTTCCCTTAGGCCATACCCAATGAAGAGCAGCGTTATCAAAATATGATATTTGAATATTAAAAAACAACTTTTTTTCATTTTTTGATATTACCGATCATAAATAGATCTAATTTAAGGGGATACAAAGTAACCATTGATAATGTTCGTCCCAATATTCTTTAACAAATTATTTTTGCCTGATGAAAGAAAAATGGATCAGTTGTAGAATGACGTAGAGGCATTCCTAATGGCCCGAAAGACACTAGCCATACGTTATTTTGGTCTTCATCAGTTGTTTTGGGGAATGCAAGAACATAATTCCAGGAAAATTTTTCGCTAAAAACATTCTCTAATTATTGTAAAAAGCAGTGAAAGTATAGGGGATGGCAATCAATGTTGAATTGCTCTATTCGACTCTTAAAAATTTTCATGCAAAGCCCTTTATTTACTTTTGTTAAGCGATAGGTTGAAATTAGTCTAGAGTTTTGGCATAATCCTCTCATAGCTAATAAAGCATAGTCTTTTTGCCGGAAAGACTAGAAATCATAGTCCCTAATAGCCATTTAAAAACCAAGTCTCAGCTCTATGCCTGGCGTTTTTTTATTCAGCATACAGAATGAAGAAACTAATGAACCTTCAGTGAAGCCAAAATCTCGACTTACTCAATTACATAAAAGTAAGCAAATATTTTTTTTTTTAGCTTTAATCTTGTTTTATTTTATTGATTGGGATGCTTCAGATTCTGCACAAATAGTGGATCTTCCTCCGAAGCATCTCGATTTTCTCGGCAGATGGAAAGAACTCGAAATGTTAAAAAAACAATTATTAATTAAGCAACCAGGCAGGGTTATCAATTTGATTGCTCTCTATGGAGAAGGGGGAATTGGGAAAACAGAGCTTGCTATTTCATTTGCAAATGATTACTCGAGGCATTTTTCGTTAATCGCTTGGATCGATGGAAGTACTGAAGCGGCCTTAGTTCATTCTTACGCTAAATTAGGGGATTTTTTAAATATTCGAGACGAACAATCAGTTAAGCAAAGAGAAAAAATTCATTGGTATCTCGAAAAAAATCAAAGAAAGCCTTGGTTGCTCATTTTCGATGATCTGAGCGATCTTTCCTTTGAACTTCCAAAGCGTGGAGGTTCGATAATAATCACCTGCCGAGATAAGAGTCTCTGTCCACCTCAGACCTCTTTTGAGCTGTTAAAGAATCCGGAAGAAGCTATTTTATTACTTTCAAAACTTTTAGGCCAAAACCCTTCTGAACAGTTAAACTATTTTGCCGAGAAACTTGATTATTTGCCGTTGATGATCAACATGGCAGGACACTACGTTGCCTCTACTCCAGGAGCAAACCTCACTAATTATTCTGAAATTTTGACCGAAATAATTGAAACTGAAGATAGCCCTCTCAAGTGGATAGAATGTCAAAAAAGATATTCAAAAAGTTTATTTTCTTCTTATTTAACCACATTACAATTACTCCAAAAAAAACACTCATTATCTTTTGAATTCCTTCAGCAAGCTGCGATGTTGCACACTAATAGCATTCCCAATGAATTTTTAATTTCTTGGCTACAGCAACAAAATCAATTTAGTGCCGCGCAAACACTTCTATTAATGGGAGATATTTTGAGGGAGCTTCAAAATCATTCACTGATCCGATACAATGAGAAGAAATGTGAATTTTCTTTCCATCAGCTTCTCCATCATGCCTTAGCTTTAAGTCAACAAAAAAATCTCGATGCGCATGTGTGGTTAAAAGTCTTGTCGGAAGAGAGCCGCGTGAAAGGATATAATCCAACCCTAAAAGAATCAATTCTACCTTTTCAGAGAATTTTACCGCACGCGATAAAAATCATTGATCAAGTTTCAGTCGCTGATATGCAAGCTGTGCAGCTAGTTCTCACGATAGCGCGCTATTTCATAGAGACGGAACATCAATTGCAAAAAGGAAAATTCTATCTTGATAAAGCCCAAAAGTGGGTAGATGACTGGGATCATCCGCTAAAAGGTCGCATTGCCTTTTTACAAGGGATGTTAAAGTTTCGCCAGGCCGATCAATTAAGCAATGAGCAAGAGAAAAAAAGAAATTATGAAGTGGCCTTGGCATTTTTTGACCAAGCGCTTGATATTTTTTGCATTCAGAATCAGAATGATCTTTATCAAGGCATTGAACAAAATCCATTTAAATGCACCAAAGATTATCAACGAGCCATCTGCATGCAGTATCAAGGTCAAACTTTGCGGGTATTAGGGCAAGTAGATGAGGCAGAAAAAAAGCTTGAAGAAGCATTGGATAGATTTTTAGAAATGACCAACGGGAAAGATCATTTTGATATTGCACGAATCCTGAGGGAGCAAGCCCTTATCCTGTGGGATAAGGGCTGTCAAGATGCAGCAATTACAAAACTGGAAAATGCGATTTGCATGCAAAGGTCAGTTTATGGCGACATCTATCTGTCCCAACCAACAGTGGCAGCAACACATCGCATTCTTGGAGACTTCTATTACAAAAGAGGTGAATATCAAAAAGCTGAGCATGCCTATCAATTTGCTATACAAGTAAATCAATCCATTTACCAAAGCGAAACTCATCCTTATTTAACAGACCTATATCATCTTAAAGCTAAGGCTATCAAAGCTCTTAGAAGTCAAATTGATGAATGAGCTTGTTGTAATTCTGGGCAAAAAGGTGTTTGCTGATTGTGCAAAATCCATTTCCTCATTTACTTCTTCACATCAAGGGAATGAAGAGTAACTATGATTTGTTGGCAAGATTCAACGATTGCCTCACTTGCCTCGAGATTAAAATTTTTGTTTTCCAGTCCTTTCGCTGCAATTTCAAAGAGTGTATTTCCTAATTTTTGATTGGCAATAAAATCTTGCTCCTTTGCTTCAAAAATAGTCTGACGAGCTAATCCAATCTCTTGAATTGTCTGTCCCCATGTTTGATAATATTCAATGAGCTTATTTTTTCTTAAATTTACCTCTTGAATAGCAGGCTGCTGTATTGTCCCCTGTGGAATTATTTGATAATTGGTTACTGAATTCATGATCGATTCTCCCTTTTTAACATTGCATTTTCAGTCTTTCCCAATGAAAGCTGTTCAAATTATCAAAATATGATATTAAAAATTAAAAATCAAAATTATTTATCGTTTTTTGATTTTTAACCGCGAATAGATCATCTCAAGAGAAAAAAAACCATTTCATTGTTCACATATTTTTTTTAGCAAAAGAATTTTTAGCCTAAGGAAGAATAATTAAATTAGTTCTGGAGTCTGTTAGATTCATCTAAAAATCTTAACGCTATGAATGGTTTTTTTATCCAATGTTCTGATTTAGGAAATTATGAATAAATTGAGGCATGAAGTTGCTGTAATTGCTGCAAAGCAAAAAGGTTGTTTCCTGATTGTGCAAGAGCCAGTGCCTGGTGAAGATAGGCATTTGATTTTTCTTTGAGTTTATATCTTTTACACATATGTGCAAGATTAGATAAGGTATAAATATGATATTCTTTGCTTAAAGCTGTCCAGGGAATCGCTTTTTTAAGAAAAAGTTGTGCAGTCTTAGGCTTTTCCATCATAAAATAAGCTGAGCACAATGTATTATAAATTTGCATGCATTCAAAAACTTCAATCGGTTTTGCCAGCAATTGTTCAATTTCTTCAACTAGAATTTGAATAATCGAGGTTGATGGGCTTGGCTTTCGTAGTTCTAATTGCACAAAATTTCTTAAAGTTTCAAGAATCATGCTATTATTTTTAGCTTCCATTGCGATGTCAAGAGCTTTTTTCAAATAAAGTTCCGAGAGAACAAAATCACCTGCCTTTCCTATGATTTCTCCTAAATTATTCCAACCCACCCACGCTCCATTAATGTCTCCACTTTTTATCACTATTTTGATTCCCTTTTCTATCTTTGCCTTACTTTCCTTTATTTGAAGACCTCGCATACCTGTTAAAGTTCCTAAAAGACAAAGGCTTCTCCCTACATCCAAAGAATTATTTGAATAGCACTCAATAAATGAAAAATCAGACTGGGCCTTATTCCAATCGCCCGTCAAATAATACGATGTCCCACGATGCCAAAGATAGGAGATTTTTGATTGGGCATTAGAAAGGGTATTAATGCTCGTTGTCGCCTTATGTATGCATTCTGAAAAAAGGCCCGTTCTCCAAAGAAGATGGCAATAAGTGGCGCTTGTAAAATTTGTTTCTTTGTTCAACAAGGTTTTGGATAGATCAAAATGTTGTAATTCTATTAATATTTCTGCCAGATATAGCCCACTTTTTGATTCAAAGCCATTTTTATAGATTTCTACACTTTTTTTTAAAACCTCTAGTGATTGAGAGCTATGTTGATATAAAACTTTAAAAGCAGATTGTAAAGGTTCATCAAAGATGGAGTCGTATCCAAAGCATTGGATCGACATCACAAAATGAATAGCAGCTTCAAAATGTCCATGAAAAAGTTCATTGTATTGCTGAAGCCAGTAGGACTTTGTAAGGTCTGGCTGTAATTTTAAACGTTCTTTTTCTACAATTTCATTTAGCTTTTCATGGGGATGCCATGATCCCTTTTCGTAAAAAATGAGGCCTAAATATTCTAGCTCTTTAAAAATTTTCATTTTAATATCAAAGACTAAGCAAAACAATGCTTCATCAATCACAATTCCACATGAATAAATAGCCCCCATTGCTTTTTCAAGCTCTTTTTCAGTTCTCTTTCCTGTGGGCTTTTTTGGAAAGATGTCCAAGCTATGCATGCCAATATTATACATTTCTGGTTGGGGAAGATTATTTTTTTTCAGTTCCTTTTGAATTGATCTGTAAAGTGCTTCCGGGGAAAGATTAGTATTAACAATATCTCTTAAAGCTTTTATCAAAGCTTCTGTAAAGTATCCATATTTATACTGCACACTCTCATAAGAGGGCAATATCCCCGATGAAAAAAGACAAAAAAGCATTTTATTTGAATCTGTTTTTCCTTGAATTTCTTCGATCATTTTTGGATTTATTACTGTATTGAGTCTTAAATGACATGCATCAATAAAAACATATATTGATGTGGTTTTCATTTTACAAAAGCCTTGAAGTAGCTTTTCAAGTTGAACGCCACGCGAACAAAGTCCTTGGTTAAGTGTACTATCAGAGAAAATGAGATAAGACTGTGGTGTTTGTCCCTCTGATCGATATCCGTGTCCGCAAAAATAAAAAAGCAATTGAAAAGAGGTAGTTAATAAAGCTATTTTTTCAAGGCAACTACTGAACTGCTGATTGGTTATATAAGGACTATCTAAAAGGTAAATATTAGTTTCAGGAATACCCTGTTCAATAAGCAGGCGGGCCAAATTAAGTGCATCAGACTTGGCCGCTGGTAATGAAATAAAATCTTTGGATAAATAATTTGAAACCCCAATGACAAGTGCAAAAATTGGGATGGTCATTTTAGAACCCGAACACCCTCAATAAAAGATTCCAGAAATAAATGGTGTTGCGCAGTTGGAAATTTAATTACAAGCTCGTAGATTTTAGAAATGAATTTTCCTTTTCTTTTGGCATCTAGCTTAAATGGCAAGTGGGAACTATTTTCTTCGACCCATATGACAATTTCATTTAATAAATCTAACGTAGATTGTTTGCTATCCTTGTCATCGCCGAAATCTTTCTTTGAAAAAAAATCCTCAATAGGAATTTCAAAAGCGTTTAGGAATTTCATCAAATAGTCAATTGTTAAACTCCTTTGGCCCCTTTCTATGCGCCCAACCTTTTGATAATCTTCACCTATTTTTTCGGCCAAGTTGTTAACAGTAAGCCCTTTGGCTTGACGAATATCGCGAATTTTTGAATAAATATTTATTTCTTCCATAACTTTATCATTTTTAGAATTTTTTTATCAACCTAACGAAATTATTGGTTTTTTGAATTTTTATTGTAAAAAATTAACCTTATAATAGCAACTATGATTTAATTTAAAAAATAGTAAAATCTATTTTTTCGCTGAGGAATCATAGGTTCTTAGGCGTTATGATACTTTCTTAAACCCTTTCCAAAAGTTTATCAAGAAATAAATTTATTTTTAAACAGGGATATACACCCAAAAAAATTGAAATGAAGGAGTGAATCTGTAGCCTCTTAACATCTTTAAAGCAAAGCTTATCGAATTGAGCGCTCCATGAAAAACGATTGTAAGGGCTAAGTCCAAGGATCTGGGAAAATTGGTGTCCGTTAGTATAGATGTCTCAGTATGCTGCACCCTCACTTAACACCGGATAATTGAGCTAAAGAAGAAGAATAATAATTCAAAATTCAGGGTTATTAGTCTTACAGGTAATAGGACGCATGTGTAAAATCGCTTGTCAATCACAAACAGTTTATCCAAAATAATTGCTTGATTCGGAATTGGATTTTGCTTGAATTTCTTATTGAGCTGGACTATGATTTTTATATTCTAAAGGAGAATGTCTGATGGATCAGTCTCACCGCCCCGTGGTAATTACGGGGAATTGGAAAATGCATAAAAATTTGGAAGAAGCAAATTCTTTTATTGAGGCAATCAAGCCGGTTGTCGAAAAAAGTCCTTCCCAAATTTGGCTTGCAGTACCATTCACCTTGCTTTACCCTTTAACTAGGGATCATCCTGGATCTGCCTTAAAAATAGGCGCTCAAAATATGAACGATGCATCTCAAGGAGCGTTTACTGGTGAAATAGCTGGAAAAATGCTTTTGGATGCCGGAGCATATTTTGTTCTTCTCGGGCATTCAGAGAGGCGGCGCATATTTCATGAAGATTGCGCCTTTATCAATCGCAAAGTGAAAAAAGCATTGGAAGTGGGCTTAAGGCCTGTTTTATGCATCGGAGAAACAATTGAAGAATACGAAGCTAAACAAACACATGCTGTCATTCGCAAGCAGATTAAGCAATGCCTTCTTGATTTGACGCCGGAAGAACTTGCCCCTTTAGTCATTGCCTATGAGCCTGTATGGGCAATTGGAAGCGATCATAGTGCAACTCCAGAGATTGCACAGGAAGTACATCATTTTTGCCGCACAGTATTAGGGGAAGAATTTTCGCCTGAACTGGCTGAAAAGGTTGTGATCCAATATGGGGGGTCTGTCAATCCCTCCAATGCAAAAGAATTATTGAATGAACCTGATATTGACGGTCTTTTAATCGGGGGAGCTTCACTTTCTCTTGAAACTTTTAGTCAAATAGTGGAAGATAAGTAGTCTAAAATTTAATTTTCAGGGTTGTATTATTATGGCATTTCTTTATTTTTTTACGATTGCTCTCTTTATGCTTCTTTGCGTCATACTTTGTTCTGTGATCCTTATGCAGGAAAGTAAAAGTTCGGGATTGGGAGCCTCTTTTGGGGGAGACAGCAGTGAGTCTTTATTCGGTACTTCGACTGCGGATGTGTTGAAAAAAGTGACGGCCTGGCTGGCTTTAGTTTTTTTAGCTGCCTGCATTCTCCTTTCTCTTTGGACGACTTCTTTAGGTCGCTCGCCATCAAATGCCCCGGCATTTACAATGGAAAAGATTGAATCGATCGAATCATAAGGTCTTAGCGTAGTCTGCGTTTGTTTTCGCAGACTTTATCTTGCTTGTTTGTCGAGATTAGTGATGTCTTTAAGTGGATTGAAGTCAGCGCAAACAAGGGTAGATTAAAGTTTGCGAAAATGAACGTGGACTATGGTCCGCGAAAACGAGCGCGGACTGAAGTCTACGCTACATGTTCGGTTTTAGTGCTTGCTGAATTGTTTTTTTATCTTTTTGAGATGAGCTTCCAAATCTTTTTTTCTTTTGGGAGGAAGTCGATCAATATAAAGGACCCCATTTATATGGTCATTTTCATGCATGATAACATGCGCATCAAAGCCAATAAACTCCTCTATAAAAAGACGCCCCTCCAAATCCATTGCTTGTATTGTCACTTTTAAAGGGCGGATAACTGTTTCTCTAATCCCTGGAATCGATAGACACCCTTCCTGGCAAGGCCAGGTTTCCTGACTGTAAGAAACGATCTTTGGATTAATAAAGACGCGAAGCGTTCCGGGCAGTACAGTATCATCATCGACATAGCGGGGAATGCAGGTAATAAAGAGAGCTAAGGATTGATGGACCTGCGGTGCTGCTAGACCGCATCCGTCATTTGCCTCCATCGTTTCCGTCATATCAATGATAAGTTGGCGAACGGTCTCATTAATTTCTTGGATTGGAGATGTTTTTTTTCGTAAAACCTGATCTCCGTAATAAGCTAAAGGTAGTTTCATAGAGCGCTCTTGTAAGCAATAAAGATTCATTTTAGCATAGTTTCAAGTTAAAAAGGAAGTGAAACATGCCTCTGTCCACCTCGTCCGCTTGTCTGCTTTGCCAAAGCCCACTCTCTTCTTCTTATTGCAGAGATAAAGAAAAATCTTTCTGCTGCGCAGGATGCCAGGCCGTCTATCAAATTTTGGAAAGCCGGCAAGTGCTTGAAAAAGCTCATGACCACCCCCTTTTTCAGCAGGCCCTTCGTTCAGGCTTGATTGCAAATCCTGGTTTATTGGAACAGATCAATCAAAAAAAAGAAGCTTTTTCCCATGAAGAAAAAGAAAAAATCCCATTAGAAATCCATGATATGTGGTGCCCTTCGTGCGCGCAGGTGATCCGTTTGACCCTACTAAAAGAGGAGGGGGTAAAGGAATGCCACGTGGATTACACAACAGATCTTGCTTCTATAGAATATATTCCCCGCCTCATGTCAAAAGAAAAAATTTTAAAGTTGGTCCGGCAATTAGGCTATGTCCCTGTCCTCATGACAGATCCTCGTCAGCAGACTAATCATCGGCGCCTCTCCCTCCGCTTTATTGTTGCAGCTTTTTTTTCGATGAATGTGATGATGTTTGCCTATCCTATTTATGCCGGTTATTTTTATGAGGATACTGAGGGCTATGCAAGACTATTTGCCTGGCTTTCCTTCGCAGGATCGCTGCCGGTATTACTGTACAGCGCATGGCCGATCTGGCGACGTTTTTATTCAGCCATGCGGGTTGGGATTTGGGGAATGGAAACCTTAGTAGCACTTGGTGTTGCATCTGCCACCGCGCTTTCTCTTTACGAATTAACGCAGGATAGCCTGTATGTTTATTTTGATTCCATGACTGTCATTATCGTTTTTGTACTGCTTGGCAAAATGATAGAGGGAAGGGCAAAATTTTCAGCTAAGGATGCCTTGGTCCAGTTAACGCGTGCTTTGCCCAGAAGAGGGCGAAAGAGGTTTTCTACGGGCGAAGAAAAATTTGTTCCGATTAAAGATTTCAATGTAGGAGATCTGCTAGTTGTCTTTTGCGGCGAAAAAATTGTTTTAGACGGTGAGGTATTGGAGGGGGAAGGGTCTTGCGATGAATCACTTATGACAGGCGAATCTTTGCCTGCTCATAAAACGAGAGGTGCGTCAGTTTTAGCGGGAACTATCTTGCAGCAGGGCCATTTGACGGTGAAGGTCAAAGCGGATTCGGAAGGATCGGCCCTTTACCATATCGTTGAGATGGTTGAAAGAGATGTGGGGCATAAATCCGCTTATACACGAGCAATCGATCCTATTATCAGATGGTTTGTGCCGGCTGTTGGGTTGTTGGCTTTTGCCGTATTCGCCTCCTGCCTAATTTTTAATATCATGGATGGTGAAAAAACTCCTTTTCAAACCGGGATCATCCGGGCTGTATCTGTCCTACTGATTTCCTGTCCTTGCGCTATTGGTATTGCGGCCCCTTTGGCTGAATCACATTTGCTTAATGCTTTAGCAAAGCTGGGAGTAATCGTGCGCAATCGGGGCTGCCTTCCTTATATCGGCAGAGAAACAACATTTATTTGCGATAAAACAGGTACGATTACGGAGGGAAAATACAGCGTTCTAAAAGGTTTGGAAACTCTTTCGTTTCAAAATAAACGCATTTTGAAGGAAATGGTATCAAAATCTTCTCATCCTGTGGCTATTGCCATCAATAAAGAACTTCTTTGTATCGGAGAACCTCTCGAAAAAGTTGAGGAGATTATTGGGCGCGGAATTAAAGCGGAAAAACTGGCGACCCACTATATTCTAGGATCCTCCATTTTTTTAGCTCAACAAGGAATTGAAGCAGTTCCTTTGCCTGAACTCCAAAATGAAATTAATACGGTGGTTTACTTTGGGTGGAACAATCAATGCATGGCTCTGATCTACCTTGGTGATTCCATTCGTCCGGAAGCTAAAGAACTCGTCAAGGAACTTTCGGATACCCGCTCTGTCCTTTTATCAGGAGATGCTTTGATAACAGTTGAAGCAGCAGCCAATGCCTGTGGCTTTAGTGCCTGGCATGGTGAATTCCATCCATTACAAAAAAGGAATTTTATCGACGCATTAAAGCAAAAAGGGGAAATTGTCGCTATGTTGGGAGATGGTGTGAATGACGCTCCAGCCCTCACTGCTGCAAATGTGGGAATTGCGGTCGTTTCCGCGACAGATATTTCAATTCAGGTGTCGGATCTTTTGCTCACCACAGACCGGCTGCTTATCATCCCCATGCTGAGGAAATTGGCGAAAAAGGGTCATTCTATTCTTAAACAAAACATATTTTGGTCATTTTTTTATAATTGCATTGGGCTTGGGCTTGCGGCGTCTGGAGCTTTGACTCCACTATTTGCGGCTTTTGCCATGGTGGCAAGCAGTTTAATTGTTGTATTGAATACACAAAGATTACGGAAATGAATTTTTTGATTTTTTATTAGAATTTTATTAATTTAGTGTTAATTCTAATTCTAAAATGTAAAATTATTGTCATAAATGATATAGTGAAACTTTAATAAAAATATAGGTGTTCATATGTTAATTTCTTCAAATATACAAGTTTTCAATCAGGTCGTGAGCTCATTCAATAACCCGGAGCATGAATATATTCAAATTGATCGTAACACGGGTCTAGCCAAGCCTATTTCCTCTAAATTTTGGTCTTCTTCTTTTAAAGATATCACAAATTTAGTTAAAGGAACATTAGAGAGTAATACAGCGACTGTAGAAGAAAAGAGGGAAATACTCAGGCACTTTAGTGTGATAAAAAATAAATTTGAAGATAAGAAGCTTAATTTCATAATGAAGCTCTTTTTTGGAAATTATAAAACCGCTCTAATCAGTGAAGCTTATTCGGTTCTCGCTCAAGGGCGGGCTATTTATCCAGAAATTATAGAGAATCTTACAGAAGAAGAGGTTACAGATGAAGTTGTTGATGAAAGCCAAAATCCAAATCTGCCTTCTGAAATAAAAGTTGAAGAAGCCCCCATCATTTTGCCTGGGGAAGAAAATATCGATGTTCCTGATAATGGAGATTGCCTCTTTTGTGCGATTGGATTAGGCATGAAACTTAAGTATTCTGATAATCAAGAAATTCAAAATAAATTAAATTGGAATGTTGACCCAACTGTTTTGAGAAATCATTTGAGAAATACAGGAAATTTATTGGATGAACCTAGCGCGAACCTTCGAAAGCAAGCTTATGAATATTTATTAGCTAATTTTAATACGAATGAAACATTCCAAATCGAATTAATGGGATCTATTATGGAATATAATGATGGAATTGAAAGAGCTATCAAAAATGATTTAAGCAACCCTGATGGGTATGATGATGAGGCATCCAAATGCATCCAAAAAGGGATAGAAGATGCTTTACAAAAATTTCTGAAAGATGATGATTTTGAAGGCTATTTAAATTTAGCAAAAGAGAAAGGCTTTTCATGTGGAAATGTAGAAATTGCCGCATTGTCCTTAATTTACAATATACCGATTCATGTCTTTTTTAAATATGGCGAAGAAGGACAAAACTCAAGGAATTTTAATCTTTTAAAATCTAACTTACCTCCCATTAAATTAGCCCATGTTGGTGGAAATCACTTTCAACTTTTGCATATACCCAATTAAACTTAAAAATTAGATTTGGGTATAATTTAATTTAATTTCAAATCAAAAGTTTCAGCATAAATGCTGAAACTTTTGAAACTTATTTCTTTCGAGCGATCAAAGTCATGAATAAAGGGATTTCTTCGCGGCTTCTATTTTCCATTTTAGCTGCTTTGCCTTCACTCACTTTATTTGAACACCATTCTTCAATGTCCTCAATATAAAAACCAGCCTCACGCAGCCATCGCGTGTAAGTGGACAAAGGATGGTGAAAAGACCATGTATGGGCGCCGCTCTCTCCTTTACCAGGATTCATTTGGATCGGAATTTTCATTTCTGTCATGTAGCGGTCAATGCGACGGTACTGGACCTTATTGTCCTGATCTACTTTCCATGAAGACTGGCGCGGGATACGAAAACAGGGATGATTGAGGACGATGATCAAGGGAGCTCCTGATTGAAGGTGACGACATGCATTATCGAAAAGCTTTTTAGGATCTTCGATATTTTGTAGTGCCAAAATGAGTGAGCCGTGGGTAAAATCGGTTTTTTTCGTAGGAAGGGGCTTTGTTACATCTCCGAGCAAGAATTGATGATTTTTATTCCGATTTAATTCCATTGCCGATTTAATCAACTGAGGAGCAACATCAACTCCCACATAGGTGACCGAGGGGGGGATATGCCGGCTTAGAATTCCCTGGCCGCACGCCAGATCAAGCAGTGATTCCTGATCTATAAGGTTGAAATTTAATAATTTTATTACATTTGGAATAATCACATTTTGGTGGTAGTAGTGCCCTTGTTCGCCAACTGCTTCGTTATACCACTGCCCTACTTTATTCCAGGAGGTTTTAGTCATTCTACTTCTCGTTAATATTGTTTGGAAAATGATCTCAATTATCTCATTATTTGTCCACTAGACATATTAAATCTTAACTGCTATCTTAAGAACCTGTTCAATAAAATAACGGAGCATCTATATGTCAATAGGAGGAATGAGCATTATGGTAGAAAAATCTTTGTTTCAAGAGCCGCCCTATATACAAAATTTAAGCACTATCACTGCTAAAATTGAAAATTTTCAAAAAAAATGCCGACAAAATGCTGTGACTGATGAAGAAATCAAAGAATTGATCAGTGAACTAGAAATTTATACTAAAGATGCCCACGAGGATCATTTCGAAGCTACGAAAATATCGACAGGAAATAATGAATTTTTTAATGATACAGTGAATGACCGGATCGAACATGCTTTAAATGCTGTTTTAACTTTTAACCGGACCAATACTTTAAAATCTTCACAGAAAAATATCAATGAAATGATCGCCTCCCTTTTCGCCAATTTGGATAATGAAATGATGAAATTTGAAGCAACCATTAAAAATATCAAAGAAAAGTGGAAAGCACATACCGAAAAAATTCAAAAAGTTAGCAAAATCAAAGAAGGTTAGCGTCTGGACTCACACAAAGAAATAGGCATTATATTAAAGCCTGAAAAAGATAAGGCTTTAAGAAACCACCATCATTGGATTTTTTCTGGCGCTGTTAAATCCTACCCACCTTTTGAAAATGGGCAAATTTTGCCTATTTATTCATCAGAAGAAAAATTTTTAGGTTATGGATATTTCAATCGCAAATCACAGATCGTAGGTCGCGTTCTCTCTTTTGAACAAACCCCAGCGCTTGATATGATTACCAGGCGTCTGCTTTCGGCCTGGGAACTGCGCAAAGGTTTTTTTTCCGGGAAGTCGACGAATGCCTATCGTCTTGTGCATGGAGAAGGGGATGGAGTTCCTGGTCTTACTATTGATGTTTATAATGATGTTTTTGTCCTTCAAAGTGCTACGAAAGGGATCGATCAGCTGAAGCCCTGGCTGGTCAAAACTTTAAACCATCATTTTAAACCCCGCTCTATTTATGAAAAATCCTTATTGCCTTCGCGAAAAGAAGAGGGACTGGCCGAAAGCCAGGGTCTGTTGGCTGGGGAGAATACTCCCGAAGTTACCTTTCAAGAAAACGGCCTTTCTTTTATTACTTCCATATTAAAATCACAAAAAACAGGTTTTTTCCTGGACCATCGTGAAATGCGCCAGTTGATCCGCACCTTAGCAGAGGGTAAACGGGTTTTAAATGCCTTTTCATATACGGGCGGTTTCTCAGTTTATGCTTTAGCTGGGGGCGCGGCGACCGTTGATTCGGTCGATATTTCACAGGATGCGATCGAGGGAGCGAAGCGTAATATTGCTCTAAATGGCTTTGACATACAAAAACAGCAATTTATTTGTGCAGATGTTTTTTCGTTTTTACGCGACCAGGCTACTCTTCCGTACGACCTTGTTATTTTAGACCCCCCCGCGTTCGCTAAACGCAAAGTAGATATCGTTCCTGCTTGCCGCGGATATAAGGACATCAACCGTCTCGCGATGCAAAAAATGCCTCCGCAATCTCTATTATTGACCAGTTCTTGCTCTCATCATGTAGATGAAGTGCTATTTCAAAAGGTCATTTTTCAGGCAGCCATGGAAGCAAAACGGGAAGTTCGAATTATCGGACGTCACCGTTTGGGTACAGATCATCCCATTAATGTATTTCATCCTGAAAGCGACTATTTAAAAAGTCTTCTGCTTTACATCGAATAAATTGACCAGCTTCTTACAAATTCTTTGTTATAAAACAATATGCCATCGCTAAAATAAACTTAAAAACTAATATGTGAGGGTTTATGATACAAAATACAAATATTAATAATAGTATTAATGTAGTTTCAAATAATTTAGACAAGTCTAAAAAAAGCAGCCAGGATAAAAAAAACAGCGTATTAAATAACAAAGTAGAAAGTTGTATAATTAATTCATTTGAGGAAAATAAAAATCATTCTCAAATTATAGGTACCCAAGCCATTGGGGGTAAGTACCACTTTACCAATCAAAACCCTTTGTCAGAGGAGGCGACTAGAATTCATGAAATGGGTTCTAAAATGATCAAAATATCCCTTAAGGATGGCAAAGTTCCTAAAGATATTTTAGAAATGCCCTTTGATACTTTTTTTTTCTGGTGGCGTTCTGATTCAAAAAATTGGAAGAACGGTCTTTCTGAAAGTGATAAAAAAATTGAATACAAAGCTACTTATGACCTTGCTACTAAATTACTCAAAGATAATTCCAAGCTTGAACGGACCTTTTTTTTAGGCCACTGGGAAGGTGATTGGTATTTGGTTAACTCAAAAACTAAAGAAGAGCCCACTACAACTAAAATACAAGGCATGATTGATTGGCTTAATATACGGCAGAAAGCTGTTGAAGATGCTCGCAATGAAGTTGGCTCGAAGTCTCTTTCTAAAGTTTATCACTATACTGAAGTGAATCGGGTAAGAGATGCGATGGTCCACCAGAAAAGCCGACTGGTCAATAAAGTTTTGCCCCATACTAACGTCGATTATGTTTCCTATTCCAGCTATGATGTCCAAAGAGAGAGTCAAAAAGTTATTGACGAAACCATTAAGTATATAGAAAATAATTTGCCAAAAAAAGAGGGCATTAATGGTCCTAGGGTCTTTATTGGAGAATGCGGCATACAAGCAAAAAGTGTAAATTTTGATTCCATCAAACATGAAAAGGTAAATCGGGATATTCTAATAAAATTTTTAAAAAGTGGAGTTCCTTATATCCTTTATTGGGAAATGTATAATAACGAAGTTGTAAACAATAAACACCAGGGTTTTTGGCTAATTGATGATAAAAATCAAAAACAGCCATTATATTATACTTTAGAAGCGCTTTATGAAATGCAAAAAGATTTTCAGGATACAAGGAAGCAATCAATTAATTGGTTGCAAGAAAAAAAATAAACTAATTTAAGCTTACCCTAAAAAAAGGCAGGATACTAGTATCCTGCCTTTTTTTATAACTTTTTTTATAATTGCAGCTATTTTTTTATCATTCTATTATTTGTTATATAATTTTTTTATTAAAGATTAATAATTAATTTATTTAATAAATAACAAATTCTTGTTATAATTAGTTTTATAAAAGATATAAAAGTCATTATTAAAGGAGATTATATGAATGCTGGCAGCACAAATTATACAGCGCAGAATCAGACTGTACTTTTAAAATATTCTGAACAGATCGCAAAAGATTTTAATGTCCAACCTAAAGAAGAATCGAGCGGTTTGTGGAACTTGGTAAGTTCCTATTTTCCTACCTTTGGAGAGACCGGGCGCAGCATCGGCCAAAATCTTGCCTTAACATATGGGCAGGAATGGAGCAATAAAACGATCGATTTAGTTGTGGGAAAAATTTTTCAAGAAGAAGTAAAAAAAATTCCAGCCTGGAGTTGGGAAGCCTTGAAGCATCGAGTTTCTGGGGCGGCCCAACAAAGCCTTTCCCAGGGTTTGCAATTAGCCATTACACCAAAAGCTCTTCCCATTCTAACAATTTTTAGTGGTGTGACCGGCCAAATAACCCTCCCTTTGGTAGTAAACTTAGTTAGTTTTGTTTATCAAAAAACTCTTGGTAATCCGGAAGTTGTAAATAAATTAGGAGAGCTCCCACTTGAGCAGTTATTTTCAATTGATCCTGAAACCCATCGCCTAAGGGATGGTGCGGGCCATCTAATGACTTATCAAGAAATGAGGATGATTTTTGAAGGAACTGCGGAATATAATTTAATCGGAAAACTAATCGAGCTTTGCCATGTTATCGATAAAAAACCTGATGAAGAAATTGAATCTACAGCTAAGAATTTGATAAAAACTCTAGTAAAAACCTATTGTATCAAACGAAGTGATGGATCAGTGGCCTTTCCCGATGGATCAGTTAGAACGGCAGAAGAAAAGCAGACCATCAAAGATGGTATCGCTAAATTGGCCATGAAAAATTACCGCCATGATAATAAAGAGATCGAGGCGCTCGTACGAGTGTTAGCAAGGCATTCCATTGCACCTTTTGAAAATCTTTCCTTGGCTGACCTAAATCAGTTGGGTTCTTCAAAAAAAATGGCCTCCGTTTTTACCGATGAAAATGACGAATGGAAAAATAACATCATCCGCGGCAGTGACGGACAATACTTTGTTCTTGTGGATTGTGGAAATAAAAAAAGAGGAGACATTGTCTCTGCAGATGAAATGGAGCAAATTCTTTGGGAAGCGGAGGGGATCAAAAATCAACTTAAGCATGCACGGAAACTGGAGTGTCAGGCATTGATCAAAGATCCCTCTCAGTACTCAGTATTAGTTGAAAAATTAAATCAGGTGGATGCCTCCGAAGTAAAAGAATTTTTATCAGAGTACCTTGTTAAAAGGGAGCTGGACGGAGCAATGTTTCATTTGGATGGGACTTCGGTTCAGGATCCCGATGTTTTAATAAAAAAATTAGATGATATCCCTAAGCGATCTCAACTTAAAGAACGTACTAAGGTCATTGAGGACTTAGTAAGAACCTGTTCAAAATCTTCGATCGGATGATTTGTGTGCTAAAATCCACTAGGAAGCCTCAAAAAATTTTCGCAATATTTATTAATATTCCGAAAATTTTTTGAGGCTTCCTAGCGAATTTGTAGCAGCAAAGCATCCTGATCATAGATATTGAACAGGTTCTAAGACAAATTGGCAGTCATTTGCCTAAAGATGGAAACTCGGTTGAAGGCAAAACTTGAAACGATTATTGACAAGAAGGTTAATCTCGAGAAGACGACGATCTCTGAAGAGAAGGTTTCACAACCAGAAAGGAAGTCGGTAGTTATTTAAAGCTGTGAAAGGAGCAATAACCATTGCTCCTTTCCTTTCCGCTTGATTTTCATTTTTATTTCCAGTATCATTTTGATTCAAATAATTTGAGTTTTTGGGTTGCTAGGGTTCTTTCAAGGCAGTCTAAAATCAGATTGACGAGATTTTTACAATCAACCCTAGACTCATCATGAGACTGCAACCTCCGCTTGTTCTTATTATTTTAGGTCCCCCCGGTTCTGGAAAAGGAACACAGGCAAAACGTCTTGCCAAAGATTTTTTGCTTCCTCACATTTCGACCGGCGATCTTTTTCGCGATCATATGCTTAAGGAAACTCCAATTGGCTTGGAAGCTAAAAAGTTTATTCAAACTGGAAATTTGGTTCCAGACGAAGTTGTTTTAAAAATGCTGTTTGACCGCTTGACAAGAGACGATTGTATAAGAGGTTATCTTTTGGACGGTGTTCCCCGCACTGTCGCTCAGGCTGACCAGCTTCAGGCAAAAATTGACCCTAATGCCTGTTTACTAGTCCTTTGCCTGGATGTTTCGGATGAGATCATCATTAAGCGTGCCGAAGGACGCATGGTCTGTAGGCAATGTGGGGTCATCTATCATAGAGAAAATGCCCCCCCAACTCAGGTGGGAATGTGTGATAAATGCGGTGGAGAAGTCTACCGACGTCCTGACGATGCTCCGGAGGTTGTAAAGGAACGGCTGAGGGTATATCATTCTCAAACAAGCCCGTTGATCCACTATTACGATCAGAAAAACGCTTTGGCTAGTTTCGAAGGGAACCGCCTGCCTGATGAAGTGCATGCCGAGCTTAAATCTCATATCGATTCCATGCTTCTAAGAACCTGTTTAAAATCTTCGATCGGATGAGATTGAATAGGTTCTAAATACATAGTCCAAGGAGTTTGGAGTATGTCTTTCGTATGCCTACACGTTTGGTTTGCAGCTTATATACTTTAATATCTTGTGGCAAGTTACAAGATAAGCAGGATCGCAAGCGGCAGAATGAACAGGATGGCGAACTTTTAAAAATTGAATTCACTTGAGTATAATTCCCTTATTTTATATTGCAGTTAAAAGAGCATCCTATCCTGCACATCTTGCCGTTTACGATCCTGCATATCCTGTATAATAAAAATTCGCAAAACTGTGAATAGCCTACTTAACATTCATATGCTTACATTTTGTGTTTCAATTTTAAATAATTTAGTAATAATGTAATAAGTTTTATTTTCTATTGTAGTTAATTAACCAGTGTTAGATAATTTAGGCTAATTTATTTAAGGGATTAAAATGATTTGTTTAGAAAATTCTTTTTTTCCGGATAGCATCTATCAGGCTTCAGTTTCTAAGGTATGTCCTTTGCCCTTTTTTATAAGCGCGATTCAGGCCGGCTTTCCTTCGCCCGCTGACGACTATATTGAAAAGGCTTTGGACCTTAATGAGCTAGTGATCCAACATCCAGCTGCAACATTTTATGTGCGGGTGCAGGGCGATTCAATGCAAAATGCGGGAATTTTTTCAGGGGATATCCTTGTCGTTGACCGTTCTTTAATGGCACAGAATAAGAATATTATTGTGGCTGTCTTGGATGGCGAGTTCACGGTTAAGCGGCTGGTGCATCATACAGACGGTATGTTCCTGTTTGCTGAAAATCCAGCCTATGCTCCTATAAAATTAAACCCCGAAGCATGCTTCGAGGTTTGGGGAGTGGTCACTTATGTCATTCATAAAACAAAATAATGCTTTAAACCTTATCTAAATTATAACTAAAAAACAAAATTTGATTGAGTATTTCGTTAGGAATGTTAATTGTTTTAGCTTTAGTTATTGAATCGCTCAAATGCAGTTGAAAAAGGATTTCACTCTTAGTCATGACAGCTTCATTCAATCGGCGAATATTCGTTTGTGGAGAGATGGAAACTCCGCCATTTCTTATCAGAAGAGTTGCTTTTTCCATCTGATTATTTTGAATTGCATGGTCCAAGGGTGTTGCATTGGATTCATCAAACATATCCTTAGTGTTTTCAATTAAATTGACCGGACATTTTAGTTGAAGTAATAATTTAGCTATCTTTGCTGAAGCGATATGTAATGGCGTTTCTGCTCGTTTTGAACCTTCTTCACGACTTCCGAAGTAGAAAAGAAGAGAGCTACCTAAAGTGCAGATGTGTTTGATTAAAGGGACATTTTGATTATGCGTTGCTTGCATTAATGCATGTCGGTAGAGATTTGATAAATTAGCACTGTATTTAACAGAATCATATGAGTCCATCCAGAGCATAAGCTCGTCGAATTCAGCCGGCGTTGCATTTTTTTTAAATGAACTTGATGGATTGGAATAAATATCATTTCCCTTTAGAGGGATGTTAAAACAACTAAATATTTCCCTATAAAGAATTATTTTTGCATCATTTTCAGAAAGATTTGAATTTTCCTTAATTTTTTTACTTAAAATTGTTTTAAAAGAATAATTTGAATTATTCTCTGCAGAGATCAGGCACTGCGAATTACAGCAACCATTATTAATATTCATATATTCTCCTTTTCTGAGTTAAGTTTTAAAAAACTTTAACAAATTTAATAAAAACAAGCAATAATTTATTTAGTTTTTAATCACATTTTATTTGTATTGTGATTATTCTATCTCTATTTTATAATTTAGAATTATTGGGAAATTTTTATGTCACTCACAAAACCAGATAAGCCAGCTGTCCTTTTTGCATTATTAGATTGCAATAATTTTTATGCCTCATGCGAGCGGGTTTTTAATCCGCGTCTTCGTGGGAAAGCCGTTGTGATCCTTTCAAATAATGATGGGTGTGTGATCGCCCGCTCTAATGAAGCAAAGGCATTGGGCATTCCAATGGGAGCCCCCTTTTTTAAATATGCTGATTTGCTTAAAAGACACCGGGTAGCGGTTTTTTCTTCCAATTACACATTGTATGGACAGATGTCCCAGCGTGTGATGCGGACTTTGGCCCCGTTTGCCCCTGATCTGGAAATTTATTCGATTGACGAGGCCTTTTTTTCTTTGCTTGATACACCCTCCCTTTATTCCGATGCCGCTCAAATTAAACAAGTGGTCTATCAGTGGACCGGTATACCGGTCTCAATTGGCATCGCAGGGACTAAGACGTTGGCCAAGGCGGCCAACCGCTATGCAAAAAAGTATCTTCCAGAAAAAGGGTGCTTTATTATTAACGACGCTTCTATTAGGGAAAAGATTCTCATCGATATGCCTGTGGAAGATGTGTGGGGAATTGGACGGCAGTTGAAAGAGCGCCTTGCCCGGAAGGGAATCCGCACGGCCTGGGAATTTGCGTGCATGGATGACGATTGGGTGAAAAAAAACCTTTCGGTGGTTGGACTGCGCACGGTCTGGGAATTGCGCGGAATTTCCTGCTTATCGCTGGAAGAAGAGGCCTCTCCCAAAAAATCAATTATGAGTTCAAAATCTTTTGGTTCAGATGTGTATGCAATTGAAGATCTGGCGGAGGCCCTTTCGAGTTATACAGCTTCGGCAGCGGAGCGTTTGAGAGATCAAAATTCCCTGGCTTCCTTCCTGGAAGTGTTTATTCACACAAGCCGGTTCAAGGAAGAGTATTATTCGAATGCCGTCCATATCACACTACCCGTTCCGTCCGATTTTACGCCTCACCTTATTCAATTCGCGAAATCTGGCCTGCAAAAAATTTATAAGAAGGGGTGCCCTTATAAAAAAATAGGGGTCATGCTTGGAGGCATCGTTTCGAACGAGGCTCTTCAACAGGATTTATTTGTTGAGAACAAAATTCCAGACCCGAGGCATCGTATTATTATGGAGTTAATGGACCGGACGAATGCGAAGTATGGCAAAGATACTCTTAAAATGGCGGCTCAAGGCATTTTACAGCCCTGGAAAGCGCGAAGAAACAAGTGCACGTCAAAATTTACAACGTCGTGGGACCATCTTCTAAAAATCGACATTTAAATCACCGTAGCACTGTATCCCTTAGGATAGAATGGCCTATTTACTGTTTTTTTCCGAATGTTTGGTTATATAAGAAATGAGCATCGGTTTAGAGAAAATGCGAGCATTTTTTAAGTCTTTAATTGTCCCAATCCCAAGCTCATTCAATTTTCTTTGAACCTGGTTAAAAAGAGTTTGACGATAAGCGATCTGCTCTTCTTCATTGGAAAGGGGAGAATTTAATTCCAGATCTTCTGCTTTTTGAATGGAAGGGAGAAGGCCCAGATCCCAATAATCTTTTAAATACCAAATGGAAAATCTTGCTAAGCCTTCTAACGCGGGATCATCATCTCCCAAAGAAACATTTTTTTTCAAAGAGGGGTCATAAGGAATAAAAACCTGAGCCAGCCGTTCATCCAATACTCTATATATCCCTGTTGAGGGCTGTTTACTAATAGCAGGGCGGCCGATCTGCTCATAAACGAAATGGTTGAAATTTTCCTTCAAACGGCTGAATTTGTCTATCAGGTCGATCAAATTGGCGTTCCATAAAATGACCAGCACTTGATTAATGGCTTCCAACCGGTGAAAAACCAACCGCCCTAAATCATTGATTTGATTTTCAATCCTATCAAGCTCCATAAAACTAAGTTGGTAAATATCTAATTCTTGAATGTCTTTTAATTGTTGAAGTAGATTTAAATTAATCTCATCTAAAAAATATTCGCAATTATGTACGAAAAAAATGAACTGATGGTGCAGCGGCTCGCCGATGCTTTCCTGTTTAATGGCGGTCAAATGAGCAGAATTCATATGATGAAGGGAGTCAATAAAAGCAATGGAAGGGAGACCAACAAGAATGGGAGAGAGTTTTTTTTGCAGAGGGGGAGTTTTGGTAACTTCTGTGAGCAGGGAAAGAAACTGAGGGGCGGAAAGGCCTCTACCTAAACATTCTAAATGAGCAGGCTCATTTGCCAATTCGAACAGCCGGATCAATTTGGCAGGAGCTTCAGGAATGGGCTCGGTACCTAGCAACATGGCGCATTCTGTTAACTGAGATGGGGATATTGAAGAGGCAAAATTTTCTAGCCCATTGAATGACGTGTCATGCAAAGTTTGGAGCAAGTTTTTGTCTGTATAATATGAAATAGTCATAAAACCGCTTGAATGTTTAATGCCCGGTATAACACGCCAGTTAATTTCTTTGTAAATACATTTAAATGCATAGCTATGAAAAATGCAATCTTGATCGGGCTCCTATTTTTTTTAGCAGCTCCGCAAAGATTCTAAATTGCTAAAATAGAAAGAGAAACAGATAAAAAAACTATGCACCCTGCATTTGGAGGCTTTTTTTGCTTGTTGAATTTTTGATGCGTGCAAGAAATTCGGCTCAGGCTTTATGCAATATTAATAGAAGCTTTAACTCTCATTTGCGATTCTTTTGTAGAGTTGCAATTTGATGATAGAAACCTTATTTTTGACCTTCTCAGGTTAAATTATGAAAAATTTCAATTGAAATAGTCCGATTAATGGGATAGGTTCACTTGGGTATACATAAATAATATAGTTTTTTTCTTGCCCGATTGATTGACTTAATAAAGAATTTCAAATAAACTACACTTTTGTTTTAATAAAAGGATTTAAAAAATGATTGACGGTTTTGCAAAGCCAATCCAACTGCCCGAAGTAAATGGGCCTAGCGAAAAAAAGGCAGACATTTTTTTTAAAGCATTAGCTTTTGGAACTTTTAATTTAATCTCCTTTGGTATCATGGGGAGCATCAAAGCGACCATGGATAAAAATCGGGTAAGGGTGCTGGAGCTTGAACAGGATTACCTTCAATCCAAAGCTCAGGAAGTTTTAAGCAAATGGGAAGCCATTGAAATCGATCTGCATCGCTTAAAGGAGCAAATTAATAGCCAGCCAGCTGAAAGAATCCATGTGGATAGGGAAGTATATGAACTGACGAATAAAATTAATGATTTAAAAAATGAATGTGTCCCTGCTTTTTTAAGCAAGAGTGAGGGAATTACACGTCTGGCCTTGAACTGCATCCTCTTTTTAGGCAATTGGATCGCAAATGTAATCACTCTGGGCGTTTATGGAACCTACCAAAATTATATTTTTGAAAAAAGAATTGCTCTTCTAGTAAATCAAAATACTTTCGTTAATTTAACGTTGAATCGTGATCTTAAGCAATCGAAAGCAGAATGTTTAATTGGGCAAGTCGGCGAAATTGCTAATAAATTTAGAATTCAAAAGACATTGGAAGAAATTCGCAATACAGATCCGGTTAATGCTCGGAATGAGGTTCTAAGAATTGAGCAAGAAATTATTCCCCTTGGCCAGGAACTACAAGTTTTAAACCAACAAAAGACAGCTGCGGAAGTGGAAAAAGCCCGCTTAAGGCAAGAAAATCAGGCTGCCCAATCGAACGTCAATCTTATCAAGCGGGTAAATGACCAAATAGAGCTCGAAAGAATTCATTTGCAAAACAATGCGGACAGCCAAATGAGGGAGGTTGCTAAACTGCGGGAAAAAGCAGCGGACCGCGATCGAAATATTCTGGCAATTGAAGCTGCATCCGCTCGGGTGATTGAATTGCAAAAGGAAATAGAAGCTATCCAATCCATCCAAAAAGGAATGCCTCAGGTTCGAAGGATTCAATCCGAACTGGGCCCTATCCTTAAATACACTAAAAGAGCGGAAGATCTTGAAATAAAGGGGAGCTATGGAATATCCGAGGATGACGATACAGAATTTTTAAATGATGATACAGTTCCCGGAATAAAAAAGATTAGTTACCGTACTAATGGGTTTTCAAATAGATATAAAGATAAAAAAACAGCTGCAGAAGTTGTTCAGGCTGCTTTGGGTTTTAGCCTCGACCGGTTGCTTGAGCTTGGCCGGCAGCCGAATCCTAAATTTCATTTTAATAATAGCGCCATGATCTACTGCAACGACATGTATGGTGCAAATAAAAATGCAGTTTATCGGTTCATGGCCGTCGATTTTATTGAGAACGGAAAACTTTTCCAAGACGGCTGCGGAGGATTCAGCTTAAAGCTTAACCGACATGACGTCAAAATGGGGTCTTCTCATCCAGAGTATGTACAAACATACCGTATCGATCCTATTACAGGATCTCGCCAAGTAGAAAAAAGAATACGCTTAACGCATAATGATGATTTTACCCCTCCTATGGGAGACCTTCAGTTAGCTTTAGGCATTGATCCTGCCAGTGCAAAATGGATTTATGCCCAATTGAATGATGAAGAAAAAAGGCACCTCTTTAATTTATTGATGGAACCCCTGATTGCCAATGACGATGTAGATTTGATCGCAGTGCAAAATTTTATGGAAAATGGGAATCCGGCACGGGTTAAGCTGGTACGAACGGCCTATGAGCTGATATGTGATATTGGACTCTCTTTTGACAAAAAGTTTGCCAAAAGCGGTCTCCTTAATAACCAGTGGGAACGCTGCGATGAATGGGATGAAAGTGTCCTACCCTTTGAAAAACCGGAAATGAAATTCATCATTCCTGAGGAGACACACAACGAACAAGTAGAAAACTGGATTCCGAATCTCGACTGCCTGCTAGGAAACGATGATCAGTCAGAGTTTGCGTTAGCCTGCCTTGAAGCCCAATTGGACTATGCGAAAGTTTTTGCTAATTTTTCAAGGGATCTGGTTGAAAATCCCTTAGATCATTGCACTATAGCCAAAGTGCATGATTGGGGCATGGGCCATAAAGGCATCAAGCATCAATACCATTTAAGCCATCAATTATTGGGCGTCGGATGTTTATTTTCTAATCTGACTGTGATTTTGATGAACAAGGCCGATCAGGTAACAAGAGGAAGCGCCGATAGTATTAAAAATGCCATTGCGAAGTATTTGGACGATCAAGAAAATAGCGATGCTTTTGAGCAAAAGATTAAAGGCACACATGGAATGAGTGTCAAACAATACCAAAATTGGTTAAGAGGTATCCGAGGAGCGATCGATAACTATGCTTTAGGCGATCTGGAAATCGAATTAACAGCTAAGGTGTTTGGCATTAAGATTGGCGTGTTTGTGGACGGCAGGAACATAAAAATTAATGAATATGGACTAATGGTGCCGGATGGAGAAGGATTTTACTATGGTCCTAATACTAAAGAGACTTTATATTTATATAATATGCCAGGAAGTACCTATTATGGTCTATGGCCGAGACTTAAATCCGGAGTATTAAATGACGACGCTGAAGCGGCAAACCAATCTATTATCAGATATAGAAATCAAATAAATAACGCAGATATATAATAATTCCAAAGGATTTCAAAATGATCGATCAAATGAATCAAGTTAATCTTGGCGGGGAATTTAGCCCGCTTAAGCCTAAGCCTATTTTTACATTAGACTCGTTGGCTTTTTTATTACTCAATGTATTAAGCGTAGGCATATATGGAACTGTGCAAATAACTTTGAATGCCCGTTCTATCAGCCGCCTTGATCTTAGCGAGGAAAATTTAAAAAAAACAGCGGCAGCCTTGTTAATGAAATACAATGCACTGGAACAAGCAATCAGCGGGCTTAGGGCAAGCGTCATGCGCGGGGATGAGATTAATGCAGATAACATTTGTCGCCTAATGTCAAAAGCTGTCTCCCTTCCAACCAAGTATGATGGAATCCTTCTGGCGCAAGATCAAGTGATTCAGGCTGTCGCTCTTTCTGCCATTCAAATGATCGGTGATCTTTTACTCAACTTAACGACTCTTGGGCTTTATGGAGTCTATCAAAATCACTTGCAACTTTCAAAAATAGCGAATGCAGAGGCTAAAAACAACTATATTGGAGAGAAAATCCGTCAAAAAATCGGAAGCTTTTCAGTACGACTTCAAAACGAAATTCAAGAGATAAGGTCCACTGACCTTCTTAACCAGGAAGAAAAAAGGGCTTTAGCAACTGAAGCCGGCCAGGCTTACAAAGCGCTTAAAAATGCAGAGGCCGACATGGAAGGGGTACGCCGTGAAATTCTAGCCCTCAATAATCAATTATTAGCTCTGCAAACCAATCAGGCGACCTTGCAGCAGGGAACTGCCCAGTTGTTGCAAAAGTATGCAAACCTTGAAGCCCAGCGCATTGAATTAGAAACTGCTTTGCAGAACCTGAAAAATTCACACCAAGTCCTTCCACAGGCCGAAATCGATGAACTAAAGCGCATAGGGCGTCAGGCTGAGGCTCAGAAAGAGGACTTAAAGTCTGCTTTGGACCAAAAAAACAACCATGAGATGCAACTATTAGGACTCAACCAGGCATTAAGCGCGGCTGAAAAAGAACAGCTTAATTTAGGGCCTATTCCTCCGCAATATATCAAACAGGCCAACGATTTGGAAGTGGACGGAGCCTCCGGTTTGGAAGATCATGATATGAACCTATCAAATTACGCACGGTGCTATAATGATAAAAAAACTGCCCTAGAAGTAGTAAAAGCGGGCCTTGATTCTACAATCGCTCGGCTCTTAGCGCTTGGAGAGGAAATTGATCCTAAGATCCATTTTAATAAAAGTGCGATGATTTACTCGGATGATAAATATGAGCCAAATAGAAATGCCGTCTATCGTTATTTGGCGCATGAATTTATAGCCAATGGCAAGCTCTTCCAGGATGGATGCAGCGGGTTTAGTTTAAAGCTAAATAAAGATGGCGTTTACATGGGTTCTTCCCAACCTGAACGTGTGCAGTGTTATGAGATAGATGCTTTTACGGGTGAAAGAAGGCCGGAAGTGCGGATTTTGCCTACCCATATCGATGAATTTTCTCCCTCCATTGGAGACCGCGACCTCCTTTTCGGAATTGATCCGGCTAGCGCAAAATGGATTTTCGCTCGCTTGAATGAGGATGAAAAAGACCATCTTTACCATTTATTGATGGATCCCCTTATCGCCAATGAAGATGCAGGTCTGATCGCAGCGAAAAACTTTATGAAGGGTAAGTCGGAAAGGGTTAAGCTAGTTGACACCGCTTATAGGCTTATTTGCAATATAGCCACTGCTTTAGACAAAAAATTTGGAAAGACTTCTGCAGCTTCTGAGGCCTGGGGAGAATTAGATGAATGGGATGATACTGTTCTTCCTTTTGAAAAGCCGGAAATAGGGATCGAGAGCATAGTAGATCCGTCCAGCGTGGTTCGCCCTGTAGTCGAGTGGAAGCCTGATTACGTCAGCATAAAAGGCTCCTTTAGAAGCAGCTTTGGAACTGCTATTGAAAACAGTGTGAATCGGTACAAAAAGATTTATGCGGGAATAACAGCTGAAGCAATTAATAATTCTAACCGCATTCTTTATCCCGCTGTGTTGGGCGATAGAATGTTTGGAAAAATTCAAGTGAAGGGTTTGGCAGAACAATTTGAGCATAAACATAAAATGTTTGGGCCCCATGGATGTTTAATTTCAAATATTACCGCTGTATTGATGACTGATTATATGCAGGCAGGAGAATCGAGTGCAAAAAATTTAAAAGAAGCAATGGCTGACTTTTTAGGAAAAGCTTCTTATTTAGCAGAGTTTGAAAATAAAATTCGGTTGGAGCATAAGGGGATGACTGTTGCCCAATATTTTGAAAATAAAATTCAAAGTACCCATAAAACCTCTGTATTGCAATATAGAAAATGGCTGAAAGGGGAGAATGGTGCCTCGATCTCAAATTCCGATTTAGGCGATGTTGAAATTGAGATCATTGCTCAAATGATGGGTGTGAAGTTTGCTGTTTTTTACGAAGGCATGACGACCAAGCTGAATGAGTATAATTTAACGATTCCTGAAATTATCTGTTACGGCCCTAACACAAAAGAAATGTTCTTTCTTTATAATAATAAAGGATCGACCTATTATAGCTTATGGCCTAAGTTAAATCCAGCTGCTTTTGCTGATGCAGAAGCGGGGCACGCTTGTATAGACATAAATAATTATGTTTCGCGCCTGTAAATTTCAATTCTCCTGCTATCCTAATATTGGCTAGAGCTAAGAACCAGTTCAATATTTTGAACAGGTTCTTAGCTCTAGCCAATTCTTAATTTTAATTTTTAACTGATAAAAATAGCGGAAATAACATCAGCCGTAATATAGTAAGGCATACTTTAAAAAAGGAATGCCATGCCTGTACCGCTAAAAATTGCCGTCACCGGGGCAGCCGGACAAATTGCCTATAGCGTGTTATTTAGATTGGCTGCCGGAGATTTGTTCGGACCCGGTCAAACTGTTGCATTGCAGCTTTTAGAAGTTCCAGAAGCCATGCAAGCTCTTGAAGGAGTGCGCATGGAATTGGAAGACTGTGCTTTCCCTCTTCTTTCATCACTGACAATAACTTCAGATCCATTTAAGGCCTTTGACGGGGCGAGCTACGCATTGTTGATAGGGGCAAAGCCAAGAACGCTCGGAATGGAAAGAAAAGATTTACTTTACGAGAATGCAAAAATTTTTGTTGCGCATGGAAAAGCTTTAAATGATGCGGCCGATCCTTCGGTCAAAATATTTGTTGTAGGCAATCCTTGCAATACGAATTGTTTGATAGCTATGAGCCAAGCCCCCCGCCTTTCAAAAAATAATTTCTATGCAATGACTCGTTTGGATCAAAATAGGGCTGTTTCATTTCTTGCCGTCAAGGCCCAGCTCTCAGTGACAGATATTTCTAATGTGGTAATATGGGGTAACCATTCTTCGACACAGGTGCCTGATTTTTTGAATGCCAAAATAAAAGGAAATCCTGTACATACATTTATTCATGATTCTGAATGGCTTAAAAATGATTTTTTTTCCGCTGTCCAGCAAAGGGGGGCGGCAGTCATTCAGGCGCGTGGAAAATCTTCCTCAGCTTCGGCAGGACATGCTTTGATCGAAGCAATACGGGACCGTCTGAGGGTGACTCCCAAAGGACAATGGTATTCATCAGGCTTGTATTCTTCTGGGAATCCCTATGAGATTGATAATGATTTGATCTTTTCTTTTCCTTGCAGGACTGATGAAGATGGAAGCATTGCTATCGTTGAAGGACTGGAATGGGATGAATTTTTGAGGGGTAGGATCAAAGCGACTGAACAAGAATTGAAAGGTGAGCGGGAGATGGTCAGGGCTTACTTACAATAAGCTTTTTTTGGCTTAAATATACTAGGTCGCAAGGGGCATTAATTTAGAGGCTCAAAGACAAATTAAAAAAACGAACAGGATGGCAAAATAAGCATTAGCTTAAAAATTTATTTTCTCCCTCTGTGATCTCTGTGGTTTAATTTTTTTTTACCACAGAGATCACAGAGAACACAGAGAGGAGGATTTATTTTTTAGAAGCTTCAAAGACAGTTTGTTATCTTGCTCATCCTGCCTATCCTGTTAATTCACTTTGGTATAAACGTGCTGTAAACGATGAATTTACAATTAGGAGCATCCATGTCAAAAGTGTTATTTGAAGTCACCGAAGATAATTTGGAAACAGGGTTAAGGGGCTATCCTGTTGGATACTGCACAACGTCAACTGTCGATCCCATGAAAGGGCTCTTTTACGCCTCGCACCCTGTATCCGAAATAAGCCATTGGGAACCTGAACAGGTCATTTTTCTTTTATATCACAGTCGAGAAGGTAGGCATGAAGAGGTTGAAAAATTTAAATATAATCTAAAAGAGCGCTCTAAATGTTCTCCAGATTTAATTAAGGCCATCCAGCAACTGCCCCGCCAGGTGCATCCCATGAAGCTTTTTTCAGCCGCATTGCTTATAGCAAGCGGATTTGAAGGGAAGAACAATTATGGGGAAGATTGCCTTAACCTCATAGCAAAAGTACCTGAAATCGCCGCCGCTGTGATCAATCATCATGCAGGCTGGCAACCGGCCCAGGCTTCAGATTCAGGGCTTGGCTATATGGAAAATTTTACCCGCATGCTCAATGTTCCTGGGGCAGACATCAAAAAGTTGAGCCAGGCATTCAGGCTGTTCAATATACTTCATTATGACCACGGAGGGGGCAATCTTTCGGCTTTTGTTGGTAAAGCTGTTGCCTCCGGTTTAGAGGACCTTTATGGATCTATTGCAGGTGCAATGTGTGCATTGGCCGGGCCCCGGCATGGGAAGGCAAACCAAGATTGCCTGCATTTTGTACAGGATTTAATCAATGAACTTGGTGAAAATGCCGATGAAAAGCAGGTGCAAGTGGCTATACGCAGCCGTTTGGCACAAAATGAATTAATTTTTGGTTTTGGGCATGCTGTTTTAAGAGTAGAAGATCCGAGAGCAACATTGCTTTATAAAGTAGTGGAAGAGTATTATCCCCATCATCCTTTAGTTCGAATGTCCAGATTAATACGCCAGGTAGGTTCGGATGTTTTGAAAGAAAATCAAAAAATTTCAGACCCATATCCTAATGTTGACGCGGTATCAGGAGTAATGTTGACTGCGTTCGGGTTCCCTCATCCAGAATATTACACTGTTTTATTTGGGATGGCGCGAGTTATCGGGATCAGCATACAGATTGTTTATGAAAGAGAAAAAGCAAGAGAAGGGAAAGGGACCCCGCTCGTAAGACCAAAATATTTTTTCAAAAGTGCATAATTCATGGATTTTAATTCGATCGATTTTATTTTTAACAGGGCATTTTCTTTGAGCCTTTCAATGAAAAAAAATCTTTTGGTTTTTTCAGTGCTTGCACTGAGCGGCCTTTTAATTGTATTTTTTAAAGGCCTCAGCTTGCATGCAGGGCAATGGACCAACTTAAGCCTGACATTTCTTCCCATTTTTATTTGTGCAGGCATTCTTCTTTCTATGGGTATTTTTTTGATCAGGCTTTATCACGATGAAGTAAAAAATCGGGAGACCAATTATTGGGACACTTTACTTAAATCCTGGGAAATAATGGTAGGTGCTTCTTATTTTGCGATACCCATTATTTTAGCCTATCTTTTACTTTGGTTTATGCTCGGTATTTTTGTTCTTTTACAGGAAATTCCGGGCATAGGAGAGTTTTTTAGTTTAATTTTATCTTTTGCCCCTTTTTTAATTAATCTAAGCACATTAATTTTATGTGTCATGAGTTTGCTGGTTTTGTTCTTTGTGGCGCCCATTATTGCTTTAAGAGGAATGGAAAAAGGGGCAGTCTTTCATATCACCGTGAAGCGATTAGAAGGAAGCGCATTAGGGAATTCAGTATTAATTCTATTATCTTTGCTTCCGCTGTTATTCGTTTTGCTTTTATTAACGCTTGCAGTATGGATGACAGGAACAATTTGTGTTGATTGCCACACTACCGCGCATACAGTGATTAAATGGTTTTTTTTAATGGTGCCTTTTACGGCTTTTTTATCTCTGCCAGTGATATTCTTTTTTAATTTTGCAGCTGAGGCGCATGTCCTGATGCAAAAGAAGAAAAGTTGAATACAAATTAAGTGAGCAAATAATTTTAACTTTTAGAGTTTTGTTGAATGAGTGGCATTGTTTGGCAAAAATTAAGTTATTTTAATTATATTATAAAAGAATGAGTTCGAAGCTCCGGGCGGAGAATCTAAGAATCTGTTCAAAATCTTCGATCGGATGATTTGTGTACTAAAATCCGTTAAGAAGCCTGATCATAGATATTGAACAGGTTCTCAGAGATCTAAATGCAATTTTATCTCTCCCAAGGCGGATAAGCGCTGTAGATGGGAATAAAGTATACCTTCGTCACAGCTTTCCTTTCTCCCCGCTGATAGATTTATAGAAGTTCAATTAAAAAACACCTGATATTTATATTAAACAATTTTTTAATTAACAAATATTCCATCCTATCTTCTAAAATATTCTTGAATTTTATTTACAAACTAAGTAAATTTTATCACTTTCTTAATGAAAAAAAACAGACCTTACATTAAAAAAAAATGGTTAAAAAAATGTTCGAATATTTATTAAAAAACTTCAAAAAACTGACTAAAATTTTTACAATTTTTTCTTTATTTTTGATACTTTCTGGTTGTGCAACTCTCTTTGGAAACAACCGTCGTGATGTAAGTGTGGTATCTAATCCACCTGGGGCGGCAATTTACATGGATAACATGCAATATGGCTTCACTCCAGCGATTATTACGCTACCCACTTATATATATGGAGGGAAAAGCATTACTTTAAAAAAAGAAGGTTATTATGACCAAACGATGATGGTTAATACCGAATTTCAACCTATCGCTTTATTAAATATTTTTTTCTGGCCAGGTTTTTTAATTGATGCTGGAACAGGTAATCTAGTAAAAATCAATCCTTGTCATTTAAATCTTTCCACTGAATTAAGAAATTTTAATTTTTCAGAGTTTTAACCTGATTTTTAAATATACGGAAGGTTTTACCTTCCGATAAACCCTCTAAATAATGGGGTGGCTACTAAAACTATATATTTGATGCGCTACAATTACCCTCTAGATACATTTTCTGTTAGTCATTTTGTCCTTATTCATTTATTTGAGAAAGTTTTTATAAATATTATTAGTAATTAAAAGTCATAATAAAATATTAATTTGTTTAACCTTAATAGTTTTCTTAACTGATCTTAATGCATTTTTAAAGCTTATAAATTATAAATCGTTCATAAATTTAAAAAGGATTTTTTATGAATGGCATGTCTCCGCATATTTACCCGATGGATGCAACATCTTATCTATTTAGCTCAGTACCTGAAAAGTCTGTTTCCTTATTATATTATTATAAAAAATTAAGCGATGCAATTTTTATAGGAGATATTCAAGGATGTGAAAAATTCGCCCGTGAAATCCCCGATATTAATGCTATCTTATGTTTTTATAATTTTAAAAATAGCTACACATTACTAAATGATGCAGTGAGGTTTGGAAACCGGAAAATCGTCATTATTCTTCTTTACAATGGAGCTTGTCCTGATTCGCCTAATCTGAAAGGTAAAACAGCCCGCATGTTAGCTAAAAAGACAGCGAATACCGATATTGTGAACCTTTTCCAAAGGCATAAACCAGAAAATGTCCAGCTGAGTGCCCAAGTAAATGGCGAGACATGCACTATTTTATAAGCTTGTTTAGTTATTTAAGAGAACGAAATGTGATAGAGTACCGATGACTTGCAACAGGCGGAATGCTGTGCTGCCATTTGTACCTGACTTGACCGCTTAAAATGTAGAGTGACCTTGGCTCTAAGTCCACCTCATAGACATATCTTTTATCTGAAATGGTGCGTTGAAAGCGCATTTGGCATGACGAAAGAAGAGAGATTCCGAATACTTTTGTGCCGTACAGGAACTTATCTGTATGCCAGCCTATAGTTGACTGAGGGGGATAATTTGAAATAAGGCATGAAGCTATCTTTTCATCGCCCATGTCACAGACCGTGGAGCATTTTTCCGCCAACCATGAGATTAGTGGGGGAAACGGATCAGTTGGGGCTACTTTAACCTCCTGATAATTGTAACTATAGCCAAAATGTCTGACAGTTCTTTTGGCTGCTTGGCCATGCAAAACAACAGCTTCATACTCAAGACTGGAAATAAAATCGAGTAAGGATATTTCTTCTTCCTCTGAAATAAACTCCTGTGATAATAAAGCAGCCCCTCAGGTTTTTGAAACTCTCCCCTCATGCGGCTTTTTCGGTCCATAATACCCCCCCATAAATCAATTGAAACAGCTTTAGACCCTTATAGATATTGAACAGGTTCTCTGATTAAATATGTTTTAAGTACGTTGTCATCAAGCTTTTTTTCCCAAGCATGCTAAATATTTTGAAATCTACCATATGCTTCTTTTTCCAAGGGATATAAATTATTTATTTGTTTTTCTTTTCTAAAATCAATAAATGTGGTAAAATTTAATTTAATATTTAAAAAAAAGGGGATAAAATTGATTACTAATGATTCTTCTTCCTTAGTCTCAATGCGAAAGTTATGGGCAATTGCGTTGCCTCTCATGCTAAGTTCCTTATCGGCCATGGTCATGATGTTTATTGATCGTCTGATTTTAGCGCACTATAGTATGGATGCGCATAATGCTGCTGTGGAAGCCGGAAATATGGGCTGGTCTTTTTTAGCAGGGTGGATGGCGCTCAATGGAGCGGCCCAGATTTTTGTCGCGCAAAACTACGGAGCTGGTAAATACAAGCAATTGGGACAGCCTATATGGCAGATGATGTGGTTGGGATTAGCCTCATTAGTTTTTTTCTATGGCCTAATGAAGATCTGTCCCTCTTACTTTTTTGGAGGCGACGCCTCATGTGAAGTGCAACGTACCTATCTTAAATTGATGCTGATCTTTTGTCCGTTCCACGGTCTTTTTAATGCGCTTAATGGTTTTTTTATTGGCCAAGGCAAGACTTTTTTGCCTACTACAGTAGTTTTGCTCGGGAACTTAATTAATGGAATCTGCTGTTATCTGCTTGTTTTTGGATATGGCGATGTCATTCCTTCGTTCGGGGCCAAAGGGGCTGCAATAGCGATGAATATCGCTGTCATAGGACAGGTTTCCATTTTACTGTTATCCTTTTTAAGCAGCAAAAACAGGCGTACTTGTGGAACTGCTGATTGGAAATGGAATCCTAAGCTTTTTAAAACCTGTATTTTTATCGGAACTCCCCAGGCCCTATTTTGTTTTTTAGAGGTAGCGGGGTGGGGTGTCTTCTATAAGATGATGGCGACGCTTGGAGAAAGCCACCTGACTGTAGCCGGAATCGTACAGAATCTATTAATATTATGCATGTTTTTCGCAGATGGTCTATCAAGGGCTATTGCCGCCCTTGCCGGTAACGCCATTGGCGCAAAGCGCTTTGATATTGTTTTCAAAATTGTACAAACGGGATTTAAAGCGATGGTCATCTTTGCGATCGGATTTGCGGGCATTCTATGGTTTACCCATAACCTCATCATCGATCAGTTTCTCAGTTCAATGTCTGCAGAGCAAAGAGAACTGCTCTACCCGGCGCTAGTTTTTGGCTTTGCCAATGCGGTTATTTATAAATTTCTAGAAGGGATCCGCATGGTTGTAGCGGGAGCTCTCACCGCTGCTGCCGATACCTTTTTCTTACTGGTAGCAGGAACGTGCTCTATCTGGTTCTTTATGGTAATACCGGTTTATCTCTTTGTTACACGCGCCGAAGGCTCCATAGAAACAGCTTTAGTCATTTGTACCATTTATACATTATTGTCTGCTGTGGTATACACAACCCGTTTTTATCAGGGGAGCTGGCAAAAAGGGGGCTCTTTGGTACTTGAAGCGGCCAATAATTAATTCACTTGGGTATATACCCAAGTGAACTCAAAATGGGGTATTCTCTTGGGTATAATATACTAGGTCTGCAAGCTCTTTGGCCAGTAATGCATGGTACAGCAACCCTTTTGACCCCATGCCTGCCAATATCCATGTCCTCCAGGAAAAGGAATGTAAAAAGGGCAAATGACCCGGTCCGACTGATCTTAGGCCTGCATAGCAATTCACTAGACGGGCCTCCTTTAAAAATGGAAGCATAGCGCACGCTTTAGGCATAATTTCAGCTGAGGCTGCCTTGGGATCGGGTTTCGCATCCCTATATTTTTTTTCGTATGTCGTACCCACAAAACAGGTGCGCTGGTCGGAAGACATGAGAATATAAGCCTGCGAATTTAATGCGCAGGGGAGGGGTGGATGTTCTTTTGGCCATTCAAGTTCAAGGATCTGCCCCTTCACACTTCTTAAAGGCAAGTTTGATAATTCAGGCAGGTCTTGGGTAAAACCGCCCGTGGTTATAATCATTATTTCACTTTGAACTTCCTTGAAAGCATGTATCCTGCGTTTTTCAAGAAGGGCCCCTTCTATTTCACAGGCTTTCCATAAGCCAAGAAGGTAATTTTTGGAATAGACTGTCAATCCATTTTTAAGCCATAGAGCTGGGACCTCTGCCAGGCCAGGAACAAAAGAGCGGCATTTTTCAGCGGAAAGCCACTCGACATCCGGGAAGTGCAGTTTTTCGCAAAGTATAAAATCGTCTGACTGCATTTGCGTTAATGCCATCCTTAAGATCCCTTTATTTTCAGCGAAAACAGGCTTATCAATCATTAGAGAGGCTGCATCCAATAAATTTTTGGTTGCTTTGAAGCCTTCCCTTCCTCTCCAGTTCAATTTGGCATGGGCACCGACATAGGGGTGGAGCAATCCCGCCGAAATGCCTGAAGTGCTGAAACCAATCTCTTCAGAATCATACAGCCGCACTTCTAAATTTTTGTGACTCTTTGCATGATGGAGCAAATGCCATGCAACAGCCAATCCGCAAAATCCCGCCCCTAGGATGCTAACTTTCATTTAACCTCGCTAATCTAGCTTTTATTTGTTTGTACTTTCTTATTTTCTTAGAACGATCATAGATATTGAACAGGTTCTTTTTGATTGATTTTTCATGTGTAAACTGCTATTTCTTTCCCTATTACAGGAGCTCAAATTGGAAAGATCAAGTAAAATCAAGGAAATTAGAAGATTTGCGGCTGTCATCACTTGCGCTGTTGCTGTTGCTTTTATTCTGACATTTATTTCAATTTACTATTACAGCCCTTCTAAATTATATGCAGCTAAAAATGTCCTTTTGAGGCCGGAGATCATTAAGGAAATCAATCTCAGGGACAAGCATCCTCAAACCGGACATTATGTTCAATTCGTTTTTGATCAGACAGAATTTTCTTTTTATGTTAATGGTGAGCAAAAACGCATTGCGCTTACCGAAAAAACTTACGCGGAATTTTATCATTTTACAGCTTCTCAACTAAGCCTTGAAAATCTTCAAGATGGGGTAAAGAAATTATTTAACGCCCCCCATTTCGCTTCACTCATGACTCGCTTTCAAGCAGTCGCACCTTCTCAAATACCAGCCTCAAAAATTTTCCAAATTGTCCAGTTGGTGCCTGCCGACTACTTCCGCATTCAACTGCACGAAGGGAAGGGGGGAGGCGAATGGGCTTATTTTTATCAGGCGGGAATATACCAGTTCGCGTTAGGAATTTTTACCCAGCACACTAAAGAGCGTGCGTAAAATGGATGTTTAATGGGGCGCTTATTGTTTCTTGGCTCGGGTGCTTCCTTGGGCGTTCCAGTGATTGGCTGTACTTGTTCAGTCTGCACCTCACCTTCTTCTTTTAACCGCCGTTTTCGCCCTTCTGTTCTTATTCAGACGCATCAAAAGCAATTTTTAATTGATGCAGGACCTGACTTTCGCTGCCAGGCCCTTCAATACAAAATCGAATACTTGGATGGGCTAATTCTTACTCATGCACACCATGATCACACAGGGGGCCTTGATGACCTGCGACCATTTTTTTATAAACTGTCCGGGCCATTGCCGGTCTTGCTTTCAGAAGAAACGTCAAAAGACATCCAATTGCGTTTTCATTATGTTTTCAAACCTTTATTTCAGCCGCTTGGTATCGAAAAGAATAATTCAGACAGCCGCCTGAACTTGCAATTGCTGCCTGAAGAAATTGAAGGAAGTGTGATTTTTGAATCTGTTCCAATCGATTTTGTTACTTACGAACAGGCCCGAATGGCAGTCAATGGATACCGGTTTGGGGATTTAGCTTATTTGTCTGATATCCGTCATTATCCTCAATCCATTTTTCGAAAACTAAGTGGAGTAAAGACATTAATTATCAGCGCTTTGCGTTCTACCCCGTCTTTGCTTCATTTTTCTGTGATCGAAGCCATGGAATTTGCAAAAAAGATAGATGCCAAGTACGTATGGTTGACGCATATTTCACATGAAATGGACCATGAGAAAACGAATGCTTCCCTTCCTTCCCATGTTAGATTGGCCTATGACGGTTTGGAAGTCGAATTTAATTCATAATCTTTGAAAATAATGATGATTTTTTAGTGCTTTTGAAGGCGGCAATTTGACATACTTGGTTTAACTTAAAAAATAAGACACTCTAAATTTGGATTTAAAAAATGAAAAAAGAAAAAATGATTAAGACAGAGTCTAATTTAATTTCCCATGTAGAGGAGAAAAAGCAAAACGCCCTTTTGATCTCTGTTTATCAGGGAACCTCTAAAAAGGCGATTTGCGAGGAGCATTTAAATGAGCTACGCTTGCTTGTGGAAACTTTCGGAGTGTCAACGGCCGGTAAGGTCATGTGCCCCCTTAGAAAATATGATGCCTCCACTTACATCGGAAAAGGGAAACTTGAAGAGCTTGTGGGACAGGCGCACGATCTAAATGTAGACCTTGTCATTTTTGATGACGAAATCACACCGGCCCAGCAAAGAAATTTAGAAAAGGCTTTCGGCCGTTCTGTGATTGATCGCACAGAAGTAATCTTGGGTGTATTTGCCCAGAGAGCCCAAACCAAGGAAGCAAGGCTTCAGGTTGAGCTGGCACAGATAAAATATGAAGCTCCCCGCTTAAAACGGCTATGGACGCATTTGTCCAGGCAGCAAGGCACTTCCGGATCAGGCGGAGGAGGCTCCTACTTAAAAGGTGAAGGGGAAAAACAAATTGAGATCGATAAAAGGATACTAAAACGAAAAATAGATCTTCTTCAAAAAGAAATCGAAGAGGTTAAAGGGCACCGTGAAGTGCAGCGGACATCGCGCGTTAAAGCCGGAATTCCCGTATTTGCCATCATAGGTTACACTAATGCTGGCAAGTCTACTTTATTAAATGCTCTTACTGAAGCGGGTGTTTTTGTTGAGGATAAATTATTTGCTACGCTTGATACGACGACGCGAAAATTTACATTATCTAATAATCAAGACATTTTATTGATCGATACGGTGGGCTTTATCCGAAAACTTCCTCACTTATTAGTGGCAGCTTTTAAAGGCACTTTAGAAGAAGCTGTGGAAGCTGACATTCTCCTTCATCTTGTCGACGTTAGCCATCCAATGGCGGAAGAACAAGCCGCCACTACCTTTGAAGTTTTAAAGGAATTAGGAGCGGGGAAAAAACCGATCATTACTGTATTAAATAAAATAGACAAGTGCGAGCACCCTTCCATGATCCATCGCATTAGAATGAGCTATCCGAAAAATGTTCAAATTTCGGCATTAAAAAAAGAAGGCTTTGATGAATTGCAGGAAAAAATGATAGTAGAATTAAGCCTTCTGCGCCAAATAATTAAATTAAGGATCCCTCAAAGCGACTATGCCAGCGTCAGTGAAATCATGCAGGAGGGACATGTCTTAAACCAGGATTACGAAGAGAATGACATCCTGCTTAAAGTAGAGCTTCCTAAAGGGACAGCAAAAAAGTATTTGCATTATCAGCTGGCAGAGAACTAAGGTTACAGGGGTATGAATGAATATTCTATTCAGGGCTTGCCCGAAGAAGAGCGCCCTCGCGAGAGGCTTCTCCGTTTTGGGCCTGATTCCCTTTCTCTGGTGGAATTATTGGCAGTCATCCTCGGAAGCGGAACTAAAACGATGCCCGTGCTTCAGCTTGCACAGGAATTGGTTATGTGTTTTGGAGGGTTGAAGCAATTAACTGAAGCTACACTCTCAGAGCTTTTAACCATTAAGGGGATTGGGAAAGCAAAAGCCATACAGCTTAAGGCCGCCTTAAATCTTGGAATGCGTGCCTCCCGCCAGATCGTCAAACCCCGCTTTAAAATCGAACATCCATTGCATGCCTATCAATTGATCAAAGAGCAATTGGAAAACGAAACGCGTGAAGTTTTCATGGTTATTCTGCAGGATACCAAAGGTTACCTCATTTGTTGTGAAATCATTTCAATCGGGAGTTTATCCCAAACTCTTGTTCATCCCCGTGAAGTTTTTTATCCTGCGATAAGACATAAAGCGGCGAGCCTTCTTATTGCGCATAATCATCCGAGTGGCGACCCTGCGCCTTCCCCTCAGGATTTAGAGTTAACAGGGATTCTATTAGAAGCCGGCCAGCTGGTCGGTATTCCTTTATTAGATCATCTGATTATCGGAAAGGAAACTTATATTTCCTTCCGTCAAAAAGGATTGTGCTTCAAATCTTAGAACCTGATCTAAAATTTTAAACAGGTTCTTAGGCTTCATTTTTCATAAATGGGCAGAAACATATTAAATTATAAATAAAGATATAAGTTTGATTTTATGACCAACAATAAAGATTATATGAATGTTCTATAAAATTCCTATTATATGGTTTTTGTATGTTTACAACATGGAAGGTTTTTGATATACTTGTTATTTAGTGTATAATAATTTTGAAGATATAATTTTTTAGGAGTTTCTAATGTATTTTCCCCCAGAACATTTTGGCGTAGAAGAAAACAACCCAATAGAAACTAATCTGATAATAAATCCCGAAAATGAAATTTTAGGTCAAGAAAATATCATTGCCCAACAAGGTCAGGAAGCCCTCAGAAATTATTCTTTTAGTTATTTTAATCCCTGGACTTGGTCAACTACTTGGCATAGAAGCGATTCTTCTGCGCAAGAACAAGCTGATGAGAATCTTGGAGCAAATGATTTTCTTGGTCAAGAATTTATGAACGATGAAGAACTTGATAGAAATGAAAATGAACTTCTAAATTTAGAAGAACATGATTCATCCCTTTCTGAAAATGAATTAGTGCTGGCAGAGAATGAGTTAGTTCTGCCTTTGCAGGCTGGGGATGAAGGTGTGGAAAGAGGCGCCCAACCGATCCTTAATGAGATGATTGACAAAGATCAAACGGTCCGTTCAAAAGTTTGGGATGTCTTTAATGCAGGAGCGGAATTTTTCGGAGAAGGCTTAGGCTTAGTCAAAACGGGTTTAGGTTTAGCTTGCCATGCGGCCCAAGTTGGAGCGGTCGAAATTGCTCATCAATATGCTGGTTATTACCAACGCAATTTGGATACAAAAGACTTGATAGAGAAGGCCCATTTACGCATTTCAATAGCGGGAGGAGGGGATGAGCTCATTGAACTATCAAATTTAATCTCGAAATCCCTTGTTAATCCTTTTAAAGCGGCTATCATTAAGCATGAAGAAAAAAAAGATTCAGAATTTGTTCTTGGTGTCCCACAGGACGCTTATGATTTTTCAGATATTGCACGCGAAGAAGAACTGATCACCAGCTTGATCGAGATTAATACAGCCCAATGGTTTGCCAATTTAGCTGAATTGGTTGGCAATAATCGGGATTCCATACCAAATGTTGACCGCCAACCTTTTCTAGCTAGCATTTTTTCCTTATTATCTCAAAAAGTCATCCCTCAAATTGATTTCAATGAATTCAACCGGGTTGAATCAGACTTTCGTCAGCACCGTTTAGAGCACAATCAATTGCTTCATGCGGTTTTTCCAGATTTTGATAATAAGCCAGAAAAACAGGAAACCATTCAAAAATGGGTAAATGGCGAGCTTTCTGAGGATGCGGCCGTAAAAGAGCTTTTTCCTGAGCTTTCTAAGCTGCTTTTAGAACAGGTTCTTTTCAATGAGCCGGCAATGCTTTTATCACATGATTTAGTTTTAGCAGGCCGCTGGCAAGAAATGAAATTGCTTACTCTTAGCGTTCAAAATGAGATCAATCGCTGCCAACAGTTGCATGCCTTATTTGGGCCAATTGTAGATGGTATTTTAACATGCCCCCTTCCAAACAAGCTGGATGATCTCTTCTTTCCTGAATTGGGCGGCTTGAAAAATTTGTCATGGGTCAAAAACTATCTTTATAATAAGATACGGGATCAAATTGCGACAAAGCTGCTCGAATTTTACAATCCGATGGAAAACGATGCGAACAAGCGCCAAGAAAGGGAGCAAACCTTAAAAACATATTTAGGCCCCCAAGTCGATATTGAAAATTTCATTAAAGCGCCTTCCGCATTTCTAATGGGGTACACTGCTAATTATCTCCAGACAGATCCATCGGCTATTGGTTTTATCCAAAAGGGCTTAAAAGAACTCATAAAACCTTCGGGAAGTGAATTATTAGATTCACAGATGGCACAGGAAGAAGTATTAGATTTGATGGCTCAAGAATCGCTGGCCGGATGGTTCTTAAAATCAATTCAAGCGACGCTGCATAGCGAAGACCCTTATATTTTGCAGGCAGCCTCCCTTATAGAAAAGGGTATAGGGAATCTCGCGCTGGCACTGGCTGCCGAAGGCGCTTCTCTTGCCATTCCGAATGGCCTTATCGGCGGTCCGAATGATTTTATTAAAGAAGTTTTGGACCAAGCGATAAATAAATTTAAAAAGATCCAAGAAGGGGAAGTTGTTTCGGATGAATTCTGGAAAGAGCTTATTAAGGAATTGCCTCTTCCTTCTGTGTTAAAAAATGTTCTCGTGACTAGCCTAATTGAACAATCTCATAGTTTGCAGCAATCATTTGCCGATTCCCAGGCATCTCTTACCGAAATTCAGGCTATTTATCAAAATTCCTTAGCTATCGTCAGCAGTTATAAATCAGGCGGTCAATTGATTGCGATCTCAGAGGCTTTGATTGCTGATCCATTCTTCAATTGGGGGATAGAAAGCGGGCTTAATTTGGCTGAATCTCCCGCTGTTGAGAACAAGCTAGAAGATTTATTTAGAGAGTTTTTCCCAGGTATAAAAATGGACCAAAATCTCATCGATTGGTTCAAAAATAACATGTCGGCATTAGGAGCGCAGGAAGGCGCAGCCAATGCTGTTTCAGTCGAGCTCTTAAAAAAGGGAATCCAGGGTGTCTTTTTAAAGGCGATGATCAATACAATTGAAGTTAATTTTGCAGGTGATAGCGAAAGTTATGCAGCTCAGCTTTTCACTAATATTCAAGGAGCCTTTGCACGCGCGTTACCTGCTTTTACTGAAGAGCAGAAAGCGGTTTTAAAGGCGCAATTGCTTAATCAGGAAGTGATCCGGATTAATCTGCAGGAAATTGAGTCCTTACACGCGTTCATTGCAAAGCCAGTTGATGAACAGTTGATGATTAATATCTCGGCAGAAACGCTTCAATTAATGAAAAATATTCATTTTCTTTATAATCGTACAATCCACTCGGGAAATAATATCCAAAATTTATCTGCCAAAAGCCAAGAAGTTTTTACACAGCTAAATGAAGCCTCTTCCGTTCTATGGAATGAAGAACGTTTAAGCGAAATGCGGCAGGCAATAGATTTTCGTAAGAGCGTCCAACCTGCCCTGGAAAGAATCAAACAAAATAACCGCCTCTCTTCCGAGCTGGGGGCTTTAACTGTATTGAGAACTGAGCTGTTTGAGAAAGTTCCTTCGATGAATCCGGGCGATGCAGAGAAGCAGCAAAAATTGATCGCTGATTGCGACCGGCTTATTTTTCTTTTAAGGCTGCCCAAGGCAAAGCATGCCCTTATTTTAGAAGCATTAACACTTGGAAAAACGATTGAACAAGCACAAAACGAACTAGGCCACTTGGAGCACGAAATGGCTGGCATATGCGATGTATTGTCAGAAATTCAAAGAACATCTTCAAATTCAGCATGGGAGCGCGCCAGGGAATGGGGACTACAGGTAATGGATGCCTATGGGAAGATTGACCGGTTGACCAAAGAAAATACCCGTTTGACAGGTGAACTGGATGCTCAATTGAAGGGCGAACTTAGTATGTTCATGGCCCTTGCCCAGGAATTTTCTTCCCTTATTGGACTTGGCAATAAAGAAAACCTTCAGTTACCTGAAATTGTAGAAGATAGGATCTGGCCTTATATTGAACAAGGAAAGCTTCCATTAGCTCGGCTGCTCTTTGCGCAACTGAGCCCCGTCATGCTTCCGGTCATTGACAGGCAGATGAACCAGCAGAAACTGATTGAACGGCAAGGCGAAGATTTTCTTCCCCGGTTTTTAGAAACAGTTGCAAAAGGTGCTGTTAAAGCCATTCCTGATTTCATAGCGAGCTATTTACCTCTTTCAAAATCAATCCTTATACTTGCCGGCGAGGCCAATCCAGGCCAGGATGCAGTTGTACGATTAGCCAAATCATTGCAGGCCGAAATGGTAAAAATGGGCCAAAATTTAATGACTCCGGCGTTATTAAAGCCTTATTTAAAAACTTACATTTCAGCTGAGCAGCTGGATATGCAGAGCCAGGCCTTATTTCAGAAAATCAGGAATGAGGGGCTATCGAAGGAAAAAATTACGGAATTCCTTTTAGCAGCTTCTCCTCAGTCCACACAGATTGATAAGATGGCGCATGCTTTAACCGGGCAGCTCGCACATTTTTTCACTCAGCTTGGTAAAACTAATTTAACCACGGAAAAAGCCGTTCAAATTTATGAAGAAAACAAAGGCAGTTTGCTTCAGGCAGAATTTAAGGCAGGGCTGATCGGTCGTTTGGACGCCGAAAAGATTATCGAAAAAATGAAAAGAATCTTATTTACGCCTGAAGAAATGGCTCAACTAGTGAATGAAGCTATTCCTGGAGCAACTCAATTGCATACTTTGATAGCGCCCGAAATTCAGGCGCTTTTATCAGGGACGCATCCAGCCTTTGAAGGCAATCGTATGATGCTAGAGCAGAATATCGAAGGGATCTTGCTGGCTGCTTTTGTCCAATTAGGCGAAGCCAATCAGGGCGCTGGTATCTTGGAGATAATTGGAACTAAGTTAAAATCGATGGCCGTCAATCCCGCCTTCATTATGGATAAAACCGAGGAAGAGGCCGCCCAGCTAATGATCAATGAGCTTCTGACAAATATTTTAGGACTAAATGAAAACGAGCTCCCGGGCATTCCGCCTGCCATGCAAAAGGCAGCTTATGCTTCAATTAAAGAGCAGCTCTATGTTCACTTAAGCCCAATGCTATTTCCAATTATTGAAAAAACTCCTGCCCAAACGAAGCTGGATCAATTATCGGGATCCTTAATGCTTAAAAATTTAGCGGCCGCTTTAGCTAAAGACTTCTTTAAACTAGCTCCTGATGTATTCGGCAGCTTAAACCCGATTGCGCAAAATATTTTTACAAGACTGGCGGGACGTGGGCCCAATGCCGAAGAGCTGGATGTTTTGGTTAATGAAATGATCGAGCTGGTAAAGAACTCGGACGAACAGGATATTACTCCACAGCTAATAGTGAAGGCTTATATTAGCTCTGCCCAATTTGAGACTGGGCTGACTGAACAGCAAATCGAAGAGCTTATTGCTCTAATCGAAGGCGCTTTTAAACAAGAGTTCAGCCCCCTGATTGAAAAATTTGCTTCCATCCTGGTTACGCCTGAAGAGGTCGCGGGAAGTGTAAAAACTCTTCTTCCTCAAATGGATGAACCGCTTGAACACATGCTTGCTGAGCATCTGCATGCTCTGACAAGAAAAGACGCCGAAGCCTCTATCAAACTTTCCAGTTTCGGAAACGAATATGCCGAGGCGATGCTGTTGCGCTTTTTCATCCGGATAGCAGAAAAGAATCCCCCAGTTGATGGTAAGGATACGCTGATTGTTGTGACTGAAAAGCTTTTGGCAGCGATTGAACGCCTCTATGAGGAAGCGCAAACTGAAATGACGCCCGATGATTTGGCTCAAAGGTTCAATGACCATCTCTTTAAAGAAGTTTTCGGAATAGATTCTGAAGAAGCTTTCGCAGGTTTTCCTGAATCAATGAAAGCAACGATTTATAATGCAATTAATACGATGATCAAAACGTCTGCCTTAAAGGTCCATGCAAGCCTGCAAACGCTGGAAGGCGATCAGGAAAGGATTGTTAATGCTAAGGAAGGATTAAAGAGATTTGGGGTTGATCAATCGGGCCGGGCCTTGGCTGCTATTTTATCGGAGCGGCTTGCTAACGGCGTCATGAAGATCCTTCCTCAGACTTTGTCTGAAAGAGGGCCTCAGGGTATAAGGAATGTTAATATCATTCACCGCGCCGTTGAAGAAAATCTGGATGTTTTGGCGCGGAGCAATCTGGAAGTGGCGCGCGTATTGCTCAACTACACAGGTGCTCCCCGATTAAAAGGGATGCTAACTGCAAAAATCGATGAAGCAGCCGCACCGGATGCGATTGTAGAAGGGAAGGCCAAAGCCGCAGAACTGGTCGATGGATTGATCCTAGACAACCTCAATAACGTCTTTGAGAAAATAGTGAATTTTGAAGACCAGGAAGGGAAGAAGTTTAACCGCAAGCTGATGTCCAATCTCATCACTGTCGTGGGAAGCCACCTAAAGAACTATAATGAAGCTAAAAAAATAGCTGCGGAAGAGGGAAGAGGGGAGTTTACTTTTGCCGACTTTAGGCAGGCAGCTGGAGGAGCGCTTCATCCTGCCGTTCCTGTGAAGGCTGTTTCGTTTGAGCAATCTGTTGCAGCCATTAATCACTTTATGCGCGGGGCCCTGGATGCAGGAAAGCAGGCGCAATTGCATGCCGCATTGGCGAATTTAATGGCTCAGGAACTTGTGGGAGATGTGGTTATTACGCATAAAGTCCTGATGGACACAATACAAGGAATTCCCGGCGTCTATCCCTTTACCCGCGTTCAAGAGCGGGATTTTATCAAGCTTGAAGTGGTAGAAGGGAAGTCGATCCGCGATCTGATCAGAGAAGAAGGAAATGCCCATACTGTTCAAAGAAAAGAAAAAGTCTTTGATACTGCATCTGCCTCTCTTTTGAAGCTATTATTTCCAAATGGGAAAAAGGATCTGTATTTCATTCCGGAAGAATTGCGGGGAGCAGCCTGGAAAAAATTCAGGACTGTGGGGCTTCCTTCGGTCCTTGCTGCCGTGACCGAGTCGTTGTTAGATGAAGTGTCTATGAAAGGCATTATCGCGAGTGTTTTGAAATCAGCCCACAAGGGCTTGAACGAAAAGGTAGTTGTAGATCTAAGCCTTCCGGAGGATAATTCATTCGATGACCTGGATCAGGTTTCGGGAGAATTGGTGGGCCAATTGGCCGATCTGCTGGAATTGCCTTCTCTTATCAAAAATATGCTTAGAGATTCGGTGACGGGTGAGGTTAGTCCGTCAATAGCAAAATCTGTCGGGGCAGCATTAAGGAAGAAATTCAATGGTGACTTTATCAAGGAAACGTTGGAATCGAGTTTGGAATCAGCGCTTAGAGAAAAGTCTACAGGCGGGCCTAAAATGACTTTCGAATATAACGCTCCAGATGTTGCAGCTGCCAAGAGATTGGAACGGATAAGATCTTTAGATGCAAAAATCGAAAGGCTTGCCCCTGCTGTTGCTGATGCCGCTGTATCTAATTTTATTGAAAGCACATGGAAAACGGCCCAGGCAAAGTTCGATGCGTCGATAGAAAAAGCCTTTGGTAAAATAGGATCGAAGCTTAAGCATGCTTTGGATGCCATTTTTGGATTTGTTTTTTTTGAGGTGATTGGAAGGGCTCTCTCCTTCCTCGCAAACCAGTCCGGGCTAAAAGAATGGCTTAGGAAGAAATTTCATACGTATATCTCGATTGATGAAAACCGTGAAAAAATCGTTAATCTTTTAGCTAAGGCCCCTCAAGATCAGCCAATCGATCTTCATTCGATTTTGAATGAAGATCTGGCGTTCAAGCTAGTGGATTCCTTGCAGGATACGGTTAGAAAGACCATCAAGGCCAGAGAAGAGGCTGCTGCAGAAGAAGTAGCGGGTTAGTTTCTTTTTTCATTAAGTTTTAATTGCAATATTAAATTTTTTCTAGTCACCTTTTTTACGTTAAAGGGATTCATAAAAAGTGGAGTCAGAGCGGACAAATGGGCATTTTAAAAAGCCCATTTGCCCGCCCGAACCCTTTTTTGGCCTTATATTTTTTGCCTTTTTATTAAATTAGTGCTTCGATACAATTCATATATAAACCAAACAGCAAACATGAAAAAGGAGTAATTATGAATACTAGTTGCCTTATTGAAACAATTAAATTTTCCATAGATCCTGATTTTATAGTTAATTCAGATAACTCAATGCCTCCGACAACTACTAATCCCGATCTCATGAAATATATTTGGTCTAAAACAGAAGAAATCACATCGGAAAAAAGGAAAGGCACTTTATTTTATGTCATGAGACATGGGGAAACACCTTCTAATGTAGAGAAAAAAATCATAGGTTGTGAAGTTGATGAAGATTTAACTAATAAAGGTATAGAGGATGCTATAAAAATCGCAAAAAAAATTGGTGCATTACAAGAAAATGGAAAAATTCATCTGGGATCTATTTATTCTTCGCCGTTAGTGCGGGCTGCTAAGACTGCTAATATTGTTGCCCAAGAATTAAAACTTGGATTAGAGATGCGCGAGGACCTTAAAGAAATCAATTGGGGGAACGCATCAAAGTTTACAGACGAAGAAAGAACCTCAAAATGGGGTGAAGAAGAGAAACAATTGATAAATAAATATCCTGATCTAACTGATCTTTGGAATCATCTTCCTGCAATTCCCAACGCAGAAAAGTACAACTCTTTACTAGAAAGAACTATAAAAGAAATACAAAAAATTTCACGGGAAAACCAACAGAAAGAAATAGCCCTTGTGTGTCATGGAAGATTAATACGTACATTAACCGCAAAATGTTTAAATACAGAAGACAGAAAAAAAGTTCCATATGCAGGAAACTGTGATATTGCTGTCTTTCATTATTCAGAAGAAGTTGATGGTTCAAGCCCTTGTTTAAGTTTTCTTGGTATAGCAGAATAGTAATAAGAATCAAGAATGATAAACTGCAAAACTGTAGTCGTTTAATTCTTAGTGAATTTTTCGAAATTTTTATAGAATATTGGACTTTTTTTAATTCAAATGACGATCGTTAGTTCTCAGGGGTTACTAACCAAGATTTTTTTTTCAAAACACTTAATAACCTGAGTTTTGGTTTTTCTCCTTGAAAGTGAGGGATATTGTGCCCTAGATTGGTTCTTTCGCTCTGAAAAGAAGAGCAAATCAATATGCTTGGAGAGCGAAAGAGCGAAGATAGGGTGCGAGATTCCCTTAATTTCGAGGAGAGAAACTCAAAACTCAGGTTAATAATTCATTTGTTATAAAAATGGATTTAATCATTTCCGCGGGCCTGTAATTTTTTACAAATATAAGTTAGCAACTGCTTTGACCCGATCGCGAATTTTCAACCGTTCTTTTTATCTGTGTAGTTTTGTCCCTCACACAAGTGTGGAGGATTTTTTTTAATTCTTATGTATAAAATTCTAACAAAACTTAACTTAAAATTAATAATTTTCCGATTGGGTAAATTCATTTTACCTGTTATTATTTACCTTCAATTATATCCAATTTAAATAGGAATAAATATGCCAGTCGAGTTTACCGCAAATAATAGAATAGTATTAAAAAATTATGCTGATAAAATTGCCAAAAAATTTGATGTCCAGCCTAAAGCGGAACCTAACTTTTTTTATTCTAAAATAAGCCAGTATCTGCCCACATGGGAATCGACAGGGAAGAAAATAGGCGAGTCGATCGCTTTGACCCACGGCCAGGACTGGACGAATGGCACAATTGACTTTGTGGTCGAGAAAGTTTTTCAGGATAAGGCCAAACAGGCTTCGTTATGGAGCTTAGAAGGGGTAAAACAACGCATAACAGGCGCAGCCCAAACCACCCTGGCAGAAAGCTTGAAATTGTCGATTACACCGAAGGTACTACCGGTTCTCACTGTCTTTAGCGGCGTAGGTGGACAAATCGCTCTTCCGCTAGTTGTAAGCCTGATCGGCTTTGCCTATAAAAAAGCCATGCATGACCCTGAAGCCATGAAAAAGCTTTCTCCCCTATCTTTAGATGAATTGTTCTCTGTTGATCCTGAGACAAACCAGTTACGGGATGGGTTTGGTAATCTTATGACATCAGAAGATATGATGGATATTTACCATGGAACTGCTAAACATGCCTTGATTGGAAAAATAATCCAATTGTGCCAAGAGATCGATCAAAATCCAAAAGAAGCCAAGTCATTGCTGCAAGTATTGGTGAACACTTATTTAATTCATCGTAACGATGGACAAAATGTCTTTCCTGATGGAACGGCTGTAACAGATGAGGATCGAGCCATCATTGAAGAAGGGATAAATACCTTAGCGCGAAATAACCCCTCTAAGAAAAAAAATAAAATTCGGTGCTTCATCAAATTGCTCTCTAAACATTCAATTTTGCCATTCGAAAACCTTTCCCTTTCAAATCGGAATGAAGAAGGGGCTAAAAAAATGGGGACCATTTTCTCAAATGAAGAAGAATGGAAAAATTATATCCTTCGCAGCGAAGATGGCTGCTATGTGGTTTACAAGGATTGCGGTGATAAAAAAAGAGGTGAGCTCATTTCCCATAGTGAGATGAAGGGGATTCTTAAAGATGCAGACCGCATTGAAAAAGTAAGGGCTTTTGAACATAAGAATGAACTAGAAAAATTAATGTTAGATCCTTCGCAGCTTTCTGTGTTGGTGCATAAGCTAAGATTAATGGATGCTGAATCTGTTAGAGATTTTTTAAAGAATTATCTCGTTCAACGTGAAGCGGATGATGCCCTCGTTTATTTAGATGGAACTCTCTTAGAAGAAAAAGAAAAAACGAAGCTGTTAAAGAATTTGAACGCCATTCCCCCGCGCAATAATTTGAAAGAACGGGAAGATTTTATCAGAGGCTTAATTCAGCAGATAGGCGGGCACATACCCAAAGATTTAGTTAATCAATATGTTATTTCTTGCCAGGATGGGCATTGCGTCCTCAAAGATGGAAGCGAGATTGAAAACGAAGAAGCAGATGCCATTCGGGCTGAATTTCAGAAATACGAAGAAGCCGCCCTAACGCCCCTCTTAAAAATATGATCGATAGACCTTGTTGTGCTATGCCTTTTTACGGCATGTGCAACAAGGTCTTTACAGTTACTTCCCTATTTCATTTTTAAATTCTTGAATTTGAAAAAATATCTAATTTGAGCTTTAAAAAATATTTGTTGCTAAATAGTTTTAGTTTCACAATTTAGTATTATTCAACAGGATAAGCAAGATAGCTGTCGCAGCAGGATAGACAGGATAGTTATCTTTTTGTATTGTTTAAAAATATTTATAGACTATTACTCGTTTGTATCCTGCTATCCTGCTATCCTGCTATCCTGCTATCCTGTTTATCCTGTTCAAAAAAAGCAAAATCTTAATTTCTCTTTCGTGCTTTCCTGAGTATTCTTTCTATAATTAAAAATTATGACTTTTAACAATTTCAATTAATTAAAATAATTACTTATAAGTAATTGTTTTTATTCTTTATGCATGATGAGTTTAAATAGAAAATGATTTAGCATATCTGCAAAAAAAATGTGAACCACAAGGGCAGCGTCTATGTATAGTTATCCATTACAGCCGATTACATTGCCGAAGCTTTGTCTTGATTTAAAATCGATTTCCATTTCGACAAATTCATTAGACTTTGGTATTCAATTTGAATCGCAATTTAATTTCTTAGACCAAAAACTGAATTTATCTCCAATAAATATTTCACTTTCTCAATTTTTGCAAATTTTAAAAGATGAGGCTACTCTTTTGAATGTAGGGGCTCCTGACATATTTTTTAGCTGCTTAGAATGCGAGAATCAGCAATCCTTTTTCCCCAACTCCTTTGAAATTTTAGTATTTCTTCATGGCATGCCTGGTTTAACCCTATTTATAAATGGTGTCATTTATAACCTTAAAATGAAGGGTTGCTTGAATTCAAATTTGGGGGGGCGTGAGCTTCCTTTACAATTTTACAAAACATCCTTCGATAGTTTAAATGGGCAAGCTATATCTATAAAAAATATGAACGGCTCTTCTATCTCTTTTAAAATTTTCGAGCTGGAATACAATCAAGCCATTCCATTGCCACAATCCTCATATTTAACTCAGCCTTTTGAAAAAAGTGATTCTTTTTTAGTACCCTCAAATAAATCCTTAGAATGCAGGGAAGAAAAAAAATGCCTGGACTTAATCATTCAGCTGACTGCCGACGGGCCTATTTTATTAGATTTGGAAAACATTAGATCTGATTTTTATAAACAGTTAGATTATTCAAAGCCAATCACCACTCAACTCATTGCTCAGTTGAACGCGGCTTTTGAAATGACGCCTCCAAAAAATAGGGGCCAAGTTTATGCCATCGTATTTCAAATATGCGCAATCCTTCGGATGGGGGACGATGAAAGTAAACAGTTTTGGAAAGCATCCTTTCTTTTGATTACAGAGTTGCAATTGGAAGAAAATCAAGGGGGGGAGGAGGATATTCTTTATCTCGTAGCTGAACTTATTGTTGCAAGAGAAGCACCTTTCACATTTATTCTCAGCTTATTTCAATCCTTGGGATATATGCACCAATGGATTGATCAACCCGCAAAAGGCGCCTTTTTTACAAACAATGGTATAAAAAATGAATTTTTATTAAAAATTAATTTTAAGCCTGATACTGAACAAGCCTGTTATGTTCTAATTGAATCGGATCCACGCAAAGCTATTTCAATAATGACTGTTAAGTCTTATCAATTTTCAGGAAATACCCAAAAGTTAATCATATCCCTCTACGAATTATTGCTTCCTATTTTCCCAATTAAAGATATTTCCAATTCAAAAGTTGTGATGACAGATGACATCAACAAGTTGCTAGGCGAACAGCACATCTGGGTTTTAAATCATCTAGGATTAATGTTTTTGGCTTTAGATAGCCCGCACTCAAAAGGCTCGTTTTGCTCCCTATTGGAATACTTGCCAGGTATTTTCTCAAGCCCAATGACAGAACTTTCCTGCTCAGTCCTTTTAAAGATTTTAGAACAGTCCAGGCTTCAATATGACCTTTCCAATGACACGTGGGAAAAAGCTTTTGAGAAATATGTTAGTTTCTCCAGCAATTATTATAGTTGGACAATAGAATATATTTGCCAATGCACAGATCAGAAGATCTTACTTACCCTTAAAAAAATGTGGTTAAAAGAATTCGGCAAAAATGAATTTTTAAATAAGGACTCGGAAAGAGCGGGTACTCAGCTTCTAGAAAGTTTGAGAAAAGCTTTTCTAATGACGGAAGCTATCGGGCTCTACCAAGTCTTATGCCGTAAAGAAAATTACCAATATACGTACCGAGTAAATTTTCTTTCTCTTTTTTGCGCTTCAATGAAAAATGCCAGACCGAATTCTAAAACAGCTGTAAATTACATAAGGCTTGGTGAGTGTACAAAGCTGCTAATTGAAGCATCTAATTGTCACATGAAAATTAATGAACAAGTCTCATCGCTTATTTATGAACTAATTAAGCTGGAGCAAATTGCCCTCGTCAGTACTATTTTAAATCGTGCAGAGGAAAAAAAAATAGACATTGAGAATTTTGAGTTTTTGAAACTTGAACTGATTCATTCAATCTGCAGGTCTTCGGCAGATGGTGCAGATGCAATTGACGCTTTTCTAATTCAACATCATAAAATGCCCATCCATGGAGGGGCTTTATGGTTAAAGGCGCTTCAATTTCATGTTCTTTTAAAAGAAGATTTAAGAAAATCTCTTATTAATTGCTGGGTAAAAGCTGAGTTAAACAAGTCGGTAATTTACAAAAATATCAGCGAACAGGAGAAATGCTGGGAAATTGCTTTTTCCTTACTTAAGGACCTTAATGAGAATGACGTTGTAAGGCTCTATAATGAATTTAAACAATCACAAAGCCGACCCGGCAATGGCCATCTGGCAATAGTAAAAGAAACAATTCATATCTTATATCAGCAGCTTCCAAGTGTACCTGAAGATGACTTACTTCATTGCCTGATAAATGAAAGGATCGATTTGCAATTAAATACCATTTCTTTTTTTCTAGAAATTGACATGCGATTGATTATATTACTTTCTCGTTCTGATTCAAACAAGCTAAAACTAAAAAGTCTAAATCTTTTTTTAGAGTGGATTGGACAGCATTACAAAACTGCTTTATATTACCCTTTTTCAGATACATTGCTGCAATTGTTTCCCGGTATTTTGCAATCCTCAGTTAATAATAATATCCTCCAAACTCAACTCATTAATATCTCTACGATTTTAAGAATAAATGAAAATCCAAAATTAGATTATTTTAGCTGTGCTGAACAACTGATCAGACTTCCATTGCCTCAGGCAAAACTGGAAAGCGGAGCAATGGTTTTAGCTGGTCTAAAAATGATAGATGCCAATACTAAGCAGATGAACCCACACCTTAATATCGATCAAAAATTATTGGTAAATACTTTGAATCTTCTTCTCGAATGCCTTTTTGAAACTATTGAGCCAGATTTTATCATTAAAATTTTAAAAAATGAAAAATTTTGTTCTCTGGTCCACTCAAAGCCTGTTTGTCTCCTATGGTATAAATTATTAACTCAAATTTGCAAAAATATTGAAAGCTCAGATTATACAAATGAAATAAGAATTAAGTGGCTTAAATTTTCTTTTGTGCACCTTCCAAAATTAGCCGTGGATAAAGATTTGATCGATAAGCAATTCGAATCTATTTTAGAAATGATGATTTTTTCTTTCTTACCCAAAGACAGGGTGATTTTTAATACACTTTTCTCCGCTACATTAGACATTCTCATGCCAGATCTCGAAGATTGGAAAAACGATAAACCCGTTAGGAGATCTGAGCGGAGTAAAGCTCGCGAGACGATTTATTTTCGGTTATATGCTCAATTGTTGAAGAAAAGTCTAAAAGTATTAAATGAAACTAATGAACCTGATAATATTGAAATTATCTATAATTTATGCACCGAAATGGTGTTGACGATCTCTCTCTTTTACAATAAACTACCCTTTAATTTTGATATCCCTTTTAAACAATTCTGCCTTTGGATCCCTAACCAAAAGCATAATCTGCTCCTTCACAAACATGTTCCTTTTCTTATCACTCTATGTGAAAATGCCTCAGAAAGCGATTTTTTCAAAAGACATCCCGGCTTTATACCTGAAGTCATTCCTGCTATTTTTGATCAATTATTCGGATTTATTGCAGCCCACCCCGAAGAAAAGAAGCTAGTCCAACAATGCTACCAATCTGCAACCCCCATATTTGAATTTCTTCTTACCAAAAGATTCTTGCATAAGCAGTCATTTTCCAATCTAATGTCCAAAATGATCTTATATGCCCCGCTTTTATACGCATTTGAACCTGAAGAAGAAAACGAAATCAATACGACTGAAAAAAATAAATGGTTGTTCTACATTTTGAAAGCAGCGATGCAACAAAAATATGTGTCCTTTTCTGAGGGTCAAAGTTTTCGCTTATACTTAACTATGAAATATACAATTAATTCTAATTCAAACCCGATTGAACAGAAACGGGATATTTTTATTAATCTTTTTGAGAAATTTTCTCTCTACCCCTCTTATTATTCCGCTATCCGTTGTACTCATCTGCTCTTCACTTATTATGATTCTCTTTTAGCGAAGGATTATAATCCATGCTTTGAAAAATTGTTTGCTGGCATTAAACAGCTTCAAAGTAACCATAAAACAAATAAATTGTTAATAGACCTTTGCCGCACAAGCTGCTCTTTTATCAGTTTGCTAAAGTCAAAAAATAACTTTCAGCATGCACATGCTTTAGCTTTTTATTTGATTAACCTACAAATGGTTGCTTTGGCTGATCCTGGTGAGTTGACGCCGCAATTAATTTTTGATAATGCCTCTGAATTTTTAAGCGACTTATGCGATGAGGGTGTTTTCGAAGAAAAATGGAAAGATCTGTATGCAATGATGCTGTTTCTTAAGGAAACAGCTATTGAGCAAAATTTTCTGGGTGTTGTTACCTTGCTCGCAATGAATTTTTTAAATATTATTCCCAGACAATCATATAACCAGTTAAAAAATCCTGAAGAGCAATTGCAGCGTGCAAAATTTTTCATTCTTTGCGCCCTGGAAGCTCTGGACTCTCAATGTGCGGTAAGCCACTTATTATCTTTAACAGATCAAAAGACTGAAATTTTCTTAAATTGCGATGAGATCAAAGAAAAATATGTGAAGGGGCTATAGAGGAATGAGTGGATGACCTATATAGCCCTATGCATTAAAAGGGATTAAAAACTATCCGTAAACTCAAAGAAGGTGTCAAGGGAGTAGCTATCCGTTATATTCCCAGTTGTTCGGACATACTCAAAATACGTACCATTTTCAAGACTAAAGTTAAAGTACCAATCATAGTAGGACAAGTGGCTCAAGCAAGCGGAAAGATGATCGATCAATTCCTTTGGCGCCCTCTTGTCAAGCATCATCCCATATCTTTTATTCCAGGAAAATTTGAAGGAATACACGGGTCCGCCTGCTATAAGGCTAAAATTTTTTTTAGCTGAAAAAGTTTTTTCTTCAGGATTATGCAAAAGACGTACTTGATAATATTCATCATTTAATTGGTAATAAATCACTTGATTTACAAAATCAACTGAATTAAAGACATTTTGTATGATTTCGTCATTGATTGAATCGACAATGTTTTCTGCAATATGAACGGGTCGAATTGTATCCCAGCCTTCTTCAGCTGTTTCGTTCTTAAGCAAAAACTCAGCTCCCTCAAAGCTTCCCCGTTGTTCTAATACAAGGTCTTCAAAATGACGGGCAAGGGGAATTGATAGATCTGCAATCATGATTATTGTTGATTTAGTTGGGTAATAAAGAAAGCTGCCCCATAGCATTTCCTCTTTTGGATTATAAATAATGCGAATGGGATGTTCGTTGCCTTCGTCGTCCGGATAAAAAATTAGAGTATTATTAAATTTATTAGAGGTGAGTAGGGAAATAATTTGTTGGTCTTTTTCCAGATCAGCACAATATACGTTAAAAGCAGAAAAAATATTAAAAAATAAAATAGCTAACAAGAAAAATTTTGTTCTCATGGGATGCCCTATGGTTGGTTAAGCGAAGTAAGAATACTGAAATGTTAGATAAAATGAATAGTAAAAAGACATTATACCTAAGCGAACTTCCAATTGCGTATTCACTTGTGCAATGAGTTAGCAGAAATCTTTTTTTGACTCTTCTACCTGCAGTAATACTGATTTTGAATTTTTTTGGCAGAGAGTGAATTACATGCAAACTTCAAATTAAGAGATTGAAACTTTGTGTACATAATACAAGCCATCAATTCCGAAATTATTTTTTTTGGAAGTGACTTAGCTGCTTTGAATAAGAGGCAGCTTCTTTGGGGCTTCTTTTTAATTTGCCTGTATGATTTTCATCCTTTCCCTTTGTTCGTCTTGTACTTTCTACGAAAAAAATTACTTCATCTATTTCACTTGAACCAGAACCATAATTTAATAAATTGTTATTTTTTTCGTTGATAAATTCTTTTCTATTAACATCTTTTATTAAGTGCAGTTCCACATCGATTAGTTCTCCTTCTGTATTTGCACAATTCCATAAGAATTCCTTTTCGAAATTTATATTAATTTCTTTTTTTTCATCTTTGCCAAAAGCGCTGACCTCTGTTGAATCCCTCAGCATATTTGAAAAATAGGGAAGAATAGACCGTTTATGTTCTTCATCTAATTCAAGATCTTCATCAAATTTAAATGAATAATCGCATCTATTTTTCTGTAACCCTATATTCTCTTCACCTTCTCTGGAGTCGATGCTTAATGAATCGGAATTAGAATTATAACATTTCTTTAAAGTTCCCTTATCTTCGGAGCTACTTGCCTCTCCATACATGATTCTCAATTTTATTTTTTTTGATGTCGTATCGGTTATTTTATTGTTTTTTGAAATTAATTGAAGCCACATTATCTTTGAAACATCTGAATTTGAATAAGAGCTGCTAGTCCACCCCTCATCATTTTCTTTCTTTTCAACAGGTATATAATATTGAGCATTGATAGAGGGGTCGTACTTATAGGATATATTATTAAGGTTATTCACTTATTTTCCTGGGTTAATTTATCATAAAACTTTGGTGGAATTTTTTTTTATAAATGTCTGATATCTTATAGGTTATGAAAAAAAATTGCAATTAATTCGTCACGGTGAAGTTAGAAATAGAGCTTCGATAAATTGAGGTATACTTTTATCGATTTTTAGATTAATCTAATCGATCAATGGACCCAAATTTCCAATAATTTACACATTCATGTCAGAAAAAAATACCAAAAAATTTAAAATCGTCACATTAGGTTGTCGCACTAACCAGTATGAATCACAAGCCTATCAGGACCAGCTGATTGCATTAGGGTATTCCCAGGCTTTTGAAAATGAAGAGGCTGAAATATGCATAGTCAATACGTGTACGGTCACCGAATCGGCCGATAGTAGTAGCCGGCATGCGGTCAGGCAGCTTGCCCGGGAGAATAAAGGCTCTCAGCTTCTTGTGACAGGTTGTTTTGCCGAAAGGCAACCGGAAGTCATTAAGGAAATGGGAGCTATAGTCATACCCAATAATGAAAAAGAAAATCTGCTCAATAAAATTTTTCCCGAGCAAGAACTTCCCGAATTTTCGATCAAGCATTTTGATTCCCATACACGCGCCTTTGTCAAGGTCCAGGATGGATGCAATTCCTTTTGCACCTACTGCATCATTCCTTATGTGAGAGGACGCTCCCGCTCCCGTACGGTACCTGAAATCATGCAGGAAGTGGAAGCGCTTATTTCCAATGGATTCAAGGAAGTTGTGCTGACAGGGATAAACATAGGCGATTTTGATGGCGGACTGAAAAAAGAAGAAACGCCGGTCCGCCTGGCCGAGCTTGTCCGTTTAGTCGATCAAGTTCCTGGGCTTGAGAGACTGCGCCTCTCTTCGATCGATCCGGATGAAGTAGACGATGATTTGGCAGACGCCATATTAAAGGGGAAAACGACTTGCCCTTCCATGCATATTGTCCTTCAGTCGGGTTCTAATGTCATTTTAAAAAGGATGAATAGGAAATATACGCGGCAAATTTTCCTGGATACGGTTGACCGGCTTCGAGCCGCGCATCCAGATTTTACTTTTACCACTGATGTGATCGTCGGTTTTCCTGGGGAAACAGATCTTGATTTTGAAGATACCCTGGATGTCATGCAGTACGTTAAATTTGCGAAGGTCCATATGTTTCCTTATAGCGATAGGCCCCGCACCCGTTCGATGTTAATGCCCAACAAAATACCGCATGAGATGATAAAAAAACGTAAACATGAAATACTAAGAATAGCTGAAAAAACTGCCTTTCAATTAAGGGAAGGCTATGTAGGGCGTTCGATGCGAGTTTTGACTGAAAGCATAGACCCTTACCGGTCGCATGAAATACAAGGGCATACCGAAAATTTTTTGACGGTATGGATTCCCTCCGAAGGCCTTGCTTCAAATCAGATCATTGAAGTCGAGCTAGTCGAAAATACCCCCGCCGGATTGATCGGAAAAATATGTCAGAAATAGCCATTTCTGAGAAATTAAGGCCTTTTAGCCATTTGCCAGGAACCCTGTGCTTAATACCAGGCTCTCATTACGCGGTTCAGGTGTATCCCTGCCTGCTCCGTCTTTATAACTTTGAGCTGCCAAAGCCGGTCGTCATTAAAGAAATCAAAATGCTAATTAAAGGGCCGGTTGATAATTTTACCCTTCAATGCGATTTAGAAAAAGGCTGCCTGCGTGTATGGGGCACAGGAGCTGGAGGGTTTTTTCGTTATGAAATCAAAAAGTATATTGAAAATGAAATAGCACTCTATCTGGAGAAGAGCATTGCCGGTCCCATTCAACTTAGCGAAGGGGAGGACTCTTATTTTCTTGAAGCTCGTCAAATTGCAAATTTATTAAATTTAAAGGCTGAAATTTCATCTTCTGAACAAGGTCCCCCTTTGCTTGAAAGGTTTTCCCTAGGAAATCACAAAGCTCAGGATTGGGACCTAATTATAAGGCGGATGGACCTGACTGAAATATATCCATGTTTATACAGGCTGGCCCAATGGGTGACCCCCCTCATTAAGGTAGATGAGGGATTAGCCAAGCATTTGCATGCAGTGGAAGGATCTTTAACAAAACCAGAAGCCGCGGTTCAGGCTTGGAAAAAAATTATCCTGGCCTTATTTCAAGGCATTTTAACTCCTTATTGGGAAGATGAATTGCACCAAGGAATTATTGATCCTGCCTTCTTTCCTCCCATGCTTTCGCCTTTATATCTTTTGAAAGAATGCATGCGGACCATCCGCCTTCAGTTTTTTGAGCAAAATGAATTTTATCTTCACATCTTGCCAGCTTTGCCTCCAGAATTTCACTGCGGTCGCTTCAATGATCTGCATGTTCCTCAAAAGGGAATGCTTGATTTCGAATGGACCAAAAAAATCATCCGGCGCGTTGTTTTCCGTTCCGAAAAAGATCAGGAAATAATTTTTCAATTTAAAAAGGTCAAATCTTTTCGCTTTAGAAAAGGAAAATTGGACCCGGGCGTTAGAATAAATTCCGGCCAATCTCTAACTTTCGAAAAAAATTGTTATTACTTCTTTGATAATTTTCATTGATCCCGTAGGATGCAACTTAATGCAATAACATACGGTAACTATGAATATGTTGACTCCTATCCAATTTGATCAGTATTTTTTCGATCATATAGAGCGCCTCATCCAAACGATCCATCATCAGCCTCATTCTGTTTTGGGGCTGCACTCCTATTTTGGTGGATCTAAAGTCATCCGTCTATGGCGACCGGATGCTGGGCAGGTTTTTCTTGAGTTATTTGGCGTACAAACTGAGGCCAAAAAAATTCATCAGGCAGGAATTTTTGAATGCATCGTTCCAAGCCATACTACAGCAAAAGATTACAAAATTTATCATCAAAACGGTCTTTTGGCCTACGATCCCTATGCTTTTTTACCGACATTTGGAGAGCTTGACCAGTATCTTTTCGGTAAAGGGGTCCATTATTCCTTATATGAAAAAATGGGTGGAAGATTAACGGTCCATGAGGAAGTGGAAGGGGTAAAATTCAACGTATGGGCGCCTAATGCGAAAAGTGTTTCCTTGGTGGCCGACTTTAATTATTGGGATGGTCGGACAAATCAGATGCGCAGCATGGGATATTCTGGGGTATGGGAAATTTTTATACCTGGCCTCACTGAAGGAGAGAAGTATAAATTTGAGATACATACTCAGCAGGGAGAAAGGATCTTAAAGTCTGATCCCTATGCCTATGCCTGTGAACATCGTCCAGCTACAGCTTCGGTCATTGCCAATTTGGGACGTTTTGAATGGAATGACCAGGCCTGGATGGAAAAAAGGCAAAATACCAATTGGGCTTCTAAGCCTATGAATGTTTACGAAGTACATTTAGGATCATGGAAAAAAAGAGGGGAAGATTTTCTCAATTATCGGGAACTTGCCCATGAATTAGCGAGCTATTGTTTGGAAATGGGATACACTCATCTTGAGTTAATGCCGATTCAGGAGCATCCCCTGGACGAATCATGGGGATACCAGGTGTCGGGATTTTATGCCCCTACCAGCCGTTTCGGGACCCCAGAAGATTTCCAGTACTTTGTCAATTATCTGCACCACCATTCCATCGGGGTGATTTTGGATTGGGTGCCGGGTCATTTTCCGACCGACGCTTTTTCGATCGGCCGCTTTGACGGCTCCGCTTTATATGAACATGCCGATCCCCGCCAGGGTTTTCATCCGCATTGGGGAACGCATATTTTTAACTTCGGACGCCACGAAGTTACAAACTTTTTGATTGCCAATGCCCTTTACTGGTTCAAGGTCATGCATATTGACGGATTACGTGTCGATGCAGTGGCTTCGATGCTTTATCTTGATTATGGAAGGGATGAAACCGATTGGATCCCCAATGATTTTGGCGGAAAAGAAAATCTTCATTCAATTGAATTTTTTAAACATTTTAATTCAATCTGCCATACCCACTGTCCTGGAATTCTAACGATTGCTGAGGAATCGACCTCTTTTCCAGGTGTAACCCATCCTGTCGAAAGCGGTGGATTAGGCTTTGATTTAAAATGGAATATGGGGTGGATGAACGATACGCTTCGATATTTTTCTAAAGACATGCTTTACCGCAACTATCATCAGCATGATCTGACATTCGGCCTGATTTATGTCTTTTCAGAAAAATTTATCAATGTTCTTTCCCATGATGAGGTTGTGCATGGAAAGAAAAATCTGCTGGCTAAAATGCCGGGTGATATGTGGCAGCAATTTGCCAATTTACGCTTGCTCCATAGCTACAATATTTGCCAGCCAGGTAAAAAATTATTATTTATGGGAGGTGAAATTGGGCAATGGAACGAATGGAATTGCAAAAGGGACCTGGAATGGTTTTTGCTCCAATTTCCCACTCATAAGGGCATTCAAGATGTGGTAAAAGAGCTGAACCACTTTTACCTGGCCCATCCAGCTTTGTGGGAAAAGGATTTTAACCATGAGAACTTTGAATGGGTCGATTTCACAGACATTCAAAATAGTGTGATTAGCTATATTAGAAAAGGAAGGAATGAAAAGCTTTTATGCGTCCATAATTTCACCCCTATGTACCACTCGGAATATGTGCTGCATTTGGGCCATTTTAAAAAAATAAAAGAAATATTCAATACAGATGACGAAAAATTTGGCGGGTCAGGTAAATTAAATACGAATCCGCAAATTATTTACGATGAAGGAAAAGAGATCGGGGTACGCCTATCCCTTGCACCCCTGGCAACCATGATTTTTATGCTAGAATAACGAGGAATATTTATGGAACAATCAATACCTGAAGTTACCACAGTCTGCAATAATTCCGGCTACACTCGTTCACTCTGGATGGAAGTGCCTCTTCCCGCCTTTCCCCCTCTGGAAAATAATATGATTGCTGATGTTTGTATTGTTGGCGCAGGTATTGTGGGGCTGACTTGCGCCTACACTTTAGCTAAGCAGGGAAAGTCGGTCGTTGTTTTAGACCAGGGCGCCATTGCAGGCGGGCAAACGGCACGTACAACCGCTCACCTGTCATGGGTATTAGACGATCGCTACTGTGATTTAGAAAAATTATTTGGAGAAGAGGGGGCAAAGCTGGCAGCTGAAAGTCATGCAGCAGCGATTAACTATATCGAAAAAATTGTACGTGAAGAGGGAATTGAGTGCGATTTTGAAAGAGTGGATGGGTATCTGTTTGTTCCCCCTGAAGATTCTAAAGACATTTTAGACAAAGAATATTCGGCGGTCAGTAAAATCGGCATGGAGGTGCATAAAGTGGAGAGGGCACCTTTTACTTCATTTGACACAGGCCCCTGCCTGCATTTTCCCGGACAGGCGCAATTTCATATTCTTAAATATCTTCAAGGTTTAATTAAAGCAATTTTGAAGCATGGCGGCAAAATATTTGGCCAGACCCACGTCAATCATGTTGAAGATGGCGATATTTGCCTTATTAAAACAGAATCTGGGGAGATTACTGCCAAATCAGTCATCATTGCGACCTGCACTCCGGTTAATTGCCGTTTTTCTATCCATACCAAACAGGCAGCCTATCGTACTTATGTAATTGGTGCATCGGTTCCCAAAGGCTCCGTTCAAAAGGGGCTCTATTGGGATACCCCAGACCCTTATCATTACATCCGCCTGCAAAGTCACTTAACTGATCCCCATTCAGATTGGTTGATTATCGGGGGCGAGGACCATAAAACAGGGCAAGACCCGGCCATCGAGGCAAAATATGATTACTTGGAAGAATGGGCCACATTACGCTTTCCAATGATCGATAAAATTGAATACCGTTGGTCTGGGCAGGTGTTTGAGCCAATTGATTCCTTAGCGTTTATCGGGCAAAGTCCGGGAAATAAAAATATCTATTTGGCGACAGGCGATTCTGGCAATGGAATGACGCATGGAACAATTGCGGGAATTTTGTTGCCCGACCTTATTTTGGGTAAAAATAATCCCTGGAAAGGTCTGTATGAACCCTCGCGTAAAACATTGAGCGCTGCCTCTGAATTTCTTCATGAAAACCTTAATTCTGTCATGCAACTGAAAGACTGGTTTACGCCTGGAGAAGCTAAAAAAGTCGAAGCGCTAGCCCCAGGGGAAGGGATGGTATTGCGTGAAGGCTTAAAAAAAATCGCTGTATATAAAGACGATAAAAATGAAGTCCACATCAATTCGGCCCTGTGTCCTCACTTAGGGGGCTGCCTACGCTGGAATCACGGGGAAAAAAGCTGGGATTGCCCGTTGCACGGATCTCGCTTCGATGGAAGTGGCAAGATTTTAAACGGTCCCTCGATCGATTGCCTCCATTCGCCTAAATAAAAAAAGATGCATTAATGGATTGACCTATCCCTAGCAGGAATTTTTGATATTGTACTGGTTAGTGGATGGAAATATACCGAAGGCTTTACGAAAATTGTTCCTTCCGTCATCTCAATAATGGCAGTTATCCTAAGTTTTTTGCTTTTAAGCATCGCGATAAAAACATCAAATTTTTACAATTGGATATTCAGCTCGATCGATTGAGCTTCAATTGAATTGCTTAAAGCCCATGATATTGGAATATTGATCGATATTCTTACTATTCATCAATCCCGCCACACGCCTGATTTCAATAAAAGAGAGCTTAAACACTCTCTTAAAGATGCAAAGATTGGATACCGGTATATTAAGGAGCTCGGCGAGTTGCGCCAAACTTCTAAGCATTCGATAAATGCAGGCTGGCGCAATGCGTCCTTCCAAGTGATTATATGGCAGACAGAGTCTTTTGAAATCGGTCTTGAGAAGCTATTAAAAATAGCTAGAAAGAAGCGCTCCTTTCTCATGTGCGCCAGAAGGAGTTCCCTGGCGCTGCCATCGAAGCTTAGTCGCAGACGATCTGACTATACAAAAATTCCCGATTTTTCATATTCAAAGCAGGAAAACAGCCAAAGCCCCATACAAAGACCCCTTTTTTACAAATTGCGGCTGGAAAGATCATTTATCCAAAGCAAGAAGCAAAATAACCTAAATTTTTTTTTTTACTAATTTGTGTCCTTGACAAATTTCCATGGAAACTATTATTTGCTTATGAAAAAATCAAAAACATTAGAAAGTCATATCGGATATTGGCTGCGATTTGTATCTAATCACGTCTCATTATCATTTGCGGACAGATTGGCTGAATGCGGAGTAGGGGTGGGGGAATGGGTAGCGCTCAACCTATTGAATGAAAATAAAAGTATGTCCCCGGGCGAAATTGCAAAATTAGTAGGCATGACGCGTGGAGCTGCTTCAAAATTGTTAGATAGGCTTTATTGCAAAGGGCTAATCACGAGAGAAGAGTCTGTGACAGACAGACGCTATCATGAAATTACCTTATCTGTTCAGGGTAAAGAACTTTTACCCCGCTTAATTAAAGAAGCTGAGATGAACGAGCAACAATTTTTCGGAAGTTTATCTAAAGAGCAAAAACAATTGCTGACGACCTTATTAAAGGACATTATTTCCATCAAAAAATGGACCAAAGTACAAATCGATTAATAAAGGAGGATTCCCATGAATTATGAAGCAATTAAAGAGAGCACATTACTGTCAGAAAAAATACCTTTTCCTGAAACGTTGGCGCGCTTGACCGCAGCTAATGTAGAGCTCTATTATGCAGACCTTCTGATCTCTACTAAAACCTATTATTCAAAAAATGAAGCCTTTGCTGTGCCTTTTTCTTTAAAATCAGAAAAGGCCATTGGCGCTGTATTTAAAGCAGATCATATTTGTACAAATACGCCAGAGTCAATTAGGGCAAATTTGCTATCAGGAATTTTTAAAACAAATAATGGTCGTAAGGCAATCTATTTTGGAAAACTGGGAGAACAGCACGTTGAACATTTTCCCGATCCAGAATAATAAAGTGTGCCTGAATTTGAGTAGCACTTTATTTCTACAGAATTAATACGCTACTAAATTTGTTTGGGTACTTTTTATATTGGCAGAGCCTTTCTACAAATAAACCCATACCATCATTTCTCGTATGTTGAATATTTGGCTAAATGAGATGTCATTGCCATTTTTATTGCTAAAATTAAAAGAAAATTATTAATAGTATGAATAAGTCTTTTTACCATGGGTTTTAAAAAAAATGGGCCTTGGGAAGATTTCGAATTCAAGAAATATTGATTTTCCTACCACAATTGTTCGCGATGTTTTGATCTCAAATAAAGCAAATCATAAGTAGTATTTATGCTTAAATTTTCCATTTCAAAGTGTAAGCCATGACCATTGCTTTCATTAATTCATTAAAATTTTATGAAAAAACGTTAATTTTTTTTCTTCCATTATTTGCTTCTTTAGTATTTTGTGAAAATTTAATATCAAAGGAATTAAGAATGGAACAGGAAAAAAAGCAAATACCCGAGTATCTTTATAAAATCGTCTCTCCAGAGCAGTGGCAGCAAAGCCTGCAGCAAAATAAACTATCGAACTCAGAGATGGACGAAGATTTTATACATCTCGCAACAGCTGAGCAGCTTAACCATATTGCTCAGAAATTTTGGAACCAGAAAAAGTATGTGATTTTAAAGCTTGATACAAAAAAAATAACTGGTTTAATGGCCTACGAAACCAATCCTGGTGGAAACACCCGATATTATCACCTCTATGAAGGAAACATTCCGCTTGATGCAGTTGTTGAAGTTTCTAAAGAAAATCCGATCGATCATTAATGGGTATGGATCTTAGAGCCTGTTCAAAATCTTCCGATCGATTTTGAACAGGCTCTTATAATCATCTGTGATAATTTTTTTTGAGCAAATGAAATGCAAAACGAGTCGCATCATTCGGCCCATCCACAAAAAATGATCAGAAAATTTTGTAACAAAGCACTGGCTTTGAAATTAACTAATTGTTAGTTGATGGGCTGCTTCTTCATGTGCTTTTGCTAGCTTGATCAATTCATCACAAACAAATTGGTTTTTGAAAAAATAAAAACAGGCTCTTTTATGCGATTCTACAATTAAATTTTTATGTAAATTAGAACCATATAAATTATCTATTTTTTTGAAAGTATTTTCAATATATTCTTTAAACTCTAGCCCTTTTATATTATCATGTTCATCCAAATAACCAAGAGATGGAGCCGCTAAGCATATAAATCCTTTATCATCCATTTTCCATTGCTTTGAATATTTAGCCCCTTGATCTGCGAGTTTATTCCACATTTCATTGGTTGGCTTACAAATGTTATTCAAAAATGAACTAATAATTTTTTGGTAATATAATGTAGATTCATTAAATTCATCAAGGTTAACCACTATTCTATGTTTATTTGTAAATTGTTTTGATTCAAATAATTTAATTGATTTGTCATTTGTGAATTCTACTATAGAATTGAATTTTATCTTTATTGATTCCGTGTATAGATTAGAAACTAATTGAATGGGTTTTGTATTTCTTACATTCTCTTCCCACGATATAAAATGGTACTTTTCTTTTATAAATTGTGTTTTTAATTTAATGTTATTGTTCATTGCAATATTATTTGGTGTTTCAAGATTTTTACCGAAATAACAAAGTTGCAAATTATTTGAATTTGAAATGGAATTCATGACGCGCCTTATTTTAATTTATTTTAATAAAATATGATTTTAATTGATTATATTAATTCAAGTTATTATTTATACTATTTGTTAAAAGACTTAATACCTTTTGCTAACAAGTCCAAAGCAAGTAAGTATTGTTCTCCATCATAGTAGCTTTGTTGACTGATTCCAGGTTGATGCTTAAATTTTTTAAATTCTGTAAAAAGCTTCTCAAGAGAAGGAAAATTATTATTTTTAAGCGGTTTGTCCGTGAGTAAAGTCGCCGCAGATCCTGCATAAAAGGTATCGATTTCTGCCAGCTCCGTTATCCAGTCCATCCAATCATCTTGATGAGTTTTCCCTTCAGGAAACGGCAACAACAGAAAATTTTCATATAGTTTTTCGAGTTCAGATTTATTCATATTTTTACTCCCAAAAAGTCACAATTTTACCTTTTTTGGTCCAAATTCCCCCCTCGTTTCCTTTCTTAATTTTATAACCTTGCGAGCCATCTTGTAATGTAAAAGGAAATTTTAAATGGTTGTATTTTGCATAAAAGTTGACAGCATCGCGCGTATAGTGAAGCTGAGAGCGGCCATTGGCATGTTTTTTTGTATGGTAGTCGATGGAGGCCTGTTGACTTGGAAAAGTTCCCTGATCCCAAAATGTCTGGTAATTTTGTTGACTGACATAAGGACGTGTATGTTTTTTTTGATGGTTTTGGGCATGCTGCTTGCCCTGCTGAAATTGTTTACCTAATAACTCGCCTGGGGGACTCGTTATAAGCCAGGCTGACAAAAAAATAAATAGGAGCCTTTTCATCCATTTCATATTAAACCTCTAAAAAATACTTTAACATTAATTTAATTTAATAACAATTATATGTAATTTTAAAACCTTTTTGTTAATATATAGTAAATCGATTGTAAATATTCTAACCATCTATCCAATTGAAGTAGTGGTAGTGGTATAATTCTGGGCTTTTTTATAGCTTTCTGTTATTCTACCTTTTTAAATTCAACCAATGTAATCCCGTGGTAACACAACAAAAATATGTCGATTTGTGCCGTGAAATTTGGCACCATAATCGCCTCTATTACATCGAACATTCTCCTGAAATTTCAGATGAAGCTTATGACATGCTTTTCAAAAAATTGGAAGCCATGGAAAAGCAACATCCTGAATGGATTTATCCAGGCTCTCCCACACAAAGGGTCAATGAAAGCCTGACTGAAGGTTTCAAAACAGTGCTCCATCGCACGCCAATGCTCTCTTTGGCCAATAGCTACTCAAAAGAAGAGATTGAAGATTTTATCAAAAGAATTCAAAAGTTGGTCGAAAAAAAACATTTTGCATTTGAAGTTGAATTAAAAATGGATGGGATCGCTATTTCTGCGATTTATGAAAATGGAATTTTTAAGCAGGGGATAACAAGGGGCGACGGCAGGCAAGGAGATGACATTACCGCTAATCTTAGGACTATCTCCTCTCTGCCATTGCAGCTTTCAGGAACTAAAGTCCCTCAATTTTTAGAGCTAAGAGGGGAGGTGTTCATGCCCCGTGCTGTTTTTGAAGAACTGAATGAACAAAAACGAGTGGATGGAGAACCGCTTTGGGCCAACCCGCGTAATGCGGCAGCCGGTTCATTAAAACTGTTGAACCCCAAAGAATCAAGCCGGCGTCAGCTGGCAGTGGTATTTTATGGCGTTGCAGAGGAATCCTCCGCATTTTTAACTGAACAAGCGCAGGTCGTTCCGTTTCTTAAATCTCTTGGCCTTCCCACCCTCGATCTTTTTGCCTATTGTAAAAATATTGATGAAATATGGGAATTTGCTGAAAAAGTACGCAAATTACGCCCAACACTATCCTATGATATTGATGGGATCGTCATCAAATTAAACGATCTAAAAGATCAAAAAAGACTAGGAGTGACAGGTAAAAATCCCCGTTGGGCGGCTGCTTATAAATTTGCGGCAGAGAAAGCCACTACACGTATATTAGATATTACCGTCCAGGTAGGGAGAACGGGAACGATGACCCCAGTTGCCGAGCTTGAACCCGTTTTTGTGGCAGGCAGTACTATTGCCAGGGCCACCTTGCATAATGAAGAAGAGGTTCAAAGAAAGGATATCCGCATAGGCGACTGGGCCACTATTGAAAAAGGGGGAGATGTCATTCCAAAGGTGGTAGAAGTAGACTTCACAAAGCGGTCACCTAAAAGTATTCCATGGGAAATGCCTAAAACTTGTCCTTCCTGCCGCACTTCGTTAGTTAGAGTTGAAGGAGAAGTAGCCGTACGTTGCCCTAATGAAGAGGGGTGCGAAGAGCAGCAAATCAGAAGGCTGGCTTATTTTGTGGGCAAACAGGCAATGGACATCAATCATATGGGTGAAAAAGTCATCATACAGTTGTTCATGAAAGGATTTGTAAAAACTCCGGCAGATATTTACGCCTTGACCGAAACTGAAATTTCTCAGTTGACTGGCTTTAAAATAAAATCCATTCAAAACTTAATGGAAAGCATAAAAAAATCGAAGAACGTCCCTCTTGAGCGCTTCATTATGGCTTTGGGAATTAAATATGTGGGAAAAGGAACAGCTGAACTGCTGGCCGCACGCGCAGGAAATATGGAAACATTGATGGGCATGAGCTCAGCAGAACTATTGAAAATAGAAGGAGTAGGGGAAAAGGTTGCCAATGCGGTGGTGGAACATTTTGCGACTCCTCGCCATCGTCTGGAGGTTCGTCAGTTATTAGCATCAGGTGTTAATCCTTCCGTAAGGGAAATTCAATTTTTTGGGGAACACCCTTTTCAGGGCAAAATTTTTGTGCTCACCGGTAGTTTGGAGCATTATACCCGGTCAGGGGCTGCAAGTCTGATCAAAGAAAGGGGAGGCAAAGTCGTGGACTCAGTCAGTAAAAAAACTAATTATGTTCTTGCAGGGTCTGAAGCCGGGTCAAAGCTCGAAAAGGCTCGTTCATTGGGAGTTCCAATCTTAAAGGAAGAAGAATTTATTAATTTATTAACTTGAGGCAATCGTCTGCTTGCATAATACTTATGGGTTTTGTATGGTAAATTTTTCGGAAAAAACCCCCATTTTAAGGATGGTATCACTTATGCTCAAACCAATTTTTTCTAAATCTTTTCGACAAGCAGTATTATTTTCTCAACTTCTTGCCGTCTCAATCAGCATGAGCGGCTGCGTCTGCACTGATTCTAAGAAACATTCAGCAAAAAATAAAAACCGCAACAATGAAATCGCCGACGCAGGGATCATTACTGCTAATCGGAGCAAAAAAGCTACCGCCACGATCAGGGCGTTTAAAGGGAATGAAATCCATGGTACCGTGACTTTTACGCAAATGGCGGATGGGGTTAAAATTGTAGCTGATATTGAAGGGCTAAAGCCGGGCAAGCATGGATTTCATGTGCATGAATTTGGGGAATGCAAAGGAGATGGCGAGAGCGCTGGCGGACATTTCAATCCAACCAAGCATAAGCATGGGGGGCCTGATAGCGAAGAAAGGCATGTGGGGGATTTAGGGAACCTTGATGCAGATTCGAACGGCCGTGCCCATTACGAACGTATCGATAAGATGATCCAATTGGAAGGCGAAAATTCGGTGATAGGACATTCCATCATTATTCATGCGGATGAAGACGATCTAATAACGCAGCCTACAGGTGCTTCAGGAGCTAAAATTGCATGCGGCCTGATCGAGGCTGAAAAGAATTAATCATGTAGCGTAGATTTTAGCCTGCGTTGACTTAGCCCAGCGTATGTAGCGTAGACTTTAGTCTGCGTTTGTTTTCACAGGCTTCAGCCTGTGTATTAGCGCGACTGCAATCAGCGTAGATTTCAGAACCTGTTCATAGATATTGAACAGGTTCTTAAATATCGCGCTGCTTGGCTATGGCATGAAAGTGAAAACGGGCAGGCTGAAGCTTGCCAAAACAAACGCAGACTGAAGTCTATGCCACTTCTCCTAAAAGGGTCTGGTTGCTGCAGCCATGGATTTTTATTTGCTGCAGCGTTCCAATCAGTTCATCTCCGCCTGGAAAAAGGACGTTTTTCCAGCAGCGTGTCCTTCCCTTTAACATCCCTTCGCCCTTTGAGTTCTTTTTTTCAATCAGAACTTCCACTGTCTCGCCTAAAAGTACTTGCCGCTGCTTAACATAGAATTTTTCCTGAAGCTGAAGAAGCCGCTGCAAGCGTGCCTGCTTGACTTCTTCGGAAATATCATCCCGCCAGCGCATGGCAGGTGTTCCCTTACGGGGGCTATAAGAAAAAAGGAAGGCAACGGAATATTCGATCTCCTTTAATAGCCGGTAGGTTTCTTCGAACTCCTCTTCAGTTTCTGTAGGAAATCCAACGATAATATCTGTTCCTAAAGCCACATGAGGTACAATTTCCCTGAGGAGTTGAACTTTTTCTAAATATTGTTCGATGGTATAGATGCGATGCATCTTTTTTAAGATGCGGTTTGAACCTGCCTGAAGGGGGAAATGAACAAATTCGCAAAGTGTTTTTAGATCACGCACCGCTTCCATCAATTCCCGCGTAATGTCAACCGGGTGGCTGGTCATAAAGCGGACCCTTTCCAAGCCTGGAATGTTATCAAGCTGATATAGCAGATCATGAAATAAGCAGTTCCATTCAAGCTTGTCTTTGCCATAACTATTAACGTTTTGTCCTAGAAGAGTCACTTCTTTATAGCCCTGGTCGACTAAATGGCGGCACTCTTCCACAATGCTTTCTGGAGTGCGGGATACCTCAGATCCCCTCGTATAAGGGACGACACAATAGGTGCAGAATTTATCGCACCCTCTAATGATCGATACGTAGGCTTTAACTTTATCTTCCCTTTTGGCGTTGATATAATCCAGCTCAAACTCAAAATGATCATCTGTGCGGATCGTCTGTTTTCCCGAAGCCAGAACTTCGTCTAAAACATGGTTGAGATCATGAATGTTATTTGTTCCTAGAACAAAATCTATATGCGGAAGTTTTTGGAAAAGGGAATCTTTTTTAGCATTTGCCATGCATCCTGTCACTCCGATGATGGCCTGGCTTTGCTTAGTCAGTCCCAGGAGTCCAAGTTTGCCCATCACCTTTCTTTCCGCCAAATCCCGAATGGAGCAGGTATTGTAAATGAGCAGATCGGCTTCCGTTTCATCATGGCTTCGCACCAAACCGCGATTTTCGAGCTGGCCGATCATGATTTCAGAATCAAGTTCGTTCATTTGACAGCCATAGGTCCTGACGAAAAATTTTTTAAGTTGGCGCATAAATTATTCTGGGGTTAAAAAAGTCTGCTAAATTTAGAGAACTAAGCGAGATTAACGAAGGGCGGTTCCTTTCTAAATATCACTTAAAAAGCTCAAATGTTAACGCATAAAGATCTTTATTTCAACTGCGAAAAAAAGGCTTGGCAAAAATAGCTGTAAGCTTTATGATAATCCCTTTCAAACATCTGGTTTAGCATTCGAGAAAAGGAGTGCTTTCCGGATAAGAGTAAAACTCACGCAAAGGTTCGAAGACATGCAACAAAATGGAAAAACTTTTATTCCGAAAAAGGCCGACCAAAAGCAGAATTGGTTTATTTTAGATGCCTCCGGAAAAACTTTAGGCCGCTTAACATCTGAAATTGCAAAAATATTATGTGGAAAACATAAGCCAACTTTTACTACATTCATGGATTGTGGAGATGGCGTTATTGTCATCAATGCTGAAAAAGTGGCAGTTACAGGTTCAAAAGCAGCCCAAAAAATCTATCGCTATTATACGGGATCAATGAGCGGCTTACGCGAGATACCTTACCGTACAATGCAAGCCCGCAAGCCAGAGTATATTATTGAACATGCGGTCAAAGGGATGATGCCAAAAACACGATTAGCAAGGCTGCAAATTAAAAAGCTGCGGGTTTTCGCTGGCGATAAGCATGATCAGGCAGCACAAAAGCCAATTCAAGTTAACATTTAAGCACTAAGAGGATTATGTTAGAAGAAACAGTAGCAACTGGACGACGAAAAACAGCTGTTGCGTCCATTAGACTTAGAAGCGGCAATGGTCAAATTGATATTAACGGAAGAGCCTTTCAAGAGTATTTTCCTCTTGAAATCCAACGTAGGACAGTATTTGCACCTCTTGAAAAACTAGGCGGCAATTCCCGTTATAATATGATCATTCGCGTAAAGGGTGGAGGCATTGAAGCGCAGGCAGTAGCCATTCGCTTGGGCTTGGCCCGTGCACTTGTCCAAAATGATGAAAATTTAAGACATGAATTTAAAACGCATGGCTTTTTAACGCGCGATTCACGCAAGAAAGAACGTAAGAAATATGGCCGCGCAGGCGCCCGTAAACGCTTCCAGTTTTCTAAGCGTTAAAAACATTTATGGCGTAGTTTTAAAACTACGTTATTTAGTTTCAAAGGCACAAATTTTTTGTGCCTTTTTTTTTGCAGTCATATCTAAAAGCACCAATAACTCTACCAATTAATTTAATAACATTATCTCATTGAAAGTTAGGGGTATTCGACCTTTTTTTAAGAAATGAATATCAAATCCATATGCTTGAAGAGCGAAGGGTGAAGATAGGGCGTGAGAGCTCCCTTTTTAATAGCGAGGAGAAAACCCCAAAATTCAGGTTAATAATATGAATGCTCATCAGGGGAGCAAATAATTGTGCGAGGTTAACATGCTAGAACAAAACGCGGAGGAAAGGAGACGCGGAGGCGCGGGGCTGATTGATGAAAGGCTGATTGAAAATAAAATTACTTCTTCCATCATTGCTGCTGCTATTGAAGTTCATACGGTTTTGGGTGGTCCAGGGATGTTAGAGTATTTATGAGATGCTTTAGCTTATGAGTTTGAACTCAGAAAGATTTCCTTTAAGCGACAATTACCGTACCAGTGCTTTACAAGGGAATGCCTGTGAGAGATGCATTACAACTGGATCTCTTGGTCGATGGTCATTGTTGAGGTTAAAGCCACTGAAAGCCTACATGCGGTTCACGCTGCTCAAGTATTAAATTATTTACGCCTTACTCAACATAGATTAGGACTGGTTTTAAATTTTGGACAGCCACTTCTGCGTGAGGGAATTACTAGATTGGTTAATCAATTTTAATTTTCTCAGTGTCTCCGCGCCCCCGGTCTCCGCGTTTTCTTTATTTGCTACCAAATCATCCTACGAGCGAAACTTTAGATAAAGCTGCTTGATATAATCTAAAACAATTTAGTTTTTTTGCTAACCAGAGAGGCTTCAGTCAATCTCTTAATCTTGCCAATTTAGTTGCAATGCGCCATCAGACTATCTGTGCAACAAGGCCGATTATCATTTTACTTGTTCTTTACTCTGCTTTAAGAAGCTTAATAAACAAAAAAAAAGCCGCCAAATAGATTTTAAAGCTATTGAGCGGCTTATTGACTTATCTATCTACTATTAACCTAATCCCCCATCTTTTAGCCACTTCTTCTTACTGGCGCACCGTTCGTTTTTCTTAATCCTAATGGAGAAAGTCTGACTGCTTGCACAGCCGCTTGCGTCTGTACCTGTAATTGTAAAGTTAAAAGTTCCCTTTTGTGTAGGGATGCCAGAAATCACTCCACTGATAGGATTTAAAATGAGCCCGGGTGGAAGCATTCCATTTGTTACTTCAAAATTAAATGCTCCTATACCCCCATTAGCCCCGATGGAACGATTAAAATGCTTTCCAACTCTGCCTTCTGGGCAGGAAAGGGGGCTAAATGTAATCACCGGGCAGATAGTGATGCTGGCATTTAAAGTAATGGCGCAGCAATCTGAATCACAGCTATTGAAGTCGGTCGCTGTAATTGTAAAGGCATAAGTACCGCTTGCCGTTGGAGTTCCGGAAATTAAAGCCGTTCTAGTGCCTGAGCCGCTTAAGACTAATCCCGGCGGAAGAGATCCTTCTGATATGATAAAATTATAGGCCGAAGCAACCCCCCTAGAAACTGTAAGCGATGTCCCTGATGAAAAAGGTACGCCGACCAAACCGTTTACAGGAGAAAGCGGACCAAGGGTAGCTAAAGGACAATTAATGATGATGGCGTAAGCTATGCGCGCCACACACCCATTGCGGTCTGTCACGGAAATTTCGAAAGTAAAAATACCTGCTTCAGTTGGGATTCCCGTAATCAATGCAGTTGATGGACTATTATTAGTCAATATCAAGCCAGGGGGCAAAGTTCCGTTCGTTACCGAAAAGGTATAAGGAGCGGCTCCACCTGAGGCAGATAGCGTTTGTATATAAGGTGTTCCAAACGTGCCGGCAGAGAGAGTAGAGGGAGTAATCGTAATGGTCGGGCAATTAATCGAAATGATGTAAGGCATGAAAGCTTGGCAGCCCACAGCATCTGTCACGCCAATGTTAAAACTAAACGAGCCTCTGGCAGTCGGTGTTCCAGAAATTTCTCCTGTGGTTGCATCTAAAAATAATCCGGGAGGTAGGCTACCGCCTGCAATACTATATGTATAAGGTGGCACACCTCCGGAAGCAGTGACAGTTTGTGAATAAGGTACGCCTGTTTGGCCCTCAGGCAGTGAAGATGGGGCAATTATAATGTCTGGACAATCAATATTGACAGTATAATTCATGAAAGCCTGGCAGCCGTCAGCGTCTTCTACAGCAATATTAAAACTATAGATGCCTGGATCAGTCGGTGTTCCTGAAATCGAACCGGTCAAGGGGTTCAAAAATAAGCCAGGCGGAAGCGTTCCGTTAGCTACGCTAAACGTATAGGGCAGGGTGCCTCCTACTACAGAGATTGTTGCGTTATACGGGATACCTGCCGTGCCATCCGGCAATGAGGTTGTCTCAATCAAAATATTTGGGCAGTTAACGCTTATTGTGTAAATTGCGAAAGCTTGGCAGCCATTAACGTCCGTCACACTTATCTCAATAGTGTAAATGCCTGGAACAGTGGGCGTACCCGAAATGTTACCTGTCAAATCATTTAAGAGCAATCCCGGAGGAAGACTTCCGCTTACTTCGGCAAAGGTATAAGGTGGTGTACCGCCTGAAACAGATATCGTTTGGGAATAGGGCACGCCAGTTGTACCATTTGGCAGAGATTCAGTATTAATTGTAAGGCTGGGGCAATTAACGATAAGGGTGTAAGCCCTGAAAGCCTGGCAGCCATCGGCGTCGGTTACGCTAATCTCAAAATTATAAATGCCCGCAGCTGTCGGGGTTCCCGAAATTATGCCCGTCAAATCATTTAAGGATAACCCTGGAGGAAGAGTGCCGCTTACCTCTGCAAATGTATAAGGCTGCGTGCCCCCTGAAACAACTATTTGTTGCGAATAGGGCGTGCCTGTTGCGCCGTTAGGCAGGGTAGTGGTATTAATTGTAATATCCGGGCAATTAATGGCCAATGTATAGATCTCAAATGCCTGGCAGCCATCAGCATCTGTCACGCTAATCTCAAAAGTATAAATGCCTGCAACCGTCGGCGTTCCCGAAATTTCGCCTGTCAAGTCATTTAAGAGCAATCCTGGAGGGAGAGTTCCGCTTTCCTCGCTAAATAGGTAGGGCGGCGTGCCTCCAGAAACTGATATTGTTTGCGAATAAGGAGTGCCTGTCGTGCCATCAGGAAGCGAAGTTGTATTAATTGAAATGCTAGGGCAATTAATGATCACCGTATAATTTTGGAAAGCTTGGCAACCGTCAAAGTCTGTTGCGCTAATCGTAAAAGTATAAACGCCTGCAGCAGCGGGAGTTCCCGAAATCACACCGGTTAGGGGGTTCAAAACTAATCCCTGAGGAAGAGTTCCCATTTCGACGTTGAATGTATAGGGAGCTCTGCCTCCGGAAGCGCTGATCGTTTGCGAATAGGCTGTGCCTGTCGTTCCATTGGGCAGGGTAGTTGTATTGATTGTAACAGCTGGACAATTGGCGGCAAGGGTATAAGTCATAAAACTTTGGCAGCCATTAGCGTCTGTGACGCTAATTTCAAAGCTAAAAAGCCCAGCCTCTGTCGGTGTTCCTGAGATCATACCTGTCATGCTATTAAGAAATAATCCTGGAGGAAGCTCTCCATCGATGCCAAAGGTGTAGGGCTGCGTGCCTCCTGAAACAGATATTGTTTGTGAATAAAAGACCCCCACGGTACTGGGAGGGAGTGAAGATGTATTGAAGGTGATAGGTCCGCAAGTAATCGTGATGGAGTAAGGTTGCACAATGGATGATTCAGCTGAATCATTCACAAAAAGAACGAAATTAGAAGTGCCTAAAGCGGTGGGTGTTCCTGAAATAAGAGCGGTATCGGGGCCTGTAGTGGTCAGGGATAATCCTGAGGGAAGACTTCCCGCGGCAATGCTAAATGAATAAGGAGGTATTTCTCCGGAAGCGGTTATTGTTTGTGAATAAAACGCACCAGTCGCGCCATTCGGCAGCGTAGTTGGGCTAAGCGTGATAGCACTCCAAAGGGCTGTAGTGGAAAGAACCACATAAAGAAAGAATGTTTGTAAAATAGGGAATTTCATTATTTACACCTTTTAAAAAAAGCTTTGGACAGCCGGACGCCGTCAGTTAATTTATACCAGAACGTTTGGCGTAACATTTTTTTTAATAAGTTACAATTAAAATTTTAACTATAGATTTGCTTAAATATTACGAAAATTTTTAAGGCTTCCTGGCATATTTCGGCACACAAATCAGCTGCAACAACAGTTTTCCCAAAGGCGTCGTTGCTGACAGAACGCCAATGTCATGGGCCAACAATGCGTTAACAGTAGCTTGTTGTTCAGATCGTAATTGACCTTGAAAGTTTCCATTGAGTGGTTGCCCTATGCAGTGTTCTTCTTTCAAGGTTATTTTTATATTTAAATCAGAAAGAAGCGGAGATACCTCTTCAAAGCATCCACGTGGAAGAGCAATATGATTGGGGTATTTCAGCGCAACCAATAATGCGGGTATTTCGTAAGTCGGAAATCTCATTGCTTGGGCTTAGTAGAATTCGGGGTTTTGAAATGCTGCAAGGCTAATCAATCGATTTCTAAGAGAGGGTGATAATGGTTCTTTGGCGATATAAATATGATTTCTAATCACCATTCCAAATTTTTCGGCAAATGCCCAATCGGGGGGCCTGCTGAAGGGGTAATATTCCATGGAGTAGACAATTGTTTCTCATTGCTGCTATGATCGCAGGGCTTGGATACCACAGGTTTCGAATGCAAGGGGTGCGGAGACGGGAAAGTAAGCCTATATTATATGCCATCACAAGGACAGTGGTCAATTTTAAGAAAATCTTAAATTAACCTTGTTAACTGTTTCACATACATATTCTTTGTTTAATGAATTCCAACATTGCATTAATTTACGCCTATTGAATTCATCTCGTAAAATTTTTGAAGCAATTCTCATTTGCGAAGGCTTAAGATACCCACTTAGCAAATTGCCATTATTAAGGTCGAAGGTTGCACTATCATCCCCATACATAACCTTAACATGAGGAAGATGGTGTCTTTCACCCATTACATGAAATATTTGAAAAATGATGGCACCGATTCTTGCTACTTGTGGCATTTTTTTTAACTCACTTTTGTGTAATTTTTTTCCAATACTCCAAAAATTCTTCATGGCAATCCCGTATCATTCTTTGGGCTAACAACCGATCTTCAGAATTTAGATTGCCATTTTTCTCATGGCCATCATCAAAATTAAAAATACTTTTATTTTTTTTTTCATCTACTACAGTTACTTCAAATTGATTTGTCGTGGGATTTTGAGATAAAAAGTAGGTTAAATCCCCCCATTGCGCCACTTCTACTTCCATAGTCATTAAATTTCTCCTTTTTTGTTTTTACAAAAATTTATCATAGTGAAATTAAATTTTTAAGAAATTTAGATTTACGATAATTATTGAATTTAAACTCCATGATAGCAAATTTCGTTGAAGGGGCGGTAAGGGTAACCATGCAAGCAAAAACCGAAGACGGGAAGGCACTTCACTATCAAAGGCGAACAGTAGAAAATATACAGAGCTTTAGGCTTGCGATCTTCAATCTTAAGATCTAAAGAAATTACTATATAGAATCAAGATGTAGTGCAGAATCTGCAAATTGTCTCAGGGAAACTGACAAACTTGGGCTAAGCTATCTATGGAAGACTTATGCAATCAGGGGCTGACTCATTAAGACAAGAAAGAGTATGGTCAAGCGCTAGAGTGTTTTCGCCTTGCAGCGGAAGGGAGATTTTTCAGAGCACAAATAAGTTATGCTACCATGCTATTATTGGTCGGGTTGCACCGTAGATAAAAAAGAAGCTTACCGCTGGATGATAAGGTACGAGTCACTTTCCTTTTTAGGAACGAAATGCGGTTCACTCGTTCCACATAAAAAGTACTTATGAGCTTGAGTTAATAAAACTTTGAGGAGATTTTTTTTTTCTCGCTTAATTCCCTGCTATTTTTTAAGAATGTCCTTTGTGAAGTCCAGTTATTGCAACACATAGACTACCAGAAATCAACAATGAAATAACCAATTTATTTTGAAACTCAGAGGCATATCAATTAAAACGAATTGGAGACCCAGAAATAGCATGACATTTTTGAAGATAAATTAATAGCTCTGCTGAAATGATTCACCTTGGACCTTTCGGATGGGACTAAGTAATTTTGAACTAAGCAATCTAGAATTTTGCTAAAATATCGGCTGCCTGTTCTTTAGCTTTTCTGACGGCTTCCTCCTTGGTCTCTGGCGGGCCAAGTGTAGGCTCAATCACAATGCTTCGAATGTCTGTAAAACCAATGAATTTTAGGACGGCTTCCATATAAGTTATCTGCAAGTCCGATGCTTCTCCACCAGTACCCGAGCCATAGGCCCCTCCGCGAGAATAAATCAAAACAATCGGCTTGCCGGTAACAAGGCCCTTATACCCTTCTGACGGGGAAAAGCTAAAAGTGTAGGAAGGCTGGACTATAAGGTCAATGTAGTGCTTTAACTTATAGGGAATGCTAAAATTCCACATTGGAAGTGAAATGATATATTTATCCGCATTTTTGAATTCAGTAATGAGTTGTTCTATCCCTCTCCAGGCTTTGCGCTGAGCTTCTGTATGAGCTTGGCCATGCATGATTGCATATTTCGAATCAATCACATCTCCATCAAAAGGGGGAAGCTCTTTATGCCATAGATCGATTGTTTGGATTTGATCGGAAGGATGTTCTTTTACGTAATCATCGAGAAAGGTATGGGCTACTTCAATAGAACTCGACCGCTTTTTTCTAGGCGATGCTTCAATATATAGTAAAAGGCTCATGCAGACTCCATAAATTAATTTAGGCTTAAATCCTCGGGAATCATTGAAAGTGTCGCATACTTTCCTCCCATCTCTCGCAAAAGAGATTGCCAAAGTTTTTCAGCCGGTGTAAAAAAAATGTGTTTTGAATTCGCGGGATGTAAAAACCAGTGCCCATCTAAAAACTCTCTTTCTAGCTGTCCCGTCGCCCAGCCGGCATATCCGAAGCATAAATGGATATTGGGCCCGTTTTGATCTGTAATAGCTTCCTGAAGAAACTGCAGATCGCCTCCCAAAAATACATGGTCGCAAATTTTGAGGGTCTGCTGCTCTGTTTGATCTGCGCTATGCAAAAGCATCATTTGATTGGTCTGAACAGGTCCCCCCGCTCGAATGCCGATGCGCGGATTAACCAGCTGATTAAGATTGACTATCTCTTCAGGCAATTCCAAATCAAGGCTTTTATTGATCAATAAACCAAAAGATCCATTTGCATTGTGCTCGCAAATTAAAATGACTCCACGGAAAAAAAAACCTTCATCAATCTCCGGGGTGGCAATTAAAAATGTTCCCTTTTGGATTTGTGAGTAGGGCATATGTTCCATGAATCTCCTATATTAATTATTCCATATCAACCACTTGTTCATTGAACATCTGCAGCGAGTCTTCCATATCATTGACCCGCTTAAGCAAGTCTGAAAACCGGCAGGTGAACTCTGGGGTATGCAGCAGAGAGAAGGGATAGCACTCTGCTTCATTTAATACCATAGAGACACTTGAAAGAGAAGTGGAGATTTGATCCACTTCATTATTAAAGTAATTGGCAAATTTAACAGGGTCGGATAATCTTTGAAGGAGCCGTGTCCTGCGGGCTTGCAGCCTTTGCCACTTCTTGTCTAGCTGAAATAACACACCGAATTGTTTGATGTCATTAAAAATAGTTTCTCCTTTATGCAGGATTGACTTTAGGCTTAAATAAAGATCATCACGTACAAATAATTGTCCGATCGATCCTTTGCCTTGAGAGGTAGATGTCATTACTTTATTAAGATTCGTAAAAGCAGAATTAAATTCTTTTGAACCCTGATTGAATTCTACGGAGCCTTGATTGAATTCTTTTACTGCGCTATCCAAAGATGCCCAGGATGTATTAGTCCGTTCGCCAAGCTGATTAAATTGATTCAATGCACTATCAAGCGTCGACCAGCTTTGGTGAGCCCGGGTTGTCAAGTGATAGGTATTTTGAAGAGTGCCGTCTACTGTATCCCATGAGCGATGGGCCCGGTCTGTAAGAGCGACGACATTGTTTATAATCCTATTCCATTTTTCAGGTTGATTCAAGACAGCGCTTATTTCAACGGTATTTTGAACCGTTTTAGAAAGGTTTTCAACAAAATGTTCCTTTTTGATTGCTTCCATCATTTCATGAAAATCGCTTAAGACCACTTGAAACTTGCCCGAAAGGTCCCCAAATTGTTTTAAAGTCTCTTCTACCGATCCTGAAGGAACGGCGTAAAGAATCTGATCTTCAACCAGAAAAAGCTGTTCTCCGGGTTTGACCGGCATAGGATCTATTTCAACATTTTTTTCACCTAAAAGTCCCGATGTGCGGATGGAAATTGTGTCGCTATTATAAACACGCACGGCAGAATCAACCTTTAAGGTTAGCTCATAAACGTAAATATCCCCATGATAAGTTTCTTCAGTTCTGGCATCGGGCAATTCAATAATTGATACCACTTCTCCGACGGGACGTCCGGCATAGGTGACACGGGTTCCAACATTTATCTTATCAACATTGGAAAAACGGACATGCAGTGTTTTAGCATTGTCTCCCACCGAAGGATGCAGGAAAAGGATCATAAAGACGATAATTGCTAAAGCCAGGAGGACGAAAATACCAATCAATATATTCTTGACGGAGGAAGCCATAATATTCAGAACCTCTTGCTGCGATTTTTAATTGCAGCGTTGTTAAAAAATTCAGTGAGAATCGGATCATCGATGTTAAAAAAATCGTCTTTAGTAGCAATTTGTGCTATTTTTCCCTCATCATGGTAGGCCAGGCGGTCTCCTACTTCTAATGCAGAGCGGATATCGTGGGTGACTACAATACTGGTCGCTTTGAGTTCATGCTTCGTGGCATTGATCAGGTCATTGATCTGCATAGATGTGATCGGGTCCAGGCCGGTGGTCGGTTCGTCATAAAGAATAATCTCTGGCCGATAAACAATAAGGCGGGCGAGAGCAGCTCTTTTACGCATCCCTCCTGAAAGTTCGGAAGGCATCTTTTTTTGAATCCCTTCCAAGCCGACCATTTTTAAAGCATGGGCCACCCTGTCCTGGATCTCTGATTCGGAATAAGCGGAGTTAGGATGCTGATGTAAATAAAAAGCCGTATTTTCCCCAACGTCCATGGAGTCGAAAAGGGCAGCCCCCTGAAAAAGCATTCCCATCGGTTTTATTTTAGCCCTAAAAGCCCGTTGATTTAAATCCGTTACTTTTTCCCCTTCGACTTCAACATAGCCTTTATCGGGAATTTCGAGTCCGATAATTTGCTTGAGCAAAACACTTTTTCCAACGCCTGAGCGCCCTAGAATAACTAATGTCTCACCATCTAAAATATCTAGGTTTAACCCTTTAAGCACTTGGAGCTTGCCGTAGCTTTTCCATAGTTCGTGGACATGAATCATTTGGAAAGCATCTCCTTAGGCGTTATAGCCCATTTACATAGGCATATGAGCTGTTCAAGCTTAAAGTTAGTAAAAAATTAATGATCAGAATGACAGAATAGCAGATCACAACACTATTAGTGGTTGCTCGGCCGACACCTGCCGCTCCGCCTTTGGTAGTCATCCCTTTATAGCAAGAAATAGTCACAATGATCACCCCAAAAACAAAGGATTTGACCATTCCGCTTATAAAATCAAAAGTGGTAATATGGATAGGAAGGGGATCCAAGAATGAGCTTGAAGGCATTTTATAAAAATCCACTGCGATAATATAGCCACCTAAAACCCCCATCACTGCACTGAAAACCGTTAAAAGGGGCATCATGATCATCCCGGCTAAAAAGCGGGGGGCAACAAGATAACGCAAAGGGTTGACAGACATGGAACGCATAGCATCAATTTGCTCTGTTACACGCATGGTGCCAAGTTCTGCACACATTGCAGCTCCTACCCTGCCGGTGACCATGAATGCGGTCAATACTGGGCCTAACTCAACAAGCATGGCTTTAGCGACCATGAGCCCTGTCGCACTGGCCAGCCCTTTATCGGCTAATTGAAAGTAAGATTGGGCGGCCATTACCATGCCTGTGGAAAATCCCGTAATGGCTACAACTGGAAGGGACATCACACCAATCTCAAAGAGCTGGTCCCGGAAGAGCACCCACGAAGGGGGGCGGCGAAAAGAGACAGCAATGACCCCTGTGATCAGAAGAATGTAATCTCCAAAAGAAGAGAGGGCGTTAAGAATTGGGTTCATTGCAGGTTTATAATTTCCAGATGTAATCCCTGAGGAAAGGATCCTCAGGGTAATAATATACAATTATGCAGTAACGTTAACTGTTACAGTTGGTGTTCTACGTGAGTTCATAAAATCGACAACTCCGCGCACGGCAATCAAGCCAATAAAAAATGCACCCGCTGCTTTAAAATTGATAGGTAGTGTCGGGTAAATAAAGGAATGCGCAAGAATGCCTGCTCCCACTCCTAGCCCACTTGAGATTAGAAGGTTAGTAGCATAAGCAGCTTGTGTGCTTTTGTCGAAAAACTTATCTGCCACAGCAGCTACAATTGATGCTACGGCGCTCATTAATGCAGCTGTCTGAATAGTCACTGAATGATTTAAAAATTTACCTGTTGCATAAGTTCCGATTGCAACAGCAGTTGTTTGAATAAGAGGCACAATAGTGTTTATTGTGAATCGATCAGCATTGAACATGAGGTCTCCTGTCATTTTTTTTTCTAAAATCACGATTTCAAATTTATTTCGTTTCGTGTGCTTACGTCCGAGTGCTGAAATTTCAAAATCGACACACTTTCAGTGCAACTGAATTGAACGTAAATTAAAAGATAGGTAAGAAGGAAACTTTTTGTCAAACTAATAATCCTTTTTCCATTTTAAAGAAAATTTTTGTTGAGCTTCTCCCCCCAATTTGACTTCTGCCTGGGCCTTTAAATTTTTAAGCACATCGGCCTCAATGATCAGACGGTTCCCAACGTCCTTGGTTTTGTCTATGGAGACAAATACTCCTTCTGTGATGTACTTTCCGACCTGGAAGGATTGCGGCAGAATTTCTAAGCGGTCCAATCCCATATTATTGCGCAGGCGAGTTAAAAAATCATCGCCGCCGGCTGATTCCGTATCATTAAGTTCGATGAAGGACTGACTAAGCTGATTTCCCTGATCGGGAGTAATGTCCGAAATTCCCCGATTGAACAAAATATAAGATAGGATCTCCCGTTGGGATAGGGGCGGGCTTGAACGGAAGCTTACAGTCAATTTATTGGTCGGCCCTTTAACAATAATATCCGCTCGAATTTTTCCAATGTCTTTGCTTGCGACAACGTAAATGCTCGTCTTTTTGCCTGGAGAGCCGAAAAAATGAATGGTCCCTTGGGTTAAGTCAAAAACTTTTCCATTAAATTTGTAATCCCCATCAGACACGCGTAAATCTCCAAATAATAACGGACTCTTAGGCGTGCCGGTGATCATCAGCCCTCCTTTCCATTTCGAGGTAAGCTTTTTTCCTTCGATCATTAAATTATTCGGGACATTTAATTTAATATCAAATTCAATGGAAGAATTCATCTTAGAGGCATCGGGCTGTAAAGTTTCTTCCCCTTTCTGTAAATTAATAAATTGGAAATCGACTGATTTAATTTGTTTGGGCAAAGCACTCTCTAAATCAACCGTAGCCGTATCTGTTGAAAGTTCCCCTTCCACTTTAGATTTTTTTTTATTACCAAAAAAGCGCAAAGAGCCGGTGGCAGAAAGGTTTGCATATTCAGATTCAATAATAAATATTTTTTTAGGTTTGATGAAGAACTCAAAAGGAAAATCATTTTTTTTATCCAGCTCTATTGCACCAGAAACTGATATGGAACCTCCATGGGTATTTTCCGCATTTAGCCGTTTCAAGGAAATCTTGGTGCCCTCTCCCTCAAACCGAGCATATATATTTTGATACAAGCTACCAGAATTGATACTTTCATAAGTTCCGTTTTCAAATTCCACAAAGCCTTTGATTAGGGGGGCATCCAATTGACCCGTGAAATTTAATGCGATCCTGGCATGTCCGGTGAGGTGAGTGATATCATTGTAAAAGAGATCGACAAAAGGATCGATCTCGCCTTCAGCTTCAAGATTTAGCAAAAGAGGGGTTGTTGAGATTGACTGCAACGCAAATGGACTTAAAATAAAATGGTATGGCAAAGTTCCGTATAAGCGTAAAGGGGATGCTCCTACTCCATATATTAGACTTTTTACATCTATTCCTGAATGATTTAAAGCAAGATCTACTTTGCCACTTAAGGAAGTTTTTTTTACCCCCATTTGTTCCGGGACCGTCAACTCGTGGACAGTGATTTGGATCTCGCCGACGGGATCTTCAAGCGGTCCTTTGAGATAACCTTTTAATGAGGCAGCTCCCTGAACGGGAAAATCGGGAAAGAAGTTATTTAAATAGTCTGCATTTATTGAACGAGAGCTGAATTGAAGGTCAAGGTTTTGCTTTTCTTTTTTTAACCCTACGTTAATTTCCATTTGTCCCCACTTTAAATGGGCTTCAGAAATTTCCAAATCTTCCTTATTTCCGCTCAAGGCAACAGGGTTTAGTAAAAAAAATGAAGCGCCTTCAAAAAAACCGTTTAATTTACTAAAATAAAGATCGAAAGATGTATCTTTAATATGCCATTGACCGTCAAGCCTGAATGTCCAATTTTCTTTCCATTTTCCTTTGGCTTCTAAATCGAACGGCCAAAGCGTTTGGTTGAGATCCACATGCGTCTCGCCTCGAATTTCTTCTATAAGGGAAGAATTGGCTTCTATATTTACGAATGAAAAACGAATATCTCCATTTTGGAGAGGCAATTGCGGTATATAAATATCAAAAAAACCCCTTGCGGCCTTCCCATCAGGCCATTCAATGTTTTCGACATTTCCCTGTGTGAAAAAATTAGAAAAAGTAAAATTTTTTAAATCGATCTGGTGGTTCGCATTGAGTGCTAGACTGGCAGCGGAGAGATCATTATAAAGGAGCGATTCGGTCATTAAATGTGTTTCTACATTGACCAAAGAGTTGTTTGGGCCAGGGAGATTAAGTGTGAAGCTTGCAGAAAGATGTTTGGATGAAAGATTGTCCCATCGTAAATCTTGAATTGTCACATTTGATTTAATATTTTGACGCTCGACCCCGCTTTCATCCAGGGTATGAGTCAAGAAAATGATGGCGTTCCCACTTCCTTCGAATGGAACGTCTAGAAAGGCAGAAATTTTTTGAAAATTAGCGGAATGAATTTCTAATTGTCCGTTCAAAAGCGGGTCGTTTAAGTTAATACTTAAATTTCCATTAGCAGTCGATTCAAAAACAGCACCTTTTAGCTCTTTAAGAAGGAGCTCTTGGCCATTTAATTGAAATGAACTGGCTAAATCACAAGGAACTTCTGCACAATCAAAATTAATTTTTATGAATCCCTGGATTCCGTCATCTATATGCTCGGCAGATAAAGTTGTTTCCAAATTCTTAAAGGTTTTATCCTGGAATGTTAAGGCAGGGCTAGTTCCATTTATAAAAAATTTAGGAAATGAAAGGGGGCCGGAAGCTTGTCCGTTAAATGCCAGGATGCCATTTAACTGTTTTTTGATAAGCGGACTTAGGGTTTCCATTTCCTCGATATTTCCTTCGAAGGATCCTTCCTGAAGTTGAAAATCGGATGAGAGTGTACCTTTTGCGCTTAAATTCATTCCTGGGCAGGCTAATTGAAAATGTTCAATTCCAAGCATCCATCCAGACTGCAAGGTGTATTTTCCTTTAATCACTATTTCCTGTCCACATGTAGCTGCCAATATTCTTTCGTTCTTGGGAAAAGCAATGAACTTGAAATTACCTTCAATGGGGGTGTCTTGATCGCTTTGCATTTTATTAAGCCAGGAATTTAAGGGTCCTGCAGCTGAAAGAGCAACGGCTGCGTCAAAATCAATCAATTCATTTCCTATATTCAATTGATGGGAAATTTCTTTAGCATGAAATGACAAGGAAAGATGCCGGTTGGCAAGGCTTAAGGCTAATGCATGTCCTGCAGCGCCGCCATTTTCCTCAGCAAGGTCAATAAGTAGTTGGGATGAGAGAGTGTTTTTGAAAGGATTGTTCGTGATAGACCCCTTCACATTAAAATGATAAACCTTTTCCGCCAACATCGAAGGCAGTGAAAGTTCACCGAGGGCCGAGGGACTTGCCCAAATGTTTTCGAAGAAAATTTTTTCAACTTTGATATAAAAAGGAACGAGGGCTTTTCCCTGAAACTGAAATCCGCCTTCTCCTTTGCTTTGGGTGGAAGGCATCGACAACAAATTGAGGTTCCTGCCTTTGATTGAGGAAAAGATAAGCTTCCCTTCCAGAAGTTGCCAATAGTTACAAAGAACTTCTATCTCCTCCGCGAAGGCTATTTTTTTTCCATTTGAAGTCATGGAAATATTTTTAGCGCGAAATCCTAAAGGAAAAAAAACATCAATATGGTCTGCAGAAAAATTTGCATCCGTTTGATTTTCTACAATCATGAGCATGGTATCCACTGCCCATTGCTGCCCCCGCTCGGTCCGCAAAAATCCCAAGACAGCAATTAAAAAAAGGGCAAATACCAGAAAGAGAGCTAAAAAGGTTTTGAATAGGATCTTCATTTAAAAAGCCTGTCCTATGCTAAAATAAATTTCAAATGGATGATCTAATTTTTTATTTCTTCGATTAAGCGGGACTGCAAAATCAACTCGCAAAGGGCCTACCGGAGTGTGATAGCGAATTCCAAAGCCGGCCGACTGCAGAAATTTTTTATTAAAATCTGGGTAAAAATTGGGAAAAACATTTCCTATTTCATAAAAGCCCACAAGCCCAAAATTTTTCCCTATGCGGCTCCTTAGCTCTAAAGAATAAATCAGTAAAGAGCGCCCTCCGAGTATTTTACAATCCTTTCCAAGGGGGCTGACTGTTAAATACCCGTATCCTCGAAGCGCATTTTCCGAGCCGGCCAGGAAGCGTTCGGGTGGAGGGATATCATGTTTGCGTGCCCCTGTAATAGTTCCCAACATAAGCTTTCCGGCGAAAACATGCCTTTTATCTTGCGTCAGGGGTTGATAAAACGACGTAGTGAGGGAGTTAATGGAATAAGCAAAATAAGGTCGCAAGACTTGTAAGGAGGGGGTTACTTTTAAATGCGCCGACCACCCTGTAGTAGGATCTAAAAGGCTGTCCACAGCAGTCCATTGAAGCTGCAAGGGAACTTTAAAAAGATCGTAGGTTCCGTCCCGGGCCGACTTAGTACTGCGTAAAAGCTTGTACATTGCCCCATATGAAACCCGCAATTTATCAGAAATTTGCCTGTCGATTGTAGCTGAAAGAGAGAAAGCTGATTCCCGAAATGCCTTTATTTGTTCTTTTTTATAGTCAAGCTGCCAAATAAGGTTTTGATTCTGCCTGCAAAAGTCAGGAATAAGATAAGTTATTCTGCTTTCCTTTTGTTTTTTCCAAAGGTTAATTTGAAAGCTTAAACTCTCTCCCTCCCCGCCAATATTGCGGTCCTGCCATTCAGCTGTAATACCTGGACCAAGTCCGCTTTTAATTCCGCTGATAAAATTCGCTCCGAAACCAATCGTCCTCTGTTTTGCCTCAACGACATTTATATCTAATGGAAATAGGGGGCTGCCTTTTTCTCTTTCTCCCTGCGCTAAGTTAACTGAACTAAAAAGCCCTGATAATTCGAGGGCCTCATGCGTCTTTTCTATTTTTTTCGGGTCATAAAGATCACCCTCTTCCCAACGAAATTTTTTATAAAAATAACTTTTTCTAACTCTCTCGAGTCCTTTAATCTTTACAGGGCCAAAAAAAGCCTGCGGGCCTAATTCTACTTCGATCATGACAATAACAACTTTTTCCTGTTTGTCTGCAAACACATCCTTTTTAATGATCGAAGCGAAAGCATATCCTTCCAGATGAAGTTTATCTAAAAGAGTGTCTTCGGCACTGATGATCGTTTCAGGCAAAGCAAGGGCCCCCAATTCCACATTCAGGCACTTGAGCGAGGGAGGGGAGGTGGGCTCTTCCAAAGTTTCGTTCCCTTCTTGGAAATAACGCACGGAGAAGCTTTTCAGAGGGTAGGCTGGACCGGTGTTAATTTTTAAGAGCACAACAGTTCCATTATCGGCAATTTCAAAAGTAACTTTTGCTTCATAATAAGATAAGCTTTGCAAAGCTAATACCAAATTGGGAATGTCTCCATCGGCACGTTTTTTTAATCCGAGAAGGGTTGGGGGAGGGGTGTCTTTGAGTTTTACAAGCTGAGAGACGGATTCCAGCAAAGCATGGGCGGTCTTATCCTGAAGCCCTTCATAATAAATTTCATAGGAAAAGCAGGGGAAGGTGAAAAATAAGGCTGCAATTATATAAACAGCTTTGGTAAGTTTTAAGGTAAATATTTTGTACGTAGTTTGCATCAGGAACACCTAAAAGAGTTATTTTATAAACTCGCTTGCCGTCAATGTTATAAGCTTTGATGAATAAAGAAAACTCCCTTTTTGTTTTTTAATTTACGACAGCCGTGAAAAGATGAAAACTTTGCCAAGTCCCGTTTTGGTTTAATTATATAAAGGAATTTATGAAAAAACGTCTTCCGATTGGCATTAGTGATTTCAAAAGAATTATTGAAGGGGACTATGCCTATGTTGACAAAACCCTTTTAATTCAGGAATTGGTGGAAAAGGGGATGGCAGTAGCGCTCATTCCGCGGTTAAGGCGTTTTGGCAAAACCTTAAACCTGTCCATGCTCCGCTATTTCTTTGAGCAGGGGAAAGAAGACACAAGTTATTTGTTTAAAAATACAAAGATTTGGGAAAATGAAAAGTACCGCGCCATGCAAGGCTGCTTTCCTGTCATTTTTCTCACTTTAAAAGATGTCAAGCACGCTTCATGGCAAAATACATTTGCTTCCTTGCAAGAACTGATTGGAGAAGAATTTGGAAGGCATGATTATCTATTAGAAGATACTATATTAACAGCAACAGAGAAGGAAGATTATCAAAGAATTCTGCGTAAGGAAAGCGATTTGGTATTAACTGAAAAGAGCTTATTCCTTCTAACCAAATGGCTGCAACGGTATTATAATAAAAACGTAATCCTTTTGATTGATGAATATGATACTCCTGCCCACGCTGCTTATCTGGGGGGATACTATGAATCATTAATTAACTTCCTCCGAAATTGGTTATCTGCTGGGTTAAAGGACAATGCCTCTTTAGAACTAGGAGTACTAACCGGGATCTTACGCATTGCGAAAGAAAGTATCTTTTCGGGCCTGAATAATATCAGTACCTTCACAATTTTAAATGATACTTTCAGTGATAAGTTCGGGCTTCTTGAGTCAGAAGTAAAAGAGCTGCTCGATTATTATGATCTTTCAGAAAAAATTAATGATGTTCGTAGGTGGTATAACGGTTACCGGATTGGAACTTCCACTAACATTTACAATCCCTGGTCGGTCCTTAACTGCATCACTAATAAGGGCGTTCTTGCCCCCTATTGGGTGAATACGAGCGAAAATGCTTTAATGAAGAAATTAATTGCCCAAAGCACCGGTGACTTTAAGGCTAATTTAGAAACCTTACTTAAAGGCGGACATATCGAAGAAGAAATAGAAGAAGGGATTGTATTCTCTGAACTCCAATATAATCCAAAATCTTTATGGTCACTCCTTCTTTATTGTGGTTATTTGACATTAGAAACTGTTCCTTCTTATGGTACACCCTGCCATTTGCGTATTCCTAATATTGAAATTTGCGAATTGTACAGATCAATGATATTAGACTGGTTCAATCAAAGTATTCATAAGCCGAATTACCATTTACTTCTAAATAGTCTTATAAGCGGAGACATTGACACTTTTTCTCAAATTTTCCAAGAATTTATGTTTTCTTCAGTAAGTGTTTTTGATGTTCCTTCAGAAGAATCTGAAAAAATTTATCATGGTTTTATTCTTGGGATCCTGATTGGTTTAAGTGATCGCTATGAAGTTAAATCTAATCGTGAAAGTGGTCTTGGCAGATACGATGTCATGCTGATTCCCAAAAATCAAAATGATTTAGGAATCATAATGGAATTTAAAAAAATAGGACGTTTTGAAAAGTCTACCTTGGAAGAGGCTGTTGAATCGGCCCTTAAACAAATTGAAGATAGGCACTATGCTCAAGAGTTAATTGATAGGGGAGTCAAAAACATTTTACTTATTGGTTTTGCTTTTGAAGGAAAACAAGTCATCATACGATCCAAAAACAAAGACAGGACTACAAATGCTTAAACGTCCCAAAAGCGAAAGCTGTTTTCAGGAAATGAATTTGGTTATTCCAGGAGGGGTCAATTCTCCTGTTAGGACCTGCTCTCATGTAGGTCAATTGCCGATGGTGATCGACCATGCTTATGAAGATACAATTGTCGATGTGGATGGAAATACCTTTATTGATTATTGCGGCTCTTGGGGAGCTCTCATTCATGGTCACGCCCATCCCACGATTCTTGGCGCAGTTAAGTCTCGCCTTGAAAAAGGGACAAGCTTTGGCATTACTACTCCAATTGAAGGCGAATTGGCTAAAGAGGTGGTCGGGCTAATCGATTCTGTCGAAAAAATTAGGTTTGTTTCTACGGGGACAGAAGCGACCATGAGCGCCGCAAGATTGGCCCGTGGTTATACACAAAGGAATATTCTCGTTAAATTCATCGGAAATTATCATGGGCACGCTGATTTTTTTCTAGTCCAGGCCGGTTCAGGCCTACTAGAAGTTTCTCCAACAGCATCTTCGGCCGGAATTCCGGAAGAAATTGTTAAAAACACCCTTTGCCTGCCTTATAATGATTGTGAGGCCGTCCGTGCCCTTTTGCGCCATCCTGACTACGCCAATCAGATCGCTGCTGTCATACTTGAACCAATCGCGGGAAATATGGGAGTCGTTCCTGCGACCAGGGAATTTATAGAATGCCTAAGAGAGGAGACAGCTGCTGCCGGGGCCTTGCTTATTTTTGATGAGGTGATGACAGGATTCAGGGTTGCTTTAAGAGGAGCGCAAGATATTTATGCGGTCCAGCCTGATCTCACCTGTTTTGGAAAAATAGTGGGGGGAGGTTTTCCAGCTGCCGCTTTTGGAGGCAGACGAGACATTATGGATTATTTAGCCCCTTTGGGCCCTGTCTATCAAGCGGGAACTCTTTCTGGTAACCCTGTAGCAATGGAGGCCGGTTTACAAAGTTTGCGCTTGCTGCAAGCGAAGGGATTTTATGAATCCCTACAAGAAAAGACTGATTTTCTTCTTGAACCGATCAAAGAAAAAATCAAGCGGCATCAATGGCCTGTGACTATTCAGCAGCAGGGATCCATGTTTACACTATTTTTCTGTAAAAATCCCGTGCGGAATTTGCAGGAAGCCTTGCAAGCCGATCTTCCCCTTTTTGCCTTATTTTTTCGAACTCTATTTAATCAGGGGATCTACATTCCTCCCTCTCAGCATGAGGCCTGGTTTATTTCTCAGGCTCATCAAGAAGAAAATCTTTTGCGCACTAGGAAAGCAATTTTGGAATTTTTACAGGAAACATTTCAATATTAATAATTCTTTTCGGGGTGGGTGTCCCTATTTATGAATTTCGTAGAGGACGCGTTAACATTTTAAAGGGTTGCTTGCAACCGTTCCTTTTCTCCTTACAGGAGAAATTATTTAAGAGCTAAGACATAAAAAATACTAGAGAAGGTAGGAATTTTAGTTTGTTGTTATCAGAAGAAAAATTTTACACTATTTGGGGTAAGGATTTAAATGAGATATCGTAAGCTGATCTTTCTATTACGACTTCAATTTTTTGATGAAAATTTATTTCAAACTGATATATCTATAACAATCCTATTTTCAGTAAAATTATCTATTTGTAAATGAGTGGCGTAATAAATACTTTGTTTAAATCCAAAGATAGCACTTTTAAAAAAAGAGTAGGAGGTTGAGGGCTGGAATGGATAAATTAAAATTGAAAGGGCAATCCGAATTATGCCATCAGCTATTCCTATAATAGCTAAAGTTCCCATGGCTAAGCCGTAAGTAATTTTACGTGCACCCAAAGGTAGTGAAGGAGAAGGTGAATTTCGCCAAGAAAGGACCTTCAGGGCTGCAAGAATATGAAAAGGGATATGATAGACGGGAAGATTTATAGTATAGAGCGAACCAGCAGATATTGTTGTCTGAGTATGCGTAGAAGTGATAAATCTATTATTTACGATAAAAGTGTTGTTCACTTAAACTCCATGGTTTAATTTCAATCTTATTAATTACTTGGCCTTCTTTTTAAATTACATAATGTTCCATTATTTATAATAAAAATGCAAACAAAAAATAATATGATTTGCTGAATATAGAGATAATATTTTATTAATTTACTATTTACTATCCTGTTTGATTTCATAAATTATTTATAATAAAAAGATTAGATGGTGGTTCTATATGTAAGTTTTCAATATAGGTACATTTAACATTTTAGATCCTGTGTTTGCTATCAAACATAAACAAACAGAGGGGCCCGATTCGTCAGGCCGTAGTAATTGGTCAACCCGTAAAGATTTAGTGATAAGGAGATAAATAATTTTAATTTAGATGTGATCTATCTTCAAAAGGTAAGTAAAAAACTTTTGAAGATTTAAAGTGTTTATCTGATTCAGGCTATGAAGGCAAACATTTAAGTCACAGCCGCGGGGACGGGCTAGCCATATTTTATAAAAAGGACTACTTCAAGGAAAAAGATTTCAAAGTCATCGGCTATAATGGGATGAATTCATTCACTATCGATTTGGGAAGTGTCGAACTAAAAAAATGTTTCGCATCGCTAATACTCACCTTTTAGGAGGAAATAAACAAGCTGAAGGAAAGGAACAAATAGATCGATTGATTGAGGCAATGGATACCAAGTCAACATGTAATATCAGCGCTAAAATTATAATGGGAGATTTTAATGCTGATGACACTTCTTGAACAGCAGGGTTCTAAGTTGAATGCCTTAACAATTAATAATTATAAATTTGACGGGGATGTTAGCCCTACCGAAACGGGTAAGGGCCGGCATATTGATTGGATTTGGATTAAATCTTCTTCAGCTGAACTAGTCCCGATTCATAACATTCCAAAAAATTTAGTCGCAAGTAATCATTGCCTTTGGCAACAATACTAAAATTTAAAGATAAATTCGAACATCCCCAACCCCAAACTTCATTTAGAGCTTCCATTATGAGGAATTTTTCTGGCAGTGATGAATTGCATCCCTCAACTGAGAAAGAATTGGATAAAATATTAACACTGCATGCTAACAGCAACCCTTTTCTCTCATCTGTTCGTAAAGACTATAAAAACTATGTAGAGTGGCTATCTGTCGGAACAGATAAGAAAAAAGTTCTTATGGAATCACTCGAAAATGCAATTAAGTTAAGCGGATAAATTTTATTTCCGGGAATTGTGGTGATGGGTAAAAGTCAGCGGAGTTTGCAGAAACCTTGAAGATCTGCTTAAAACCATGCTCGGATGATTTTAAACAGGCTCTAAGACCATCCGCTTCTTGACTTTAGTTTTTTAAAAAATCTTTCAGCACCAATCATTCATCCAGCATCCTTTCTAATTATGCTATTGCAATTTCTCCAGATGGGTCATACAACGATAAACGTCCATGAAACATCCAAGCGATCTGGCAGTCAAAGCTTCTAAATCGCACGCTTTATCAGCTTCTACCTGAAAAACCTTATATCCATGGTAATTGTATAAGGTTTCTTCGAACCATTCCCCAACCGCTGCGCTTCCATTAAGCAAGCACATCGAGTGTGCAAAAATATAGCGGAGCAGGCCCACTTCATCTAGTAAAATAGAAAGATCTTTTGTTTTCGAATCCCAAAGAACAGCCTTTTCAAAAATTCTACTGATATTTTTGAGTGTCCCCTCAATCAAAAACATATCTTGATGGATAATAGTAATGGGGGAACGACCTTTCATTCTCTCCACTGGGTCATGAATGCCATCAAAATGCATATAGGTAAGAAATTGTGAAAGGGCATACATACTGCTGTCGATTTGAAGCCTCGAGGTGGCAAGTACCCAATGAGATTTGCGGTTGTCGACAGTTTGGTTTGGGGGGAAAATATTATCTATCACCATAGAAAGAGCTTTCATTTTATCAGCGACAATCGTGGTCTTACCATCGCTAAGCAAAGAATTTTTAATAGAAGGAAAGATCGTTTCCATGGTCTCTTTAAGAAAGTGCAATTTTTGTTCCTCATTTTGATCCAAGGGGAAACTTTTAGCAATCACATTGATGAATTTGTTCTTGTTTTTTACATTGTACTGAGCATTCTGATCAGAGGGGAATATGATGTTTAACATCTTAGCCAAAAAATTCGTTTTTTCTTCATTGACATTTGATGGAAATGCATTTTCCATGCCGTTAATAAAAAAATACATTTTATCATCAGTATAGAGAGTTGGATCTTTTAATTTTAAAAATTTTAATTTTTCCTTTGTTCCCTGCTTAGATTTAGTCACATTAAAAATTTTAAGGTTTCGGGCTTGAATTCTTCGCTCCTCTTGTTGCAGGTCCTCTAACGCAATCCATTTTTGCTCAACCAGGGTTTTAGCATCTAAAACTTTTAGTTCAAACGAACTTTTGAGACCACAGCACATCGATTCTTCTGAATAATTCGATTGATTAAACTTATTTAAATCGTGAGGTAGCTCTATGAGAATTTTTTGCAAAAGAGTGCACATTTTTTCGCCGTATTCGCTGTATCTTTCATTTAAAACTGTCAAAGAATGCCCTGTACTCGCCCCCTCCTCACTATCTCTCATAAGGCCATAATGCGTTGCGTTTTGGGTACCGGTTTTAATGGCAATGGCGTTACGTTCTTTTGCAAATTTTTCCAAAATTTTAAAGAATATTCCTTTCAGATCAGCTTTCTTTTCACTGCTTTCCGATAAAGTGATTACACCCCACTTAATGGCTTTAGCGCCTTCAATTTGAAAATGTTCATCATTATTTCCAAAAAAACCTGGGTTTTTATTATAGATGTAATTTCCGCTTTTAATAGCATTCATTTTTTTGCCTTATCATTTCAATTTTTTTATTCAAATCTTATGATTAATATAATATAATGCATTATAACGTTAAGATCAAGTTTTGATTAATTTTAGAATTAAATTTAGCTAAAGAAATTGATTTTTAAATTTAATAGAATGAAATGATTGGACGACAGCTAGCGCTTTATTACAAAATCTTAAGCCTTAACTTTGGCTTGAGGGGCCATTGATTCCATTTTTGCATCTTCTATTTTTTTAAGTATGCCAATCCAGGCATCTATTTGTTTAGATCTTGAGCTTATTAAAATTCTGTTTGTAGCAATTGAATGAATAGCAGTATGAAATTCAGCGCGTGTGGCCTGGTCCAATTCATGAAGTCCAGCTGCATTGTCCAGTACCTTGAAGAAATTTGGACTCTTTGGATTGGTAAGTAAAAGTTCCGAAATGACATAATCACGATCAAAGCCGGAAGAGAATTGAGCTAGCGGCTCTCCCCCCTCAACTTTAAAACCGGGTTTGCTGGTATTGATTTGCGTTACTTGTAAAGAGCCGGAAAGCTGGCTTAGCCTTCGATTCACAGCTTCTCTTTGCCGATCTACAAGTATTCCCCTCCTCTGTATCAAGTCGTCTGCTTTAGTGATTCCTGAAAAATTAAATTTTTTTCTTCCATACATGCTGCTTACTGCCAATGAAGGAAATTGTGACTGATTTTTTTTATGCGTTTCAATTTTTGGTATGTTAGTAGGAATTCCATTGACTCCTGAGTTAAAAAAGCCTCTGGGGATGCCTTCTTTTTTTTGCATAAAGCCTTGAGGACTATTAAGGCCGAGTCCTTCTTTGGCTGCGTCAATTTTAACTTTGACTAAATCATTCACAAAAGATTTGAATCGCTCAGGGCCCGAATCGTTTAGTTGTTTAAGCATTGAATCAAGTTCATTTTCATGAAAGCATGCCGAGGTAAGTGTTTTTTCCATATCGTTCCAAGTTTGAAGCTTCAAAACATCCAATCCATTCTTCATTTGGTTAAATTTTTTTGTGAGAATAGCTTTCTGGTCGGCAATATTCATCGTTATTTCATCCTGATATTCTTGAGCATTACTTTCAACTTTTCCTGTTCTATCTTTTCCGCTCATGCAATCTGTATAGCAGGTTATACCAAGCAAATTATCCATCGTCTTCCAAAGTGATGGGAGTTTAAATTGATTATTACCCACACATGCTTCAGCATAATCATTGCGGGCCCATACAGCTTCCATCTCTTGTCCAACCTGTAAAATTGCTCCAAGATGGTCTAAATCCTTCGAGAGATTAAGATCATTGTCTTTAAACTTTTTCTCTATATTTTCAAATTTTCTATGGGCTGCATCATTGAGTTTCTGACTAGCGCTATTTGAGTAGTCGTCAATCGAGGTATGCCAGCCAAGTTGTGCCTTAATATGCATTCCCAGGGCGTGCATCTCTCCTACCGCACCTTCGTTTACACCAAAATTGCTGATCGCCATCTGAGCTTTCAGTTTTCCAAGAGATACCGCTTTATCCACATTTCCTTCTTTATGATAAGCTTCATTTTGAAGTTCATTTAAAGCTGCTTCAATGCTTGCTTTATGCGTAATTAATAAAAGCTTATCTTCTTTAAACTTTGTGAGAAAAATTGGGGTAAGTAAAGCATTGATATGAAGCTCTTCCAAATTTTGTCCCTTCGGCATGTTTGTTATCATTTGAGAGAGAGCTTCTTTGGCCGATTCTTTGGTGGGAAATTGTCCGCCTCTAAAAGAAATTTGTTCCCCAATCTTTACGTCACTGCCTGTTCGCATATAGGATTTTGTCATCATTAAATTAGCTGCTCTTTGATCGTATTTATCAGCCGATCTAAGTCCTGCCGGGACGCCCCCACGAGCATCGATATTTAAAGGCGTATTAATGGTTACAGCGAGATAAAGCGTACCGGCCCTTGAACTTTTAATCAAGGGTGAATGAACTTCAGTCCAGTTAGCAGGAGTTGTCAGAGCTAAATTTAAATGTGAAGCTCCCCATTTCAATTCTGGATGCTCTCTATTGGCTATTTTTGCATCAACGATACTTACAACATTAATGCCTGTTTTAGTAAGTTTTTGCGCTATTTGTGCATAGGAGGCTTCCATTTGAGGAGCGGTGGGGGCGAGGCTAAGCTCTTTTTGAATCTTACTTAGTTCTTTGCCCCCCTTTCCTAAAGCTTCAAGCTCAATTCTTCTTTCCATGAGGGCAATTTTCTTTTCAACGACCGCCTGGAAGGAAATGACGTGGGACTTAGTTGCTGTAAAAGCATTCGTTGTTAAGCTTGTATGACCGATCATGGAATTGCAGTCTCTTATTTTTCCTTGCATATTTTCTTCAAGGTTCTTTAACTGCCTGATCTTCTCTTTACTTTCGGGTTTATTAGCCGCCTCTAGCTCTTTCCTTTCTGTAACAACACTATTATAAATTTCTACGAGCTTAACAAGTTCGTTTTCAAGTTTAGGAGAATCCTCTCTTTGCAGCTTATTTACTTCTTCCATTAACTTTAATGAGAATAGACCCATCTCTTTTTTGATAGAGGCAAGCTGTTCAGGTGTGGCGGATTTTCCCAAGTGTTCGAGCTGTCCATTAATACTAGCCCCTTGGGCTAAAAGACTTACTAGTTTAGTTTTTTCATTATTTTCTAAATCCGCTCCCACCTTCAACGCCGAATTAAATGCTGATAAGAACTTAATTTTTTTCTCTTGGACTTCTGTTAGGATGGGCTGATTTTTGACTGTGCCTATGCCTGTGCCATCTACTTTACTAGAAACTGGGACTTCTATTTTGTTCGTATCTGTTTGTATCGCGTTAGCGTAAGTACTTTTGGCTGATTCGATTACCTGGAGTTTACGTTCAATCTCTTGTTTTGCTTCAGGAGATTTGGATAAATCATTTTGCAGTTTAGTTTCGAATTTTTCATGAATCTTATTATTTCCATCTGTATCTTTCCACTTTCCAAATACTTCAGAGTTTTTTAATTCAATTTTATAAAGATTTTTTTCTTTGCCGAGCCCCAATTCATTTGCAAGCGTCATCATTTTTCCAATACGCAATTCCATATCAGAGGTTGCTTTTTCGGAACTGATAGTTTTCTCTTTAGGATAATAAAGTGTGACGGTAAATTTCCCCCCCCCCATTTCGACTTTTTGGGTAAAAGTCATGAATTGGCTATTTTCCTTAACTTCTCCTGCCTGCAATTGACCAATTTTTTCAAATGATGGTGCAGGATTGCTTTGGCTGATTGGAGATAACATATTGATACCCCAAAAATAGATTAGTTATAAATTTATTATAACATATTAGAAAAGTTTATAACTATTTAATTACTTAATATAAAAATAAAAGTTAGTGGAATAAGAGAGTTGGATTACCTATTTCATAATAATTGATTTTCAGTTTAATAAAGCATTAAATATAACAAAAATTTTATTATAAAATAAAAGTAATGATTGAAAGGAGTTTGATTTACATTTAAGCATTTTATATGCTAATCTTCGTATTGAATTTTAATATAATAAATTACAGGTTTCATATGCATGTTTTCAATATTGGTACATTTAATGTTTTAGATCCAGATTTCGCAGAAAAACATAAGCAGCAAGAGGGGTTAAACTCTGTTGGCAAAAGCAACTGGTTAGCTCGGAAGGATTTAGTTATTCAAGAAATTAATAATGCTAATCTGGATATCATTTGTCTTCAAGAAGTGAGCCAAAAAACTTTTATTGATTTAAAAATACTTGAAAAGTCAGGTTATTCATGCAAGCACGTCCAACATAGTAGCCGTTCGGATGGCCTAGCGATTTATTTTAAGAAGAATAAATTTAAAGAAAAAAAATTTGTAGTTATTAGTAGCAAAGAAGGGATGAATTCCTTTTACATTGATTTGGAAAGTACCCACACAAAAAAAATGCTTCGAATAGCCAATACTCATCTTTTAGGTGGCAAAAAACAGGAAGAGGGCAAGTCCCAAATCGATGAGTTGGTGAAAGAAATGGCCTCTCCTTCACAATGTAGGTTTAACGCAAAAATTATAATGGGCGATTTTAATTCTGATGAAAAACAATTGGTAGTGCAGAGATCTAAATTCGATACTTTAAAAGCCAATAAATATAATTTTGATCAGGATTTGAGTCCCACAGAAATAGGCAAAGGGAGGCATATTGATTGGATTTGGGTTCAATCTTCTAAAGCAGAACTTGAATCAATTCAAAACAATAATTTAGGTTCAGTTGCAAGCGATCATCGTATTTTAGCCACAAAAATCAAGTTTAAGATCAAGTTTAAACATAATCAGCCTAAGAACTCATTTAGAGCTAAAATTATGAAAAATTTTTCTGGTGCGGATGATAAGCAATGCTCTATTGAAAAAGGCCTGGACAATATCCTAACAATGCATGCGAATTCCACCCCTTTCCTTCCAACAGTTTTAAAAGATTATCAAGCTCATGTTGACCAACTGAACATACCACCTGAAAAGAAAAAAAACTTAGTAGAATTTTTCCAAAATGCAGTAATTAATAGTGGCGGAAAAATTTAATCTTATAGTTATTCAAGTGATTTAATCCGAATATGCAGAATGCTAGTGCTCTATAAACTTTATAAAGTGCACTAGTGTCTTTGTCTTATCTGCCGCCACTTCAGTAACCCTGCTTATCCTGTTATTTATTCAAATTTGCTTCAAAACTCGTAAAAAATTCTAAGCTTAATTTCATTCCCGCCCTTTTGCTATAACTAAAATAGATGCCATCGACCAAATTTCATCTAAATTGAAAAAATCCTTTTTTTCTGAATTAGAAATACGTATATAGTCCACTTGTTATTTTTTTAATGGTTGGCCGTATGCTTCGCTGTTTTTTATTTTTATTTTTAATGGTTTTAGGAGTTGTAAGGGGAGCCCCTGAGGAGGCAACCGCTAAAATTGTCTTAAAAGGTTTTTTAGGAGAAGATGAGACTGAAGCAGCTAAAAAAATAATTGAAGATGTAAAAGATCATCCAAAGACGTTGATTATTGAAATCAATTCAACCTCAGGGGATCTCATTTCCCTTTTGGATCTAGCTAAAACTATCTATGTGCTTAAAAGTCATCAGCCATTGAAAGTTATTGTCTATATTGACGATAACGCTGTCGGGCCCTCTGCCATTCTTCCTTTTTTGGCAGATGAAGTATATACCTCTCTTATCGCATCCTGGGGAGATATTCCGGCAGGTGCGGAAAGAGAGGTCCCTGCCAATCTGCTTCGAAATCGCATCAAAAGCCTGATAAGCCCTGCAAATCCTCACGCCAAATTACTTTTTATTTTTGCTGATGCCATGACAGACCCCTCTTTACAGGTAGTTGAAAATGAGGGATGGAAGCTTATTGAAAGGGGAAAGGAGCATTCCTTTCCCCTTCTTTCTTCTCCTGATCAAACCTTAGTCGTCAACCAAAATCAGTTAAGAGAACTAGGTATTGTCAAAGAAGTCTATTCATTGGCAGAATTTGAAAAACTCTTTTCATTGACTCCAGCAGAATCTGAAGCTTTGGAAAATATTCCTTCCTCGACTGTGGAAGCAAAGCTTCAAAAATATATACCTTTTAATCAGGAGGGACCAAATTCGATCGGATATCTGTACGTAGGCGATCATGAAACAGCGATTAGCGAATCGACCTGGCTCTATATCAAGCAGGGTTTAGATTATTATAAGACTAATCGGCCACAATTTATTATTTTAGAAATCGACACGCCCGGAGGAGAGGTCTTTGCAGCTCAAAAAATATCAGATGCCCTTAAAGAAATGGACACGCAGCATAACATACCAATTATCACTTTCATCAATAACTGGGCTATTTCGGCAGGCGCTATGCTCGCTTATTCGACCCGTTTTATCACTGTGGTTAAAGATGGGAGCATAGGCGCTGCCGAGCCAGTAATTGCGGGTGAGAGTGGGAAAATGGAAACTGCTTCGGAAAAGGTCAATTCGGCCTTACGTGCCGATTTTGCAAACAGGGCCAGATTTTTTGATCGCAATCCTTTGATAGCAGAAGCTATGGTCGATAAAGACCTGATTTTAATTTGGCGCCACGGCAAGGTGATGAAGCTAGACAATGAAAACCAAATCCGTTCGACTGGACGAGAACCAGATAAGATTATTACCCCAAAAGGGAAGCTGCTGACATTAGACGCGGATCAAATGATCGAATATGGAGTGGCAGACTATTTGCTTTTGCCCAAAAAACTCCCTTCCATTACTCAGGAAGAAAAAAAAGCCGGCAAATGGGCCGCTGATAAAATGCTTCTTTTCCATGCCCCTTATTTTTCGGAATTTCCTCAAGCTGAAATCCATGCCTATAAAATGGACTGGAAAACTGAATTTTTTGTTTTTTTAGCCACTCCGTGGGTCTCCTCGTTGCTTTTGATGGGATTTTTTATTGGGGCCTATTTGGAATTTAATAATCCAGGATTCAGCTTGCCGGGTGCTGTCGCAGCCACAAGTCTTTTTTTAATCGTACTTTCAAGCTTTTCATTGGAAATTGCCAATTGGCTTGAACTCATTCTTATCTTAACCGGGCTTGCGGTCATTTTAGTTGAGTTTTTCATATTGCCAACTTTTGGACTGCTTGGGATTGTAGGGGCTGTATTATTTATTGCTGGGCTTATAGGGGCTTTAGTCCCTGGATTAAGCTCCATTAGCTTTGAACCAGATACCCAGTCCCTTAATGCCGCTGGAGAGTATGTGTTAAAAAGGCTTGCATGGTTTTGTGGAACGCTTTTTGCAAGCGCCTTTGCCATTTCTCTGCTTGCCCGTTATGTGCTGCCAAGATTTTCCGGATTCAATCGATTTGTTTTGTCCGGACATGAACAAATGGGGTATATTGCCGGAGAAAATCCTTCGGACCTTCCTCAGCCAGGAATGGTTGGAAAAACGCTGACACCGCTTCGTCCAGCAGGGAAAATTATTGTCAATGGGCAGGTATACGAAGCTTTGAGCACGGGAGGTTTTATTGACGAAGGAATGCCTGTCATCATTGACCGGCTCGAAGGAAGCACTGTTTTTGCTACTTTATTAAAGGAAAATGACATTTTATGATCTCCTTCCTTTTGCTCTTCGTAGGCCTTTTATTGATTTTGATTGAATTTTATATTCCCGGTGCAATTATGGGTATTATCGGGGGATTATTTGTGATCGGCAGCATAGCGCACTTTGCGTCGGAATCCAATTCGGTAATTGCCATTTTTCTATTTGTCTCTCTGGCAACTGTTTCAGTAGTGCTTCTAATTAAATTTGCCCTTTGGCGGATCGTCAACGCCAGGCCAGGATCGAGCATCTATACAATAGGCGATCAGGAGGGATATCAAGCTTCAAGCTTTGATCAGGAGGCGATCGGAAAGGAGGGCATTGTTTTATCGGATCTAAAGCCGGGGGGTTATATTATGATCGACGGCAAGCAGCATCAGGCTATTTCGTTCACAGGGTATATTTCAAAAGGTGAAAAAGTACTGGTTGTTTCAGGCCAGGAAGAAAGTCTAATTGTCAAACAAAAAGGGAAACATGAAAATATTAATGCAAACAATGATGGAAAAAATGAGCGGTGAATTTTATTTTGTGGTTTTTATCCTCACCATTGTACTTATTATTATTTTGAGTATTTTAGGCAAATTCATAAGCTTATGGTTCCAGGCCTTTGTTTCAGGGACTCCTATCCCGCTCTTTAATATTGTCGGAATGAGCCTGAGAAAAATCCCTCCGCGCATTATTGTCAATGCCCGTATTAATTTATTCAAAGCAGGGCTTAAGGATATTAATGTCGGGGATCTGGAAACCCACTATCTTGCCGGGGGTCATGTTCCCAATGTGGTAGAGGCGCTTATCGCCGCAGATAAAGCTAACATCCCGCTTGACTGGCGCCGTGCAACAGCCATTGACCTAGCCGGGCGCGACATTAAAGCTGCGGTCCAGACATCTGTCAATCCTCGTGTGATCGATTGTCCAAGCCATGGCGGCTATATCACAGGAGTTGCCAAAGATGGAATTCAATTGAATTGCCGCGCCCGTGTAACCGTCAGAACAAATATTGCGCAGCTTGTGGGAGGTGCCACCGAAGAAACTATCGTAGCTCGTGTAGGGGAGGGGATTGTGAGTGCGATTGGGGGGTCCGATACACATAAGCAGGTCCTTGAATCGCCGCAAAGAATTTCAAAACTTGTCCTAGAAAAAGGGCTTGACTCCTCTACTGCCTTTTTGATCCTCTCCATTGATATTGTGGAAATTAATTTGGGGGAGAACATTGGAGCGAGGTTGAGGACAGACCAGGCTGAATCCGATATCCGAATCGCAAAAGCAGAGGCAGAAAAAAGGCGTACCATGGCAGTTGCCTTAGAACAGGAAAATTCTGCCAAGGTACGGGACATGGAAGCAAAACTTGTCGAAGCTCAGGCAGCTGTTCCTTTGGCCATGGCAGAGGCTTTCAGGTCGGGAAGGCTTGGAATCATGGATTATCAGAGGATTCAAAATGTGCAGGCTGATACAGACATGCGGAACGCCCTGGCAAAGCCGGAAATAGAAAAAAAGCAAGTATAAAATAATTGCAGTAGAATTCAAGGCCCTAGTACACTGTAAGCAAAGCCCGTCCGCCTTGGCTTACAGTGTACTAGTAGTCGCCGAAGTTGCATTAGCTTCGGCGATACGTTCAAAAGGCTTAGTTAAGAACCTGACCATAGATATTGAAGAGGTTCTAAGGAATTGGCAAAAAAAAGTTCTTGCAAAGGTCTTTTGGTTTAATCGATTGCTTAAGTAATCGCCTGAGAAGCTAAATATTTATTAGCGTGAGAATCCAGTAAACGCATGACATCTAAAATGTTATTATACTCGCTTTGAGTTGCATTATTTTCTTTAGCAATGGACATTGCCATATTAAGTTCATCTATGGCTTCACTGTAAAGCTCCTGTTCAATTAAGCATTGGGCTGCACTTGATCTTGCGTTAATGTGGCTTGGATCAAGAGATAATGCTGTATCGAAAGCTTTATAAGCTAAATCAATATTTCCATTTTCAAAAAATTCCAGCTCTAAGCTATACCAATTATGAGAATTTGGATTCAAAATAGTAAGGAAGGAATAAAGGGGAATACTTTCAGTGAAGCGATCTTCTTGGGATTTGGCTAAAGCAATTACTTGAATAGAATTCAAGCTTTCATCGCTTAAGTTGTTAAAAAACAGAAAGTTTGATATTATTGCCTCACGCAAATCAATATCCCTTAGTTGTTTATCAGCATTGTTAAGATTGCAAATGTGATCAAGATCAGAAAAGAACTTAAGTTCAGAAATGAGCTTATTATTACTTTCTGGTGAAAGATATTTGGATCCTTCCGAATGTAAAATATTAATCGCGGCCTCTATTTGCTGACTTTGCACTGCTTCTTTCATTGCTCCATTTAAGTAAGTATCTTGCTTCTCCAAATGCTCTATAAGTAATTGTTTACCTTCTTCCATCTTATTTTTTTTATATGCTAAAATTTTTTCCGAAATAAGCACACAATGTTTTTTAGTGCTAAAATATTTTCGTGTGCTTTCTAATCCCGGTTTATTTACATTAAATGGTGTTGGAAAATGGTCCATTCCTGCCACAACGTATTTAATTTTCCAATCCTGAGAATCGCATGCTTTAAATAAACTCTTCTGGCGTATTTCAAATGTTTCTTTGATGATTTTATCAATATAATTCTTATTAATCAAGATAGCCTCGCTTAATGCAATTTCTGTTTCATGGTAAAGCTTTTCTTTAAGTAAAAGTTGTTTTCCATAATCTAACTCATTTAGTGTATCAAGAAGTCTATCCAATGCAGGGGGGTTCCAATGCAATGTTTTTTCATACATTATTTTGCAAATTGTCAAAAACTTTAAAATATTGCTTTTAGATATACCTGGAAGACTTTTTTTAATTGCTTCAAGTTCTTCTAAGCTGTGTTGATAGGTTAAAAAATTTTGATCACTTTGCAAATTTTCCAAAGGCTCCCAGCCGAGGCAGTTTTTTGAGTTGAGAACAAGTTCGCTAAGTTCGCTTGTTTTTGTCACATATGCCTTATGGCCGCTGTAGCAGCCTTCGATGTAGGCAACATCCTCATTGGTAGAAGCGTTTTTGATAAAAGACCAACGGACAGGATCAAGGATAGCCCATAATGAATGATTCTCTGCAAAGCAGCGTATTTCAGCCTCTTCGTACGAACTGTTTCCGGTAAGATAATATTTTTCTCCATAAATCGTCTGTTGCGGCAAGGAGGCTAGCGTGCTATAGTTGATGATATCTTCACCAACTAAACTAAGTAATTTTAAAACAGGAAGCTCATGTTGAAGACTGAGTTGGTTGATAGCGGCAAGCCAATCAGCAGCCTTTTGCAATTTGGTTACATTTAAATTTTTTTTCGTTTGTTCAGGATTATTAAATAGGAGCGCACCTTTGAGGTTTGTTTCATGTAAATTTATAAGTTGGGTATCAAGGCTTAGTTGAAATGCGGTAGCAAGGGTTTTCTCATCTTCTTTTATATCGAAGCTTATTTGATTTGAGGTAGCCAGGTTTTCATCTTCTTGTGTGGATAGTGACAATTGCAAATTGTCTTTGGTTGCATGGGCGATTTCATGAGAATTGATAAAATTAGGTTTTATATAAAAATAATTCATGCAGAGCCTATTTGTTTAACTTTTTATTTAATTATATAATAATTTTATTAAAATTAATGTTAAATTATAAATTATTTAATAAGCTTTATCGATCCGAAAATCGATGAATTACTACTAGATTTATTACCAAATTTAAAGTTAACTTAGAACAGGTTCTTAGATAAAAAAAGGGGGAGCTATGTCGTTTGTTGAGATCATTGCTTTTGGCGTCAGCATTCTTTCGCTCTTATACCTGTTTTTTAGCAACCTTGGCGAGGCCAAGCTTGCTAAGATGGCTGAAGAATGGGAAAAAAAAGCTGTACCACAACCACCTGTTCCGCATCACCCTCACATTTTTAAGGCAAAAAAAAAGGCCGATAAGGAAGACCTAAGAATAGCGGGCGATTTGGAAAGAAAATTGACTCGTGACTCTTTAGAAAAAAAGCGTTCGGCCAATGCGGCCATGATAATAAGTAGAGAGCATGCCCTTGAAATCCCGGAAGCCCCCTCCAAAGGTCGTAATGCATTGAATCGTTTGGTGAGTTTAAAAGATCTTGTAATTTACAAAGAAATTTTAGATAAACCTAAGGGATTAGAATGAGCGGGCCCGGGGAACACTTCTGCCAGATACAAGAACAGGTCAAAGAGAAAGCTTTGGCCTATGGAAAATCAAACGAAGTAAGGCTTATTGCTGTCAGTAAGACCTATCCTTCCGCCATGCTTAAAGAAGTTTATGATGCAGGTTGCCGAGATTTTGGCGAAAACAGGGCTCAAGAGGCAGTCAAAAAGATTAATGCAATGCCTGCCGATTGCCGCTGGCATTTTATAGGTACCTTGCAAAAAAATAAGATTGGTAAAATACTAGATGCTTCGATAGCCTTGATCCATTCTGTCGACACTATTGATCTGGCTGAAAAGATCTCATCCGCATGCCTGGTCAGAAAGCTGGAATGTTCTATCCTTTTGCAGGTTAATACATCTGGAGAGCCCTCAAAGCATGGCTTTTCTAAAGAAAAATGGGAAAGCAGCTTCGAGCAATTGAACGCATTACCTGCTTTACGCATTGAAGGGTTAATGACGATGGCACCGTTGACTGATAACGAGGCTCAAATTAGGGAATCTTTTAGGAAATTATTCGAATTAAGGGAAAAATGGAAGAGACGGATGAAGAATCCTGCTTTTTTCACCCATTTATCGATGGGGATGACGCATGACTACCTGATAGCCATTGAAGAGGGGGCCACTCTCTTAAGGGTCGGCACGGCAATTTTTAGAAACCGAAACTAAAAAGGAATGACTTAAGCTATGTGCACACATGTAAAACGAAAAATTAATCCTAATCTTTTTTTTGCCATTGCTGTTTTGCTAGGGGTGTGCACGGGATATTATCTGCTTGATTCTTTTATTGTGATGAAAACGGCGGAAACAGTTTCCCAGGTTTTTATTAATCTTCTTAAACTTGTCAGCCTGCCAATCATTTTTCTCTCCATTGTATCCACTGCCTCAGGTATGGAAAACTTGCAGGAAATCAAGCAACTAGGTCAAAAAGTTGTCAAATATACTCTTCTGACCACAGTGATTGCCGCTACAGTGGCCCTGGTTCTATTCATTGCCATCGATCCGGTCAGAGGGCAGCTTGCACCTGATGTTGGCAGCCAGGAAACGGCACCTCAGACGAGCTATCTCTCATTTTTTATCCAGATCGTCCCCTCCAATATTGTGCAACCCTTTAGTGAAAATAATGTGATTGGCGTCCTTTTCCTGGCGTTGCTTTTGAGTTTTGCGGTCGTTTCCTTGCCTTCGCAGCATCGGACTGTTCTCCACAGCTTTTTTTCAAGCATTTATGCCGCAATTATTGCCATCACCCGTTGGATCGTCGCTGCTATGCCAATTGCAATTTGGGCATTTATTACGTTATTTATGCGGGACTTGAAACAAGGGTTGGATATCAAAAGCTTGGCCCTCTATTTAACGGTCGTCGTAGCCGCCAACCTGATCCAGGCATTTGGTGTACTTCCCCTATTACTAAAAATAAAAAAGATATCGCCTTATAAAATGGTAAAGGGCATGTATCCTGCATTATCGGTCGCTTTTTTTACCAAGTCATCCGCGGCTGCCTTGCCGACCGCCATGCAATGCGCCGAGGAGAATATCGGCATTTCGCGAAAAGTGGCTAGTTTTTCTTTACCCTTATGCACAACGATCAACATGAATGCTTGCGCGGCCTTTATATTAACCACCGTTTTATTTGTTTCGATGAGCCAAGGAATGACTTATACACTACCTGAAATGGGGCTATGGATTATTCTTGCGACGATTGCCGCCATCGGAAATGCCGGAGTTCCGATGGGATGTTACTTTTTGGCCAGTGCCTTTTTAGCAGCCATGAATGTGCCATTAAATATTTTAGGCGTGATTCTTCCTTTTTATACCATGATCGACATGCTTGAAAGCGCCATTAATGTATGGTCTGATTCATGCGTGACGGCGGTAGTAGATCAGGAAGTGAAACAGGAAGCGCTGGCATCTTCCCACACCCATTCAGTTCTAACATGAAAAATTCAAACGCAAAGCCAATCAATTGAATCAATAATAGGTTAAAAAGTAATTATTCCTACCAATCTTGCGGCTCGCGCACCTGCAAATCATGTTAAATAAAGAACAGGACTGGCAGGATAGCGGCTTAAATTTGTGTTTATCTTTCAATATTCCATATAGCATAAGTTAATAAGTTACGGAGTAGGTGAAGGTGACATAAACAATGATGAGATGTTTAGAATATAATCTTAGAAAGAAAGCAACACAAAGACACAAAGATACGAAGACACAAAGAGCCGAAGATCTCAATTATCATTCATCTATGTGTCAATTCTATAAAGACCTGTGCAGTTGTTATCTATCTTGCCTTTGTGCCTTTGAGACTTCGTGTCTTTGTGTTTAATCGCTTTGAGGTTTTAAATTTATTTAAAAGGTGCAAAAAGAAAGTCGTTAATTTAAAGCTTGGCTACATGGTTACTCATGTTTTTACTTTTTTTATCCGGTATGTTAAGTTATTTTAGTTCACCATAATGAAGAATGGAACCCAAGATGAAAAAATCATTACCCCCAAAATTTTTTAATGTCGACCGTTCGGCCGTCATTCAAACAATCGGCCCTCATGCCTTGCTTGAATGCTTTGGGCAAATGCTGCTGATCAGGAATTTTGAAATTCGCGCCGAATCGGCTTACCAGCAGGGTAAGATTGGAGGGTTTTTTCACGCTTACGTGGGGCAAGAAGCTATTCAAACTGCAGTTGTACAGGCAATGGGTACAAACAATTGGTTTGCTACCTCTTACAGATGCCACGCTTTGGCGCTTCTGCTAGGCGCGACCCCCGAAGAATTGATGGCCGAACTTTATGGAAAGGCCGCTGGGAATGCAAAGGGGCGGGGCGGTTCCATGCATTTCTTTACCGAAAGGCTTTTAGGGGGATTTGGAATTGTCACCGGCCAGGTGCCTATTTCAACGGGAGCAGGTTTCACCCTTAAATACAAAGAGATCAGGGATGAAGTTTCGGTTTGTTTTATGGGTGATGGGGCGGTTCCTCAGGGATCATTTCATGAGTCATTGAACCTCGCTTCTTTATGGAATCTGCCCTGCGTTTATGTAATCGAAAATAATATGTGGGGGATGGGAACCGCAGTTGAGCGGGCGGTCTGCGTTAGCCGCCTGGCTGAAGATAAAGCTCCTGGTTATAATATGAAAGGCTATACCTTTGATGGAATGGACTTTTTTAATTGTTATGGAGGTTTTTTGCATGTTTTTGAAGAGGTAAAAGAAACTCAACGCCCAGTTCTTGTCGAAGTGATCACAGAACGATTTAAAGGCCATTCAATCTCCGATCCTGGTTTATATCGTTCGAAGGATAATATGAAAGAGATTATGACTAAGGATCCTATTGCATTAATGCAAGTCATTTTAATGGAACAAGGCATTTTAACTGAAGAAGAGGCAAAAAAACTCGACAAAGAAGCCCGTGAAAGAGTTGTGCAGGCTATGCATTTTGCTGATACCAGCCCATGGCCTGATCCTCAATCTATTGGCGAAGATGTATTTGCTCCCTAATAGATTAGGCTCAACTGAATCAAAATATATGTTTATGGTCTCTAACATTGAGGAAAAATGAGTAACGGAACTCAGGTCGTTGAATTAAGAGAAGCGCTGCGCCAAGCTATTGATGAAGAAATGGAGCGGGATGCTGCCGTTTTTGTCATGGGCGAAGAGGTAGGCGAGTACAATGGCGCCTATAAAATAACTAAAGGGATGCTTGATAAATGGGGCCCTAAAAGAATAGTTGATACCCCGATTTCTGAATTGGGTTTCACAGGACTGTGCGTAGGCGCTGCAATGACTGGACTTAGGCCTATCGTTGAATTTATGAGCTTTAATTTTTCATTTGTTGCGGCAGATCAAATGATTTCGAATGCCATCAAAATGTATTATATGTCCGGAAGCAGGTTTTCTGTGCCTGTTGTTTTCAGAGGGCCTAACGGGGCAGCCGCGCAAGTCTCCAGCCAGCATTCACATTGCGTTGAAGCCATTTATGGTAATTTGCCAGGCTGGCATATTATTGCTCCCAGTAATGCTTATGATGCGAAAGGATTGTTAAAATCAGCAATCAGAGATAATAATCCCGTTCTTTTTTTAGAATCGGAGCTTTCTTATGGTGATAAAATGGAAATTCCACAGGAAGAATATTTGATTCCAATAGGAAAAGCAAAAATTGTCATTCCGGGTGATCGCCTGACTTTAATTGCTCATGGCCGCATGGTCACTGTCTGCATTGCCGCTGCAAAGGAGTTGGCAAAAAAGGGAATTAAAATTGAATTGATCGATCTCCGTACAATCAAACCCCTTGACATTGCCACTATAGCAGCTTCAGTGCGTAAGACGAACCATTGTGTCATTGTTGAAGAAGGGCATGTTTTTGCAGGTATAGCTGCGGAAGTAGGTTTTCAAATCATTGAGCATTGTTTTGATTATTTGGACGCCCCGTTGAAAAGAGTATGTCAGCTTGAAACCCCAATGCCTTATTCAAAAGTATTAGAAAAAGAGACCATCCCTAATGTCGATAGAGTCATTGCAGCAGTTATAGAAATACTTCAATAGGAGAGATTATGCCCTTCACGATGACTATGCCAAAACTTTCACCCACTATGGAAGAAGGGACAATTGTAAAATGGCACAAAAAAATTGGAGATCCAATTCTGCCTGGTGATTTGCTAATGGATGTGGCTACTGACAAAGCGACAGTTGAATATCAGGCCCTTGACGAAGGGTGGATGCGTTTAATTTTAGTTGAGGAAGGAAAAAATGCTATCGTCAATCAGCCGATTGCCGTTTTATCTGCCGAAGCAAAAGAGATAATAGAAGGCTATCAGCCAGAAGGCGCTCAACCCCTGGTCGAGCCAGAAATAAAACAGCCCGAAAGTAAGGAAGGCATGCAAGCGGAGGAAATTCCTCAAAAAACGGGGGCGGCATTGCAGCAGCCCCGTTTTACTCCCGAAAATCCATTAGAGGAATATGTTTTTGAATTTCCAACCGATGCCATTGAAAAAAAAATCTTAGCTTCTCCTCTGGCAAAAAAAATCGCAAGAGATAAAGGATTGGATCTGACAAGTGTACGAGGAACCGGTCCGAATCAAAGAATCATGAGTCGCGATCTTGAAAAAGCGCAGCCGCTTCAATGGGCTTATTCACGGAAAAGGGAAAAGCCACTTACAGCACCTGGAACTTATGAAGAAATTCCTTTAAGTGCGATGAGAAAAGTGATTGGGCAAAGGCTGCAGGAGTCTAAATCCTTTATTCCTCATTTTTATGTTTCTCAAAACATTGACGCGGAACCTCTTTTAGAATTAAGAGAGCAGCTGAAAAAAGGGGATATTAAAATTTCAATTAATGATTTAATCGTGAGGGCGTCTGCTTTAACACTTCGAAAATTACCCCATGTAAATACAGGTTTCAATTCCGTTAGTCAGTCAATTATTCAATTTAAAACAATCGATATTGCTGTTGCTGTGAGCGTTGAGGCTGGTCTGATTACCCCTATTATCCGTCACGCTGATCATAAAAGTGTCGGTGAATTGGCCTCGGAAATTCGTTATTTAGCCAAAAAGGCTCGCGATGGCAAGCTCGATCCGAAAGAATATAAAGGAGGCTCCTTTACTATTTCAAATCTCGGAATGCACGGAATTACTAACTTTCAAGCCATTCTAAATCCCCCCCAGGCAGCTATTTTAGCAGTTGGTGGAATACAGGAAATTCCTGTTATTCGGAATAGTGCGATTGTTCCTGGAAAAATAATGACTCTAACTTTATCAGTTGATCATCGTGTAGTGGATGGGGTAGCGGCAGCTGTGTTTCTTCAAAATTTAAAGCTTTTGCTTGAAAGCCCTGTGCTTTTATTCTTATAAAATATAAAATTAAGAGGAAGTTTGATTCTTTATTGTTTCTTAATATTAGATTTATGTTTAATTAATTTTAAAGCTTTATGCTTTTTTTTATTATAATACTTAATGTCTTGTTCTCAAAAAATTAGGATGCAAATATGCCTTTAAATCCAATAACACCTACGATAAATGCGACAGGTATCCCATTAGAACCAATCCGGGGGGGAGATGATTTGGCTGAAGGGATTGCTGAAATGTTTCAAGATGATGAAGCTCAACAAAGAGATTTAGGGGAGCGTGAAAGATATTTGAATGAAGTGATTTCTGCTACGATGGCTTCAAGCCTTGGATTCCTTAGGCACATTAAATCCATTGCAGGAATGAATGATCGCGTCAATCTTGAAGAAACTGTACACCCTGAAGGAGGAGCGAATAGGATACGTCATCTAAATCCACACACTGAAAGGGAAGAAACATCCAGTCATATTTTTAGTGTTATTACGGCAATTTTTTTTGGTGCGGCAGCTCTTTTCCTATACTCATCATCGGAAGAATGTAAAGAAATCCAAAAAAATATAAAAACCTTGAATGAAGATAAACAAGTTTGGGACTCTCTTTTTTTTCGTTTTTATACCCCTCCCTATCATAATCGTGTTAAAGGGTTATTTCAAAAAGCAATTGCTTTTCTTGAAGAAAAGGAAAAAAATCTACGCGCAAATTTTTATTTAAGGGTTACTTTACTGAGCTCTGCAATTCTTACAGGCCTAAGCATTGGCTTAAAAGCCCATCCATTCTTTCAGATCACAGCGGGAGCTGTCTGTGTGGCAACTTCATTTTTTGTAATTAAGAAATACGCACAAGGTTCTTTTTTTAAAGTACGCTTATCCGTAGAGTTAAGAAATCAGGCGGAAGCAGCTGAAAGGGACCTCTCAGAAAATCTTCTTTCAATGGCTGCGATTTCTGCAAGCTTACCTGCCGAATAAACGTTTTTACTGTAAAATTAAAACAAATTTATCTCCTCGCATCGTTCTTAGTTTGAATTAGCTATTTACGATTAGGATTTTAATCTGTGTTATCATTTCCCTGAGTACTGATTCTAAATTTGTTTAATGTTTCATATATCTGACATATTTTAATTAGGTATATTTAATTTTTTTGCAATCTCATTAAGCTTTTTCACAAATTTTTCAATATTTTTTAAGTACACCTGATTTCTATTGTAAGCTTCAATTGATGTGGCAGGGAAACCAGCATATTTTCCGGATGGAAGTGATTTTGTCACACCGCTTTTAGCTGCTAGGGTGACACCATCAGCAATACGAAGATGACCAGCGATAGCGGCCTGGCCAGCCAATATGACATATTTTCCAGTAGTGGTCGACCCGGCGATACCACATTGGGCTACAATGATGTTATGTTTTCCAACACAAGCACCATGACCGATTTGGACGAGATTATCTACTTTACTTCCTTGACCAATTACAGTGCTTTTGAACCGAGCCCGATCGATTGTCGCATTTGCTCCAATTTCAACATCATCTTCAATTTTAACATTGCCGACCTGATTAAGTTTTACGTGGTTACCCTGCTTATCCGTTAAATATCCAAAGCCGCATGACCCTATGATACATCCAGGCTGCAGAATGACCCGATTGCCTATAATGCAATTTTCCCTAATTACGACCCGGGGATGAACCAGGCAATTTTGTCCAATTTTTACATTAGGGCCTATATATGAGCCAGCTCCGATAAAGGTATCAGCTTCGATAGTCACCCCTTCATCAATGACGGCTTGCGGCCCTATAGTCACAGTTTCATTGATTACTGCCGAAGGGTGCACAATTGCTGATGAATGCACACCATAAAATCCGGACGGGCTGCCCCTTTGAGGAAATAAAAGATCGACAAGTTGTTGGAAAGCTTTAGAGGGATTATCAGAAAGTAGATAGTTTTGATTGGAATTGAGCGGTGTCTTGTGAGCAATAAAAATAACACCGGCTTTAGAGGTTTTCATGGATTGGGCATAGCGCAAGTTTGAAAGAAAGGAGGCGTCCTCTTCAAGAGCATTATCCAGATCCGCAACATTTCGGATAAGGTGTTCTGGGTTACCGATTAGAGATGACTGAGTAATTTCAGCAAGTTGGGCTAAATTAAAAAGTTTTTCACTCATATCATTTCTCATTTTTTTAATTTAATTAATAAGATACCAGGCCGCATTTAGGAAATTTAATTTTAATTTGCCGCAGAGAGGGCCAAGGAAGCGTGGAGATTTTTTACAAAAGTTATTTATTATTGTTTAAAGGATTATATACTCAATTTTTGTATTCAATTGGGTATAGGATTCTCTTTACCAATTCAACTAAACCCCCCCCCATGATCAATCGATCATAGAGGGAATTAATTTAAAAATTATTTTTTAGAATCTGAATCGAATTGTTGGTTCATTTTCAAGACAATTTTATTTGTCACATCTAATTTTTCCCCAAAATAGGTACATGCTTCATCGCTGAAAATTGCATCCAACGAAGATGCCGGGTCTGCGGGATCTTGAGCAACAAGCTTAGAAGCTTTGCTTATTGCTTCTGTCAGACTTTGAACAACTTTCATTTGAGCTTGCTGCAGAGTTTGAATGTACTGATTTTGCAATTGCATTCCTTCACTTCTCAGCGTACGTTTCTTTCTCTTTAGCTCACTAGCAGCCTCTTCTGAAATACTATCCATATAATCATCATCATTAAGTTTGCCTTCAATTTCTTCTAAATCTTTTTCTTTTTCCTGAAGTATTGATTCCATCTGCTTTTTCATTTTTTCAAAATTAGATTGTTCCTGCTTGCCTAATTTTGATTCCTCTAAGCATTTTTTTGTATTAACAACTCCAATTTTAACAGAAGAGTTTGTTTGCGGCGAATGCCCATGCTGAGCTGCTAAGGGTGCTGATATTAAAAAAGCACAACCAGCCATGCTTAAAAGCAAAATACGTAAATTTTTCATTAAAGTCTCCTATATGAGGCAAAGTAACTTACGACGTTAAAGTTATGGCTGACTTCAAAGCCTCGAGGCTGAGCTCTTGCAAGAGACCATCCTCGATACTTTGAAGTCTCCTAAACTTTAATTTCTTAGGCTACTCCGCCAAAGTTTATTGTTAAAAATTCCCACCAAAAGAGATGAAGAATTTTCTTACTTCACTTCGATTCTGTGCATTTAAGGGATAACCCATCCCTAAAGTAATGGGAGGAATACTATCGATCAATTTGAACCGTGTCCCATAACCCACTGAAGCGCTCAATCTTCCAAAATCCCAAGTGTTCTTTGAAAGATGACCTGCGTCAAAGAAACCAAAAATTTCAAAATCGCACATGACACGCCTGGATAGTTCGACTGAATACAGCTGCATTGAAAGTCCCCCCCGAGGAACATGGGTATGGGGATATTGAGGGCCAAGTCTATAAGGGCGGTAACCTCTTACACTAAAATCCCCGCCAAGAAAAATTCTTTCGTCCAGGGGAAGGGAATCATACGTTGTATTTCCAAGTGGTTGTATAAACCGGAAATCAGCCCGGTATTTTAAAACCATCCTACTACCAATGGGATAATAATAGGAGTTGAAATATCCAACATTAAAAAATGTGTGATCGCCGCCTAACCCGGCATATTCTAGCAATAGCTTGGACCTGAAGCCGCTCCTTGGCTTGATCGGATGATCGGTCGAATCATATGTTAGAGTAGACCCGACTGCTGAGATAAGGCCATTGATTTCGGAATCATTCTCAAGCTTATGAATATGGCTCCCACCACTATGAAGAGCGACTTGCCCATTTTTTAAACGGTATTGCAGGCCGAAACGGACAAATTGATTAACATTATATTGCGCTCGCAAGGTCAGTGCGGTGGTATTGAGATCATAATCTTTTGAGATATAGCGGGTAGATGTATTGGACAAGTCGAAACCAATCGTCCACTTTGTATCCATGAAATAGGGCTTGGTCCAGGAAAAAGTGTAATTACGGCTTTTTTGACCTATCTGAATGGTAAAATGGGCATATTCCCCCCCACCCCTTAAAGCCCGGAACCCATCCCTCCAAAAATAATAAAGCCCTTCATGGTTAAAATTATTTTCTGCAATGTCAATCCCGCCAAAAATTTCCTCTGTACTGCTATATCCTAAAAATGCGCTGAATTTTCCTGTATTGGTCTCTTCTACTTCTATATAAACATCTCGGTAATTACCGCCTAAGGAAGACTCGGTACCCTTTACAATGTAAACGTTAACATTTTTAAAATATCCCATATTAATTAAGCGCCGTTCCGTCGCCTTAATTTTCAAAGTGTTGAATATCTCACCTGGTGTCATTAAGGTTTCATGCAGTATTACGGAAGTTTTTGTTGAAAGATTGCCAAAGACGCGCACTAATCCGACATTGAATTGTTCTCCCTCTTCAATCTTGAAGCGGACATTATAGCGAAATTCACATTCATCTAGTTCAGGTTCAAAATCAACTATGGCATCTACATAGCCTAAGCACCCGTAAGCATCTGTTATGGCTTCAAGGGTATCTCTGATAAGCTCATTGGAAAAAGGATCGCCTGGCCTCAGGCCGAAAAGGCGGTCAATTTTTTCATCGCATAATATCTTATTGCCTTCAAAAGAAAGGCGCCCGAAATAATAGCGCTCACCCTTATCGGCTGTTATCGTTACAATAATCCGGTCCGGGTCGCATGATTCACTGATTGCAATGTTTACAGAAGCGTCCGCATAGCCGCGATTTTGTAAATAATTTATAATAATGAGGCGGTCCTGCTGCACGGCATCTTCATTGTAAGTGCCTTCCTGACTATACCAGCTAAGGAAAAGATTGTATTTTTTAGTGATCATTAGTTTGAGGATTTCGCATTCTTCATCTTCGCAAAAATTCTCAAAAATAATTTTTTGAATTTTTCCTGAACGACCTTCTTCAATTTCAATTGTTATGTCGACTTCATTGGTTTCAGAGTCTAGTTTGACATTGTAGTCTAAGTGCGCCTCAAAAAAGCCTTTGCGGATATAATAGGCTTTTAATTTATGGAAGGCCTCATTGAAAGGCTGCCTTTCATATAGGTCGCCGCATCCTATGCCTAACTCTCTTTTTAGGCGGTTTGTTGCCACCCGACAATTGCCGCACCAATGGATCGAGCGTACTGCAGGTTTGGGCCATATGTCGATGGTAACTGAGACACAATTTCCCTCCATTTGTAATGAGGGGTCGACTCGGTCATAATCTTGAGAGAGCAATTTTAAATCTTCATCAAAATCAGCCTGAGAAAAAAAGCCGCCTGCCTGGTTGCGCAAGCGGGCTAAAATAGTTTGATTATCGGTGATACTTCCGGCCTTGGTATGTAAAACAATTGAAATATTTTCAATTGTTTGATTTTCATACTGAATTTGGGCTCCGAGCGGATGAAGAAAAAAATTAAAAAGCAAAGGAAGGATAAACATTATTTTCTTCAACATGGGAGGCCTCGGCATTAAGAAAGGTTTTAATCTGAGTTAGGATTAACAAAACACATGATTTTTATGTGAACAAGTGCTATTTCCCTTAAATTCCTACTACTAGATCGGCGTCAAAGCCTCGGGCAATTGCGAGAGCTTTCACGTTCGATCTAGTGCTAGGAGTTTAAGGGAAATAGCACCGGGTTATGATGATAGGGGAATGAAGGCTATTATGCAACTAAGAAAAGTGGTTAAAAATTAATGTGCAAACCATTTTGGCGCGTCTTTTTATGGATTTCGATGCATCAAAATCATTGATTGAAAATGTAAAATGCTGATGGGAAGTGCTTTGAAGCGAGAGATTTTTTATCTTCTTTAAATTAATGAAAATTTAGCCATTCTTGCTCTTTTGTTCAAGCTATCGATGCCGATGACTCTCTGAAAAGAATATCAAATCGATATGCTTGAAGATAGAAAGGGTGAAGATAGGGCATGAGACTCCCGAGAGAAACTCCAAACTCAGGTTAATAGGGCAGAAGTGTTTTTCATCAATCTGACTTATAAATTGTGAAGGTCCAATAACGATATTATTTTACATTAGACAACATTTTTTAAATTAATAGTTAATTTATTGATATTGGTTTATTGCGAAATGGGGGTCAATGTGTCCGCAACTAAAAAAATTTGTTTTTTTGCGAAAAATACAAAAATAGGACGAAGGGCGAACTATGCAACAAGGCTTAGTATTGCAGCCGGCCGGCGAAGGCGCGAGCTAGCGTTCCACCATCCACGTAATCCAGCGAGCTGCCCATAGGGATTCCAAAGGCCAGGCGTGAAATATGGACTGAATACGGGCTTAGCTCTTGCTTAAGGAATAGAGAGGTTGCATCGCCTTCCAAAGTTGAATCAAGGGCTATGATAACTTCTTTGATATCAAAACTTTTAATTCGCTGTTTTAATTGATCAATTGAAAGGGCTTCAGGGCCGCGACCTTCCAAAGGAGATAGGACTCCACCTAGAACATGGTAAAGGCCCCGGTATTCATGGGTCTCTTCGATTGAAAAGAGATCGCGTGGGGAAGCGATGATGCAAATAATATGGGTGTCTCTCTTATTAACATCGCAATAAAAACAAGCCTCTTCTCCTTTTAAGCATCCGCAAGTGTTACATGACTTTAATTTTTCTTTCGTATTTTTGACAAGGGCGCTAAATTCAGCCAGCTGTTCGGGGGCCCATGTCAATAAATGAAAAGCAAAACGTTCCGCACTTTTATTCCCTACGCCAGGAAATTTTTTTAACATCTGAATTAATTTTAATAAATGCTCGGGGTAACGCATCTCATGTTCCTATTTGCTTGCGCAGAATTTTTTCCAAAATAATAGCATAGGCGGAATAACAAATCTATCACCGATAAAGAATGTGGCTGGTATGCATATATTCAAAGAAATAGAAGTTGGCTGATGCGTCTGTTAAGTAAAAAAGCTAAATGGTTTCATATTAACCTGAGTTTGAGTTTCTCTCCTCGATATTAATGGAGTCTCATGACTTACTCCTTCTCTCTTGCATATCTATTTTATATTTTTTCAAAAGGTCGAATCTAAGAACCTGATCATAGAGATATTGAACAGGTTCTAAGGCACAATGCCCCTTATGTTTAATGAGATAAAACTCTTATTGGGGGGTATTTTACACCATGCAGCTGTTTTTGTGTTAGAAAGTATGAAGAATAAACGCGGTTGGTTTTAAGTACTTATTGGCAATTTTGTTATAAATAGTTAAAATTAAACCATTTTAATTGTCACACATTGCTATAAATTATTCAAAGTTTCTGGGCAATATCTATATTTTCTTCGCTTTCTTCGCTTTCTTCGCTTTCTTCGATGTGGTCAAGTTCTGTTTTGGGTAAATATAAGCACAGCAAGGTCACATCATCTGAATGAGGAGCTTCTCCTGTAAAAACATATAGATCATACATGATTTGATCAACGAGAGACGAAAGGGTATCCCTTTTCCATTGTTTAACTGAATTTATAAAACGTTCCTTTGTATAGAGCTCATGGCGCGTGTTCATTGCTTCAGTAATCCCGTCCGTATAAAGGATCAAACAATCACTAGTTTTAAGTTCGATGTCATGCTGGATATAATTCCAATTTTCCATTATCCCCAAAGGAATGCCTTCATTACTGGCCAGCATTTCTATTGAGCCATCAGATTTTAGCAAAAGCGGAGGATTGTGTCCCGCATTGACGCATTTAATTTGGCCTGTCCGTATGTTGTAAATGCCATAAAAAGCTGTCACAAACATGCAGGATTCATTTTCAAAACTAAGGATCCGATTAACTTCACTAAAGCAATCTTTGGGCGAAGGGGCCATTAGAGCGACTGTACGGATGATGGCCCGGCTCATTGCCATGAATAAAGCAGCAGGAATTCCCTTGCCTGAAACATCGGCGATAAGGAATCCTAAATGCTCGGAATCGATCTTAAAATAATCATAGAAGTCTCCCCCAACATGTTTTGCAGGTACCATTTTACCTGCAATTTTCAGGGTGGTATCTTCAGTAAATGGAAATTGATGCGGAATGATTGACTGTTGAATATGATAGGCAATTGCAAGCTCTTTTTCTAGATCAGAGAGGGTTTCCTGATCCTCCACAGCTTTTTTTAGGGTGAGGCATTGTTCAATAGCGTTAAAAATAGTAATTTCTAAATCTTTGAAATCAATAGGCTTGGTAATAAAATCGCAAGCTCCTCGGTTCATTGCTTTGCGGATATTAAGCATGTCACCATAAGCCGAAATAATAATGGCTTTGAATATCCTTTTCAATTCGGGCAAATGCGAAAGCAGGACCAGGCCATCCATTTCAGGCATATTGATATCCGTGAGGATAATGTTAATATCCTTATCAAGATGAAGCGCTTTGAGCGCTTCTGTTCCATTGGATGCAAAAATAAATTCAAGCTCCCTGGATTTGAGCTGCTTGGCAAATTTTTGCCGAATGAGCATTTCAACATCAGGTTCATCGTCTACGACTAAAATTTTTGCCATTTGTACGTCCATATTCATTAACCTTTACGTATAGCGCGGTATAATTTTTATTTCAAACAGAATGAGTAGGTAGGGTAATAACAAACTCTGTAAATACCCCTGCTTCGGAATGAGCTGTTAAGGATCCCCGATGTTCATTTACAATGATTTCATAGCTTAAGGATAAACCTAAACCCGTTCCTTCACCTGCCGGTTTTGTCGTAAAAAAAGGTGTAAATAATTTTGAAAGGACCTCGGGAGAAATACCGGTCCCGTTATCCCATATTTTAATTATAATAAAGTTTTTATGATTTTCCGTTTGAAGCCGTATTTTGGGATTATGGGACTCATTCTTTAACTTTTTTTGATGTACAGCATAAAAAGCATTATTTAAAAGGTTAAGGAAAACCCGGCTCATTTCCTGAGGGGCTAAAAATAAAAGCGGGATGGTCTGATCAAAAGTTTTTTCAATTTGAACATTAAAACCACTATCTTTAGCTTTCATTCCATGATAGGATAAAGCGGCATATTCATTTAAAAGAGCATTGATATTTGTCCATTCCCTTTGTCCTGGACTACCTCTCGAGTGTTGAAGCATATTATGTACAATACTATCTGCCCGTTTGCCATATTCAAAAATCTTCTTTAAGTTTAATCGGAGCGTCTTCCATTCCTCTGCAAGATCTGCCCTTTCATTATCTGAAAGGGCCGGTTGCAATAAATTTAACTTATCCTCAATGCTTTTTTGAATTTCCAAAGAAAGTTCGGCGAAATTATTAATGAAATTTAAGGGGTTTTTAATTTCATGCGCTATGCCTGCCGTCAGCGCGCCTAAAGAAGCTAATTTTTCCTGGACAATTAGCCTGCTTTGGGTTGCTTTGAGCTCATCGATCGTATGTTCAAGCTTTATATTCTGCCGCTCATATTCTTGAGTTCTCGTTGAGACCAATGCATCAAGATTTTCTACTAATGTATTAAGCCGGAATGCCATCTCGTTAAAAGAATGCTCCAAATTGCTTAGCTCAATATTAGAAGAAATTTCAATTTTTTGTTTAAGGTCTCCGGAAGCCATAAGCCGTGTTTTTTCAGTCAGCATATGAATGGGATAGGTGATCTTATCTGATACCTTGGCTGCCAGGGCAGCTACAAATCCCCCCGTTGTAAAGAATAATAACCAAAATAAATATTTTAGTTTCTCTATAGGGGCCAAAAGTTCAGCAGTGTCCATTTTGGTTATAATTCCAAGATTGAGCGGAGGAAGAAAACTTCTTCCCACCATGAGAGTTTCTTGTCCCCGGTAGTCAGAAACAAAACTTACAAGACGTTCTCCATTTAAAACCTCCTGAACAAAATTCCCAAAAGGAGTATTGGATTCAATCTCATGCACCACAACGCTTTCTTCTAAATGTCTTAAGGGTGTGATAGAGACAAGTTGTCCTTGGTCCTTATCAACCAAAAGAGTTTCTCCGGTTTTTCCCAGGCCACTATAATTTTCGATAAGACTGAAGATTTGAGAGTGATTGATTTCGACCATCAAAAGCCCTATTAAAACTTCATCTTCAATTATGGGAGCGCTAATGTAGGAAGAAGGCTGGGCCGGTCTAGAAAAAAGCAAAGGGGAGGTCTGAATTTCTAAATAATTTGCTACATTTTCCAAAGTGTCGATCAGGTCAGGTACCGGGCTTGCCTGGTTGAGAAGATTTATTCCCACGTTAATAAAAGAAGGAAAGGTTGAAAAAACAACTTCTCCGTTATTGGCCATTAAAAATAAATTATGATAGCCTAAAGTTTCCACTTGAAATGCAATGCCTGGCCAGTACATTTTCTCAGCAGTTTCATAAGAAGGCATTGATTTTTCTTTTATCATCGCTCCTTGGAAGGCTTTTAAGGCACGGGCAAGCCGCCCATCTTTTGCCAATGCGGCTGTATTATTTTCCTTTTCCTTAAAATAATTTTCTATTAGTTCAGTTTGCCGCAGACTGAGTGCTTTTAAGTGCTCTCTCGATTGATTCAAGATTACCTGTTTTGCAAGTTCATAGTAAATGAAAGTCGTCCAGGCTAAGGGTGCCAGCGCAATAAAAAGGAACCACAGGATCAGCTGGGAGTGAAAAGTTTGATTTTTAAAAAAATTGCCTATTCTATTCATGCCCTTCCTTAATACCTTGCATAGGATCTAGGCTATAGGTTTTAAGCGTTTCAGTTAGCTGGTCCCATTCAATTTTTGAATGGTGAATTTGAAAGGGTATTGGCCTGATTTGAGATTGAGATGTCCATACCAATTCAAATTGACCATTGGCCAGTACTTTGCCGATTCTTGAGTGTTTCCAGGCCCGGAGCCCTTCGGTATCTACTGTCACAAGTCCTTCAGGGGCATTGATGCGCATGCCGGCTAATATGTAGCGTAAAGCTTGTGGATTGGTTGTACCAGCTTCGTTAGCAGCTTTGGCCCATAAGCGGACCCCTAAATAGCTTGCTTCCACAGAATTGTCCAGTGCAGTTAAATGGGAGAATGTTTGAAAATCTAAAACGAATTGCTTGTTCAAAGGAGAATCAATTGATTCAAAATAATTCCATGTGGCAAAATTTCCTATTATCGGTCCTAAATTTTCATTTCCAGCTTCTTGAAGAAAAATTTCATTCAAACTGAAAGAAAAAGTTGGGATCCTTTCAGCTGTAATTCCGGCTGATGATAATTTGTTGAAAAATTGATAATTCCCTTTATCGATGATCGAGCTTAAAATCACATCAGGCTGTTTTGAAATAATGTCTTGAATAATAGAATCGAGCGACTCATTATTTGGAGATTCATTTTCAAAAGGAAGGTACCTTTCTCCAAGAACTTCACCTCCTAATGCCTGCAACTGATCCCTTGCAAGTAAATTAATGGTATGGGCAGCAAGATACTCAGACCCAATTAAATAAAATTTATTGCCTATATGCTTAAGGCAATAAGCGATCGTTGGAGATACCTGCTGGTTCAGAGAGGTACCGACCCATAAAACGTTAGGAGAATTGATGATGCCCTCATACTGAAAAGGATAAATTAAAAAATGCTTATGTTTTTCAATAAGATCTTTAACTAAAACGTTTGCTTTCGACCATCCGCCGAAAACGGCTTCTACCTTTTCATTTAATATCAGGTCTTCGATCTCCTGACTCGTTGTTTTCCAATTTGATTTTCCATCCCTGATGATAGCCTGGATCTGTTTTCCATTCACTCCTCCCCTAAGATTGATTTCATGAATTGCCAGCAAGGCTCCTTCTAGAGACGCCTTTTCCTTACTGCTTCGAAAACCGCTCATGGAATAGACTAATCCGACCTTCAAAGGCTTAATCCCAAATTTCAAAAATGGCATGTCGTAAAAAAACAAACTGATTTGAAAAAATAATAAAATGAAAATTAATACTAGGAGGGCCTTCAATGGTAAACCTCAGTTTTTTTAATTTTAGGCTTGGCTTATTACTTTGTCTGAAAGATTTTAGCCCTATTAACCTGAGTTTGGAGTTTTTTTGCCCTTTCGGCTAGCGTGAAAGCTCTCGCGATTGAATAAATAACTTTGTGGGTCATATTGATTAATATGACCCTCAAAGTTATTTTTCAAGCCCGAGGCTTTGACGCAGCCCAAAGAACGAAAAAACTCCAAACTCAGGTTATTAACACTTTGAGTTGCACCTTTATATTTATTACTCTTTTTGCTATATTTTTGGGATGAATAAAATGGAAAAACACATGAACAAGCGTCTTATTGCACGCATTACAGGAATGGGATCTTATCTTCCCGAACGGATTTTAACAAATCACGACCTCGAAAAATTAGTGGAAACCAATGATGAGTGGATTTTCAGCCGGACAGGAATGAAGGAAAGGCGCCTGGCGGCAATAGATGAATTTCCTTCTGATATGGGTGCGAGGGCAGCTAAAAAAGCTTTGGTGGCTGCCGACGTGCTCCCCTCCGATGTTGAGATGATAATTGTTGCTACTATGACGCCTGATTACCTCTCTCCCAGCACGGCTAATCTGATACAAGCAAAATTGGGTATGGTCAATGCCGCCGCTATGGACCTTCATGCTGCCTGTACTGGTTTTTTATACGCCCTTTCCACAGCAAAAGCATTCATAGAATCGGGTGCGTACCAATGCATCCTGGTGGTTGCAACAGAAAAAATGTCAGCTTTTATTGATTATACCGATCGAACGACCTGTGTTTTATTCGGAGATGGTGCATCAGCTGCAATTATTGCTACAGAAGGACATGGATTTCAAATTGATACAATTTGCCTTGGTGCGGACGGGGAGTTGGCTGATCTGGTTTTAATCCCTGGAGGGGGAGCCCGCCATCCAGCTACCATGGATACCGTGGCCCATGGTCTCCACTATTTTAGGATGAGTGGGAACGAGGTATTTAAACATGCGGTCAGACGGATGAGTGCAGCTGCAAGAGAATGCTTAGGGAAGGCAGGATTGGAAGAAAAGGATGTCAGCTGGCTTGTTCCTCATCAGGCAAATAAACGGATTATCGATGCAATTGCGAAAAATTTTAATATTTGCGACACCAAGGTTTACCAAACAGTGCATAAATATGGAAATACTTCAGCTTCAAGCATTGCTATCGCTTTAGACGAATTGACTCAAGAAGAGTCCTTTGAAAAAGGGGAGCATCTTTTATTGACCGCTTTTGGCGGAGGTTTGACCTGGGGAGCTTCTATTTTAACAAAAATATAGGGGAATATGCAAAAACTCAAGCACTATCAAAAAGTCGCCTTTTTGTTTCCTGGGCAAGGAGCTCAGTATCCTGCAATGGGGAAAGACTTCATCCAAAATTTTTCCGCAGCCCGACTCACATTTGAAGAAGCGGATGATTGCTTAAGCCGTCCGCTTTCTTCCATTATTCTGGATGATCCTGAGCAGCAATTGACTCAAACAGTAAACAGCCAGCCCGCCATTTATACAGTAAGCATGGCAATTTTAAGAGTGTTTAAAGAACTTTACGAGTGGACTCCTTTTGCTTGCGCCGGACTTAGCCTGGGCGAATACACCGCTTTGTCTGCTGGAGAGTGGTTGTCATTTAGAAATACGCTTCCTTTGGTCCAGCATCGCGCTAACTGCATGCAGGCAGCTTGCGAGTTTGTAAAAGGATCTATGGCAGCTGTTATAGGCCTGAGCAACGAATCGATTGAAGATCTGGTCAAAGGGCTCAACTTGCCTAATGACCTTTGGATTGCCAATTATAACTGTCCTGGACAGGTAGTGCTATCTGGATCAATTAAGGGTATAGAAGCAGGTATGGAAGAGGCTAGGAGGAGAGGGGCTAAGCGTGTTCTTCCATTACAGGTTTCAGGGGCATTTCATAGCGGTTTAATGAAAACTGCGGAAGATGGCCTGTCGCCCAATATAATGGAAGCGCGGTTGCAACAAGGGGATGCCAGACTTGTAATGAACGTGCCTGGGGATTTTGTCTCCGATCTTACAATGGTCCGTTCTAATTTAATTAGACAAGTGACCCATTCAGTGCGCTGGGAACAGGGGATTAAGGCCCTCGAGAAAGAAGGAGTTGATCTTTTTATTGAGTTCGGTCCTGGGAGGTCATTATCTGGAATGAATAAAAAAATTGGCGTAAATGCTCCTACTTTGACCATTGAAAAAGTAGAAGACCTTGATCAATTCGGAAGCATTAAATAATATACCCATGAGTTCAAAAATGAATCAATTATTAGCTGGACAGGTTGCGATCATCACTGGGGGCAATTCAGGCATAGGAAAGGCTATCGCCCAAAAATTTGCGCAGGAAGGGGCTAAATTAGCTCTTTTTGGAACAAATGTAGGAGCGGGCGAAGCAGCAGTTAATGAAATAAAAGCTTTTGTCCAGGGGGCCGAAGTTTCTTTTCATTCAGTCGATGTATCTCAAACAGTCCTTGTGGATGAAGCAATCAAAAAAGTTGCCGATGCCCATGGCGCTATTGATATTTTAGTGAATAATGCAGGAATTACAGCCGACCAGTTATTGATGAAAATGTCTGAAGATGAATGGGACAGGGTGCTCGATATTAACCTTAAATCTTGTTACAATACTTGCCGGGCAGTTGTTAGGGGAATGATGAAAGCAAAAAAGGGGAAGATCATTAATGTTGGCTCGGTCGTAGGAATCACAGGGAATGCCGGACAGGTAAATTATGCCGCTTCAAAAGCGGGCATGATTGGTCTTACCAAAGCCTTAGCGAAAGAACTAGCTTCTCGTGGAGTCCTTGTCAACTGCATTGCTCCCGGTTTTATTCAAACTAAAATGACGGGGCAGCTTTCAGCTGAGCAGAAAGAGGCAATACTAAAAAGCATTCCCCTTGGCAGAATGGGCGATCCTGAAGATATAGCTGGGATGGCATGGTTTTTGGCAAGCCCGCTAGGCCAGTATATCACAGGACAAGTGTTCACTGTCGATGGCGGAATGATAATGTAAAATAGGAGAAAAAAATGAATGGAATCAACTGGGATAGCCTGAATTTAATAAACAGGTCTATGAATGGCTCACATGTAAAAGACGAAAAAATTCAAGTTAAGGTTTTAAAAGAATCGGCTCTTTTATTTCCTGTTTGTAGTGAAGCAGGCTCTTTGGAAAACAGAAAAATATTTATTGAGCAAATTTTTAATGACATGGTGACAAATTGTCCTAAAAATGAACCCCTTGTAATCATATCCCTTGGGGCTGATCGCTTGCTAATGGAATATATTTTAGGTAGCGCCCTGATTGAAAATGGCTTTGAAGATATTAGTTTCTATTTAGTGGAACCTGCATTTGTATTTTCAGGAGAGGTAAACAAAAAAGAGCTGCTTACTGTGCGCGAGGATTTTTGTGAAAAAATTAAAAAATCGTATTTTAATAAATATAAAAATTCATTTCCGCACGATAATGTCCGATTTTTATCAAGAGCACAAAATATTTCCAAATATTTTCCAAAAAATGCCAATTGCGCCTTAATTGAATCTCTCCCGCCGCGTGGTGAAGTCATGAAAGATTTTAAAAAATTTAATGTGGAAATGAAAGGCAAAGATTTGATGGAAGGGATGGCCGTTTCTTCGACTCAAGCCAATGCACTGGCGTTCATACCTAAATCGTATGCAAAATTTCATCAAACAGCAACTTTCCGATCGCCGCCACATGCTACTCTCAAGACAAATGATACCAACGAAAATTTTACAGTTGATTTTGGATGCAAGCTTAGATCAAATGGCCACTTTAGCATACACTTTGCTGGTGAAATTTTTTTTTTCCCATCCCTTGGACATTCAATGGATAAAAATTTTAAATTGTTCGATCGAATAATACCGTTGAGTCAATTGATTCCTATCACGCTAGAGGCTACCAAATGCGAAGTAAAAGAACAAATGGGCCCACTTCCTTTAACGCAAGAAAAAATTACTTATTTGCTAGAGAGGGTTAATAACATTGTTACAAAGCATATGTCTGGAATGTTTATTCCTCTTTTTATCGCTGATTATGAAACCGACCGCTCCGAGGCACTTGAATACTTATCAAAGTATGCCGGCCATCACTACCGAAAAAACTTTTGTTTTAAAGCAGACTTAGAAAAAACTTTTATTATTAAGTTCAAAGACATTCCAACCGGAACCTAAGAACCTAATCATAGATATTAAACAGGGTTCTAAAAGCGACTGTTGATTTAAATTCAGACTTTTAAGACAATGGAACGAAATTTAGTAAGTATTTAGAAGTAAGCAAATAAATGAAAAAGGTGGCTATGTCAGTTGAAAAAGAAGTAATAGATATTGTTGTAGAGCAATTAGGCGTGGATAAGGATGATGTGACCGCAGATAAGTCATTTGTGGAAGACCTCAATGCCGATTCACTGGATTTAACAGAACTAATTATGACCTTTGAAGAACGTTTTGGGTGCGAAATTTCTCAGGAAGACGCAGAAAAATTGAAAACAGTCAAGGATGTCATCAATTATCTTGAAAGTCGCAAAGTCCCGTCTTAGATCATAGATATTGAACAGGTTCATAAGCAGATATTAGGTATAAAAAAATCCCTCACTCCTTCTGCTGGGGTGAGGGATTTAGATCTGTCGTTAGATTTAATTAGATTAAGCCATTACACTAATACAAGTTCTTCCTGATTTATTGGTACTTCCACACTATTTTCAGTCTGACGTTGAAAAACATCCATTGCAATTTTAGCCATAGCATTTCCAGCAACCACTCCTCCCAAAATAGGTAGCAAACTGATAGCAACATAGGGAGTACAATAAATTGTTCCTAGTACAATCGCATCCAGGGCAGCGGCTGTAGAAACAACAGCGTCAGTTGTGCTTAAATATTGCGGGCCAAATTCTGCGTTATCGGCATAGGGATTAAATTCATCTTTGATATACTTATCTACAAGATTTTTAAATTCTACTCTTGCAATAAATGAAACGATAAACCCGGCAATAAATAGCTCTGGAGCAAAATATAGAGTTGCACAGCTTGCTCCCGCAACAGCAAAGGTAAACGAGTAGTCGTATAGGAAGTTGCAGATTTTTTTTGCGGTCGCATCCATTCCAATTTTCGCCTTTTCAGCTCCTGCATTGATACCATTTTCTACTTCACGTACACATCTTTGCGCTTCAGCTTTGACATTGGACTTCATTTCTTGCATTTTGTCAATGCTCGATTCAATGCCATTTGCAATTGCATCTTTACATCTAGTCATTGCGTTTCTTACGGCTGTATCGATTGCGTTCAATTCCATCTTTCCTTGAGCGATTGTACTATGAATCGAATCGTTACAAGAATTGACTCTGCAATTGAAAGAATTGCCAGCCTGAGAAATATAATTCATGCTATTACCTCTTTTATTAAAAAATTTTTATTATAATAATAATTATAATTGTATATATGATTAAAGTAAATATAAATATAAAACAATTTTGTTTAAATACTATTAAGTTTTTATTAAATGCGTAAATAATTAGCAATTTTAAGGTAAATTTTGTTGCGATTTTGAACCTGGTGAGATAAACTTATTCCTTTTAGACGAGGAGAAAATGGAAAAAGAATTGATAAAATGTAAATTATTGATCATTGGATCTGGTCCCGCGGGCTATACAGCAGCAATTTATGCAGCTCGCGCTAATCTTGAGCCGGTTTTATTTGAAGGTTTTTATTCGGGCCCGGCTGGAGGACAATTGATGACGACAACTGAAGTAGAGAACTACCCTGGATTTCCAGATGGAGTGACAGGCCCTGATTTGGTCGAACGCTTCAGGCAGCAAGCCTTGCGTTTTGGTACAACTATATTAAGTGAAGATGTTGAAGATGTTGAATTGAAAAGCTTTCCATTCATTATAAAAGGAAGAAAGACTCACTATCAGGCTCAATCGGTAATTATTGCGACTGGGGCTATGGCAAAACGGTTAGAAATACCAGGGGCTGGTGAAGGAGAGTTTTGGCAAAAAGGCGTGACAGCTTGTGCAGTGTGCGATGGCGCGGCTCCGATCTTTCGCAATAAGCCTCTTTTTGTCATTGGCGGTGGAGATTCAGCTGTTGAAGAAGCGACATTTTTGACGAAATTTGGCAGCCGTGTTTATATCGTCCATCGTAGGGATAAGTTACGTGCCTCTAAAATAATGCAGGAAAGGGCTTTAAACCATCCAAAAATTGAAATCTTATGGGATTCTGAAGTTATAAATGTCGCAGGGGACAATATAGTTAAAACAGTCACAATAAAAAATCTCAAAACGAACCAAGAGCAGGAGCATGCGGCCGGCGGCCTTTTTTTTGCGATTGGGCATACTCCCAATACGGCCTTTTTAAAAGGGCAGCTTGAGGTCCATCCGAATGGCTACATTAAAGTTATCAAAGGCACGCAAACTAGCATTGATGGGGTATTTGCGGCTGGGGATGTACAGGATTTCGAATACCGTCAGGCCATCACAGCGGCTGGAAGCGGATGCATGGCCTCATTAGATGCAGAGAAATGGCTGGCTTTAAAGGGAATGGACACCTGATAAGGATGATCAATCGGATTTTATTAATTCTATTGTTTTTTCCCTGGTGTGTCAATTCAGTAGAATATGAGCCTTGGATTGGGAGCTATTTTGAATTTGAATGGCGCACAGTCCTACGCTTTCAAAAGTTTGATCATTTAGCCTGTCCAAATTCTTTGTGTAAGTACCGTTCAAATGACCTTTTTCTAAGCACTAGTTTAAGCGTAGCGGTAAAGCCCCAATTTTCACTTGAGTTAGAGGCTGTAGCGGCAAGCACCCGCCGTCAGAGCGGGGGGATTGATCACATCAGAATAAACGGGCGGTATGTCTGGTTGGATGACATCGCTGGGGATCCTTTGACACTTACATTTGGGGGAGGATTCATCCAGGGCTTCAATCGGAGCTTCAAAGATAAAAGCTCATTTCACCATGGACATAGTGAAGTAGAATTATTTTTATCAGCCGGCAAAGAATGCACGAAAGGGATGCGCTGGATTTCCCGCGGGTGGGGAATGCTTGGGATAGGCTGTGCTGAAAAAGGTTCTCCCTGGATCAGGTTCAATGCATCATTGGCAAATCAAATTAAAAAAAATCAGGAAATAGAGGTATTTGCTCGAACCTTATGGGGACTTGGGCATAAGGATCTGGATCCCTCCAGCTTCAATGGATATGGTTCGATTCAGCATCAATCGGTTGATATAGGGATCACCTATAGATATTGGATTGAGTTTTTTGGAAGTATTTCTTTAGAATATGCTAAGCGTGTCCATGTGCGTAATTTTCCAGCCGAGGCTCATCAGCTACGTCTTACTTTGCTTTACACATTTGGGCTTTAAGCAACCTAATCATCTATATATGAACAGGTTATAAGGCTACTTCTGCCAGGGGGCAAATTTTCGGAGTAACGGATATAATTTTTCTTTCAGTATTATCATTCGCCTTAAATGCCTATTTAAGTAGCTTATGCTAATAACCTGAGTTTGGAGTTTTTTTGCCCTTTCGGCTAGCGTGAAAGCTCTCGCGATTGAATAAATAACTTTGAGGGTCATATTGATTAATATTACCCTCAAAGTTATTTTTCAAGCCCGAG
>JACDAQ010000037.1 GCA_013695355.1 Candidatus Protochlamydia sp.
TAGCATAAATATTCTTGCGTAAAAGTTGGGAATATCTTTAAGTTGGTATTATTTATGGCATATGATCTGCTTAGAATGTTTAAAATAACTTTTATAAAAGAATAAAATGAAAAGTTTTGATGAATTAACTGAAGAGATAAAGTCGAGAGAATTAACCACAGAGGAAGTGAATTTAATCCTTCAAAAAGTCAAAGAACTCACTGTCACTCCGGATAAAGATTTGCCCCGTTGGATAGATCTTTTGGGATTTGCAAAAGAGTATCAACGTTTTGTAGCTTGGGGTCAAGAAGAATTTAAACGGATGATAGAACAGACAATCGAAGACTTTAAAGTCTTGTCTCTTTATTCTCCCCTTTTAGAATCTATCAAGTTAGACATGCCTGATGATGAAGTGCTCTCTCATCTTAATTTATTTCCAAATCTTTTAAAATTGCACATCGAAGATTGCACCTGCATTACAGAGGGAGTGGAGCACATTTGGCCCCTCACACATCTTATACATTTGACTCTGCAAACCTATCGTGCAGTGGATGATGTATTTATTGAAAATTTGTGCAGACTTACCAACCTAATACATCTAAATTTAAGCGGATGTGATTACGTATTTAATCATAATTTAGAGAAGATCGCCAAGTTAAAACTCTTATGTTCACTCAACTTAGGTGCTTCTGCGGTGACAGATGAAGGAGTGCATTTTATTGTTAAAATGAAAAACCTCGTTTGTTTGGATTTGGGGGGAACTAGCATTGGTGATGATGGAATTTTGATAATTTCTTCTTTACCTATTCTTAAAGATCTTGGGATATGTCAATGTAATAATATTACAGACTCAGGTCTTAATAATTTGATATTTTTTTCAGACCTCGAATTTTTGGCTTTATCGTATTGTAAAAACATTACCGACACTGGGGTGCTTTATTTAAAAAATATTTCAAAATTAAAAATAGTCCATCTTACCGGTTGCAAGCAACTCTCTGAAGAAGCGATAGAGCAGCTATCTACTCAAATGCAGGTTATTCGAAAACAATCTAATCCGAGAATTTTATGACGTTAGCCGATCTCTCATTCTATAGTTCTCAAGAATCTATACCTACTCAATTGGTAGATTCGCCAAATATGGTTTCTGAGGAGTTTGTTGAACATCCTGATGGTCAGCGTCTCAGCTTAACGAAAGTGCTTAACCTCGTGAATCGCTTAAAATATTTAACCTTGCCCTATTTCGATTTTGAAGGGAATTCCCTGCAACTTTGGAAAATGCATCCTGCTCAACTTTTTGGGACTGTGCATGATAAACAAGGACGGCTCACGATTGTCTCAGCAGATAAGTTACGGGTATTATCCACAAAACCCGATGATGCATCCTTATTAATTAGGCAATTAGAAAAATTTCCTCCCAAAGAGTGGCATCTTATTTTTAATCGACAAACCAGAGAACTCGATCTTTGGCCTTTTTTAAGGGCAGCTGGAAAAGACTGGGAGATTAAAGTAGAGGATAGCCCTTATAAGGAGATGACGAGAGAACAAGTCGTCCAAAAACTTCTCAGTGAAGGTTATATTTTAAAGGGAAAAAATGGAAGAGATAGCTATGTTCATCCTGAAACAGGCGACACCGCCTACATAGACCCCAGAAATCAAGGCCGTTGTGCAGAACCTAATCATGTGGACTTTACTCCCAAAGGTGGGCTAAAAGTTCGATACCATTACAAAGACCCCTACGGGTTGCATCAATTTTACTGGAGAAAGCCAACAAATAAAAACGGTATTTCCCGACTGCATCCAAAATTTATTCCTGCCCAAAAACAATTCGAGCAGCTAGTGCGGCAGAAAGGGCTTACCGACAGCTATAAAAGCGCTAATCCCAATAATCCGATTGCTGCAAGACCCGGGACAAAAGGGACGATTGGCGGAGTGGCATGCAGTCCTGAATATATCGAAGGTCTTTTTGATACTCCTGAAGCTCTTTTTGAGAAAGACCATTTTTTTTGTATGCCCGCATTGGAAAATGGACAAATGCCATTTTCTGATGCAGAGTTGCGTCAAATTTTAAGAGAACTTGCCATTGGTATCTATGCGCATAGTACCGTTCCTTTCTTCAGCTTGCATTTCAATCAAAATTCCGATCTAGTGCCTATTATTCATCCGGTTTATAAAAATACTTTGGTCGGAAGAGTGATTAGCATGCTCGACTACATCATGAAAGGCTACTTAAATGGAGGAGTTTTTCAAGAGAATTTTGTGGATGAGTGGCATAAACACCCCGACTGGAGTCTTGCTTCAAGTTCAGCCTTACAGCAAATGGTTGACTTCACAAATTACTGTGAAACTAACCTTCAGGATACTGATAAGGAATATTTTGCCCTAAGAAAGATGCTTCAGCCCATCAAGCAAATGAGCCAAACGCAATTAGAAAATCCGATTTTAAGAAATTTTACAGGATTTAGTAATTCCTTCCGTATTATTGCTAAGCAAAATAGCATCCAAAAAGAAGGCAATCTCTTTGTTATCGATTCAGACTTCGATGTTTTTTATACAATCAATCCCTCTCCCGAATATAGAGAGGCACTCGAAGAGTATACCCGTGAACATGGCTCTCTCCCTTTTTCCTACCAGGCAATGCTTGAATCTTACGAATTCATGTGTAAACGCATTCATGACCACATGGTTAAAATGCCATTATGCAGTCGATACTTTTCGATGTTGTCAGTCATCAATTTTTTTTCAGGCTATTTCTCTACCCTCAAAAAAAATCATAAAATTCCAATTTTGCCTACTTTAAAAACCAGCAATATTAAAGGCAGCCCTAATCTTTTCCCTCATTTGCCGCTTCAATTTAAAGGTGAGGGGTATCTAAAATGTAATTCCCATCAAATTTATGAAAATTTTTTAAAGAGGCCAAATTCTATTTTAAATGCGTGTTTCCAAAAATTACTCACTCCCATTGGAAACTATACACTAAATTCCCAGGAAAAAGAAGATCTATTAAATCAATGTAAAACTGAAATACGTTTAAATATTCAGGAATTATGCAGTCCGGGTTTGCGCCGATTTATTCAAGGGGAAACACCTATTCAAGAAGCGATCGAATGTGTAGCGAATAGATTAGCACCAGAGTTTTTAGAAAATATTTTAAATCGCTTTGCAGATTTTTCTAAGAGTAATAAACTTAATTTTGGAGATATCTTCACTTCTGACACGCCAGAGAGACGTCAAATTAAAATAGATGCTTTTTTCAAGAAAGAAAAATTATTTAACGACACTGATATTAACCTTTCTGAAAATCCCGTCTCCTATCAAATGATTGGTGTTCAATCTGAATGTACGTCAGAAGAAATTGAGTTAGGTAAAAGAGTTGTAGGTGGGTGCGGCATGCATTTGTCCCGTCAAGTTGCATGTTCTACTGAAAAAGTTGCAACGATTTGGAAAAATCATTGGCCCACTCTACTCTCTTTAAAGTACGAATCTTTAGCCATCCTTAATTTCAACGCGACCGATAAGGATAAAAAAGTTGTGTTTCGTCTCGGCTTTAAAAATCTTCCTACGTGGAGTGATCACGATTTCAGCTGGATGGAATCTCTTCTAGTCGATTCAGAAATAAACTATACACCGCAAAATTATGAGATGCTTACCCTTTCGATGCAGAATGGTGATAAAAGGACGTTCAAAGAATTGATTGATAGTCATAGTGTTGAACAATTGTCTCAAATGAAAGATCGCTACCAATGTACCCTACTCCATGATGCTGCTGCTATTGAAGATTCATTTTATTTTGAGTCTTTAATAGACAAGGGATTATCACAAAATGCTGATGATGTTTATGGCTACAAACCAGTACATTATGCTGCGATGACAGGTGCCATGCCTCAACTTGAACGTTTATTAAAAACGAATTTAAATTCAAAAAGTTATGACGGTTCAACCCCCCTTATTGTAGCTATTCAAAATAATAGGCTCGAAGCGGCATCCAAATTGCTTCAATGCGACGCATTATTCTCAACGACCTGTATTGGTTTTAATCCAATTCACTGCGCTTTGCATCAAAGAAACTTGGAAATGATCCATCTGGTTTTAAATTACGCCAAGGGGCAGCTAAAATACTTGAATGAGTTAGCCGAAGAAGAGGGAACCCCTTTAATGCTTGCATGCGAAATGGATTCAACTGCTTTGATTGAAAGGCTTCTAAATATGGGGGCTGACCGTCAGGCCAGAAGAAAAGATGGGATGACAGCTTGCGAAATTGCAATCAAACGAAATTCCAAGGCCCTTCTTTCCACTCTCCTTCATTATGGATGTAAGATAGGCAAAACATTTATTCCTTCAGATCAAGCTATTAAGGCAGCAGCTGAAAGTTGTTCAGAAGAGATTATAAGAATGCTTATCGAACTCGATTCCTTTTATTCTTACAAAAATTCCTCTGATGACACGCCTCTCCAGATCGCTATCCGTTTTGGAAATATCTCGGCAGCTTTAGCAATCATTGAATGTCCTAAAACAAATATTGCCTTCTTAAATAAAAAGAATAAGTTTGAAAAAACGGCATTTGATCTAGCAGCTTCTTACGGGCTTTGGAATGTCATGGCTAAGCTTTGGTCTAGAGGGGTGAAAATAAGCATTTTTGAAGTCTTAAAAACAGACTTTCACCCTATCCTCACTGAAATATTTAGTGGAACTTCATTTAATCAAGAAGAACTCAATAAAGCTCTTTTGATAGCGGCTCAAGCTGGCAATCATGAAGTGATTACAAAACTTTTGATCCCCAAAGGGGCCAAAGTGGATCTTTTTAAGGATACTAATGACTGGACAATGATCCATTATCTTGCGACATGCAATGGACTTTTTCTTTTTAAAAAACTTGTAGCCAAAACTGGAGATCTTTTAAATCCCCTTTTAAATGAGGAAAATAAAACGCTTCCCTACCTTGCCGCTGAATATGAAAGTAAAGACATATTGCGATTTCTCTTGGAACAATTAAAGAGAAAAAATATTTCACTCAGCCGGCATTATAATGACCGCCATCTTTTTTATGCTTTGATAGAATCAGGCAATATAAAACTGATTCAGATGATGTTCGATATCTATAAGAACGAACCCTTGGCTAATCTTATATTAGACGAAAATGATACACGGCCAGCTCATTTAGCGGCCAAAATAGGATCGATTGAGATCCTGAAATTGTTATTAACTTATCGGACTGATCTGCATGTTAAAGATAGAATGGGATTTACACCGCTAGACTATGCTGTCCAGGCACGTTCGGAAGAGGTAATTTCATTTTTGTTAGGGGTAAATTGTAATGTGTTTGTGAAAAGCAAGACATTAGCAATTGCAGCCTCACACAAAGATGGAAAAATATTACAGCTATTAGCAAAACAAAATGTATCAAGACAAACTGTGAATAAAGCACTCCTACAGGTTATTTTAGTGAATGACTTTAAGGCCTATCTAAATTTACTTCGCATGTGTGATGCTTCCTTGGATTATGTTTCCTCCAAGGGGTGGACCCCCTTATTGCTAGCAAGTGACAAAGGTCATGCAGAAATTATCTCACATATTTTAACGCATCAACCGATTGATAAAAGATATTATGAAGGAAACAATGCTTTGCATTTGGCCGCTTTGAATGGATACGGACCTTGCGTTCAGCTGCTTGTTGATTCGGGTTTTGATCCTTTTGAAGTGAATGCAGAGGGTAAGAATGCGTGGGAACTAGCTTCAAGTGATGAAGTCCATCATAGACTTGATCACAACAATAAACTGGAAAGAGAGCATCAGCTAATGCTCTTACAAGAAGTTTTATGGGAGGACGATCCTAATAAATTGACGAAGGCATTCGAAAATTTGCCACTCAATGAAAATATTTCGCTCTTTCATGAAGGGTACCTTATCAGCGGAACGCCTCTTCATTTTCTGTTCCGTTTAGGAAAAGAGAAATCAAAATTACTATTTCTTGAGCTTCTGAAAATTCCAAATCTAAACTTAAATTTACAAGATCGTGATGGAAATACCCTCGTTCATCTGCTCGCTATGAAAAAAAATCTTGTGAACAACCTAGAGTTTCAATGTTGGAGCGAAGTTATCAAGAGTACAGGATGGTTGAATGTTAAAAATCATAAAGGACAAACAATTTTGCATGTCGCTGCTAAATATCAAAACTTTCTATATTTAAAAAGCTTAAGCAAATTTATTACAAAAGATAATATTGACCTTTTAGACAAAAAGGGGCGTACGGCTCTTTTTTATGCGATAGAGAGCTCTAGTGAACCTAATGTGAAGTTTCTCATCCAAAATGGAGCAAATTTAAGGCATCGAGATCACGAGCTTGTCACTCCGCTTATTTGGGCCATCAAATTTCAAAAGCTTTCAATAGTTAAAATATTACTTGAAAATGGCGCTGACCCAAACCAATGGGGATTGATAGATAGAATTACACCACTCCACCTATCCTTATCAATGGAAAATGATGAAATTGTACGCGCTCTTCTAAATCATCATGTGGATTGTAGCAGCATCTCTAATCAAGGGGTTCATGCCGTGCATTTAGCTGCTGAAAAGGGCAAAATAGACCTTCTACGATTATTCGCTGGAAAAGGAATATCCCTGGATGTAAAAAATAAAGATGGAATCACACCTATTCAATTGGCTGCTGCTCAAGGAAAAACTGATTTAGTTGCCGCCCTCTTACCTGCAGAAAGTATTGCTATTATAGAGCGTAAAAATGAGGGAAAAGGAGTAAGTACCCTTGACGCTGCACTCCATAGCGCTGCTAAGCATGGTCAAACAGAAACAATGCAATTTCTGCTAGAGCGCCATGCAAACCCTGAAACAAAAACGACTTCAGGCGACAATGCAATTTCTTTAGCAGCCATTCAATCACCTAAATCTGCCTTCATGAGCTTATTATTTGATTACAAAATTTCAAATGATACGGCTACACTTCGCAAAGCCATTTTATACGCCATTGCAAAAGATAATGTGGATTCAATGATTGCACTTTATGAAAAAGGTGTGACCCCTAATTTAGATATTCAGGATGGCTTTACAGGCTTGCACTTGGCTTGTTCACTTGGCGCTCTGCATTGCACAAAATGGCTTCTTCAAAATGGAGCTGATTTCATGCATCCATGTGCCTCGGGTAAAAATGCATTGGAAATAGCTGCCTCTGGGAATTCTTTCGAACTTTTTAGTCTCTTGCTCAATATGACAGAAGTAGACGTAAATCTAGCAAATAGCAAGGGAGAAACATTGCTTCATCTTGCAGTGAGAGCGGGTAATTTAGGGCATGTTTTAGTTCTTATTAAAAATGAAGCTGCGCTCGACCTTTTAGATTGTGCTGGACGTACTCCCTTACATATTGCAGCTAAAGAAGGCCACGCTAGCCTAGTTAGTTTGCTTCTAATTTGCGGGGCTAATGCTTCAGTTATATCTACAGATAATCGAACACCTCTAGAGATGGTACAAAATGCGACCACAAGGGAGGCTTTTATCAAATTTGAAACTTTAACAGAAGAGACTCAAAACAATGAATCGCGTCTTCACTTAGCTGTAAGAAGTCAGAATACACACGCCCTTTCTCTTTTAGCCCAAATAGATGATCTCGACCAGCAAAATTCCTTAGGAATTGCGCCTTTCCATTTGGCCGTTCAAATCGGTTGGATGGAAGGTATACATATTCTATTAAATGAAGAAGCCAAAGTTGACATTCAGGATCATTCTGGTCAGACACCACTCTGGTATGCTTGTTTAAAATTTCCAAACATAGAAATCGCAAAAGCTTTGATTTATTCTGGGGCTGAATCTAACTTCTGCGATACTTCGGGAAAATCAATTAAGCAAGAACTGGATGATCAAGATAACGATGTAGCTAAAGAAATAGTTGCAATTATAAATAATTTATAAGGAATATATATTATGATTTCAATAAATTCTTCCTATCATGGAAGAGAACTAACCCTGGTTAAAGAAAATGCAGAATTGAATTGGGATGTTAATCCAGTTGTATTAACAAGTGAACAAACACAATCCATAAATCTTGACTTAGTTTTTTCAATACTTAGAGGGGATGACCTCTTGCCTTCTTCTTTGGCTGGGCTAACGCAAGCAGATATTAATCTGCTCCCAACTGTAAGGACCATAAATGACATTTATATAAGATCCATCGAAGACTACAAAAGAATGCGCGATTTTGCCTTTAGGGAAGATTGCAAGATTATTTCCGCAGGAAGTACCGCCTCTTATTTTCCAAATCTAACGATTGGCGCACTCTTTGGAGGAATTGTAGGTGGAGCTGTTGGCATTTTGTTTTCTGGAAATCCTAAGATTGGTGCAGGAATTGGCTTAGGTCTAGGGGGAGGTGCTGGCTATCATGATTATAGTACTAAAGCAAAAAGCTCTTTAGCATTAGCTGGAAGCACTTTTAGAATTAGATGGATGTATCAGATAGAAACTATAGAAAAAATTCGACTAAAAAACACAAAAGAGTGCCTTGAGATGACTTGTAAGCCTTTGCTAAGAGAGCTTAAAGCCTTAGAGATAAGGGGAGAAACGTGTGTCCAAAAATTAACTAAATTAGATCTTATCTCCCGTGTTTATTCCGGCTGCTTTCCAAACCAAATTCTTGAAGTCGATGAAATTGAAGTAAGTAATTATGCGTTAAGGCTCCGAGCACTTCCAAACTAAAGGGTAAAAAATATGTTTAATCAAGTTTATCATTCTTTTAACAATAAAATTGAAGAAATGAATCAAAACTTTAATGTATTTTTAGATAATACAATCAAAAAAGTAGTCATTTTCTGCTTTTCAGATCCACTGAGAACAAAAATTTTAAAAGAATATTCGACAGAATCTAGAGTTATGGCCCTTTGGTTGTTAAATACGACGCTTTTAGCCTTGACGACTTGTAATCCTAGAATTCCTACTATAATTGGTATTCCACTGGGATTCATCAGCATTAGCCCCACGATTAAATCTTTATATATGAATCACAAACTTCATATTAAAACATGTAGAGAAGAATTGTCGAGTAAGCAAAGATATGAGCTTGCTAAAGGCTTAGCGTTAATTATCGGTCTGCAAATATTAACTTTGTACTTTGATAAAGGTATTTCATTTAAAGCTTCCATGGCGGGCAATTTTATACTTATAAATACCGCTGCCTGGGTTTCGATTGTAATGAATTCTATCACCCTAGATGGTAATAGAAAAATTACTAAAATGAATGGAATGTTAAAAATTGAGTGTGAATTATTTGCATCGAAAATTGAAATATTGAAAGAAAGGGTTGAAGAGCTTGACCAATTTATAAATGAACAGCCTGAATTGTTAAATTTAATTCGAAAAAAGTTAGAAAAAGAATGGTGGCTTACGAAGGATCTTGATCCTATTGATTTTACATTTGATGATAGTATTATTGACAAAAGGACAAAGCTATCAATTGAATTATCAAGAAGAGAGTATTATTTTAATAAAAGAATTAATTTTATAAAAAGTAATACAGATGTATATGATTTATTTTGTGAGTGTAATGATAAAACAAATACATTAAACATCGAACTAAATCCTTCTAATTTTTCTTAAAGTTAAAGAAAAATTAAAATTTTTTTTCATTCTCTCATTTTACTGGTTTTGTTTAAAATAAACAAGAATTTACAGAATATTGGCTTGAGTGATGCGTAATAAGGGGAATTTATGAATATTTATGAATGCAGTCACTTAGGTTTTGCTAATTATTTAACAGAAAGCCAGCAAAACTGTTATTATCAATTTGATTCGAGCCTCCAGTGCATTGTTTTAGAAGATCTTTTAGGTTCAGGCGACCCTGAAAAGTTAGATCTAGCTTATACTGTATTTGATCTCTTCGATTTATGCAAAGTTAAAAATTTAGAAGAAACATTAACTGTTTTTTTGATCACTTTACTTCAACTGCCTCATGGTGATGCCAAAAGGCATCTTAGCAAGGTGTTGGAGATTTGTAAAAATCATGGAGGGCATACAATTCTAACATGCGCTACTACCAAAAAGAACACCCATTATTCTATTGATGTTTTAATTGAAATTATTGATAAATTATATCAAATATATTGTAATGGAAATCAACTCTTTCTCTTATCAAATTTGCCTTATTATGATGAAGGTGCAAAGGAAATTTTAGATCAGATTTTAGACGGGTCCTATCAAAATAGGATTCTCACTATACAAAAAGAGCACCTCTTAAATAAACAGAACAATAATGACCACACTATTAATTATGATGAAATGTTTAAAAATTGCTTCACTTATGATGAAGTAAAATCAAATACTATTCAATTTCTTACTTCTCTTCCCTCAGAAAATCGTTCGACGATGAACCACTATTTAAAATTCTTAGATCTTTTGAAGGAAGATCTCAATACTTCCGAATTTTTCTACAGTGATAGTGTTGTATTAATTAAATTGCTGCTTTCAACAACTACTCGGCAAAAATCTCCGATATCATTTCAAGCGTCTTTAGAAGATTTTACAGATCTTCAATTTGAAACTAAAAAACTATGTGAAAATTACGGGGGTAATACCCTCATGATGATTTATTGTTCAAACGAATTTAAAAATACAGGATCATTTAATGCACTTATTGAAGTAATAAAATTATTGAATAAAAATTCTCTAAATTTTGACATTCAAAATGCGATAGATGAACGACTGGATCAGTTCTCCCAAAACTTAATTAATTCTGTGCAATTTATTGAAGCTGTTGAGAAATTGAGTTCCGAACAGATGATAGATTTATCTGACGACACTGATATACCCCATCTTTTAGAAAAATTTTCACAAGTTAATTTTCCGTTAAGCGATGAAAACTTGGCAATCATTGGACATCAGTACGATACTGTTCAAAAATATTGTGTGGAATGGGGCGGTTGTAGCCTAGATCAATTACAACAAAAAGCTTTTGGAATTAGGAAGAAGGCAAAAACAAGCGATTTCAACGTGGAAGATATCCTCAGTTTAATTGCTATTGGGAGACTTGCGCTTCGAATCAAATTTTCGGTCTACTTATATAATACCCAAATTATGACTTTATTAGGTCTTCTTATTTCCCCAAATGGATCGATTGCACAAGTTAAAACGGGGGAAGGCAAATCGATGATTGTTGCGCTATTTGCATTCGTTTTGGCCATGCAAGATAAGCGAATTCACATTATTTCTTCATCACAACAATTTGCGATTCGGGACGAAAAAACAACAACACTCTTTTTTAAAGCTTTTGGATTGATGACATCGAATATTTGTCAAAGACAACCGGCAATAGAATCTTTTTGTGGGGATGTCATTTACGGCACGGCTACTGATTTTCAATTCAGCCTCCTTCATGAAATGCTAAACATTAAAAAATTATTCCCCGAAAAATTAGATGCTCTAAATGCTGCACCACGCTTTGATGTAGTCATCATTGATGAAGTAGACAATTTAACGATCGACACTTCAATGCATGGAGTTCGCTTAAGTTTGGAATCGGAGAGTTCGCATGATTGGGTGTACCCGCCTATTTTCCAATTTGTTCAAAGAAAATTCAGTCTAACAAGTGAAGATCTGGATACACCAGTTACTATTAATGACTTAAAGTTGTACTTGCAAAATCATTTGGATGGAAGATTTTCAGCTTCACTAGGGTTAATATCCGACGAACAACTAAAAACATGGATCAACTCCGCTCACGCCGCCATTTTTAAATTTATAGAAAAAGAGTCTTATGTACTAAAACAAGAAGAAGATTCTCAAGGTCGTCTTGTTAATAAAATTATTGTGATCGATTCTAAAAATACGGGAAGACTCATGCATGGAATGCGTTGGTCAAAAGGAATTCATGAATTTGTTGAGATTAAACACGGGATTGAAATCGAACAAGAATCGTTAACGCCTCTATCGATGTTTAACACAATATTTTACAAAATGTACAAATCCTGTTTCGGGCTAACTGGGACCCTGGGTTTGATCTCAGAAAGAGAATCTATCAAAGAAGTCTACAATATGGATTCATTTGATGTCCCCCCACATAGACCTTTACTAAGACTAGATAAAGCTCCGGTTATCTTAAAAACAAATGCTGAACAATTGCAATCTGTCTTGACAAGTATCCAAATAAATCACCATAAAATGCGACCCATTTTGCTTCTTTGTGAATCAGTACAAGAATCAGAGATTTTTCAAACCTTATTAGAAAATGCTAACATCGCTTGTGAAATTTTTAATGAGATGCAGGAAAAAAGCGAAGAAGAGATCATTGGTAAAGCAGGTTCCGCTGGAGCAATCACAATTGCTACAAATAATTCTGGAAGAGGAACTGACATTAAGCTTGATCATCTAAGCCTTGAAAATGGGGGGTTACATGTCATCCTTACATATTATCCTGAATCTCAGCGCGTCGAGGACCAGGCAAGAGGCCGAGCAGGAAGGCAAGGCCAATGGGGCTCCTCAGAAATAATTTTATCGGCAGAAAAGTTAAAAATCGAATCTTTACCAAGTGATATTTCAGATCCTGAAATACAAAAGGCAATTGTAGATCATTTATTCAGTAAGAGAAAAGTGCTGGGAGACCTCATGAAAGAAAATCTCTCATGTCGTACAAAAATTGAAAGACATGTTTTCAGTTTAGCATCAAATTTTTTCCATGATCTTGCCGAGTTTCAAAAGTTGAGTGAGGACGAAAAATTCCTAGATAATCTTGCAAAAGATTTAAGTTACCGTCGACTTCTTGTAAAGAAAGAACCAGATTTTAGTCATCTGAATGTTAAGGACCTTCAAATTGCCAAAGACATCTTTAAGCTTATTGTAGAAGGGGGAAATAATATAAATCTTTGGAAAACAATTTTAAAACAAGCAGTCAGCAGAATTAAAAATAAAATGATTGTCGATTGGGCTCTTAATTTTTATAATCCTATACAAGACTTAATTAATGATTCTAACTTTTATCAAGATACAACGGCAAATGTTTTAAGAAAGTTTTTTGAAAGTAGAATACAAAATGAAAGTAACCATTTTTTCACCCTATTGTGCCAAAGCCTCCTCGAGGAACTAAAAATAACTGTTTCAGATGAAGTTCAGTTTACATTGAGCAATTTGATAGAGGACATTGATAAATTATACGAGAAGAGAAAAGTAGAATGGAATAAATATTTACTTTCTTCCGGAGATGGAATCATGCATTTCATTCGTGAACTCACAGATCTAAGCTTAGAGAACCTTGGAGGTTCTCGTAAGCATCTTTAAGCTTGGACTAAGAACCTGTTCAAAATCTTCGATCGGATGATTGGTGTGTTAAAATCCGCTAGGAAGCCTCAAAAAACTTATTAATACTATTTTCTTAGATGATTTTTTGATCCTCTCATTTTAGACCTAATTTCTTCATCTGTGTCAACTTTATAGGTTTGGTGACAAAATAGGTGACAAAAATTGTATTTAATGACATAATAAGGCTTAAATGACATTTTTATTGAGGATATGTGACAAAAGACCAAAAATATCAGATTTTATTAAATCAGATTGCTAATTTTCCAGAGGGAGCCACAGCAGAGGAAATTATTAAAGCAATGGGACTTCCTGCAAGTCAGAAGCGCACCATTCAACGTCATCTTGCTGCTTTGGTAAGAGCTACTCAAATAATTGTTGAAGGGCAATCAAGGACGAGACGGTATAGATTATTCCGTATGTACCCACTTCCCGTTATGAAGGCCGCAATAGTGGCGGAAAAAGAAAGCGAGTTATCAATTCCGCTGTCTGCTGTTGCAGACAGCATCCGGAAAAGTGTTCAGCAACCCCTTCACTTACGGATGCCCGTAAGTTATAAGCGAGACTTTCTAGAACAATACCGCCCTAACCAAACTTTTTATCTTTCTGAATTAGTTCGGAGACATTTATTTGAAATAGGTGGATCTAATAACGAGCTTCCGGCAGGTACTTATGCAAGACAGATCCTGAATCGATTGCTTATTGATCTATCCTGGAATTCTAGTCGTTTAGAAGGAAACACTTACTCTTTGCTTGAAACAGAACGTTTGCTTAAGTTGAGCGAAATGGTCGAAGGAAAGGATTTAAAAGAAGCCCAGATGATTTTAAATCATAAGGAGGCTATCGAATTCTTAGTCGATTCTACAAGCGATATTGGCATTAATCGCCAGACAATTCTCAATTTACATGCGATTCTTTCTTATGATTTGCTAGGTGATCCCGATGCATGCGGCCGTTTACGTTTAATACCCGTAAAAATAGGAAAAAGTGTGTACAATCCTCCAGGATTTCCTCAACTTATCGATGAATGCTTTCAGCAAATTCTTGACCTCGGTAATAAAATAAATGACCCATTTGAACAGGTATTTTTTCTAATGGTACACTTGCCTTATCTTCAGCCTTTTAAGGATGTTAACAAAAGGGTTTCCCGTTTAGCAGCAAACATCCCTTTGATTATTCATAATTTATCTCCGTTATCATTTATAGATGTCCCTTTACAGACTTATGTGCATGGGCTTATGGGAGTGTATGAACTGAATCGCATTGAATTGCTGCGTGAGGTATTTATTTGGGCGTATGAACGTTCTTGTATGCATTATTCCGCAAAAAGAAAGGAACTTGGCGAGCCGGATCCTTTTCGTATGCGTTATAGGGAATTGATTAGAGCAACTGTAGCACATATTGTGAGACAGCAAATGGACCGCAGTGCAACTGTTAAATATATTAAGCGATCGGCTAGTGAATCAGTCCCTTCGGAAGCGCAAATTAGATTTATTGAAGTAGTTGAAACAGAAATTATGTGTTTGCATGAAGGCAACTTTGCCAGATACCGTCTCAAATACCAAGAATATGCCGATTGGCGTGCCAAATGGGTGTGAGGTCTCTTATTTTATTATGGTTTAATCCAATGGGTAATTTTCAAGAGGAATCTCACAAGAAAATTCAAGTTATAGTGAATAAGGGAGAATATCGGGACGCAGTTCGCACCAGATGCCTAAAGTAGTAAAAACAAGTCTATGAGGGAAGCAATGATGCGGCCCTGAATTAGACCTTTTTTTTAATACCTGAATTTTGAAGTGTTCAGAGTAAGAAATGCGAAAAATTTGCATTTCAAACACTGAACATGCATTCATTTAATCGTTTAAGTATAAACCACATGTGGCGTGATTCTGAAGGGTACAACCTCTTGTCTTGGATCATCTATATTCTGTTTCAATTTAATCATGTCATAATGAGCGGCTAGAGAGTAAAGTGTGCCTACAAGAGGAATAGCCCGTATAATTCCAACCATCATACCTAGCGTATGCATTTCAAATTGATACCCTGGAAGGCTCAATATCCGTTGGTTTACTTCCTCTTCTTGAGGGGTATTAAAAGCGCGGCTTCTTTCTTCATATAATTCTAATCCGCCTTTCCATGTTTTAGTCAATATGGCTTTAGCGATGTCATAAATTGTTTTAACAAGATTCGATAGAAATGTTGCACCGCCAATAATTTGTTGAACGACTGGAAGAATACACAAAGTATCTGTAGAAGGAATTTGCATAAAAATTAACCTAAAAATTATAATTAATAAATATATTTTTGCCATAAATGCAATAATTATCGATTAAAGATAATTTACTAAATTTAGTATAATATAGCAATTAAAAACCAGCGCTAAGATTCTATTTAGGAATAGGGGAGAAGATCGGGGCGTAATTCTCGCCAAGTCCAGCGCATTAAAGCAGGTTTGTCCCGATGAGCAAGATTAAATAGTGCATCCTGATAGCCGCTTTTGAGTTTTACCGCCTGTTGAAAATGAAATGCAGCTTTATCGATCTCTTGGAGTGCATACAGTACCCCTAGATTGTTATGGCAGGCAGCATTCAGAGGGTCAAGGCGTAAGGCTTCTAAATAGGCTCTACGCCCCTCATTCCATTTCTGAAGCTTGGCATAACAATTGCCAGCGTAAAAGGAAGCCAGGGGAGCGGCAAGCCCTTGAAATAGGGCCAAAGCTTTTTCAATGTGCTCTAAGTTAAAAAAAATCTTTCCTAGCAGCATTGTTTTTTCTTCGGTACTTAAGGAGCTTTTATTGACAGTAGAAGCAATATGCTCCAAACTATATCTTGCGAGTACTATTATTTCAGCCTGTCTGTGCGCATTTAAATTATTGGATAGATTCTCTTTATGCCTTCTATAATCGGTTAATGGAAGATTTAAATATTTAAAATGATAAAGATGGGCTAGACGGACCATTAATTCATAGTCTTCGGCATGAATGAAAGTTTCATCATAGGGATTTTGTACGAAGCAATGCTTTTTTGCCATGATAGTACTTGGCCCGGGGATCACATTTCTAAAAAATAGATGGGGTAAAAAATTTTCATAGGCATAATCCAGGCTGCGCATGATGCCAAGAGAATTTCCTTCCTGGTCAATTATGCCTAAAGCAGTAAAGACAATATCGATTGAAGGGTCATCTTGAAAAGCCTTTAATTGAAGAGCTATTCTCTCAGGAGCCATTCGGTCATCCCCATCCAATAAACATAAATAGGCGCCACTAGATTTCGTGATTCCAAGATTGCGGGCTGCCGCAGGACCTTTGTTCTCTTGCCTGATGTAATGCAGTCGTGGATCTTTTTGGGCATAGGTGAGTGCAATAGCCGGAGACCCATCTGTTGAGCCATCATCAATGAGGAGTATTTCTATATGCGAATAAGATTGCTGCAGAACGCTTTCTAAAGCTTCAGCTAAAAAGGGGGCTTGATTAAAAGCGGGAATAATGACGCTGACTAGAGAATCTGGCAATTTAAAGGCCTTTTTTAAGGAACAGGATCAGGTCCTCCAGGATGCCAAGGATGGCAGCGGCAGATGCGTTTGATTCCAAGCCAGCTTCCCTTCAAGGCTTTGTGTTTTTGCAGTGCCTCAATGGTATATTCAGAGCAGCTTGGGTAAAAGCGGCATGTGTGACCAAGGAGAGGGCTTAATGTGTACTGATAAAGGCGGACTAAAATAATGAAAAGATGTTTTGTCATCTATATATGTTCTTTCGGTGATCAAGATTAACAACAGAAATAAGCACTTTCTCATCATACTTATAAGTAATACGATATTTTCCAACGCGTGTAAGGTAAGAACTTTCGTATCCTGAAAGCTTTATACTTCCTGGATGAGGATTAATGACTAAAAACCTTATTCTTTCTCTAATTTTTTTAGCAAAAATAGGTTCAATTTCCTGTAGGCACTTTATAACTTGAGGTATAATTTCGACGCTATATTCCATTAGAGCTTATCCCAACCCAATATTTTTTCTGCTTCATTCCATGAAATAGCATTTTTTATATTTTCTTCAGTCAGAGCTTCTTTCAAAGAAATAGAATCAAGTTCATCTTCATACTCTTCAATCGATTTTATAAGTGATCGTGTGACAAATTCTTTTAAAGATACGCCTTTTTTAGCACACGCCATTTTAAGATAAGTGTATTCTTCAATTGGAAATTCAATGTTTAGTTTTTTATAGTGTTGTTTGTTCATGAATTCCTTGGTTCATAAACATATCGTACCGTTTTGCCTCTTTTGCGTCAAACCGCATTCCAGGCATAATTTGGCAAAAAAAAGGACGATTACCCGAGAGCAATCGTCCTAAACAAGGGAGGAAATTTTCTACAACGTTTTAGGTCGAGTGTGCCAGGAAGTCGCAAATCACTGGTAAACTGATCTCGATTGGCCAAGGCATTTGTTCATGCAGGGGTCTTGCCAATAATTGTCCGGAAAAATGTTCCTTATCAAAAGAAAGATACTCAGGTACTGAACGGATCGGATTATCCATCGATTCAGAAATGATCTTCATTTTGCGAGATTTTTCTTTAATTGAAATAACCATGCCTGGCTTCACCTGGAAAGAACGGCGGTCCACTTTCTGGCCATCCACAAGGATATGGCCATGGGCAACAAGCTGCTGAGCAGCAAAAATTGTATGACCGAATTTTAAGCGATAGACGATATTGTCAAGGCGGCATTCAAGCAGCTCGGCAAAATGAGCAGCTGTGTTGCCTTCCAGACGGGCTTTTTTATAATATCCTACCAGCTGTTTTTCGCTTAACATGCCATAAATGGCTTTAAGCTTTTGTTTTTCTTCTAACTGAAGGCCAAAATCAGATTTTTTACGACGGCGAGCGCCATGCACTCCCGGTGGATTTGGCTTATGCAGTAGAGGATTGCGCGAACGCCCAAAGATGTTAACACCATAACGTCGGGCTATGCGATTTTTATTACCTGTATAACGGGCCATTTGTTCTCCTAACGATTTCGAGTGCGACCGATGATAAAAGCTGATCGCAAGTGCAAATAATGCCAAAAACGGAGTATTTATGCAATAGACATTTTCTCATTACACAAAAAATTTCATAAATTATCCAAAAGAAATTTTTTTCATTTGATTGTCCGGTTGACGCCCCAATGATCATTTGTTAGTTCAGAGTCTTTCTCTTATGGATAGTCATTATTTTTTTTCGGCAGCTCTAGGTTTAAGAATGATGAAAATCCTCAGTTATAATTAAACTAATAGAAATACCATTATGAAAATATTAATTACTATAATTGGCATTATAAAATAAAAGCAAAGAGAAAGGGAAATAGGTTTCGCATGTTTTTAATCAAAAAAGAAAATCTGTTGCTGAGGTTTAAAAAAGATATTCTTTATCTTCCTCTAATATAGCTGACCAGGAAATTAAAGATGTTTTAAAATTTGTTTTTTCCTCACCATCAAGAGACGAAATATAGGTATCTGTTATTTTTTTTAATGTTTGTTGGCCAGTCTCATCCAATGGGATTGAATAAAGCTGCTTAAATCCTTGCATTATTAGTTCATGATCATACTCGAAAGAAGAGGGTTTAATCAGTCGTTGCATGACGGACAATTGCCGAAAAGTGTGCTTGCTATTAAATAGTTTTATTCCCTCTTTCCCCCTCTCCGCCACAATTGTTTCATCAATTGGAGCTTCAGAAAGGCGGCCGTCCTTTTGTACTCCTCGTATACTACTCATTAAATCCATCATATATTCAGAAGTGACCGGGCTCTCCATTGAGCAATTGCCAACTGTTTGATAAGGCAGTTCGTTTCTATCGATAAAATTATCAAAAAGCGGATTATCTATAAAATCCAATTTTTCATTAAGCGTTTCAAAAAATAATTTTTTATATTCTTCTTTAGTGCTCCCTCTGACATTATCCATGGCTTCTAATAAGGTGGTATCGAGTTTTTGAGGATTGAAGTTATAAACCTCAACAGGACGTCTTGTTCCGCTGCCGCGGTTGCATAGGATAAATTGGTCGCCCCAAATTAAAACAGTCACGGCATGCCCAACAAAACCAGTATTAATAATTGTGGGAAGGCCTTTATTAATCCTATCCAGCTTTTCAGCGGTTGTGAAAGAACTTGCATTAGCGCTATAATCGAGGGTTTGAATAACCAGGTCTACTTGATTTGTCTCCTTTTCGCTTAGGGAGCAGGAAGGGGAATTTTTAAATTGCTGGTTATCCTTGCTCATGAGATGGAGCCATTGCTCTGTAAAATGCCCCTCAAGCCTTACTTCTTTTACAACCACTTTCTCTTTTAATAGGGGTTTTTTACCCTCTAAGTGAAAAATATGACCGGTTGCTTTTCGTTTAAGACGCTCTTTGTTAGCACCTTTGAATATTTCAAATTCCGGTTTGTTCTTATACAATGCAGTGAGTTCTTTATAATGATGCGGACGTTTACCTTTTACCAAATCTAATATAGAAAGTTCCGATCCGTTTTTTTCCATTCTAGAAGATAATAATGCCGCAGGTTGACAATCAGCCATCAATTTAAGCATTTCTCCATTTAGTGCTTTTCTGTCTGCTTCAATAAAAAAGGGAGTACGGCCGTTTTTATCTTTAATTAGCAAGGCTGCTTTAAAGTTATCTGGTGCTTGCTTGTGCATATTCTTTACTACGCCATCATACCTTTGTATGACTGCAAGATGGAGCGGTGTCATTCCATTATTATTTTCTTTCAGCATTGCATTACTAAATCCTTTATTCGTTTTCCCGGCCGCTATTGAATCGATTGTCCTGGTCATCAAATTAAAGTTTTCCCAATTAAGTATAAGGTGAACGGGAGTCATTCCATTTTCATCTTGCATTGACATTCCTGCGTTAGATTGCTTTGGAGCTTTGTTCAATAGAAAATTTAGCACATCATCATTAGTATGTTTTACTGCACTGTGAAGAGGTGTACTTCCATTTTTATTTGTTATAAGTAATGCCTCTTTAAATTCGTTGCGAGCAAACTTGTAAGAAATTTTCATGATCCTTTCATTACATTCTTCGGCTGCATAATGAACTGGTGTATTTCCTTCTCTATCTTTAATTCCTATTGCATTCTTAAATTCACCCCCCTCAGATCCTTTCTCGGCCATTAGATTCACCAATGTCGAATTATTTTCTTTGGCTGCAAAGTGAACAGGGGTCATTCCCTTTCTATCTTGCATGGCTATTGCGTCAATGAATTCTGTAGGCGCTTTGTCAGCTATTAACTGTATCATTTTGCGGGAATTGCTTTTGGCAGCCCAGTGAATTGGAGTCCTGTTTTCAATCTTATCTTTTATGCTCAATGCACTTTTAAATTCTTCCTTGAAATCGGCCATTACACTCATTGCCTCAGTTTTTTTGTTTTCGGCAGCCCAATGAACGGGTGTCTTTCCCTTTCTATCTTGCATGTCTATTGCCTTTCTAAATTCGTCACTTGCATTCTTAGCTATTAATTTCATTGGTTTCGCAGCAGCCAAATGAATAGGGGTCCTTCCTGCCTTATCAAGCACTTTCATTGCATCCTTAAAATCCTGAAGGGGCATTTTGCTCATGATTAAACTTAGCATCGCATCATCGTTATTTTCGGCTGCCAAGTGAATGGGGGTCCTTCCCTCTTTATCTTTTATTGCCATTGCGGCCGTAAACTGATCATTCGTCATGTTTTCAACTATTAATTCCATCACCTGTGTCGTTTTATTTTGGGCAGCCAAGTGAATGGGAGTACTTCCCGCTTTATCTTCTTTTGCCATTGCTGTCTTAAATTGCTCAACCGTCGCTTCTTTTGTTAATAAGCCTATCATATCCACATTACCTTTTTGTGCCGCCCAGTGGAAGGGAGTCCTTTTGTCTTTATTGTCACGGACTGCCATTGCGTCTTTGAATTGCTTAGGCGCTTTATCGGCTATTAACTGCATCATCTCTGTATTATTATTTTTGGCAGCCAAATGAATGGGGGTTTTTCTTTGATTATCCCGAATTGCCATTGATTTTTCAAATTGCTTAGGCGCTTTATCAGCTATTAACTGCGTTATCCCTTTATTATTATCTTTGGCAGCCCAGTGAACGGGAGTCTTTCCTTCTCTATCTTGCATTGCCAATACATCAGGAGCATTCTCTGCTATAAAGCTTACCAACTCCAAATCTTCCTCTTCGATTGCCAAAAAAACGAAAGCCTTTCCTTCCTTCGTTTCCATTCCCTCCTTGAATGCTAAAGGCGCATGTTCAGCTATTAATTTCAATATATTGAAATTTTTATTACTGGCTGCATCCTGAATCGTGGTCTTGCCATGTGTATTAGGTATTTGCATTGCGGCTTTGAATTGTTCAGGAGCCTCCTTAGCCATTAACTCCAGCATTTCCATTTTCTCGGAATCATCTTTGATGACACCGGCTAAAGAATCGAAGCAAGAATGTAATAATTTTGGACAGTTATGTTCCTTGCATAAAGTTATTAATTGCTTTAAAGAAGTTGAATCGATTTTTTTGCCAGGTTCATAATTCAATAAAAGATCAAGATGATTAATTCCAAAATCTTCATCCAAATTATGGGCAAAATCTTTTAATTGATTGTCCCCCGAATCGCCTGAAATTTTTTCAGAGATTTGTAAGAGTTCATTTAAATCGTGTGGGTTTAGAGTATGATTAAATCTAGCTAAATCATTTATTTTTTTTAATTTTTTGAAATTATTTACTACACCAGTCAGTTGATCAATTTTTTGTTGATCTTCGCGATGATTAACTAATTCAGGGAATACTTTTCCGAAAGATTGTTTAACCTTGTATTTTAAAAGCAAATTATCGTACTTGTCATGCAACCTTTTAATTTCAACTGAATATTGCGAACTTTCATCGAAATGATAGCTTGAAATTTCAATGGAATCAGATTCCAAAACTGAAGCCCTTATTTCATTTATAGCGGCTTTTCCTGATAAGGAGCTTGAGCCAGTTGCGAAAGAATGGTTAAACTTTATAAAAAATGCCTTGATGTCACGGATTAATTTAAAATCATCCGTTAATACATGAATCACTTCTTTGTTAGTTGAATCCCAAATGACAGTAATATTTTCTTTATTTACTATATTATTTAACGAAGTAGAAACATTTTCATTAATTTTACCGACAGAAGTCATAAAAACTCCTTATATATACATCTAATTATAAATATTAAGAATATTTAATGATAGCGTTTAGGAATTAACCTAAATTATTAAATAATAAATAAAAAAAATAAAACAATTGGTAATTAAAGAGGGAATGTCTAGCGCTCTGACATTTTTTAGAAAAGAAATAGGGTGCTGTTTTTTTAATAAGTTATAAGTAAGGTCTTATTAATATTAATTAAACATTGTATTTATTTTTATTTACGAGAATAAATTTTTTAAAATTGATAAAAAAGTCTTTAAAGGCCATAAGATCAAAGAAGGGACTTTAAGATTTAATGAGGCTTCGCATGAAAATAGAAAAAGATAGTGAGGAAAGCGTCTTAAAAAATGCGTTCCAACAATTTTTGCTGGAATCGGAAAGGGTCGAATTTTCCTATCAAAATTTGGAAAAACATTTTCATGGTATTCAGCGCAGCATTCAGGAATCACAAACCAAATTGGGCGGCAAATTAGCTGAGCTTGATTTTCTAACACGTTATCTCGAAGCCATACTAAACCATATTTCTCAGGGAATTATATTCATCAACCTTAACGGCATAGTCACGACGTGCAATTTCGCCGCAGAAGAAATTTTAGGGTTGAAAATTGAAAAATGCCTTTATCATCCCTTCACAGATTTTTTTAATGATGCTTCATTTGGTTTCTCTTTAGAGGAAGCCCTTAAAACCAAAAAAAGCCCACCAAGCTCATTTGTTTCCTGGACTTCACTGAATGGAAAAAGCTACGAATTGGAAATCGAGAGCACATTTGTTCAAATGGGAGGTGATGCGGTCCCGCTTGACCATCGTCAGTCTTCTATTTCGATCGGTCCGGTTCAAGGTCTGCTGCTCCTTATCCGAAATGTGACTGAAGTTCGCTATCTTCAGGAACTGGCAAATCGGAATGACCGCTTAAAAGAATTGGGGGAAATGGCAGCCCATCTGGCGCATGAAATTCGAAACCCCTTGGGAGGTATGAAAGGATTTGCAACATTGCTGGTACAAGACTTATCTGAACGCCCCGAATTAAAACAGATGGCCGCTTCCATTGTGGAGGGGGCAGAGACACTAAATCATTTGGTTTCCAGTATTTTAACTTATGCGCGCCCTTTTCAGCCTCATTTTGAGGCGGTGGACCTGGTTGCCTATATTAATGAAATCCGCCTTCTTTTACAGGCTGATGCGGCATGGAATTCTAGCTTCGCATTTCACCTTAACTCTGGGGGGGATGAACTGCAGGTCGCCATTGATCCGCAATTGCTGAAATCTGCCCTGCTGAATTTATTTGTCAATGCCATGCAGGCGATGCCAAGCGGAGGTACAATTACCGTAGCGATCGAGCGGGACTGCAACCATGTAATCATTACCATTTCAGATACTGGAAAAGGCATTTCTACTGAAAATCTCACCAAAATATTCTCTCCGTTTTTTACGACCAAAGAAACAGGTACGGGCCTCGGTCTTTCCGAGGTGCAAAAAGTCATTCACGCCCATCTTGGAACAATTATAGTGCATTCCGAATTGGGAAAAGGAAGCGTTTTTACCATTAAACTCCCCTTAAAAAACGGGATGAGGAGCAGAGAATATGTCCATTGAAAAAATCCTCATTGTCGATGATGAGCTGCTGATGCGTAATTATTTAATAGAAGCTCTCAAGCGCAAGGGTTTTGATGCTACAGCTGTTGAAAATGGGGAAAAAGCGGTCAAATGCCTGGAAGAGAGCTCATTCGACATGGTCATCACAGACATGAAAATGGCCGGGCTTTCCGGTATGGATGTCTTAAAAAAAGTAAAAGAGCTTTCGCCCCGTACTTTGGTAATTGTTGTGACAGCTTTTGGTTCAATTGAAAATGCTGTGGATGCAATGAAGTTGGGAGCATTTCATTATTTAATCAAACCTTTCTCATTGGAAAGCCTAATGGCAAATATTGAAAAAGGGAACCAGCATGTTGCGTTGATCGAAGAAAATAATTACCTAAGACAGCAAGTCAGCTCAAATAAATATGGTCGGCATGTGGTCGCCGAAAGCGCTGCGATGCAGCAGGTATTGCAGGATGTAGAACGTATTTCAAAAAGCAATTCCAGTGTATTCATATGCGGTGAAACAGGGACCGGAAAAGAGGTAATGGCTCATTTAATCCATTACAGCTCTCCCCGTAAAAATAAACCTTTCATCAAAGTCAATTGTGCCGCTGTTCCTGACACCTTGGTCGAATCAGAATTCTTTGGGCATGAAAAAGGGGCTTTTACTGGAGCCGCGGCGAAACGTCTTGGCCGTTTTGAACTTGCCGATGGAGGATCGCTGCTGCTTGACGAAATCACCGAGATTCCGCTTGTCCTGCAGGCAAAATTATTGCGTGCAATCCAGGAAGGGGAGTTTGAAAGGCTCGGAGGAGTGAAACCAGTTAAAGTCGATGTTCGGTTAATATCTACTTCAAATCGTGATGTCAAAGAGGCGATTGCCAATAAAATACTGAGGGAAGATCTTTACTATCGTTTAAATGTGATCCCGCTTGTATTACCCCCGTTGCGGGAGCGCAGGGAGGATATTGTTCCATTGGCAGAACTTTTTATCGAGCAAATGTGCCAGGAAAATCATGTCGATAAAAAGAAATTGAGCGAAGCGGCGAAAAATAAGCTCTTGGCCTACCATTGGCCCGGTAACGTCAGGGAATTGGCCAATATTATCGAACGGGCCATCGTAATGGGGGCCGGAAAAACTGTTCAAGGGGAGCACTTATATCTTGAAGGGCCGGGGTTTGCAGTAGGAGAAAAAACCCTTCCTCAATTAGAAAAACAACTTATTGTGGAAACATTGCAACTGCATAAAAATCGTACTGAAGCAGCTGAAAAACTAGGCATTAGCGTTAAAATGTTACGTGATAAACTTGAAGAATACAAAATATGAAAATTTTAGTGGTCAATGCCGGCTCCAGCTCCCACAAACTTTCGCTATATACTAATCCCGGCGAAGAACCAGCAGAACCCATTTGGAAAAGCCATTTAGAGTGGGGAAGAGGCAAAAAATCGCGTACTTGCACTATTGAGGCCAAAGGGATCAAAGAGACATTTCCTTTAGAGACAACCAATGTCAAAGAAGGCTTGCAGCTCGCATTGGATACGTTATGGAAAGGTCAGAACGCAGTAATAGAAAATCTCGCTTCGATTGATCGAATTGGCCACAGGGTGGTGCATGGCGGCTCTATTTTCCAACAGCCTACCGTTGTCAATGCGCCGGTCAAAGAGCAAATCCGAAAACTCATTCCCCTGGCACCTTTGCATAATCCAGCCAACCTGGAAGGAATAGAACTAATGGAAGAATTTTTTCCTTCTGTTCAGCAAATTGCAGTTTTTGACACCTCTTTTCATGCTGAAATTCCAGAAATTGCAAAACTCTATCCTGTACCTTATGAATGGAAGCAAAAAGGGGTGCAACGCTACGGCTTTCATGGGATTAGCCATGAATATTGTGCGGGCAGAGCATCCAGAATGCTGGGGTCAAATTCCTCAGCGAAGCTTATCAATTGCCATTTAGGCAATGGAGCCTCCCTTTGCGCAATTAAAGATGGAAAAAGCATTGATACTACGATGGGGCTCACTCCAATGGAAGGATTGATGATGGGGACCCGTTGCGGCTCGATCGATCCCGGAATTGTCTTTTACATGATGAGGGAACATCGCATGTCTCCCCAGGAATTGGATTATCTACTCAATTTCGAAGCAGGATTAAAAGGGGTAGGAGGGATGCAGGATATGCGTGATCTCATCGCCAAAGGGGATGATCGATCCCGCCTGGCAGTGGATATGTATATCTATCGTTTAAAAGCCTTCATTGCCGCCATGACAGCCAGCCTTGGGGGATTGGACGCGCTAGTCTTTACCGCAGGAGTGGGAGAGAATTCATCTATCATAAGGGAAAAGACCTGCCAGGGGCTGGCCTATTTAGGAATTAGGCTCGATAGGGAAAAAAATGCCGCCTGTAAACCTGATCAGAATATTGCCCTGGCAGACTCACCAGTTAAAATTTTAGTCATTGGTACACAGGAAGAATGGATGATCGCCCGTGCCTGCGATTCCTTTAATAAATAATTAATCTTATTAAATCTACTCAAAAATAACTATTATTGTAATTAAATAGTTATTACGTTATTATTAATTCGTTATTTAAAAAAATGGAGTTAATAATATGAATTTATGTGGAATTAATATACCCTATGAAGAACAGCAGGCTGAAAAAATTGCAGCTAATCGAATTATCGCTAATTCAGATTTATTTGAATGGTATGATTATGCCGATATTTCAGGAACATTATCTGGAAAAATTGATGATAGCATTGAAATTCTGGAAGCCATCAAAAGCGGTAATCCGCGTGATATTAACAATAATTTAATAGATAAAAATATAGTTAGTAAAGAGCTATATCAGCTAAGCCGAGCTTTAATAAGAACCAAGCATTCTGTCGATCAAAAGATAAGCGAAGACTCTGCCGGTTCTAATACAGTCTATAACGGCAGGAATAATACTGTGAGAGAGCAATTGGTGACCATCGAAGAATTGGCGCAAAAAATGTTTATCAAAGGTCTTATTGATGATCCCATGGCAATTCAATTTCTAATAAATAAATATGATCAAAGTTGTATTATCAATTTTTTGCCAAAAGAAATACAGCAATTAATTGTTGCTTCATACATTTCAAATCGAATAAATGAGTTAAATGGATAAATTAATTTATTTGCATAGTGAAAGTATAACTACCACTATGCAAATAAATTTTGTCAGATGATTATAGTATATTAACTATAATATATAAAATTTTGGATTTATACTTTCATTTAATCAATTGACCCCCCTGCCAAACGAGCTGATTTTCCTACCTTTCACCTAAAGAACTTTATCAAGCCAATTGTCAATGCTATTAACAATCAGAAAAATAATAATCATTCAAAATTTTTACAAAGAATACATGCATATGAATTTTCCAAAAAATTATAAAAAAATTCAACAAGATTCTGCAAGTCAACTTCAACTTTATCAAAAACATACATCTATGTTTGTTGTCCAAAATACAATAATTTAAATAAATTAATTAAAATCGAATTATTCACTCCTATCAATATCTGGCAGGATGTAAGTTAATTTTTAACCAATTATTGAAACTTTGTTGTCGGCTTAGCTTAATAGAAACTTTGTTCAGGAGTTTATTTCCCGAATGGCGCGTTGAATCAATTCCCGATTAATGCGCGCGGTATCATTGAGGAATGTCAGCCGACCAAGCTGTAGCTGCAGTTTTTGCAAAGCTCTTTTTTTGGTGGTACGGCCTCGTTTGGGCTGCTGCAGCTCTTGAATCTTGCGTAAATTCACCCGCATAAAAATTTGATTGAATGTATCCAAAATAAATTGATAGCCTGGTTCCTCTTCTATTTCATTTTCTGATAAGGCCATATGATTGGTTTGCAAGCTTTCGGGATAAGGAAGGCCTTGCCGGATTTGATGGGTCAATTCCTGGCTCTCATTTTTCAGCTGCGTGAGAAGTCGTATGCATCTGTCCAAGCTTGCCTGCATTTTCAGCATTAATTCTTTGACATGCTCGGACTGAATAGAGGATAAAGAACTATTTTTGACGGCTTCTTTGATTTGGTCATGCAAAGCTCTATTTGCTTGTACATGTTGCTCAATGACTTCATTTAAGGTTGAATTCGGTACGTCTTTAAATCCCAGTCCTCCTTCCGTGGCATTAATGAAAGTGATTTCAGGATGCTCTTTGGCAAAGTCAGCAATCCATTCAGCCTCAGTGACCCACTTCCATAAGGTGTGTATGGGCTGTCCATTAATGTCTTCTTTAAGCAGTGCATTTGATTCAAAATCTTCTTCAGTTCGGAAATCATTTTCTGTCAGTTTTAAATCGGCTGCAACCCCTTCCGCATAGTGCTGTTCGTTAGTAAAAGCCAAATCGACCCCTGCAAAAATGATCGGGTTGCATCCGAGAGCATGGGCGATCTCAACGCAAAAATTTACCACATTATGCCCTTCATCCAGTTTTTTCCCTTCGATCTTTAATTCCTGTTCAAACCAGTCTGAAATTTCGTAACCTCCTGTGCCTGTAAGATAAAGGCGCGGCCCTGAAATGGCTTTCAACGCTTCGTTGAATAAGCGGTGGCGGTAAAAAAAGGGGATTTTGTGCGGTTCGGCTGCTTTGACACGTGGAAGCTGGGCCTGATTAGGGTCGATGGCGACTCCAAAATGAGGTAGAATGCCGTTGGGGATCAAGGCATTGAGGGCAGAACTCCCGGCGAAAATGAGCGCTTTTTCATTCAACCCTTTAAGCTGCTCAATATTTTTATTTAATGACGGCCCCGCGCCACAAATGATGGCGGGAACATTTTCAAATTTTGCGAATAAGGCATTTCCTAAATGGGCTTTAGGGAGCTCTAAAAGGTTGGGATAAAAATTGCGAAAAAAAGCTATTCCATATTCAAGGTATTCTTCCACAAAGGCCTTTCTTTCCACTAAATTGTAAGAGAGGTGATGGTGCAGCTCTAAAAAACCCTCAGGGTTGGCATCTTCATAAAGCTTAAGGGCTGAGACTTGAAAGGCGCAATCCAAATAGGTCCAGGCGATTTCATTAAAAAGGGCCTTGTCTTCCAAAAGATCTACAAAATAAACGATTTGTACCTGATTATTTCGTAAAATTTCTTCGCCAAGTTTAGTTTCAAAAAGACGATAAAGAACGCCTTTATCCACTTCAAAAAAAATTAATTTACGATTTTTATCTTGGCCAAGCCATGCTTTTGCGGCTGCATAATAGTATCCTAAACCTATTCCATAAATAAACAGAACGCAGATATCGGTAAGATTTAAATGGGTAAACCAGGCCTCGGCTTCTTCCTTAGCCCCTGAAGGAGAGTGGTACCAAAAACTTTGGCCTTCATAAATGCGGGTTAAATTAAGCTCTCCTTTTTCGGTCAAACAGGTTTGAAGGGCTGACGGATCAGCTGTGAGGAGTTGGTATGAGAGCTTCGCATCTTTTTTCTTTAACAATTCCAGGTTCTTTTTCAAAATAGTGAGCTTGGATTTCAAGGGTTTTCCATCCTTTTCTTTTTTATTTCTTCTGAGCTCATGAGGTTATCCCGCATCGTTTGATTTAAGTTTTCTTTCATTAGCTCCATTTCCTGAATGGCAATTTTAATGTCGGCTAGTTCTTCGAGAATGTTATCCGAATCGGGGGCGTTTTCCAAATGTTTTTGGATGAGAGGTTCCATTTGACTCAAAATCACCGCCAAAGAATTTTCCATTTCTTCGACTTTCTTGCGAGTATCTTCGTACATCTTTGAAGAATTTTCAACCCCTCTTTCATATGTCTGGACCTGTTCACCTTCCCTCCAGACGGAAAGATCAAAATCATCCGGAAAATGATGGATGTCGACTTGTTTCAGCAAATTACCTTGTGCATCCCATTCGGACGCCTTGCCCACAGGACTTCCCTCTTCATAGCAGCAGGCAATTCGAAGACGGCCCGCATTGTCCCATTTTTTTTCTTCGCCATGCCGCTGTCCATTGCGGTAATGAAGCTGCCTTAACAATTTACCATCGATTGCACTTACCCGGACTTCCCCATCCAGGAATCCCTCGTGATATTGCATGCTCACATGGGAAAAGCCGTTACAATAAAAATATTCCTGTTTGCCATGTGCTAAGCCATGCTTGTAGCAGCATAGGCTGTAAAGATTACCACTAGGATAAAATTGCAGGCATTTGCCTTCTTTTTTCCCTTTTAAGTACCAGCTTTCAGCAAGAAGGACTCCCTTTTCATTATAAAAGCGGGTAGGTCCATGCAAGGCGTCGTCAAGGTAATACATTTCCGATTGAAGTTGGCCATTTTCAAAATAACGCTTAACGCTATTTTGGGCAGCAGGATCAAAGCTTTCATCTATTTGCAAACCCAAATCAGAATCATTCATTATTAAGCGTCCCGCATGGTAAGAATATTCTTCTGAAAATTGATAAATTTCAGGTTTTTTTTGGCTTAAAGCGATCGGGGGAGGCGAAAGGATAAACTGATGGACGGCCTGGCCCATCAAATCCAAATGCTGTTTTAATATAGAGGCTAAAAAGCGGAATCGTTCCAGATTTTCAAAATAAGGCATAGCAGGGCCTGCATGGGTCATTTGATGCGATTGCTGCAGATAATAATAAGCCTTGTCAAATATTTCGAGAAAATTGCCATAGGCGATTTCACTCTTGATTAAATTTTCCTGAATAATGGTATGGGATGTAAAGAAATCTTTTGGAATATTCTGGCTGAGCTTTAACTCATCGGTTTTTTCACGGACGATTTCCGAGCATGTGGAGAGGCATTGCTCCAAACTAGTCTTCATGGCATTAAGCAGATTAAATAGACGTCCCTGATTAATGTTTGTAGGGTTAAATTGAATGTGTTGGTGGACCCATCCGGTCAGGTCGTAAGATTTTTTTAAATAATTTTCGGCCACCTTGGCCAATGCCTGATTAGGCACGGGAGGGAAGCCAAGCCCCCCTTCAGTGGCATTGATCATATTTGCATCAGGATGCCGTTTGAAAAATTGGCCTAGCCAGGTCGCTTCAGAGATCCAGTCCCATTTGGTCTTTACCTGCTTTCCATTAATATCGACCCGATTGACACCCGCTTGTTGAGCGGTTGAATAAGGTTGGCTAAGATCAATCCAAAGAGGGTGTGTTTTAATGCCAGCCGCATAAGGCTGCACTTCAGTATAGGCTAGGTCCATACCGACATAAATAATCGGCCTGCAGCCCATCCGATAGGCAATATCTGTGCATAGGTTAACCACGTTATGACCTTCGTCGAGGAGTTCGGCCGGAATGTCGAGCTGGCGTTCGAACCAGTTGGCCAAAGGATTGAACGAGCCTGGCACATAAACTTTGGGCCCTTGCATCATTTGAAAGGCCTCATGTGAAATTCTTGAGCGGTAGAGGAAGGGAAGGTGGAAAGTGTGGTTGGTCAAAAGGCGATGGTGCTGTTCTTTATTTGGATCGACCCCTAGACCAAAGTGAGGAACCAGACCCGCCTGGTTCAAAACGTTTAAAGAAGAGCCTCCCGCAAAGACAAGACTGCGGTCGGTTAAACTTTTTAGCAAATCAATGTTTTTTTCCAGCGAGGGGCCGGCCCCGCAAATAATTGCTGGGACATCTTTGAACTGATTGAACAAACCACTTGCAAGATAGGCTTGAGGGAGGGAGAAAAGATTGTGGTAAAAGTTTGTTAGAAAAGTAGCTTGTCCTGATAAATATTCATTGTGCAAGCTGGACATCAGGTTCACATCATGGAGGACATTGTAGCATAAGTCAAGGGCTTCTCCTTCACGCCTTATCGCATAGTGGGGGAGGACCAGGAATTGGATAGGGCGATTGATGAAGCTGCTATGAAGCTTGCAAAAATTGACATAATCCTGCTGATAATTTTGAAAATAAAAAAGAGTTGTTTGGGGGTCGGTCAATATTTCGGTGGCCATTTCGGTCTGCAAAAATGAATGAATGACTTCCAGATCATCTTCAAGGAAAACCAGGTAATTTTGAGGGTTGACTTTCAGCCATGGCAGCAAGGCCTGATGCAGATAACCTAACCCTAAGCCAAACATGTAGATCACCTCGGCCTTGTCGAGAAAACTGGCAGGGAGCTGCTCCTCAGCTTCTTGCAAGGCTCCCGAATTAGCATGGTAATAATCTACAATTCCATACCGTTTTTTTAACAGATTGGCCTCTCCTTTTTCCGTTTCGCATGGGATCAGGGTATCATTCTCGCCTATTAATTCAATACGGTGGGCAGCCAAAGGATTTCTTAGGCGTAGGAGCTCTAAGTTTTTTTCATAATTTGAATGACTAAAAAATGCCATATAGCAACCCTGGTTAGACAAAATTTATTTGGCCAGGCGTCCATCGGCAAACCAGCAATGGGCTAGCCTGGCCTCATTGCGATCATATTCTACTTCTGTAAACAACTGCCCATTTTCATACCAACTTCTTTCTTTGCCTTGACGCTGTCCTTCGAAAAAAAAGAGCTCCCTTTTACATTGTCCGGTTGGATAATAAAGGCGGATTCTGCCATGAAGGAGGCCGTTTTGGTAATAAAGCTCAGATTTAGGTGTTCCGTCTTCATAGTAATAAAAATGAGCCCCTTCTTTTCTATCATTTTCCTTTTCAGAATAGAGGGGGCTTGAGGCAAAATAGCTCTTGATCGAAGGAGCCTTAATGTCGGGCATGAAGGGGGCTTGCTTTTCTAAAAAAAACCTATTTTTTTGCTCTTCAAAAACAATCTCAATGATTTTCAGGTTAATGCGGGCTGTTTGCAATACAAACTGGGACCGCTCCTTTTGCAATTGAGCATAGCGGGCTTTTCTTTGCTCAGGGTCAAAGATGCGCTCTGCATTGCGTAAGTCCTTGGCAATAAATTTTAAAAAGAACGCATCAAATTGTTCTAAAAGATAGGAAAACCCAATTTCATTCCTCAATTCATTTTCCATTAATTTTCCCATTTGCAGCAGAGATTCGCATGTTTTTAAGCTTTGATAAAACATTTTTAGTAATTCTTCGATTTGTTCATGAGAACAGCCTATCTTCCCAGTTTTTTGGACGGTCTGATGAACGATTTCTTCAATGGCATACGAATTATTACAATGAAGGCGGATTGCATCCTCTAATGGCATCCCCGGAATGGAAAAAAGAGGAATTCCTTGTGATGCATTTAATATTTTGATGTCTGGATGGCGGCGTGCATAGAGATCTGCCCACTGAGCCTCGGCAATCCAAGGCCAGTAACTCTGCACCTTATCTCCCTTTTGATTTTTTACCGTGATAGGAGAGCCTAAATGTCCCTTTTTTTCAGTTATTTCGGGGAAAAGAGGGTGCCTTTCAACCCCGGAGGAATAGTGCTTCCCTTCCTCAAAGCAAAGGTCAAGGCCCGTTAGAATAATCGGATTGCAGCCAAGAAAACGGGCGATTTCCATTGCAGCATGTACGACATTGTAACCTCCCTGGAAAGGTAAGGAGGTAAAACCTAATTTTTTATCAAACCATTCGGAAATTTTGTAAAAAACAGCACCCGAAAGAAAAAGGCGGGGGCCATGAATGGCAGTCAAAGCTTCGTAATAAATTCTATTACGATAAAAAATAGGGGTTTCAAAGCCTCTATTCATGATCTGGCGGTGGAATGTTTCGGCAGTAGGGTCGATATTCACACCAAAATGGGGCCAAACCCCATACATGGTCAAAATATTTAATGAGCTTCCGGGAGCAACTAAAAGAGCCTTATTTTCAAGTGTCTTAAGCAGCGGAATAGCTTCTTCAAGCGACGGGCCTGCTCCGCAAATGATGGCAGGAATATCTTTAAATTTTCCAGCCATTTCATCTCCATGATAGGAATCTGAAAGTTGGAATAAATTACGATAAAAATTATTAAAAAAAATCACTCCAAATTGGGCTAATTCCTGATTGCGGATGTTCTGTTCAGCTGATTCAAATTCAATCAGGTCCTTAATCATGGAAAAAGAAGCTAATCGATCGAGAGCGTAGGAAGGAAGCGCTATCACTGCAAAAGAACGTAGGATATGCTCCTCAGTCAGTAAACGAATGGCAGAAGAAAAATTATCCTCGTCAAAAAGATCGACGACTTCCACTTGAGGATCTTGAAGGAATGAAGTGGCCTGTGCAGTGCACAGAAAAATATGCAGACTATTTGGATCATCTTCCAAAAAAACCGCCTGGCGGTTAAAATCTTCCTTTAGCCAGGGAAGCAGCGCTTCGTACAAAAAACCTGTTAGCCCATAAATATATAATACATCGCAGCCTTCAAGCTGTAGATCATGCAACCAATTTTCTATTTCACTTTCATTTTGCCCAGGTAGGTCAGAATTTGATGAAAAGGCTTCCATTTTGGCGGCTAATCGAGGGTTGCTTTCTTGGAGCAAAAAAAGATTTTGATTTAAAGAGGGATCCAATTTTTGCTTCCGCCTAAAGGTTTGAAGCGTTTCCGCCTTTCTTTGATTTGTTCTTTTAGGGTATCTTTTGATTCAGCATTATTTTTTTTAGTTTTTTCTATAATTTGCGAGTTGGCAGCTTGTAAATTTTTCGCATCTCTTTCTATTTCCCTAGCTCGCTGCAGCAATTGTTTATCTTTTTCTCCCAGTGACGTAGACCGGGAAGCATCCAGGCGCATGGATTCTATATTGATATTAGCTTCTTCGAAGGATTTTTGATTTGCTTCCTCAAAAATGGCAATGGCGCTTTCCAGCCGTTCGATTTCTTCCTTTACCCGGGGAGTCACGTTGTCAGAAATGGGCCCTTTATGGTTCTGAATGAGCTGGATCATTTCAGCAACCTGTCCAAGTAAGATTTCTGCGGGACTTTTTTCTTTCATAACATACTCCCATTTTTTTGGCTTGGCATAATAATTGCAAATTTGTCACGCATTTGCTCCGATTCCTGTTATGAACGATACCTAAAAGATTTGCAATCTTCTTATTCTTTTATTGTAACATGATTATTTAATAGAATAAATATTTAAAAATAATTGGAGTTTAATTAATTATATTTATATATGTTATAATAAAAAATGATTCATTTTTAATTTCAATTATTTAGGAGTGGTTATGAATGAAAATTTAAATCTTCGACCCTACTCTCCTCCTCAAAGCTTTGAGGAGCTTGGAAAAATAGCTCCAGAAACAAAAAAGGAGAATGTCGAGCAGTCTCAATCTGAATCTGCGGTAAGTCCTGTCATAAACGAGGAAATGAAGGTGGATACTAGCTGGTCAGATCATGTAATGATTCAAGCCGACCCATCGGCGGAACATACAATCGCTAAACCGAGTCAATCAATTATGACTAAAATTTTTTCAGCTATCAAAGAGGTAGGAGATGGTTTTGCAAGAATATCAGGACTCAGATCTCTAGCAAAAGGAATAATGAATGCTTTAGGGGCAAGGGAGAAGAGAGATCCTGTTATTAAACAAGGGATGATTCAGTACGAAAAAATTCTCAAGGGGAAAGAAGAAGAGCTTAAAAACCGAGAAAACGGAATGAAACCTATGGTAAAAAAAACCGATGCAGAACTTCAAAGCGAAGTGAAGCAATTAAAAGAGTTAATAGCTGCTTATAAAAAAAAGTTAAATGAACCAAAAGCCACAGAAACAATTGATAAAGTAAGCCAATCAGTGGATGAACAGGCAATAAGCCTATATGAAAAAATTCTACAGGAAAAAGAAAAGAAACTTACAGAACCACCACTGGAAGGAGAAACCCATGAGAATTTGAAAAATCAGATCGCTAGTTTAAAAGAAGTGATAGCGCACCGTCGAACATCCACAACAGCTGAAACACTTCCGCCTGAAACAGCAGAATCATCCTCTATTGAAATTGAGACAGAAGAAACATCCCATCAAGAATTTGCTAAGGAAGATCCAGTGAATAACCCAGTTCTCTCTAAACTTAATTCACTGAAAAAGGGGACACTAAATGCAATAGGGGCAAGGGAAAAATATGATGAAGTAAAAGAATTAAAAAAAGGCATTGAACAAGAAAATGAAAAATTATCACAAGAATTAGGTAGATTTAAAAATAGCCTGCTACAATTAACTAACAGAAAAAATGATATTGAAAATGATGATAAATATAAAAAAATGTTTGAAAATATTGATGCCCATATTCAAAAAGTAGATGAAGAGATAGAGAATAATAACCAATTAATTCGAGAATTAGAAAAACTGCCACAAGAGAACTCCGTAAAAGAAGAGGGAATCGAAAGAACGCTGTCTAAATCACTTTCCGGACTTTTACGCAAAGCAACTTCAAATAAACTAAAGGAAAATAAAATTGAGCCGACAGAAGCTAAAATAGAAGAGAAAGTTGAAAGCAAGGAAGAACTAGTAGTTAAATTGACAGAAGCAAAAAAAGAATTGAAAAAAATAGGAGAGGGTACATCAGAAAAGGAATTAGATGCTGTCGATGAGGATATAGCTAATTTAAAACAAAAATTAAGAAATTTAGATTTACCAGAACAAAAAAATATAAAAGAAAATTTAAATAATGCCAGAAGAGAATTAAATGATATTTGGGAGAGTGCTGAAAAAAATAAAAATGAAATCTCTAGTTTATACCTGGCTATTGAATCTAAAAAAAATGAAATTAAAAGCAATTCAGAAGAAAATGAAAAGATAGTAGAAGAAAATGAAAAGAATAATGAACTATTTAAGGAAAAACAAATAGCCTTGGAAAATTTTGAGCCTATAACTTTCATACCGAAAGGCTCAGATTTACAAGTAAAACAGGCGGAAATTCGTATAAGATTTATTAATGAAAGATCTATAAATAATATTAAATTAGAAATACATGATCTAGAGAATAAAATCAAAGAATCGAACGAAAAAGCAGAAAATTTATCAATTAGAAATAGTTTTTTGGGAGTAGAAATTAGTGATTTAGAGGAAAAAAATAAAAATTTACAAGAATCGTTAAAAATACTAGAAGAAAGCCTAGCAGAAATACAAAAAAAGACCACCAAGTTGGAAGAACAAATTTATTAAAATTAATATACCTAAATTAATAAAATAATAGGTATTTATGCCTGACCCCTATTTAGATGCATTGATGCGTGGAGAATATTATAAAAAAAAAGAAACGTTAAAAAGAGATAAGTTTGAGCTCGCTCTAGAGAAAGAAATCGCCGCGCATATTGAAAGTTTACATTTTGAAAGTAATAGCAATCAATATAAAACGACTGAAATGCAAAAGACGCAAAAACGAGAAGAAATGCAAGCCGGCCTCGAAATGCCTGAATTAGAAAATAATATTTCTTTAGCCTTTTCAACTTTATTATCCACTGGATCAGCCTATCTTTCTCCAGATTTGAATGAAGAGATGGTTAGTGAATTGACTTCAATTAAATTGAAATTAGATGTACTAAATTTGGATCAATCTCTTCCCAATGGAACTTTTCAGGAACTATTCAATGTGACAGATTCCGTAATGAATGGAATTTTGAAAATAGGCGTGGAAAAATTTCATGAAAAAGAACTCAAAACCAGTATCGCCTTGTTTACCTTCTTAACAACTTTAAATCCCGGAAACGTCGATTATCTCTATCGCCTTGGCATGGCTGCCCAAATGAATGAAAACTTTGACTTGGCGTTAAAGGCTTTTAGCGCAGTCTTGGAATTAAATCCTCAGCTGCTGGGCGCATGGCTCTTTGCCTGCGAGTGCTCATTACACACAGGTGATCAAGCCCAAGCGTCTGCTTATTTCAAACAAGCTAAAGAACTTACCAAGGATCGTGTATTGAATGAGAGCTGGAAAAAATTAATTTCAAATCTGGAAGCTAGAATTACCTTATAAGCATTATTTTATTAGATCATCAATAACCAAAATATAATCCAGCCACATTTGTTCAACCTCTGTGGTTGCAACAATTTCCTTGGCAGCAGCCAGCTCAAATTTGGCCTCTTCCAATTGCTTTTGCAGTAGATAGCATTCTGCAGCAAAAAGGCGAGCTCCGATATGATTGGGATCTAATTCCAAGACGGCTGCAAAAGCTCTTAAAGCAAGCTCTATTTTTCCCATCTTCTTGGTTAAAATTCCCATTCTAAACCAAAATTCAGTGATCGCGGGATTGAAGATGCAAAGTAAGGAATAAAGGGAAAGCGAGTCTTCGTAACTCCCTTCCGCGAACTTTGTCGCTGCAATTCCGGCTATTGCCACTATGGTTGAATCGCTGATATTGGCGAGCTCTTGCAAATTGGCCTCGGCAAAGTTCTCTATTCCGATATCATTAAGAAAATCAATACTTTCAGAAAGCTCTTGTAATAGTTGCTCACTATCTTCTCTAGATAGATAACGGTGACTTTCAGAAAATAATAAATCCATGGCATTGTCGATTGTTAGCGAAGATTGGGTAGCGCTCATCTTTTCTTTAAGCTCCATCTTCATGCGATCACGCTTAGCTTTTTCAGAGAGCAAAGAAGGATGATTAGGATTTTCTTCAATTGAGTAGGATTCAGCAAAATTGTCAATCTCTTTTGCCATCTCTACTTCGAGTTTACTTTCTTCAGGAGATGCTTTTTTTTTTAAAGAAATTTCTCCATGCATGAGTGCATTTAAATAAGCGGGATCCATATTTCTTCTTAATAAGTTTGGATCCATCCTTATTTCCATCAATTTTTGGGTTTAATCTGCATTCTATTTATTTTTATTAAAACCAAATTTTAATAATTTGTCAATTCATTAATTTCTCAAATATTGTTCGTAAAATACAATAATAACTAAAAAAACAGTTAATTATAATTAAGGAATAAATAAACTAAATATACTATAATAAATAATAATAAGGATATTAAATTAATATAAAAGGTAGTTTATGGTTACTGGAATGCCTCAAAAAGATTTTAGTGATATCCCTCAAAATTATCAGAATGTAGATAATTTAAATATAGGCCATCCTACGGCTGAGTTAAATAGAACGGAAGCTTTCTCTAAAACTTCTATCCTCGATAAAATTTCAAACTTTATAGAAAATCATGTCATTTCTACTCCATTTACCCGGGAGAGTCTGGCTTGGCATGGAGAAAGGCTAACGTCTGAAGGCAAAGGGAATATAAAACTTGGGCATCGTATATTTAATGCGGTTTTTTTGGGTACCGCTGCCCTTACTTTTCCGGTCATGGTGCCTATGTCGATGGCAGCATTAGCTTTTAGAAATATTATGGAAAATAAAAATGCACCACAAAAACAAAATAATATTAAAAATCAGATTGAGAACTGTAAAGAATGGGGAATAGTAAAAAAAGAAACTGTGACAATAAAGGAGGGGGGATTATCTATTGAAAAAGAAATATTTAGTCTTGATGAAAACAAGCTAAAGGCTGCTGGAATATCTAACAAGACAAAGGAATTCTTAACCAAATATATAAACAGCAATGATCAAAATAAAGCAAATTTAATTAAAAATCTTCCAATCAGGGAACTTATCCTTACAAATGCAGAATTAAGCAGAGTAAATCATATGGAAAAACTGGGAAATTTAAGTGAAATGTGTAAAGATTTAGGGCTTATAGAAAAGGAAGATGGAGAGTATACTAAAGAATCCTTAGAAAATTCAAATTTATCAAACATTACTATAAAGCTTTTAGTTTCCAATGATGACCATATTCCATCTGTTAAAGAATTGACGAAAGCAAATCAGGAGTTGTCTAAATTACTGGACGGTGAATTGAAAAACCAGGCAAATGAATTAGTTGATGCTGGAATTTTAGAAAAAAAAGGTGAAAATTTTGTCTTTAAATCGCAAGATAAAAGCATTCTTAAAAATTTAGGTTTTTCAGAAGACAGCAAAAATGTTATTGAAGGGAAAACCGAAAAAATACCTTATACTCAGCAAAAGCAAGCTATTCAAGAAGCTCGTGTGGCTCCAGAACTAAAAATAACAAGAGATCTAGAACGGGTGGTTATTTTCAATGCTGAAAAAATTATTAAATCAAATTATCTTAATGAGAAAGCTGATACACAAATAAAAAAAACAAAAAATGAATTAAATGAGTTAAAAAAAAATTTAGAAAGCGCGAAGGGGCAAGATGAAGAAAATATTAAAGCAAAAATAACTTCTTGTAATATTTTGATAGAAAATACAGAAAGTAATATTAAAGGTAATGACAAACAAATTAAGGATTGTACGAAGTTATTAAATGATAATATTGCTGATTTAAAAAAACAAAGAGAAATACTTGATGATTCTCCAAACACAGACAAATTAGATGAAATAAAAGGTGAAATTGATTATATCATTAAAAGTTTTAATGATTTTGACAATTTGCCAACCATGGAAAGAGTAAAAGATCTTCAAATAAAGAATTTTAACAATACTGAATATAACCAGTATTTCGTACAATCTTTTAATAATTTAATTACTAATTTGGGTGAAACGGACAACTTTTTTAAATCTCCTTTTGATGACGCAGGGCTAGCCAAGCTCAAACTTGCTATAAATACTTTATCAGAAAGAATGAATCATCAAGAAAATAAAGCCATATTAAGTGAAATTATAAATTGCTATGATAATTTTTCAGAAGCATTAACGGATCTTCATCATATAGAGAGTGGCCGTTCTATAAAAAAGATGCTTGCGGCTGAAGGAGCTACAGGGGAAGGAGGAGCAGCTTATCTTGATAGACAAGATTACACGAAATTATCTACAGAAGAATTAACATTGCTTAAAAATAAAGCAGAAATAATAAACAATAGAATGATTGAGGTTAAAGAAAAATTACAGTCATTATCTAAAAAAAGTATAACAAACGATGAACCATGTTATCTAAGTATGAAATTGCTATATAAGCAAGTGCAAATTACAATTACAAATTTGACAGGGGGAGAAATAATAGGACTTGGTGGAGATAAGATAGAAAAGTCGGTGGAAAATTTAAGAAATCAGGATCAAGTTGAACAGCTCAAATCATTTATAGAGAAGGAAGAGCTTCGAAGGGAGCAATAGAGCAAAACTATTTATTTTTTCTTCAAAGAATCCATCAAAATAAAGTAAGGTAAAATTTCCTTTTTAAAAACATATTTTTGCTTCTCCCTGCTAAACCATCCCAGACGCATTTCTTTCTGATTGGCCAACCCAACAAAACAAGCCTGAAGAAATTGGTTATAGCCAATCACTTGCCTTTCGGCTTTTAAGTTTAATGGAATAGCTTTGCATTCAATCATTAGCAAGGGATAGAGTGGGAAATCAGGATGGATCCCTGCAGCCCATACAATCAAATCAGCGCGCCTTTTAGGAAAATGGGATGTGGGAAAATTCTGAAGATGGGGCATTTCACTTAAGGTCATTTCTACTGAAAGAGAGTCTTTAGAATACCCTAAATTTTTGGTCATATGGATCAATAAATTCTGCCGAACCTCTTCCTCGGGAGTTGCGGAAACCCACTTAGAACGGACCAGGCAATAGACCTCTTGCATAACTTAGGCTTTGGTTAGAGATATGATTTTTTGAGCTATTATTGGCAACTTCTGAAGCATATTATATATAGGATCCAGAAAATTGCCAATAAACATGCAAAAATCAAATGCGGATTGTACTTAGCATTGGGGTTCAATGACTCCGTAATTTCCATCGCTTCGGCGGTAAATCACTTTCAGCTTCAAATCTTCTTCACTCTTATAGAGCAAAAATGAATCCTGAGAAAGTTCCATTTTCATCATCGCTTCTTCAGCAGTGAGGGTCTTCAAGGGTCGTGTTTCTTGCACTATTTCATGAACCGCTTCCCCATTTAGTGCCTCAGAATTGTCTGTTTCTTCTTCTTCAAGCTCTGTTTCTTCTTCTTCATCTGTAGGACGTTTAAGAATATTGACATTCATATCAATGACAGCCAAGCCTTTAGCATGATGGTCCTGCAATTTTGATTTATAGCGCAGGATTTGTCTCTCCAGCTTATTAACAGCTTTATCGATCGACGCATACATGTCATTAGTGACAGCCTGACTTGTCACTTTGGTATGGCCGGCCTTAAAAATAATTTCTACCCTGTGTTCAAGCTTTTGAATATCCATAATGATATTCACATCAATAATGCGATTCATGAACCGCTCGATCTTTGAAACCTTCTCCAGCGCGTAGTCTTTCATCGAATCTGTAATCTGCACATGTCTTCCAGTAACTGTAATGTTGTATCCTTCATCAACAAATTCTAAGGCTTTGGCTTTGCGATTCATAGGTACCTCAATGATTTCTTTGTTTTAATTAGCTTATGTTCAAGGAGAGAAACCCGAGAGCTCGGGTTATTCCGCCTTTATTATAGCATTGTCACTGCCTGCCTGCAAAGAGAAAATGAATGAATTTTTTTTTGAATGAAATTTAAGAACTAAAATTTTACTATTATTTTTTAAGTGTTTTATAATGAGTTTTTTATATCTGAAATGCCATGGCAGCCTGCTTTTTAAGCTTTTTGAGCTCCAGATCGCCTAGTTGTCCGCATGCCGCCATTATTTTCTGCCCTTTGGTTTGCCTGAGAAGAGTTTGATAACCCCGACTTCGTAAACGGGCTGTAAAAGCTTCCAAAATTTCTTGCTCAGGAGGCTGGAAACGGTCGCGGCTTTGAGGGTTATAAGGAATCAGGTTAATTTTAACTGAAAGGCCTGTCAAATAATCGGCTAACAAATCAGCCTGGGCGAGTGTGTCATTCTGATCTTTCATCAGGACATAGGCGACTAAAATCTTTTTTCCAGTTTTATGGTTAAAAGCCTTTAAAGCTTCGTACAGTTCTTTTAGAGGATGCTTCCGATTGACCGGCATTAATTTATTACGGAGATCATCTGTGGGAGCATTCAATGAAACAGCCAGATTTGGAATCGGCATTTGTTCTTGCATTAAACGCTCAATTCCCTCAATGCAGCCGCTGGTGGAAATGGTCAAATGATTGGTCCCTAATGAAAAACCAAGCGGATCGTTCAGGACCCTGACAGCTTGCATGACTGCGTCATAATTATCGAAAGGCTCTCCCATCCCCATAAAAACGATATTTCGCACGGAAAAATTTAAAAGGAAACGGGCGGTAAATAGTTGGCTGACTATTTCCTGGACTTTCAAATTGCGCAAGAGGCCCATTCTTCCCGTTTCACAAAATGTACAACCCATGCGGCATCCGATTTGGGAAGAAACGCATAATGTTCCGCCTGCTTTCATGGGAATTAGCACTGACTCAATTGAAAGTCCGTCGGCAGTTTTAAGCAGAAATTTTCCAGTCTTACCATCCGTCAAATTGGAAGAAATGGGGAGATAAGAAAAATCTGTTAGGTCAAGAATAGCTTCTAAAAGATAGGGAGCATTATTAAAGGCAGGGTGCTGGGCTAAAATCGCTCCTGTCCGGCAAAACTCCTGATAGACCAGCAAAGCATGCTGAAATCCTTTGCCAAGCTGGTTTTGGATGAAATGGGCGTATGAGCCAGAAGTGTGTGATAAAATGGGTGTTTTCATAAAATTGCACCGAAGAGGGCTCGAACCTCCAACCACCCGGTTCGAAGCCGGGTACTCTATCCATTGAGCTATCGGTGCTGAAATTTGTGCGTTAACTTATGGGACGCATAAATGCTTGGAAATAAACTATAGAAAGAAAGAAAATATAAGTCAAAGGTTTATGAATCTAAATTAGGATGAAATATCACGGTTAACGGATTAATGATCCCAAATAATATTACACGTTTATTGAGAGGCATATAAGTGAGTTAATTTAATGCCAAGGCAATTTTTAAGGCTTTGTCAACTTGTTGCATTGTTTCTTTTTCCAAAGAGGCTATTTTGCCATCCAAGCGCTGCTTGTCAATTGTCCGAATCTGATTAAGTAAAACTTTCCCCTCTTTATTTTTCATAAGTATTTTAACCTGGAATGGATAAATAGTATTAATCGTAGAATAGCTGCTACAGTAACTCTGAAGCTAACTTCATTTCCTTCATCACTTGAAATGACTAAGCATGGTTTTTTTTTATTTCTGTTCAAATAGAAGGGTCTAAATTGGCCCTCTAAACTTCGCCTCTTTTAGGAAATTTAGGCATCCCAATCTTCACCTAAAAGCCCCCCCAATCAAAAACACTTTCGTTTTAACTACCTGGGCGCTAAGCTATAAGAAAAAAAACCTTAATTTCAATTATATGTCATCTGAATTTCAAACAGCCGAAGGCATCCTTTTAAAAGTTATTCCTTTCCAGGATTACGACCAAATCCTTGTTTATTTTACGCTCCAGGCTGGTCTTATTAAAGTTCTTTTTCGCGGTAGCCGAAGCAAAAAAAGAGGACTTCTTGGATTGTGCATTCCATTGACCCGGGCCGAAGTGATCTATAAGGAAAAAAGAGGAGAAATTTATAGCGGATGCGATATTGCCCTGCTCGATTCTTATCGATCATTGAGGAATAATTTGGACCATTTAAACGCAGCCTGCGAACTGCTTCAAATTCTTTATCAGACGCAATGGGTGGGGAAACCAGCACCTCTTCTCTTTGCTTTACTAATATCCTATCTTGATAAAATCCCTTTTTCAACCCATCCTCAACAATTTACAGCCAGTTTTCGTTTAAAGGTGTTGAAGCATGAGGGATTCGCTTCTTTCCCCATTGTGTGCTCCGATTGTCAAAGTCATTTGGAAACAAAGGCTTATTATTCCCAAGGGGAATTTTATTGTTCTCTCCATAAACCTCAAAATTTTTGTCTGATGCAAGACCCTTCTTTGCTATACCGGCTTGCAGAATGTCGAAGCATCCGCGATTTAATGGGGATTGAAGTTTCAGATAGGGGAGTACAAGCCATCGAACGTTATTTTCGGGATGTATATCCAATTGAACCCAAAAATTGAATTTAGACTAGCGTGAAAGCTCCCGCGTTTGACGGATCTAAAACGACCCCATATTATTATAATGGGTCGTTTTAGATACGCCAACCTCGGGTTTTGACCTAGTCCAAATTCCAATTTTTGAATTCACTTGGGTATATATTAAAAAATAGTTGCTTATAAGATTTTAGCATGATATAATTTCATTTCTTTGCGAAGGTGGCGTAATTGGTATACGCGCTACCTTGAGGTGGTAGTGAGGGAAACCTCGTAGGGGTTCAAGTCCCCTCTTTCGCAAATATCTTATTTTTTCATACTTTTTTGGACATTTATGGACTGTAGGGCCTATTGTACGGCTTCCTCTTATCACATTAAAACTCTGTATGAAAAATTGAAGCATCAGAATGCCACTTTTTATAGGGATGTTATTCACCTTCCTGTTCCAGGGAAATCTATCGGTGATATTTTTTATTTTTCTTACGGTGCAGCAGTCTGCTGGGGCCTTTCCCACGAAAAATGTCTTGAATTTCTCCAACAAATTAAGGATTTTGAAGATCACTCTCTTCCTATAAATGAAATTGAAGTTGATGAATTTTCCTTTATATTTGGAGAGGCCCCTAAAATCATTGAGGACGAAATTACGTTGCCCAGTCGGGATGTGCTTAACCGTTTGGCGATTTCCCATGGTTTAGCCCAGTCTGTCAAATTAGGAACCTTTGAAAATGCCATTCGAAAAACTTTTAGCGATACCAGACACATCCCCCAGGATTTGGCCAGGCATGGAAGAATTCCTCTTTCGCGTCGTGAGATCAGAAGAAAGATGGGGGCACTTTTTATTGAAAGGAGTTCGATCAACCTTCATTTGGATGTCCTTGATACGCCTGAATTTTTTTGGGAGTATTCCGAGTTAGAACCACTTTATGCAATGACAAATAATTATTTAGATATTGACACACGCGTGGAAGTTCTTAATCAACGGTTAGATGTAGTCCATGAACTGTTTGAAATGCTTGGTAATGAATTGAACCATCAGCATTCCAGCCGCTTGGAATGGACGATTATCTGCTTGATCGTTATAGAAGTTGTTATGTCTATATTGAAAGATGTTTTTTGATTTTTATAGAAGTCTTGGAGTGTACCTTTGCATCTTGTCATTTTGAATTGTAAAGGCTAGCTTATGATTTACACGTTCTAAAGCCGATAAAGTAATTCGTGAAAGCTTTTCTGCCTGTGCAGTGATTTCATTATTATTAGCATTGGTACGTTCAATGGAATAGGGGGTAAGCGGTCCATAAAAATCTTGAAAGATCTCAATTTTTTCAGGTACGCATACCATAAAATTTTGACCATTCACTTCCTTAGGCTTGCAATATAAATCCCTCTCTTTTATTCCTACAATGCATTTAGTCGAAAAGCTAACATACTGCTGCATGTCCAAATTTTCATTATTATTAATTTCAAATATCTTTACATGCATTTTTGAACTGTCCAAAGAAATTTCTGACCACTCGCGAAAAACCCATAATTTTTGCCAGGCAAAAGAAAGCTCACCCACGAACTCAACAATTCTTGGATTTTTATTTTGAGGATTGGTTAAAAATTCACGGCAGTTATTTTGAATCTGCCTTTCAGCTTCCTTATAAAGGATTTTTAAACGTTCTTTTGCTTCTTCTCTTATTTCTGTTGGATTATTAATTCCCAAAGAAATATAGGCCAAATTTATGTTTTTTATCATTTGCTTCCAAAAATTAATAACATTTCTCTCATTGAATTCAAGCTGTTGTTGTTCAATGTTTGTAATGGCTTGAGTAAATTTAGTCCATGATTCTGATTGCTTAAAGCAAACATAAAATTTTTTTGGTAATACTTTAGGATTAATAGTATCATGTTGATATTGAGGTGTAATTTGTTCCTCAAAAATATTGAATATTTTTTCTTCCAGTTCCTTGTCATTTTCATTCCCTTGCAAGGTTATGCCACCTGTCATGGCGCACACTAAATTTGTAAAAGCGCCGGTTAGACTTGAAAAATAATTCATATTTTGAACCTTATAATTTTAAAAGTTATAATATCTTTTTATACAATATAAGTCAATATAGCCACGCTTAAAAAAAATATATATAACAGTTGTGATTGAAATGATTCGAATCGTTAAATTTCTTAATCCGCCTTTTAATATTCACTAATAGTAAAAAGAATCATTAATTTGAATCAAAGGATACCACCTATTTTTGATGGCGAAAAGATTGTGATCTTTAACAACCTGCATGAGATAAAAAAAATTAGAACAAACAAAAAAAATTGCGAGATTGCGTTCTCACATTGAATAAGGAATGAATGCGGGAAAATTATTGATCTATTCCACAAAAGGGAGGATGCTGGCTGATAAAATAATTCACGCCACCATTCCGTTGCCAAAAAAGCCAGGCAGGAAGAGAGAGAAACTTTCAAGGTTTTTTGAAGCAGGGCAGGCGATAGCTTCAAAGCATTTTTTCTTGCAAGAAAGCTGCCAAGGAGGATTAGATTGGCCCATGCGCTAATACTTGTTGCAAGGGCTACGCTCATCGCGCCCCAGCCAAAACCTGTGATAAAAACGAGATTTAAAATAAAGTTTAGAACCATATTCAGGCAAGCTGCTAGAGCAGGCATGCGGTAATGGCTTTGAGCATAACATGCCGGGGCCAGCAGAAGGACAAGGGAAGTGGGGATAAGTCCAATTCCATAGGCCCATAAGCACCTTGCCGTACCCCAGACAGATAAATTTGAAAAATCCCCATGGCCGAAAATTAGGTTCACGGCAGTGTCTCCAATAGCAAAAATAGCCATAGTCAAAGGGATCATAAGGCATAAGGTCTGTAGAATGGCCTCATTCAAAAAATGTGTGTACTTTTCCCAATCGTGCGCTTTAATGGCACGGGTCAACGGGGGCAAAAGGGCGCCCGCCATGGCAATGCTAAAAAGGGCCAGGGGAAGCTGCTGCAAACGCATGGCATACCATAATAAAGCCGGCCCTTCCACTTCAGCATACCTTGCAAACAGGGAATCGATCACAACATTGATTTGCGATGCGCCAACGCCAATAAAGCCTAATATAAAGGGTTTTCCCATATTCATAACATCAGAAGAAAAAAGGCGGGCATCGCTCCATAAAGATCCCTCCAGGCCTGCTTTTAGGACTTTCCATGTTTTGGGTACCGTCATGGTCCATTGGAGAAGGCAGGCAGCAATGACTCCAATCGCCAGCAATGGCATGGCTTTTTCAGCAGAAAAGGGTCTAATCAGCCAGACTACCCCAATCCAAATAAAATTAAAAGCCATAGGGGCAGCCGCAGGGGTAAAAAAACACTTTTCACATTGCAGTAAGGAAGCATTCAGACCGAAGAGGCAAATGAATAAAAGGCTGGGAAACATTAGCAGGGTAAGAAAAAGAATTTCATTGTTGACTGGACTAGCTTCGGAGGATGTTAGAAAATAACCCACTCCAAGGCAGCCGAGTAGGATAAAGGTCAATAAAAAGCATGCCAAAGTAGCGGCCAGGTCGCGGAAAAAAATGAAAGCACGCTTTGAGCTCTCGTGGCGGAGGGCCTCAAATTGAGGAATGAAGGCCGCCTGTAACGCCCCCTCGCCAAATAGTCTTCGGCAGACGTGTGAAAGGCGGTAAGCTACCATGAAGGAAGCAACAGATGCGTTAGTACCAAAGGCATAGGCCATCGCCATATCCCTTAACATCCCTGAAATGCGGCTGAGCAGAGTGCCTGAGAAAAATAATTTTGCGGAGCGGCGGATGGTGTGGGTGGAATCGTTCATAAATAGGGGGGTTGCTTCAAGGTATAGTCAAGTAATTGGGTCGTTATAGATACGCCAACTAGGGGCTTTGAAGCACTATGATCACGATGCCTCATTTTATTTACAAGCACATAAATCAGCAGGAGCAGTTACGGTAAAGTTTTAACAAAAATTAAAATGGTGGGGGGGGAGTTATGAATAACAAGATAGACAGGATCGCTGCGGCAGCAGGATAGGGCAGGATATGGCCACATTTCTCTTAGTACATGACAAATACTTGCAGACACTATTTTTTCATTATTCTTGCCCATCCTGCCGCGGCAGCGATCCTGCCTATCATGTTAAATAATTTGCTAAATGTTTAGTTTTTTTGATGTTTTAGCATCTCAAGTGTTTTTTTTAATTAAGAACCACGCAGCTTGCTTAAACGGAGAAACAAGATCTTGCAAATTTTGGTGAGGCCAGTCGAACTTTCCATCACATATCCTTCTTCAGAATAGTTAATGAGTTTGATAGGAGTTTTATCTTTTAAAAATATGAATTGGGGCAATCTCTCAATAGGATGGTCATTTGCTGTGACGGTCCTTCGGATATAGCCACGATCATGGTGGTATTTTAATCCAAAAACTCCCGTGCTATAAAAAGTTTTTTCCAACTGGGGGCCTAAGAGGTGGGTAGCAAATATCTCCATGTAATATAATGTGTTGATTAATGCCTCGGCTTTTTTTACATCTGTTTGGTTCTGGGAATTACGGCAGTGATCTTGAATTTTTTCCAATATTTGTTCGCGCAGATTAAAATGGTCGATCTCTTCACATTTATTAGAGGGGACAATGTTTTTTTCATCTTTGATGATGTTAAGATTTGGGTTTTCATATAAAATTTGATTTGTTAATTTAAAAATTATTTCTCGACGGGAATCAAGGCAAATAATTAAGTCATAAATATTTTGGGTGACTTTTCCCTGTATTACTTCATCTGTTTCGTTTGATTCTTTTAGTTGATGGGATAGCATCCTTTCAAGTTGAGATATAGAATCATCCACTGCAATAATTGCTCCTGTCCGGTCCAATCCGCTCCAACAACTTACGATCATATTTATATTTAAGAGACGATAAAGTAAAATAAAAAGCTCAATTTCACTCACGCGAGAGAGAGGGGGAGTGCCCTTCACATTTAATTGAAGCCTCAGAACCATTTCAAAAGTTTTTAATATAAGTACCCATTTATTCTCATTTTCTTCAACCTTAGCTAAACTATTAAGCGCATTGACGGTTTTGTATAAGACTTTAAGTTTTTCTTTCAGTTCATTTTGCGTTTCTTCTAAATTTTTAATGACTTTTTCATGTTGCTGAAATTTTATTGAACTCAGGTCAATAGCTTTCTCGCTAAATTCAGTTATTTTGTTTTCATGCATAATTTCAATAGCATTATCTTCTAATATTCCATATTGTAATGAGGTTGTTTCTTCCTTTACTCCCTTTTCAACCGAGGAAGAAGAAATGAGCTGCGATTTAGATAAGGATTTTTCTGATTTCAACATAGGTTCATTTACCAGTCCCCCCTTTAATTTTTTTATATCATAAGAAAGGGCGTAGACGTCCTCACAAGAAAGTTCAAAATTTTTCCATTCATCACATTCAAAATTTAATTTATCGACCACTAGGTGGGACACATCTTCCATTACATACCTAGCCAGTTGGGCCAGAGTATCAATATTTATTTCATTTAGAGATTGAGGATCTTCACTATCAAGGTGCGTAGCAGCATTAAAGGCTGTGTTGATATGCATGAAACAAAAACTTCTCGCTTCCTTCTTCAAGCGTGAATCAATGGTTATAGCCTGAGTATGGACCCGTTGGATCAATTCTTTTTCGTTGAAAAAAGAATTGAGTTGATGCAGGACCCACCGATTGTTTTTTGGGGTGTAATCGTTTGTAAGCTTGAGAATCAGCTCCCCCATTTCTTCCCCTTTTAATGAACTGTCGATAGCACCCGTACTAAGGGTAATTCTTTTTGTAGGCTGTTCTATTTTGTAATAAAGATTACATAAATGTTTGGTGGAGTCGACTTCTCTTTCACACGTGCCTACAACCCCTTCTTGAAAGATAATTTTTTTTAAAAAGGTAGGTCTTACAGGAACCCAAACAGCCGCGCCATTTTGAACCGGCAGAGACTGTGCTTGTGTAGGAAGATCAATTAAACAAGCTGCATTTTTAACTTCCTCAGCTTTATATCTTAATTTTTTACGAACGTTATGAGCGCTATCCTTGAGCATAGTTAGATTTAAATAAACGCCATTTTGGGGATTCCACTCCACCTCTCGTGTATCTTGGCAATTAATCACACGTTTTCTTAATAACTTCCTTGCAGATAAACCATATTCATCCAGTTTTAAATAAATTTCTAAATCTTTTGTAATGGGCCGCAATGCAAGAAGCAGGTTTTTTTTGAGATTGACTATCTTAGTAAAGATATCTTCTCCAAATTTTTTAAGTGAAATAGTATTATCTTTTTTTTCAGCATATGAATAGTTCAAAGAAAGTTGTTCTAAACCGGCTTTGGCTGTCGTCCTTGCAAGTTTATCCAGCTCAACCCATCTTAAAAAAAAATCCTGGGATTGTTCAGTGCATTCTTCGATTGATTGTGCTTCAAAATGCTTGATTTTTGAAGCAATAGCCTCAATTTTTTTTATTAGTAAAATTAAGCTTCCTTGTACGGCTTCGAATGTAGCTCCTTCTGTCCCAATTGTAGCAATCCATTGAAGCAAATGATTACTTGATATCGATGAACGGGGATATAATTTAAAATCCTCCTTATGAAAGTAGACCAGTCCAAACCCTATCTGTTTATTATCTAAACATTTAAGATATCCCTTAATGGTCTTTCTTTCTGCATCCAAATTTTTCCAGTCGACAGAATTTGATTCTGGCTGTGATTGGGGATTTTGCATGTTCCAAAAACTTGATTGCAAATTCATAAGGTCCTCTCATTTTTTTAACCTTTTTATTTAACTTGCCCTGATAAAATTGTCAATCATACAACAGTCTTGTCAATAAGGGAGTCATTTGCTAAAATGCGTCATTTATATCAGAGGTTTAATGACAGATTTGAACGGATTTCTGGGCGCGCATACATCAGCTGCAGGGGGGGGTTATAAAGCCTTGCTTGAAGGAAAAAAAATTGGCGCTACTACAATCCAATTTTTTACTACTAATCAAAAACAATGGAAAGGGAGACAATTTGTCCCTGAAGATATTGCTTTGTGGAAAAAAACTTTAGAAGAGACTGAATTAAACCAGCTAATGAGCCATGATAGCTACTTAATCAACTTAGGCTGTCCCAATGAGGAAAATTTAGTCAAAAGCCGTCAAGCCTTTTCGGAAGAAGTGGTCCGCTCCACCCAGCTAGGTTTGCATTACCTTAACTTTCATCCAGGAGCTTCCTTGACTGGCGATGTTCAGGAATGTCTTGATCTCATTGTTGAAAGTTTATTGCAGGTCCAGCCCTATTTGGAACAAGGGAAAACCCGCCTTCTTCTAGAAGCCACCGCGGGACAGGGTTCGTCAATTGGACATCGTTTTGAACAATTAGCTTATATAATTAATGCTGTTGAATCCCGCATCCCGATTGGAGTCTGCATCGATACATGCCACATTTTTGTGGCCGGCTATGATATTAGAACCGAAGAAGCATGGGACCGGACATTAAAAGAATTTGACAAAGTAATCGGCCTCTCTCATTTATATGCATTCCATCTTAATGATTCATTGAAGGACATTGGGTCGAAGGTTGATCGTCATCAACCCTTGGGAGAAGGTAAAATTGGCTGGGAGTGTTTTAAATTTTTGATGAATGATGCGCGGACGCGCCATTTGCCAAAGTATTTAGAAACTCCTGGCGGACCAGATCTTTGGGAAAAAGAAATACAAATGCTTAACGGTTTACGGAGTGGAGAATGCGCACAAAAATAAAAGTCCTAAGACAGCCCCGATCGGAAAGCCAAGTATTAATCGGGCATGAAATTACCCTCAAGGGGTGGGTAAGAACAGTGCGTAATCAAAAAACATTTACCTTTATTGAGATCAATGACGGCTCTACGCTATCTAATTTTCAAATTATTGCCACACCCGATATTCCGGGTTATGCCAATGTAGTTAATCTCCTTGCAACGGGTGTATCGGTAACGGTTAAAGGAACAATTGTTGAAAGTCCGGGAAAAGAACAATCACTTGAAATGCATGCAACAGAAGTTTCAATTATCGGAAAGTGCGATTCCGAGACATATCCTTTGCAGAAAAAGAGGCATACTTTTGAATTTTTACGCTCCATTGCTCATCTTCGTCCTCGCACAAATACCATTGGCGCGGTTACGCGTGTAAGGAATGCCCTTGCTTTTGCCACACATCTCTTTTTTCAAAGTCGAGGTTTTCTCTACATTCAAACGCCGATTATTACCGGATCGGATTGCGAAGGAGCGGGAAAAATGTTTCAAGTGACAACTCTTGACCCAGCCAATGCACCTAAAACTCCTCAAGGGAAAATCGATTATACCCAGGATTTTTTTGGCAAGCCGACTTATCTTACCGTCTCTGGACAGCTTAATGGTGAAATTTATGCAAGCGCTCTCTCAGATATTTATACCTTCGGCCCCACTTTCAGAGCAGAAAACTCCAATACTTCCCGTCATTTGGCTGAGTTTTGGATGGTTGAACCTGAAATGGCTTTTGCCGATCTAAATGATAATATGGACTGCGCTGAGGCCTACCTTAAGTACATTTTTAAGTACGTTTTAGATAACTGCAGAGAAGACATGGAATTTTTTAATAAAAATGTCGAACCTGGTCTTATCGAGCGGCTTGAGCATGTTATTAATACTCCTTTTGAACGTGCCTCTTACACTTATGCCGTGCGAATTTTGGAAAAAGCGGACAAAAAGTTCGAATTTCCTGTCAAATGGGGTTTGGACCTTCAATCGGAACACGAGAGATTTTTGGCAGAAGAATTTTTTGGCAAGCCTGTCATATTGACAGACTACCCAAAACAGATAAAAGCCTTTTATATGCGCTCCAACGAAGACAACAAAACGGTGGCTGCCATGGATGTATTAGTTCCTAAGGTGGGGGAGATCATTGGGGGCAGTCAGAGAGAGGAACGGTTAAATTACTTGGAAGCTAAGCTTAGAGAGGTCAATCTTCCTTCAGAGGAATATTGGTGGTACCTTGAGTTGCGAAAGTATGGAAGCGTCCCTCATGCAGGATTCGGTGCAGGATTCGAGCGGTTAGTGCAATTTACGACCGGAATGGAGAATATTCGAGATGTGATCCCTTTTCCAAGACATCCCGGTAAAGCTGACTTCTAATGGCTAATCTACAGTAAGCAGAGTACAGAGAGAACTTCTTTTTTTTCTGTGTACTGTGTGAGCTCTGCCGTAATTTTTTTTCTTAAGCAGCCTGTCACGCGGATGCGGCTAAAAGGACGATCTTGGATTGTTCTTTATGCAGATAGCGGGCAGTCTGCCGATGTGTTTCTTCATTAATTCTTCTTTCAGCTTTTCCTAGTGCATCAGTAATACCCCGATGCCTGATTTTCAGCAGCCTGTTAATCTGATCAATATTCAATAAAGTAATACGAGGATCCAGGCTCAATTTTGGTTCAACATTGCGCGGCACGCATAAATCCATGACTAATTTATGACCTTTGGCGTGCCTGCAAAAATCAGATTCCCTGATGAGATAGTCTGGCGATTTGGTCCCAAAGATAATCCAGTCATATTGATGCCACGTAGAAAGTTTGCTCCAGGCTAATTGGCGGATCGCATATCTTTCTGCAAGAGTGGAAGAGGGGTCATCCGATCGGTTGCAGACCGTAATATGGGAATAATCTTTAATTTGGAGAAAAGCCAAAATTTTTTGATTAATTTCCGATGCACCTATAAAAAGGATACGAGCATCGGTTGAATGATTAAAAAAATGGCGCCCAGTTTGCAAAATGGCGTGCTCTAAATTTGGCATGCCACGCCCAAGCTGGAATTCAGTACGTATTTTTTTGGAAATTCCCAGAGCATTTTGAAAAAGGTAATGTAATTCTTTTGGAAGTAAGCCAGAATGGCTGGCTGTCTCATAAGCATTTTTTACCTGTCCCTGAATTTCAGTCTCCGCAATGATCGCGCTGTCCAGGCCAGATGCTACCCGCGTCAAATGAAAAAAGCAATCCACACCAAAATATGAATAAAGCTTATGATCGAATTCTTCTTCAACATCCTGCCTTAAAATGCTTAGCAGGTAAGTATGCGTAGCAGTTAAATCATTAGATGTAAAATAGACCTCAGTCCTGTTGCATGTGGATAGCAAAATGAAATGATGGTGCTGTGCAAATTGGAGGGAGCCGAAACGTCTTTGACAAATTTTTGCAAGGGCTTCTCTCAGTCTTAAATCGGCTAATTTATGGTTAATGCCGATAACTCCCACTCTCATACTCTTATTAGCTCCATTGATAAAAATATTCCTTATAACTGAACACGCAGAATAAAAAAAATGTTAATTCCAAAAAATAAAAAATTTATCCCAGAAAATTCACTTTTTATCCTAAGAAAAAAAATCACGTATTTTTTCCCTAAGAGTTTCTTTCTTTACAAAATTAAATTTTAAAATTTATATATATTTAAATATTTAAATGGTACAATTAATTAAAGATTTCATTTTAGTTTTTATTTAAGTTTGTTTGTATTAACATCTATTTTCAAAGATAACATTTAAATTTTAGTTGGAAAAATGACAATAAACGAAAAAAATATTAATAATAATTTTTTTATTAACACAGAATATAAAGAAAATTATGTGTTTAATCACAAAAAAATTGAAACTATAGAAACTATTCTTTTTAAAAGAAAAACAAATCCTACTCCTGAATATTCCGGATCTTTAAAAACAAGAAAAATAGAGCATAATCAGGATACTCCCCGTAAACAACTTTTTAAGAATGACGATGAAGAATTGTCTAACCCTTTGATTTCAAAATCTTCTCTTAATGAAAGCCTACCATTTCCCCTTATTTCAGAATTTGAAGAAGATATGACAGTTGATAATAATCAAAAAATTGTTTCTGAAGATGTTAAAAATGAACAATTTTATAAAGAAAAAGAGCCTGAACATTGGATTCCAATAACCATAAATAAAGCTAAAAAAATTGAATTTACTATTCCTAAAGAACTTGCTTCTATAAAAAATATTATCTATATTTTTAGAAATAAGAAAAATGGAAGGCTTTTAATTGGGAAAACAGAAACGAAATACTCGCAAAGAATGAGCTCCTATAAAACAGCTTTTAACAGTGATCTCACTAAAATTCCAAAAAAAATAACAGATAAAAATTTCGTTACTGCAGTAAAAGAAAATCCAACTCACTTTGAGTTAGGTATTCTTTATGCATTGAAAACCGGGGATGTTTTGAATCAAATGGAAACAAATTTTATTAATTTCAAACTGGCAGGGGGCCATTCTTTATATAATCAAAGAAAGGGGGGCGCAGGGGGTCGATCGCGTACTGAAGAACAAGAGACGACTTATGCTATTCCGAAAGATGGCCCCTTTTCACCCAAAAAATATTATCCTTTTCATGAAAACGAGGAGGGTAAAATTCGCCTTTTACTCAGTCCTGGCTTTTATAAAAATGTAAATGAGCTTAAAAATTCACGTATTGACGAAGATCAGGGTTTTTTATATGTCATTAAAGAATTAGATACAGGATCAAAATATAATGGTGCTACGACGCAGGAAAATCCTGAGGATCGCATTAATCAACATTTATATAAGGCTCAAAATCACAATCCGCATCATAAAAATTATATTCCTAACTTGAAAGACGGGGTGGTTCATCCAAAAATTGGAAAAAACCCTACAAATTATGGGGCCAATGTTCTGCCTGTTATTTATGACATTACAAACATTCCCCAAGAGGAAAGAAATAATTACCATATCTCAAAAACTTTAAGTGAAGCTGAGATTACAGCGATCAAATTGAATAAGGCTTTAGTTTCTCAAGGTGGATTCAATTGCAATTCCGGGGGCGGCGGTCCGATTGGCGAATCTAAAAAAAAGAGCTTATTAGCGATTAAATTATAGCTTTACCATATGATTTAAAAAATGACGGATATCATCGACAGAAAGCCAGCTTGAATTTGTATTAGAGGCGTAGATAAAATCAAGCGGCACAGGTTTTCCTTTAATAGGGACTCCTGTGTGTTCTGTTGGAATGCGTTCGTCCGCATCTGCCACCAGTTCGGGTAAAATAACATAGTGTTTTTCCAGCTCAACCGTATGACGGGCATCGTCTGCACTGATCATTAATTCGTTCAGCTTTTCTCCAGGCCTGATTCCGCAGATTTCTTTGGGCATACCAGGGGCCACAGCCTCAGCTAAGTCCATGATATGAATGCTGGGTATTTTCGGAACAAAAATTTCTCCTCCCTGCATTTGCTTGAAACAATTACATACAAATTGTACCGATTCTTCGAGCGTGATCCAAAAGCGCGTCATCCTGTCATCTGTTACTGGAAGCGACGTAATTCCTTGCCCTATCAGGCTTTGCCAAAAAGGGATAATGCTTCCTCTGCTTCCCGCAACATTTCCATAGCGGACAACGGAAAAGGCGGGGTAACCTTTGGCTCCGACGTAGGAATTGCCAGCAATGAACAGTTTGTCCGAACAAAGTTTGGTGGCTCCATATAAATTAACCGGATTGACAGCTTTATCTGTGGAAAGGGCGATCACCTTTTTAACACCGCAATTGATGGCTGCATCGATGATATTCATTGCACCATTGACATTTGTCTTGATAAACTCGGAAGGATTGTATTCTGCTGCCGGTACTTGCTTTAGGGCAGCGGCATGTATGATCATTGTGACATCGTTAAAGGCCCGCATTAAGCGCTGGGAATCTCTGACATCTCCAAGAAAATAACGCATTTTGGGATGATCATAAATTGGATCGCTCCGGCGCATTTCCCACTGCTTCCATTCATCGCGGCTAAAAATGATGACCTTGCGGCAGGCGTTATCTTCTAAAATCCGCCTAGCCATGGCGCGCCCGAAACTGCCTGAGCCGCCTGTTATTAAGATTGTTTGATCAGCAAAAATCGATGTCATTGTTATACCTATATTAACGTTAAAATAGGCAAATCAACGCTTTAAAGCAAATAATTTCAGCTGCTCTTTCATCTCTGCAAATAGCATACAGGTTTATAGATAGGGGAAAGACTGGATTTTCAAATGGAAAATCCTTATAATCCCTTTTTTTCAACCAGGTTGGCCGTCTTATCATAACTTCTCCAGAGGTTAAATTGAATAAAATGCCTATGAATCTGAGTTTTGGGTTTCTCTCCTCGATATTAAGGGAGTTTCACGCCCTATCTTCACCCTTTCTCTCTTCAAGCATATCGATTTGATATTCTTTTCAAGAGAAAGGTCGAATCTAAGGCACGATACTCCTTACTTTCAATGAGATAAACCCAAGCTCAGGTTGTGAAGCAGCTGCCGCCTGCCCTGAAAAATTTCATTAATAATAAAGACACCCTAGGTAATAGCACTCAATGGCAAAGCAATACGACGAAAGTACAGTAAAGACCTTAGATGCCTTGTCCCATATCCGCTTACGCTCTGGTATGTACATCGGACGTTTAGGAGATGGCTCCAGTCAGGATGACGGAATTTATGTGATGCTTAAAGAAGTTATCGATAACAGCGTCGATGAATTTATTATGAAGCATGGCAAAAAAATCATAGTTGAAGTTGATGAGGCACAAGGACTTGTCCGCATCCGTGATTTCGGCCGGGGCATTCCTTTGGGAAAAGTGATCGATTGTGTTAGCCAGATCAATACGGGTGCCAAATATAATGACGATGTTTTTCAGTTTTCAGTCGGATTAAACGGTGTGGGTACAAAAGCGGTTAATGCCCTAGCAAGTCATTTTATTGTGAAAAGCTGCCGCGATGGAGAATTTGTCGAGGCAAGATTTAGCAAAGGGGCTTTATTAGAGCAAAAAAAAGGGAATACAGGCGAGCCCAATGGAACATATGTTGAATTCATTCCCGATACGGAAATTTTTAAAAAATACCGTTTTCAGAAGGAATTTATTTTAAAAAGAATCTGGCATTACGCTTATTTAAACTCCGGCCTGCTGCTTGAATTTAACGGTGAAAAAATTCAATCAGAAAATGGACTCCTCGACCTGCTCAATGCTGAAGTTACCGAAGACCGCCTCTATGAGCCTCTTCATTATCGTGGCAAACTGCTTGAATTTGCTTTTCTGCATACGCACAGTTATGGAGAAAGTTATTTTTCTTTTGTCAATGGCCAATATACCGCTGACGGCGGCACGCACCTTTCGGCTTTTCGTGAAGGGATTCTTAAAGGGGTTAATGAGTTCACTAAAAAGAACTTTCAGGGAGTGGATGTCAGGGAAGGATTGGTCGGTACTGTCCTCGTGCGGGTCAAAGATCCTATCTTTGAGTCGCAGACAAAAAATAAACTGGGCAATACCGAGCTTAGAGGCCCAGTTGTCCAGGAAGTAAAAGAAGCGGTTATAAATCTTTTGCATAAGCATCCAGATATTGCAAACAAACTGGTCGAACGCATTGTTTTCAATGAAAAGCTAAGAAGAGAACTCGCGGCAGTTAAAAAAGAAGCCAAAGAAAAGCAAAAGAAAATCTCTTTCAAAATCCCTAAATTAAGAGACTGCAAATTTCATTACCAGGATCTGAACGGCCGAGGCGAAGGGTCAATGATATTTTTAACGGAAGGGGATTCTGCCAGCGCCTCTATTGTCGCTTCCAGAGATCCGTTAAACCAGGCGGTCTTTTCCCTGCGCGGAAAGCCACTGAACGTTTTTGGCATGAAACTGGACCAGCTTTACAAAAACGAAGAAATGTTCAATTTAATGAATGCGTTGAATATCGAAGATGACATTTCTTTGCTTAGGTACAATAAAGTCATACTTGCAACCGATGCCGATGTCGACGGGATGCATATCAGGAACTTATTGATCACTTTCTTTTTGACCTATTTTGAAGGATTGGTATTGAATGGCCATTTGTTTATTCTGGAAACCCCCTTATTTAAAGTGCGCAACAAGGAGCAGACTTTTTATTGTTATACAGATGAAGAAAGAGAAACAGCGATTGCCAAATTGAAAAAAAATGTGGAAATTACCCGCTTCAAAGGGCTGGGTGAAATTTCCCCATCAGAATTTGGTCAGTTTATAGGGAACGAAATCCGCCTTATCCCCGTCAACGTGCATTCTTTTTCGGATATTAAGCCGACCCTGCAATTCTATATGGGTAAGAACACTCCTGAGCGCAAGCAGTTCATAATGGACAACCTTATCAATGAAGATACATTAAATATGGCAGAAGGATAGGCTATGGAAGATCTTAAGCAGCTGATGCAGCATCATTACATTAAATATGCCTCTTATGTGATTTTAGACCGTGCCATTCCTAATGTCATCGATGGATTAAAACCTGTCCAGCGACGCATCCTTTACACCTTATGGCTGATGCATGATGGCAGGCTACATAAAGTGGTCAATGTGGCGGGGCAAACAATGGCCTTGCATCCGCATGGCGATGCTCCTATCACGGATGCTTTAATCAATATTGCTAATAAAGGCTTTCTTCTCGACCGGCAGGGGAATTTTGGGAATTTATTCACCGGCGACCCTGCAGCGGCGGCGCGTTACATTGAAACCCGTCTGAGCCCATTGGCTAAAGAAGCTCTATTCAACCCTGACCTGACCCCGACGCTTGCCTCATATGATGGACGTCATCAGGAGCCGGTCCACTTACCTGCTAAAATTCCAATTGTTTTGATGCAGGGGGCTGAAGGTATTGCCGTGGGAATGGCAACCCGAATTTTTCCTCATAACTTTTTAGAGTTATTAGAAGCCCAGATTGCCATTTTAGAAGGAAAGCCCTTTTCAATCCTGCCTGATTTTCCGACAGGAGGCATTATGGATGCGTCGGAATATGAAAACGGAAGGGGAAAGGTGCGCTTGCGTGCAAGGGTGGAACCAAAAGATGTTAAAACATTGGTCATCACGGAAATATGCTATGGCACAACCACGGAATCCTTAATACGCAGCATTGATGAAGCGGCTAAAAAAGGTAAAATAAAAATTGATGCCATCAATGACTACACCTCTGAAAAAGTAGAGATTGAAATTAAATTGCCCAGGGGGCAGTACGCCCAGGATTTATTAGATTCGCTTTATGCCTATACAGAATGTGAAATGACGCTGCATTCGCAAGTAGTCGTGATCAAAGATGATTATCCCTGGGAAACTGATGTCGATTCGATCCTTCATCTTTATACTGAAAAATTACAAGAGTATTTGAAAAAAGAGCTTGAGATTGAAAGAGAGCGTCTGAAGGAAAAGATCTTTGAAAAAAGCCTAGAGCAAATTTTTATAGAAAACAGGCTGTATAAATTGATCGAAGAATTAAAGTCATATGAACAAGTGCATGCCACCATTCACACAAGCCTAGAGCCTTATCATCCGCAGCTATACCGGATCCCGACAGAAGAGGACAGAGAACGTCTGCTCAGCATACCGATTCGCCGGATTTCGCTTTTTGATTTAACCAAAAATCAAAATGATCTACTTTCGTTGGCCGAACAACTCGGCCATGTAGAAAAAGAGTTAAAAAATATCGTTAAAGTGGCCATCCGCTATTTAAACCAGATGATCAAGAAGTATGCTAAAGAGTATGTGCGTAAAACTGAAATTCATGAAATCCAGGCTGTCAATACCCGGGCGATGGAAACGAAAACTGTCCAGGTCGGATTTGACCCCGCCACGGGCTTTGTAGGAACTAAAGTTGCCAGCCCCTATCTGATCGAATGCACTAATTTTGATAAGCTTTTGGTCCTATTTGAAGATGGTACCTATCAGGTGCTCAACATCCCTGAAAAGCAGTATATCCATCATAATGACAATAAGGTCGCTTATGTCGGAGCCGCAGATAAAAAAACAGCCTTCAGCGTAGTTTACCGCGATCCTCAAACTAATGATTGCTACGGAAAGCGTTTTATCATCGAAAAATTTATTTTGGAGAAGGTATACCGGTATCTGGATGAGGGCATGAAGTTGGAATTTATTTCAACCCTTCCAGAAGTTACCCTGGAGCTTCAATTAATCCCTTCGGCAAGGAAGGCAGCCGCAAAATTGCTTTTTCCGATGAGTAAAATTTTGATTAAAGGCGTGACGGCAAAAGGCAATAAAATGGCCAATCGGGAAATTAAAAAGCTCGTTATCGCCTCATGAGAATCAATGATCAACCTTAAAATGTTTGAGCTTGGGGTTAATATAACGGTCTTGGAATATCAATGAAGATTGAAATTTTACCAAAAGAAGGACGCAAAGGGGTATTGACACTCTTTGTAGATGGAGAAATTTGGAGAGACCTTCACACCTCCTGGGCGGGTCATCATCCAGTATTTCCTGCCTGCACAACAAACGAAGAGTGGGAGGCTGCTTTCGAACAGTTTGAGTACAAACGGGTGAGAGGCTATGTGATTTGGCGCCTTTCTGCTCAAGCCTATCATTCGCAAACATTAAGCAAGATGTTGAGAGAAAGGTCTGTCCGCTCAAGCACAATCGACCGGGTATTGAAGGAATTCAAGGCGTCCGGATATATAAATGATGAGGCCTGGGTTGCCTCCTATATCGAAAGCCGGCAAAAACGGTATGGATTTAATGCTATCCTGGCTCAATTAAGGAGCAAGGGACTACCAGCTGAAGTGTTGCAAGCGATTGAAAGGCCTGAAAAAAAAGAAGAGCATGAAAAAGAGGGGATTGTGCGTTTATTGCGCACCCGTTACCGCTCTAAGGATTTGTCTGAATACAAAACGAAGCAAAAAGTATTTGCTGCGCTTATGCGCAAAGGCTTTGCCTTTGAAAATATTCAGTGTGTTTTAAATGATTTTGAGGTTTAAATGGAAGTTCATTTATTTTTGATTCAACTCGTTCTAATTCTTCTCTCAGCCCGTTTAATGGGGGAGGCAGCGGCCTATTTCAAAATTCCTTCAGTTATCGGCGAACTGATGGCTGGAATTATCATCGGCCCAAGTATCTTAGGGCTTGTTGATATCAGCAATCCAATTCATCTTTTAGCTCAAGTTGGAATTATCTTGCTTCTTTTTGAAGTTGGGATTGAAACCGATATCGGCCATTTAAC
>JACDAQ010000052.1 GCA_013695355.1 Candidatus Protochlamydia sp.
AAGTTGGAAAAAATCCGTGCCTGTCAGCTGATCTACTTCTTTTTGAAATGCGTCCATTTTACACTCCGATGATATCCATAAATCGGAGGATTATGCACTAAAATTTATTTTTGATAAATGGTATAAAATGATTGATTGATCATTTAAATCAATTGAATGCAAATTTTTTGATATGCTCGTTTTTGGGGACAAAACTTATTATTATCTTAAAAAAAACTATTTTCACGTAATCTACAAATTAACATTTTCATGAAAAACAGTAAAAGTTTACCCTAAATTTTTAGGGTATTAATACTTCTGCTAACCATTTCATTTCTTTATGTTAAAAAATTATGGTTAAAAATGATGAACAATAGGATTTTATAAAATGCCACAAAGGACATAAATAATGATTAAACTTTGCTTCATTTTATCTAAGAAAGAAGCCCCTAAATTCAAAAATTTAATGGCTTCTTAAGTATACACTTGAAATAAAACTGATTTAGCACTGATACATATAGCATTGGGTGAGGCGAATGATTGATTTAAAGAAAAATTTAAAAATTTTCATTGTCGTTAGGGGGCTTTTCAAAGCGCGAGTAAATTAAATACCCATTATAATTTATTTTTTCTGGATATTTTATGACTATTCTTTCACTATTTATTAAATTTATCTTAGGAAAGTCAGCGATTATCTCTGTTTCAGCAATATCTGATAACTCGACTTCTTCTTCTGAAGGATTTTCATTATAATAGAAGAAAACCCTTATAGAATTATCTTCTGCCTCAATAGAAACCTTCCTTACATTAGATGTTATAACTCCACAGAGTGCAGCCATAGCTGATAATCTTAATTCAATTTGATTCATAAATAATACAACATATTAATAACCCTCCGGATGGGAAGGTACTATATGCGCTCCTTTTTTACTATAATGTATAATGCCTTTAGTAGTTGGCAATTTCAAATTCGGATCTTTTTTAGTTGTATAATAGCCTATGATTTCTTCAAAGTCAACTCTTTCTTTATAACCTGGGACGCTGTAATGCTCATTTTTTATTGGCATTCCAGTCCCACTAAATTTGGTTAAAAGACCTTGAGGATCTGGATGTACCCATTCGCTTTTCATTGGTTCAAAGTTATGAGCTCCTTTCATATGTTTGCTTTGTAAATCTTTTATGATTTTTGAATTCTTAAAAAATGATTCTCTTTTAACCGAATGCTGACATGCTGATGCAATCATACTTTCTTTGTTTGCATTTGAAAGTGCCATTGATTCCAAATTGCAAGCTCTATTTAAATTTTTAATTTTTTGTAATGTTGTATAAGTACTTGTTGATAACTCTATACCTTTTGCAGCACCCAAACACATTATTGCTTGACCGATAATCTCTACTCCATATTTACCAATAGTATGGCCAATTACTTCCCCTTTTTTTTCATTATTTAAATTATCAAGATTTTTGAGACTTTCAGCGATACTTTGATCAATTTGTTCCCAATCTATATTTTTTGAAGTATTGATTATAATTTTCGCTGCTTCATAGCAAACCTCCGAGAATTCCTTTGCATTATCTAATACTTGAGGATTTAAAGGGTGGGCTGCCCAGATACAAGTTGAAAGTCCAAAAATGCTGTTGCAAAGGGAAGGGCAAAATTCAACTGATCCTTCCTGCATACCTATGCAAAGATTTTCTAATAGTGATTGTTTAAAGCCTTTAGGTGCCTTAATCGTTTTAGCAAATGACTTACCTTTATCAGACATAAGATAATCATTTAGGGCCTCCTCGAAATTGCCTATTTCAAAATATGCCGCTGCTCTAAAAAAATAAGCCTCTTTATTTTCCGGAGCTTTATTAATGGCTTTATCTAAAGAATCTATGGCTTCTATAAATAGATTTAATTCTATACATGCTTCTCCAAGTTTTTGACATATTTTTGATGAAACTATGTCATTTTTAAGCTTATTAGAGTCTATTACTAATCGTATATCATTTAATGCCCCTTCCCAATCTCCTTCCATAGAACGTAATAACCCTCTATTATAGATAGTCAAAAAACTTTTATGAGGGCATTTTGATATCATATCTTTATATAATGAAATAATTTGGGAAGGTAATTGCTCTAATACTTGGCACCCATTTTTATAACGTTCTTCCGCCTCTTTTACATGCTTATCTTTTTTATCTTTTTCTTTGCCTGAATTATATAAATCATTATAAAATTTTATACTTCTTACACGATCATTATTAAATTTTTCTTTTAGTTTTTGGATTATGTCCAAATATTCAGATAGAAAATGAACTTCTCTTTCCTCATCTCCCCATTTACCATAAACGTCATAAATTAAATATTTCAATTCTTTTTCTGTATAGCTGAATTGTGCTTCCAATTTTGCTCTTAGGATCCCCTTCATAAATTCATGCCAAACCAAATTAGCTTTATCTTTTAAATGTTCTGGTTTATCTTTAGGGAAACAATAAGATTCATTTCCTATAGATAAGCCAAAGCATAAACAATGTTTATAACAACAACAGCATTCTATACCTTTATATAAAAAATGCTCTGTATCTTCATAGTTGTCATCATCATCATGACATGAGGCTGCAAATAGACTTGAACAAAATATTAAAGCAGGTAAAATCAATATTAATTTAAATTTAAAAGTTTTTTTAAACATATTTAACATAAGCACTACCTTCATTTAACTAATTTTTAATTGTTAAACATCATAAATTGATACTTAATTTATGTAAATTTAATTTTTTCTTAATCTTGAGTATTTCAATTTTTATAGATATTTTTACTTTGTTTAATGAAGAAAACATAGTGGATGTTTTTTTATGAAAATACCTAACCAAAAATAATTCCTTGAATTTGGAATGGGCTCGTTAGAAGGTCTTTTTTTCTATTCTTAAAAAACATTTCTAGCACTTCGCTACATTCTTCAAAATATTTTATTCTAAACACTTAGCTTCATTCCTATTCCAAAAATCGCCATTTTAATCCGATGGTGCTTAGCAACTCAATTCTCGAGCTACAGCATAAAACTAAACCTGGAAAGATCAAACCCTTTGAAGATCGAGAGTTGGTCGCCCCCTTATTAAAAGCTTAAAATAATTAATCCGTGACAATGGTAAAATCTTTAGAATTTTTTCATGAATCTTCTCAGCAGAGTATTTGCTTCTTTAAATTCATTTTAACTCATGGCTTTTTGTTATTGAGGGATTTATAGGAAAAGGGATATGCCTCAAAATGATGTAAAAAGGGAGATTGGCATTCTAGGTTATAAGAGCGTAATGGGAAAGACATGCGAAATTTAAAATCATAGCTGTATTCAATCGAATATTATTTGATAACTCTACAAATATTATTTTAAAGCCTGTTTAGCTTCTTCGTAAGTTTCTTGATGATAAACAGAAGGTTCATGATGTATTTTTCCTGCTTCCCATCGACCCTCTTTGAGATCGGGTGGTTTGCTTAGATAGGCAAATTCACTTCCATTAAATTTAACCTCATCGATACTCCCATTATAGTAAGGAGCACCTGTTTTTTTTAAAAACTCAATGGATATTTTTAAACGATTTGAAGAAAATGGATGCTCTTTTAGATGCTTTTTTAAAATTTCATTCTCATTAACTAAACTTAATAAGCGATTGATGACTAAAAATTCTAGGTTTCTTGCTTCCTGAATTGTTACAGGTTTAAAAAATCTTAAACGAGCTCCTATCTCTTCAATCCCTTGAGTCATTTTACCCCCAAGAAGTTGGACATATAATTTATGCTTCTTGTATAAATCTATTGTGAGTACTTCAAATAACCGATCAATTTCTACTTCTTGCTCCTTGATAGGATGGACGTACGGAAATTTTAATTGCGCAATCTCTGCCAATCTTACTGCTTCTTCATAAGGTTCTACCAAAAGATTATAAATTTTATTGGTAAATGGATCATCCGCCTTATAAAATATTTTATTTCTATTTTCCACTACACCAGCTAAATCATTAATATTTCTAACTCGAGTCACTGTTCCATCATAATAACTTCGATTGTAAGGATCATTAAAATCAATTGATATGTCAACACGCTTAAAAGTAAAGGGTTTTTCAAAAAAATAGGGCTGCAACTCTTCGTCATCATTTATTTTTTGAACAAGTTTGTCCATTAAATAAACTTGCAATGCCCTGGCTTCTTCAATTGTTGCTCTTCTTTGTGTATAGAAACTAACATTAACTTGTTCAATATTTATTTTTAGATCACCCCACTTGCCACTGCATTGTATATCTAATTCTTTTTCTATATTTTGAGCAAAATCATCTAAAAATTGAAAAAGATATTGTACGATTCTTTCATCAGCAGTTAAAAAATGTATTTGAAATAATGTAAGCCAAACAATTAAAAGTTTAATCTTTAGCATTATAAAATCCTATCTTTCTGATTTCTTTCATATTTTGTTCAAGCGCTTTCGGATAAGTATCCCCTAGAAAGCCACGGTCACCTGGAATGGGTATTAATGGAACTTTTTGACTATTCATCACAGTTACTTCAAAATTACCTTTTTTTCATAATGTGCTCCATATTGGCGATAAGCGATATCATGGGAAGTATAAAAATTATTCACTACTTTAGCCGCGTGGTTTGCAATCGGCTGGATCGAACCATAAGTATGCACAATTAAATGATTCAGACAATATTGATTTGTTTCAAAACTTAAGCCCCTTAAAGTATCGTGAGCATATCGTGAGCAATGCGTCCACCTTCACTATGCGCAATATGAAGCCAGTTGGGATGAGAATAATTTTTTTTCAGTCTGTCTATAATCGTCGAAAACATTTTTCGTGTACTATAGTACTATTTGAATCCCGAACAACCTCTTTGTATTGGTATATACAATCTGAAAAATTGCTCTTGATCTTTGTAGAGAATTGTCTGCTTTTAATTTTATTGTCCGTTGCATGAAAATCATCTAGAAAATTATTGTTGATCCATTATGATAGGTTATAATACCTATTTTTTCATGTACGTTATTTGAAACCAGCTCAATGAAGAGATTCAAATATTAACCTGAAAAATTTCTTGTTCAGTTTCGGATAAGGATAGTGTATTAATAAACGCAAATTATTTTTTTAATTTTTTTATAGAAAATACAATTTTTAGTCTGAAAATATTAGTGCACTATAAATAAAGTATTATTTTAAAGCTTGTTTAGCTTCTTCGTAAGTTTCTTGATGATAAATAGAAGGTTCATAATGTATTTTTCCTGCTTCCCATCGACCTTCTTTGAGATCGGGTGGTTTGCTTAGATAGGCAAATTCACTTCCATTAAATTTAACCTCATCGATACTCCCATTATAGTAAGGAGCGCCTGTTTTTTTTAAAAACTCAATGGATATTTTTAAACGATTTGAAGAAAATGGATGCTCTTTTAGATGCTTTCTTAAAATCTCATTTTCATTAACTAAACTTAATAAGCGATTGATGACTAAAAATTCTAAATTTCTTGCTTCCTGAATTGTCACTGGTTTAAAAAATCTTAAACGAGCCCCAATCTCTTCAATACCTTTGGTCATTTTTCCCCCAATAAACCGAACATATAATTTATGCTTCTTGTATAAATCTATTGTGAGTGCTTCAAACATCCGATCAAATTCTACTTCTTGTTCCTTGATAGGATGGACATAAGGAAATTTCAATTGAGTTATTTCGGCTAATCTCACTGCTTCTTCATAAGGTTCTATCAAAAGATCATAAATTTCTTTGGTAAAGGGGTTTTTAGCACTATAAAAAATTTTATTCCTATTTTCTATATTTCTCGCTAATTCATTGATATTTTGAACTTGAGTCACTGTTCCATCATAATAACTGCGATTATAAGGATCATTAAAATCAATTGAAATATCAACCCGCTTAAAAGTAAACGGTTCCTCAAAAAAATAGGGGTGTAGCTGTTTATCATCATTTATTTTTTGAACAAGTTTTTCCATTACATAAACTTGCAAGGCCCTAGCTTCTTCAATGGTTGCTCGCCTTTGAGTATAAAAACTTATTTTAGTTTCCTCGATTTTATTTTTTAACCTTCCAGATTTACCACTGCATTGGAGATTTAATTCTTTTTCTATATCATGAGCAAAGTTTTCTAAAAATTGAAAAAGATATTGTACGATTCTTTCATCAGCAGTTAAAAAATGTATTTGAAATAATGTAAGCCAAACAATTAAAAGTTTAATCTTTAGCATTATAAAATCCTATCTTTCTAATTTCTTTCATATTTTGTTCAAGCGCTTTCGGATAAGTATCCCCTAGAAAGCCATGGTCACCTGGAATGGGTATTAATGGAGCTTTTTGACTATTGATCACAGTTACTTCAAAATTACCATTTTTTTCATAATGTGCTCCATATTGGCGATAAGCGATATCATGGGAAGTATAAAAATTATTCACTACTTTAGCCGCGTGTTTTGCAATCGGCTGGATCGAACCATAAGTATGCACAATTAAATGATTCAGACAATATTGATTTGTTTCAAAACTTAAGCCACTTAAAGTATCGTGAGCAATGCGTCCACCTTCACTATGCGCAATATGAAGCCAGTTAGGATGAGAATAATTTTTCTTTAGTCGGTCAATGATAGTGGAAAACATTTTTCGTGTACTTCTGACAATTTCAGTTCTACAGCCGAAAAATTCACATTGAACTCGACAAAGATCAAGCGCAATTTTTCTCGTTTGATTGTATATACCAATACAAAGAGGCTGCTCAGGATTTAAATGACTTTTAATTTCATTCCCCATTGCATGAAAATCATCTAGATAGTTATTGTTTATCCCATTTTGATAGGTAACAAGACCAATTTTTTCATTTACATTATTTGGAATCAGTTCATGAAGATGATTCAAAATGTTGATGCTGGCTGTTTTTTGATCTTTCAGAAAAGCCTCCCTTTCTTCAGAGGTCAAACGCAGCAAATGCCAATGCCCGCAAGCGACCTTACATTTACTTTTATAGCACCAATTTTGGCAACGAGAACATTGAAAATAAGATGTACAGTCAAGAAATTCATACTCTCTTCTATACTGCTGTTCCATTATTTTGCTGGTATGGACCATAATGCAAGCTTTATCTTTTTTTACATTGGCCTGAAAAATTTCTTCTTCAGTTTCGGATAAGGATAATGTATTCATCAAAGGTACTCCATTCTCTAAAAATTCTTAAAGACGGAGATTTATATTTTTTCCTTTATTATATTTCAAGATTTTTTTTTAATTTTGTAAAATCTTTGCATTACATTTTTAAGCTTTCCGTTTCTTAAATGAAAATATTCTAATAATATGTAGCAAGATGTAGACGCTAAGGTGATTACAAATCCTATCTTTCGAATCTCTAATTTTCACTTAATAATTCGCGGTAAGTATCTCCGAGAAAGCCATGATCATCTCAAAGGCTACCACCTTCACTATGCGCAATACGAAGCCAATTGGTAGTTTTTTGAAAAAGTTAGTTTTTATGCATCTTCAATAACTCTATTATGTCCTTCATTCCCTTGCATTGATTCTCATATTTTTCAGCAATGTTTAGCGGTGTGACTCCATTCTTGTCCGGTTGATCTGCACGGGCCCCATGTTCAAGAAGCCACCTGATTATTCTATCTAATATTTTCGAATCATGTGCTAGATAAAGTGCAAGATGAAGCGGTGTTTCCCCCTTTTTATTAGCTTGACAAAGATCAGCGCCATTTTTAGTCAGCCATTTAATAATTTCCATATTTTCATAGCTGACCGCTGCACTGACAGCTTCAATAAAAGGAGATCTTCCCGAACTATCCCCCTGATTGATATTCCCACCCTTTTCACAAAGATATTGAATTAATTTTAAATCATTTCCAGAACAAGCCAGATGAAGAACTGTCTTTTCATGCTTATTGACCCGTTGGATATCAGCACCATTTTCGATAAAATATTGCAACATAGGCAAATTTCTAGATACATAATGGAGAGGGGTCTCTCCGCTGTTATTGGCACAATTTACAGGTGCACCAGCTTCAATGAAGAGTTTTGCCATCTCGAGGTTGTTATTTCGCGCGGCAAAGAGGACACCTGACATAGTACTTAATTCAGAAATTGCTAAAGGGTCAGCACCTAATTGAAGGGCTATTTTAACAACATCCAGTCGATCATGATGCGCTGCATTTAGTAACACTGTTTGTTGATATTGACCTTTTAGTAATGGATCTGCGCCAGATCTCAATAAATAAACCACAATATCAAAATGTTTGGCATCTGCTGCAATAAGAAGAGGAGTATCTTTATTATTATCCCTTTGGTCGATTAAAGCGCCGTTTGTTACAAGCAAATGGACAATATCATATAGATTATTTTTGGCTGCATAATGGAGCAGAGTTTTGCCCCATTTGTCAGTGATATTTGGATTGGCGCCATTGTTCAAAAGATAGCTTGCGATTTCAAGACTTCGCGCATAATGAAGAGGGGCCTTCCCATCCATATTTTGTTGATTGATTTCATTTAAGGTTAGGTGTTTAATAGCCTCGAGATCTTCATATTGAACAGCCCTTTGGAGGGTATTAACTTCGATATTTTTTAAATAATTTGGATCAAATAGAGCTAAGTTATCGCTATAACCCAAATTACAATATCTTAGAATGAGATCATCCGCAGAGATGGCTTTATAAGTCGAAAATTGGGGGTGATCAATATTGACTAAAATTTTCACTCTAGTTGAAGCGAACCCTTGACTTTTAGTCACTTTTTTCACTCGAAGCCGTGTTCCTTTTTCTATTTCACCAATATCAATATCTCCACTAGAAGAATCCAAATAGAAATCTTTAGTATCTGACCATTGGCAAATAAATAGAGGATTTTGCACTTCAAATGTTTGATTATAAATTTCTGAATATTGAGGATCCAAACTCACATTCTGAGGTATGGATTGAATCCAAAATATTGACATGACGGTGAGAGGAATTCCAACAAAAATGATTGTAATGAGGCATAAAAAGCCAACGATAAATTGATACATTATTTTATTTTCCTATCAAAACCTTTTTTAAACTTAGAATTTTAAGAAAGATATTTGCTTTTGCTTGAAAAAACCAACTAAGCATAGCAGAGTTGATGATAAATTTAATACACTAGAGTAGAGGAACTAACCTTAATCTGTCTTCCTTTTGTAAAAAAAACTTGGGTTCCTCACCTTAGAATAGCTTAAATAAATTTGGAGTATATAAATGATTCAAAACATACAGAAAAAGTCAACTCACGTTGGAGTGTACGATTGATAAAATCTTCTATTAAAATGTTGGCAGCTAAAAAACAGATGACTTTAGGCGAATTAATGCTCTCCTATGTTGAGCCTAATATACCTAAAAAGAAGGTTAACAAAAAAACTCTCAAAGCTCATCAAGAAGCTTTAGAAGGAAAGGCCACTGCTTACCAAACTATGGAGGACTTTTGGAAAGTTATGGGAGTAAAAAGGCGTGCTTAATTAAAAAGCAGTTAGCCAATTTAAAAAAGAATTAAAAAAATAATATCACAATCAATAAATGATTAAAGAAATTGCATTATAAAAAGGTGAATAATATAGATTGCAGAAATGTCACAAAAATGAAACAATTTTTTGGTAAGAATAGGCTCTCTATGCAGAACTTAATGGTTTTAAAATTTATCCAATCAGGTTTTTTAGTCTTTTTATCCTTATCCAATTCCCATATAATTTGACAAACATTAAAATAATGTATACATTAGATGTATACAAGGGAGTAGGATATGTTTCGCACACAAATTTATTTAACTCAAAATGAGAAGGAAAAGTTAAATTTACTTTCTCTAGAATTGGGCAAAAATCAAAGCACGCTTATTCGAGAAGCAATTGACCAATTTATTTATAATCAGTTTCTTTCTAAAAGAAAAAAAGAAAGCGCTCTAAAAGAAATGGCGGGGCTATGGGCTGACCGTGACGACTTACCAGATTTTAATGCATTGAGAAAAGAGTTGGATCGTGAATGAATAAAAAATGGCTGATAGATACAGATATTATAATTGATTTACTACGCGGGATTCCTGAAGCTATAAATTTTATGAAAAGCGTAATGGGAAGTACTGAATGTTTTATTACACCGATTACAATTGCTGAGCTCTATGGAGGTGTGAGAGAAGGTAGAGAACAGGTAATTCTAGATCAATTTATAACAGAATTTCAAGTAACGTTATTTGACCTAAAAATTGCCCAAAAAGGAGGAATTTACCGACGAGATTTTGGAAAGAGCCATAGTGTCGGTTTAGCAGATGCTCTCATTGCTGCATCAGCTGAAAGCTATGGTTTAACTTTAGCGACCTTAAATAAAAAACATTATCCGATGCTTAAAACAGTTCATATCCCCTATCGTAAACTGAGTTAATAACAGCTCCGCGCCCTTTTTGAAATTTTTTTCTTCCCCTCTTCCTTCGCATCTTGCGACAAAACCTCCAGTATGACACGACCCTTTGTAAGCATCTGAATTTGGATGGCCAAACTAACGCTTGGATTTTTCTTCCCGTAGACAATACCTTTCAAAGAATCTTGCCGAATGCCTAATTGTTCAGCAAATTGACGGTATGTCATCCCATTTTCATCAATGTATTCTTTTAAATTGTGTTTCATATCTTTTTCTCAAAATTTTGGTAGCTAGATTAAGGATCAGCTTTCTTTGATACCTAATAACCCGAAATTAGGCAATATTTATTTTAGAATTGATGAAACAAAATTTATTATGCCTAGCAAGACTTAAACTGGAATTAAAACCCGATAAAAAATTGTTTTGCCTCGAGTTTATTTTGTTAACCAACCTTACTATTTTTTTATCAGGATATCTTTGAAGAAGGCTTGTAGGGCCATTATATTATAGCCCAGGTCGAGCAAATCGAAGGCCTGGGTAAAGCTATATGAAACTGAGTTTTGAAGGAATGGCATAAATTTTTATCCTCAAAATATGACTTTCTTTCAGTATTCAATTTTTTAAAAGTGCTACCAGAGGCTCGCTTTGAACTGGATAATCTTTTATAAATAAATGACAGAGCAGACAGGGCCAAAACTACTATTATCCATTTCGGAAATGATAATTTTAATTCTATACCATTAGTCGAATTTTCAAATTGAATATGCTTGTAAGTACTCGAGAAAAGACTTTTCAATAATGAAAAATCAGTTCATTCCTTACATCATTTTAGTTGATTTCGGAAATGATTTATAGCTTAATCCTGTTTTTTATTGAGGCTTTTGACCTCTTTTTTACAGGAGATCCTAAGATACTTCGTTTTTTGGAGAATCCTTTATTTGGCTTCATCTTGCGTTCCTTTTATCAAGAAAGCGCGATTACATTAAGTCTACTATTCAGAGTTCGGAGATTTGGAATTTTGAATAATTTCAAGAGCAAATTTTTGCACATCGGTTGCACTCAATTTACTTACCTTCTCTACAAGCTGCAAAGGCACTCCCTCATTAATCAAATTTTTTGCAATCTCAGCCCTTTCTTCAATTCTTCCTTCAATTCTTCCTTCATCTTTTGCATAGTCTATTTGAGCACGGCGGACGCCCTCATATTTCGCTTCTTGGTCATATGTAAGTAGCTCTGCATCATTCCAAGAAAAACGGTTTAACTCTTTAAAAGCACGCTCAATGATTTGATCGTTACCCACTAGTTTCTGCAAATTTTCCTCTGAAGTTTTTTCAGCATGTTTGAAAAAGTATGCCCATTTGTCTATCATTGTTGATAACTGATTAATATCCTTATTAAATTTGGGTAGCTCTAAAAACGTAAAGGAAAAATCTTTAAGATCATGGTCATGATTTTTCATATCCAATATCACATGATCTGACTTATAGTCTTTTTTATTAGGAAACATGATAAAGTCGGATATAGCTAAGAAAATTATCTCTTTGAGATTATAATATTCCTCTCCTATGTTAGCCTGGGAGATATAAGCTTTAGAGGCGTAATATTGAGCTCTTTTTTCAAACCCTTTTTCTTTAACCACTTGCATTTCTACTATGTAGGTGTTTTTACTCTGATCTGTACATAGGATATCGACAATACTCGTCTTTTTGCTAGCAGTTTCTGGATCTTGTATAGTCTTCAGAAAGCTAATATCTACAATGTGTCCATTATTTTTAAACATAAGCATATCATTCAGAAAATGGATAAGAATATCCTTATTTCGTTCCGTTCCAAATATTTTCTTGAAAGCGAAATCATTTTTTGGATTAAGAAACTTTGTAACTCCTCCCGTAGACTTTTGGATCGTAGGTCGAATATCATTCATTTTTGCATGAGTAGAGCTACAATTCCACCTTGCTTGCTTTATTGACGTTTTAAAGCTATTATTGCGGGTGCATTTTATTAAATCACCATGAAAAAAAGGGCATTTTTGTCCTATAGAATTCATTGCAGCCTCCTTAAATTTTACTCTTTAACGTTCATAATGTTAGCTTTATGCATCTTAGAATAGGGTGATGATGATTATTAAATCAAATGTTTTATTAATCAATAAGTTGGATAAAGGGAGTCACCTCAAAATTTGGATTATATCGCACACTAATGAAATTATATAATTAAATTTAAACAAGAACTGAAATCTCAAAATCTGCTTTTTTATAAAAATTTACAAAGCCTAAAAAATATTACGAGGCGTAACTCTTCAGCTAGCATCTTAGATTAAACAGGTTCTTAATAGGCAAAGTGATAAATATTAAAATAAATAAGTTTAATATGAATATTGATTATACTATTTCGTTGAATTTATTGAAGTTGAATGAGAATTAATGAAGCGATAATTTTATAGTTTTTATCTACCGTACTTTTTTACTACCAATAATAAAATTATACTATCACTTATGAAACGATTTTCTATTCTAAGAAAGTTGAATGAAGCCAAACTTATTAATTAAATTGCTCTAACATTTAATTTAAGTGAAAGTAAAATTAGAGAAATAATCTCCGAGATTTCAGAAAAAAGATTCTTTGTAATAATAGACCATTTTTGTTTTACTTTAGCAAAAGAAATATTAAACAATCTAGATGCTCTATGAATAAAAAAATCACAGCTCATCATTTAATTTTAGAATCAGCTCTTTAAAACAGTAGTTTAAAGATCTTAACTCAAATAATTTTATTGATCCTCACACCCAGCAGCAATTTGATTTTGATAGGAAATATCCGAATTTATACTCTCATCATATTTGGGTCGGTAAGTAGAATCGAAACATTTAAAGGTGAATAAATTATTTTTCTCTCTAAGGCAAATGATACCCCCCAATCAAGAACTGTAAAAGAGGAACAAGAAAAAGAGCTGTGAAATTAGAGAGGTAAGAGCTAGAAGTAATAGCATTAATCAAAGATGGTCGTTAGATTTTGTAAGTAATTCAGTTGATAGCGGAAGAAGAATTCAAATGTTAACCGTTATTGATGATTTCACAAAAGTTTGCGTGGAATAGTTGATACATTATTGAATGGAAATCGATTTGGAAGAGAGTTAGATAAGAGGTATTTATGGGAAACCCGAAAAAATTGTTTTTAGTCGATTTTATTACTTCATTGGAATGTCTGTTCTCTAGTACCTTCAAACAATTCCTAAAAATATTTCAAGGTTGATAATTCGAACTGTTGGGACAGAAATCATCCGAAATGGATATACTGTTTCTACCCCGTGCCAGTGCCATTATTTATTTATAAATAATTTATCCAAATTAGAACGAGCGAAGCTTCAGGTAGTAGCAATTTGAAAAAAAAATGGGATAGTTTGCGAATAATTTATGCCATTCTTTCACAACTCGTTTCATATTGGCTCAAGCACCCAGACATTCGCTTCGACATGGGTGTCGTATTTACATATTATGGCTACTTAAGTCTCAGAAGAGTACTTAGATGAGAAAATAGTAAGTTTGGTTAATGAAAAAATTGTTCATTACCTTGCTTACATATCTTTAATTTATTTTGGATTATGTTTATCCCTCAAAATTGATGAATTAATAAGAGGAAAGGTGACTTCATTGAAACTAACCAAAGGATATCCAATTAATCAAAAAAGCAATGCACAACAGCTAAAACCCCTGTCACTGTCAGAAAAATTTGTGAGTAGTAAGTTAAGAGCCGGTTAAACCCCCTTGATGATCCATGTAATTCTTCAGAACAGCATTCATCATCGATTGATAATGACCGTTATGCTTATTAGCTTCATGCTTGAAATACTCTACTACGGGTGTATCAATGTTAAGAGTAATCTTCGAAGTTTTCTTTGTTAAAACTAATTGCTCAGGTGAAGGTAAAAAATCTCTAACCTTTTTACCAACATTCATTGGCTCGTCAGTGTATTTAGTTTTGTTCTTTTTCATATATTTTCCTTCCTTTTCTCCAAAACCCTGCTCCATATATGCGGATGATGGAGTTTCTATAAGTAAATCTTACTGTCATTATCTCGCCTTCAACCTTACCAAAGCAAAAGAATCTATCCTCAGTAATGGAATTGTCAAGGTCAGAGTAAATAACCCTATGTGGATCTAAAAAAGCCTTTTCAGCCTGATAAAATGAAACACCATGTTTTAGGATATTGCTTTCATTCTTATTCTGATCCCATTCAAATATTGTTTTTTCCATATATTTTATACTACTTCCTATACATATAAAAATCAATACCCTTGTCAATACTATCTCACCTTACTTACCAATACCCTCCTTCCAAATTGGCACATGTTTTGCATAACCGACATAAGATTTTATTTGGGGGTGATATGAAATTCAGTGAAATAACCTTCGAAGAGTATAACCGGGAAAAAATCCCCGTTTTTATTTATTTTGCTAGCTCCAGAGGTGCTATCATCGCTAATCGTTGTACTGCAACAAAAAACTATTTTTCACAGGCATATAACCAATTAGACCTGCCTTCGCAAAAAAAGGAAGTAGAAAAACTGGTCTATGAGATCAAATTTATAGAATTAATGAATAATTGGATTAAAGAAAATGTAGTGGCGGGGAAAACCAAAATTATTGTCAACATTTTAAATAAATTTAGAATCGAATCTTTTTTAATTATTTATAATAAAAGTTTCATTCCCAAACCAAAACTGATTACAGAGATAAATGTAAGCAAGATCTCCCCCTTTATTGATAAATAATATTTATTTTAATGTTTACTGCGGAATAAATATTTTTATGTTAGAATATAAATAGGGGTTTAGGAGATTAGTTAATTAAATTGTTAATCCATTTTGGATTAATAAAAAGGAGTGACTATGCAAATGGCAATAACGGGAATAGGGGTCGCCTCTGTGAATTTCTCCGAATATAATAGTTACAATGCACTGCAAAAATACACAGACCTGATCATTCCCATAAAAAATGTTTTTCAAAAAGCCCCATCCTCTCTTAGCGCAAATGATTATAACATCATAATAGGGCAGGTTGCCCAACTTAAACTTTTGGCCGAGCAAGGAGTGGATGATACGAATGGGACGCAAACTTTTAAAAGTTTTATGAATGAAGATATGGCCGCTCAGCTGGATGACATCATGCGCACTTTGGCTGTGGTGGGAATACCTCCAGATCCTGCTGCCGCTCCCCTTTCAAACGGAGAAAAAATCGGGACCCTTATGGCCTGGCAAAATCTTTCTCAATTTCAAATTGACGTCTTAAAGTCGCTTAATAAAGCTTTATCGTTTCTGCCCAATGCCTACCAATACACCGTGGACGTAACGAATCCTGGAACGGGTGCAGTGACTAAATTAAATGTTCTTGGCTCCCCTTCCCAAACTTTACAAAGCCTTTTGGAAGTTGAATTTGTAGGGGCAGGCAACCAGCAAATGTCAGGAAAAATGTCCCTTTTAGAAGAAGCGCTTGAATTATCCAGAAGGGTATTGACTTCATTGACTGCGGTTCAAAATCTGGCCAATCAAATCCAAGTCAACAATCCCATACCTGAGTATGCGCTCCCTTTAAACTATACCATGGTTACTAATACAAATCCAATTACGGGAGTAGTAACTACTACTAAATCATTTTTAGGCCTTATAGAATACAGAAAGGCCTATAAAGCAAGCGCAAGCGCTTACTTTACCCAAATCTTCCCTTCTGCCGTACCTTTAGCCAATACAGCCGAAAAACTCTTAAAGACCAAACAAGATTTGTGGAATCAGATGCTTGAGCTTGAAGCAGCCAATGCCGGTAATGTAGATCCAATTACAGGCCTGCCTGCACCGGTTGATCGAAACACAAAAGGTTCTTTGGCCAATGCCGTTTACTTGGTTGTAAAAGACATTAGTGCGGCCTTTAATGGGTTAACAACCAGCGATCCCCAATTGCAGCAAAAACTTATCGACGGAGTTAAAACATGGATCATTGACAATCAGAACCTTAAAATTGACGACACCGCCGGAGTAAACAAGGGAGGGCAGATTCAGGATAGAATTTCAAGCGCCCTATCAGCTGCAGAAAACCTGGAAGAAGGACAGCGTGAAAATGTACGCCGCTTTCTTTTTGTTTTCCAACAATTTTATAAATCTGCTGCTGCAATGCTTACTTTATTGGGACAGTTATTTGAAAAAATTAATAGAGGAATCGAAAGATAAAAAATATATAGTTATTTTTTTAATGTGCTAATTATTATAATAGTGAAAGAGAGTATTAATATTAAGGGACTTAATCTAGGCACAATTCCATCTGATTGTTTGAAACAATGTTTCGCTAAAGCTTAAGTCAAAAATGTAAGGAGCCTTATATGGACTTAATAATTGATGGAATAGGAATAGTTCCTTCAAATCGTGCCGAATATACGAGTGGAGCGGTACTTAAGAAATATCTGGACAATGTCGCCATTCTAAAGGAAATATTCGCAAAAAGGGGAGCCACCCCCCTTGAAACCCTGCAAGCGTCCGATTATGATGATGCCCTGCTTGCTATGACAAACCTCAGAAATCTGGCCCTGAATGGTTCCACCGACGGAAATCCCCCATTAACTTTTTATATGACCGCCGAAATGGGAATTGACCTGGATTTGCTGTTCAAATCTTTGAGGGCGGCGGGAATTACAATTGATAACCCGATTACCAATTCGGCAGACAAAGTGACCTTGTTAGGAAATTGGCAAAGCTTGGCAGGATTTGGAGTACAAGCCATTGTCAATGCAGCAGCAAGCGTCTCAACTAACTCAACGCGTACCCTGCAGAGCATGGTTGAACTTGAGTATGTCAAGGCCGGAAACGAACTTCTTGCCGACAAGCTTTCAACATTAGAACAAAGCTTGCGCACCACTCAAGCGATATTAGATCGGTTAGCCATCATTCAAGGTATTTCCAACCAAATCACAGTCACTAATCGGGGCGATTTTGCCTTTCCACCAAATAATACCAACCAAATCCCTTCGGGTGCGGTAGCAGGACTTCAAAATGTATTTCAAAAAATTGCAAGCGGTCAAAATGGTGCCATTTATACCGAGATGAAAACTTTCGCCGCTGCTTATGCACAGGACCTTGCACTTGCTAAATCCCGAGCACTAACCAATAAAACCACCCTAAGCACCGAATTAGCGCTTCTGACAGGAGCCTCGACTGTATTAAAGCATGTGCTGGAATTTGACTGGGGGTCTACCGCTGGCAAAGGAGCCAATACCCAGGCCGTCGTTATTCAGAAATATACGCAGATCTATCAGATTATGGCCAGTGCGCAATTCCGCCAGGTCTTCCCTGTGGCCTCACCAACTAACACCGCGGCTACAGAATTGCTTGCCGTAAAACAAAAATTGTATCAAGACCTGATCAATTTAGAACAGATTTCGCCCAATAATACACGCTCGGTAGAAGGAACGCTTGCCAACTTTGTCTACAAAGTAACCTTAGACATTAGCAATGCCTTCAAAAACATTACCATGACTGCCCCTTCGGCCCAGCTGGCGCTAATGATGAAATCGGCCGTCTCGACATGGATCCTGGACAATCAGGACCAGAAAGTCAGCTCGACGCTCGCTAATAACGTTGGAAAGATCCAGGACCGTATTACACAGGCGATCACTGCAGCCGAATCATTGAACAATGTTGAAAAGCAAAACGTCGCTAATTTTCAATTTATGTTCCAGCAATTTTATACTTCAGCCAGCACAGTGCTGCAAAAAGTAACCCAAATTATTGAAAAAATGGCGCAAAAGATCGGCCAATAAAGGATCTATGTTAATACAGAATAATAGATTGAGCATCCAGGCAACGACTCAATTCCCCGGGCTCAATTATGGAGGAAATTTATGAGTGATATTTTTTTTAATGACATCTTGCATAATGCAAGCTTTTTAGACAGTTTGGCATTTATTCCGCATGTCATAACAGGCAGTGAGATTCCGCTCCCTGAAAGCCCTCCAAATTTTTATGCCAACAACCAGCTGACCAGCCTTCCACCTAGTTATTTGCCTTATTCCATTTCTATTGATAGTAATAATCCCATTCCTCTGAATACAGCTAATACCATTAATAGCTACCTTGAACAGTTCAGCTTGCCTGCAACCCCTGGCCCTACGGGACCTACCAATTCCTTTACAAATTTTACAGCCTTTCAGGCGGGCATCAATTATGCTATAGGAGCCCCGGGAGGCAACGGGCTCTATCACGGTTTATTGCAAGAATTTGCTTCGGCGCTGAATTTCCAGGTCGATGCAAACGGCAATGTCTCTGGCGGAGATTGGCAAGTATTAGTTGCTCCCCCCGCAGTTTCACCCGCTCCTAATTTCAGTTCATCTAATCCGGACAATCCTTTCATTCGCGCCTTCAACGAATTTTTAAGCACTTACACCTATCCGCAAAAACCTGTGGCAGGAAATTTAGGTTATTATGCAACTTTTATCACCAATTGGCATAATTTCTTGTCAGGTCTGGCCCTGTTAACTCCGCCCTCTGGTTCAGATCCCCTTGTTTTTCAAAATCTGTCAACCTATGAGTCGATTTTTAACGCATTTTCCCCTGACGCTTCGCCTACAGCTTTTAAAGAACGTTTAAATAAATTTTATCAGGATTCTATCATTAATAAAGGGTATTTTATGCCCAGCCAAATGCTCTCTGATTGGGTCATTGCTCTGCGCAATGAGAATGTAGCCACTTTGATCAATTTGGAAAAAATCGGCTCCTCCCTTGCCGGGAACAGCTCTGAAAAAGCAATGGTCCTCAACCGCATTATCCGCCTCCTGATCGCTATCATCCAGACCCTTCAAAATGTAGGTATTGCGCAGGCCAACCGGCTGACATTCATCACCAAATTCCAAAACGTTTACACCGCCCTCCAAACTCAAATCCCTGTTTTCTTAAAAGATGGAACTAAACCGCTGGGAGAAGGCAATACTGAGGCCGGGCAAGCCCGAAATGATTTAAACTCCTCATTCAACGGAGTTTTAACAGATAATTTAAGGAACTTAAGGGGAATTCAGGAAGATGCTGCCAAAAAAACTCAAACTAATGTAAACCAAACAAATGATGCGGTTAACCAGCAGACCGACATGTGCTCAACTTTTATCCAGCAATTAAGCACCTTGTTGAATACCGTATTACGTTAAAGGCATAAAAAACTTCGATTCTTAAGTCGACAAAAACTTTTTCATTTGGAATGAGAACAATAATTCAAAGCAAATTAGTTAAGGAGGATGCTATGAAGGGATCAAGAGGCGCAAAAGGACAAATGAAAAAGGAGGCGGCTGAGAACGCTTTCGAAAAAAATGAGAAGTTTGACCATGCCTATTCGGAAATGATGACAAAAATGTTCAAAGAGGGAGTGCCCCCTAAAGACGCCATAGGCGTCAATAATAATGCCGTGGAAAGCATCTATGCCCAGGCCTATCGCCTTTACAATACAGGGAAATACGTGGAAGCGACCCACTTGTTCCGCGTCCTGATCATGCTAAATGCGATGGAACCGAAATACACGCTTGGTCTGGCGGCATGCTTCCACATGTTGAAGGAATATAAACATGCGATACAAACTTATACCATGTGCAGCGCATTTGATCCGACAACGCCCCTCCCCTACTACCACTCATCCGACTGCTTTATCCAAATGAAAGACTACTTATCAGGAATGCTGTGCCTGCAAATGGCTATCGATAAAGCTGGAGAAAAGCCAGAATACGCAAAAATTAAAGAACGGGCGATCTTGAGTTTGGAGAGTTTAAAACAACAAAACCTTCCCTCAACGCCAATGGACATGAAAGATGAGGAGATATAGAAGCTTAACCCTAACAGGATAGATGACGAAACTTGGGCTTATTGAAATACAACCTATCCGGTTTAAGAATAAGGATAAACTATGGGAAATGAAATTATAAGCGGCGGCTCAACAGGTTTAGAGAGCCAACAAACAACTTTTAGTCAAAACGCTACGATTGATGGAGTTGAATATGTTCATGCTGGGTCAATCAATGGAACCAACATGGGTTGGACAAATAAAGCGACCGGCGAGAAAGTGCCCTTTGAATCGGATATTTGGAACCAACTGAATCCCGTTACAATCGGCGGTATCAAATACCAAAAGTCAAATGCAAAAGGAGCGTGGATTAATACAGCGACAGGCAAGCCTGTGCCACCGGATACTGCTGTATTTAAACTACTGACTACGACTCCGTCTGTAAATTACAGAAAATTGGAAAATGTTGATCCTAATACCAGCTTTAATTTAGATCTTGATAGTGATTCTTTACAATCTTTTAGCGATATCCACTTCACAGCCTTGAATTTCAGCACGACTCCAAATCACCTTTTTCAACAGTCCTCCTCCCATCCTTTCCTATCATTTCCTAATGAAGGCAATATGCCAACGACACTTCCTTACGGCCAGGCTGAGCAAAAATTAGTAAAGGACTTTTTCTTCAATGAAGTTGGAGTTTTGCTAGTCAATCAAATGAACACTAATGGGTTGGCTGAAAGCGATGTGGACACCATATTTGAAGCCCTTGTGATGGGAGAGCCCCTAACTGATCCGGCGCTTCAAAAAATCGCTGAATCGATTGTCAACCAGGCGACAGCAAAAACCATTACAGAATGTAATCTTCCCACCACCTGGACGATAAGAGCGACCAAGGCAGACGATTGGACACCCATTCCGCAAAAACCTTATGGGGCAGAAAAGCAAAAAGAGATTAATGACAGCTATGATGCCACCCTGAATGCAAAAGTCAAAGCATACATTGAACAAAACAGCTATTTAATCGGCCCTGAATCCAAAGAAGCAAAAAGCCTTTTGGAAGCAGCAGCTGGAGGAAAAGTCTCATCCGATATCGTTGAAACCTTCCTTGAATTAAGCGCTGAGGCAAAAGTCGAAACCCAAGCCAAATTCGGGCTTTCTTCTTCCTGGTTTCGAGGAGTCGAGACCCCCGATACATGGATTCCGATAAATGTAGGAGCTATTACTCCAGCCAAGGTCAACAATGCCAGGTTAGAAACACTCATTGGGAATTTGGACCAAATGTCCACCGACCTTGAAGCCGCAGCCAAAAAAATGCTCGATGGTATGCCTGAAGGTCCGAATAAAGCGGCCCTGACCGAGTTCTTAAAAATTATCGGAGATGCGATCAAGGATTTAAAAAACACCTTACGCAGCCTTCAAAATGCCGATGCGGAAAAATCAAAAAAAGAGACCGAAGGAAAGCTTGCAGCTCTTGGAGATAAAAGGGCGCGCATGGAAGAGCAGTCCAAGAAAGTCGAAGAAAGTATGAAAAAAACCCTGGAAACAAAAGCTCAGGGCCATTCCATGAAGATCGTTGGACCGCTTATTGCCGCCTTCATGACCTTGCTTGGAGCCTTGATCGCTATTGCAACATTGGGAATCGCTACCTCCGCATCTGTGATCATTATTGCGGCGGGAGTTGCAGTCGGTATTGCATTGACCCTTTACTCAATGTTAGATTCCATCACCGACTGCTCGGCAAAAATTGGGAAGGCCATTAACGAATCGATCGAAAAAACAATGAAAAATGCGCCTGCCTGGGCTAAATCGCTTGTTAAGGCCCTGCTGATTATAGCGATTATTGCGATTTTGGTCGTCATGCTCGTAGCCACTGGAGGAGGAGCAAGCGGAGCCACTGTTTCAGCTGCAGAAGGCGTTGCAGCGCAAACAACAACTCAAATTGTAAAGCAACTTGTTCAGGAGATAATCAAACAGTTGTCGATCCAAATGATGGTCATGGTCCTGATGAGCAGTAACGTTGTGCCGGAACTGGTAGGTAATATTCTAAAGGCTGCCGGAGTACCAGACAATGTCGTGCAAGCTATCCAAATGGTAGTCATGGCCGTCATGATGCTCGTCTGTATTGTGGCCATGAACAAAGCCATGTCCAGTGTAGGTAAGTCGGCAAAATCAGTCGAAACAGCCGCTAAGATAGCAAAAGAGGCTCCGACGGCCCTAAGCTTAGGTGACCGGGCAAAGGTTGCGGTTAGCAACATGGTGGCGCAAGCTTCAAAATACGGAAACGATATGCGCGCTGTGCTCGAGCAAGTGAAAGATATGCCAGCCAAGGCAATGAAAGCTGCCATGGAAGCGATCGAAGCGGGTGAAGAAATGGCAAAAAACATGGGCAAGTCGATGGAAGCCATCTTTACTAAAATGTTAACCAAGCTAGATAAAGGCGTGATTGAAGGCGGAGCTGATGTCGTTCGGGCTGGAGGGGGCAGTGTAAATAAAACAGCTGTCACAGTTAAGGATATGAGTAATATGGAAAAAATTATGATGTTCTCCCAAATGTTCGGTGAGCTCCCCGGAATTGTAGGAGGAGCGATCCAAGGATCTATGCTTTTGAGGGTCGCTCAAATCATGAAAGACTCTGGAGAAATTGATGCTGCGATTCAATTATTAGAAGGCATGATCAAAGCATTGGAAGGACTTTTAAGCAATCTTCAAGGGGGTATGAGCACCCGGGATGATTTTATCCTTCAATTGCAGGAGCTATTCACGAAGCTTTATGATTCGGCTTCAAACACCTACGGAAAAGTCTCAACGGCAAGCTTAGGGGCATAACTTAAGGAGGAAAAATGGAAAAAGATGAAATCAATGCTTTACTCAATAAAGCGCAAGGCACCCCGCAATTCAAAAAATTGGCTGCAGAATCTTTGCAAAAAATAGAGGAAGGAGAGCTTTTAAAAGATGCTTTGGGATTTACGCCTGAAATGATGGATGCGGTCTATTCGAATGCTTATAACATGTTTCAAAGCGGGCAATATAAGCGAGCCCTGCCTCTTTTTGAGTATTTGCATAAGTTAGATCCCCTTGATTACAACTACCCCTTTTCGATTGCAGCGTGCTACCAATACCAGAAAATGTACGAAGACGCGGCGGCCTATTATATCATCTGCGGCGAACTTGACCCTTTAAATCCTGTGCCCCGTTTTCATCTTTTTAGCTGTTTTGTGAATATGAACGAGCTTCCTTCCGCCTGGGTCGCCATTCAGGAAACAATTACGCTGGCTGAAATGGATCCTCAATATAACGAACTAAAAGATAGAGCTTTACTAGAATATAAAGGATTCAAGAAAGAATTAAAAAAATACTATGATAAAAAATTTGGAAAAGAAGGAAAAGAATTTCCAGATTTAGGAGAAGGAAAATTATGAGCACCGCCCTACCTCCACCCACTGGATTTGGCTTTACGTCAAGTCAGAGCTCTCCCGATTTTGTTGATTTAAACTCGACTGAAAAGTCGCAAAGAACCAACAATACACAGCTCAAGCAGGGAAATCCTGTCAGTCCGGGGGTCATTCTATCTAAAGATAGTATTGAGATTCCCATTGAGGTAGCTTTTGGGATCAATAATGACAAGGCCAATTCGAGCAGGCCCACTTTGTTGCCTCTTTTCCGTACCCGCTATGTGGAAGACCGCACCACTGAAGATCTGACCTTTACTTTTTATATGGAAAGGCTAAGCAGCCTTCCTCTCGAGCTGCAGCA
>JACDAQ010000033.1 GCA_013695355.1 Candidatus Protochlamydia sp.
GTACGAACATATTCTAGATATTTGTTGTGAAGCTTGGAACGCCTTTACTTCAAAGGCTGGAGCGGTGCGTCAATTGTGTACAAGAGAATGGGCAAGAACTAAAAGTTATTTTTGATAAATGGTATTAAATCATTCAGAGATGGAATTAGAATATGAATTTTTGCCAAAAATCTTTGACAGAATCAAGATTATTGAGAACTTAATCATTGAGAAACAGAAAAACCCAAAAAATTATTTTAAGCTAATCCTTAAAAACAATGAATGGGAGGGGGATTTCCAAGTAGTCCCTTCAAATCAACTCTTACACTTGAATCACAAAGATATTATTAAACAATATGACAAAGTTATAATTTTGGAGCGCCATTATCAAAAAATGTACGCCAGAAAAATTATGGATTATTTATCTAATCAAAAGCTTTAAAAATGATCGCGTTTAAGGCAGCTCCTTTGCTGTCTTAGATTCAAATTTTAATCTATAGGCCTGAAATCTTTTTGCTTTAGCTCGGTTTAATAGGAGCGAACTTTGGCAACAATTCTCATGGGTGTAATTTTTTGAAATTACCCTACTTATAAAGTCTTTAGACACGAGAAATCAATTTTTGTTAGGCATTATGCCTAATACTTCACTTAATATTAATAGCACCAGGTATTTGATTTTTTCTATTTTTTTCAACTAAATAGAGCTCGCCCCAAGAAAGTATCCCCAAAATGATGAAGAAATAAAAAATATAAGGATGTATAAATAGATGAAATGTAAGGCCAAGTAAAACAAAAAATTGAAGCGTAGTCACAAGTTTTCCGCACAATATCGAACGGAATTTAAATGTACCCCATTTTCGACACAAGGCTAAATATAAACCAAAAAGCAATACGGCAAAATCTCTGGAAATTAGTGATAATGCTTCCCAAATCTGCATTCCCCCTTCCTGAATTATGATTATAGAAGCGGTAATAACAAAAATTTTATCCATTAGGGGGTCTAAAAAGGCCCCAAGCTGGCTTGTCATTTTAAAGCGTCTGGCAAGGTAGCCATCCAAGTAATCGGTAATCATTGCCAAAATTATAGCTAATGCCCGGAAAAAAACATTATCTGAAAAAAATAGAAGGGCCAGCGGGGCTCGCATTAAAGAAAGAAAATTTGAAGGGGTGAATACCATGGATTTTCCAATATAATTCAAATGACTGCGTATATGCAATCCTTAAGCTGCGAAATTATAGGTATTCATTACGATAAAATCAACTTCTCTATTCGTTCTGAAATACTTAACAAAATAACATTTTCTTTTTTAAGAACCTGATAGATATTAAACAGGTTCTAAGAAAGAGTGGGCATTAATTCGGATGTGAGCAGCTTTCTTGGAGTGATTTCCATTTCAATCGGATAACGGACTATGGCAAATTCGGCTCCCTGCGATTCGATGATCTCACCAATTTTTAAAAGAATATTTTGCTTAATGATATTAAAATCTTCGCCCCCTAGATTAATATAGGCAGAGATCGTGAGAGTTAAGGAAGTAGGTTCAAAACCTGCAAAATAGACTTCTACTTTTAAATGATGATCGACGTCTGGATGTTTCAAAAGCATCACTTTAATCGCATTGACCACTTCGTTCATCACAGGAAGGGAGGAATGGCGCAGGCCAATAGAATAAAAAAAGCGATTATGGCTCATGCGGGAAAAGTTTACCATAATCGTTTGCGTAAAGATTGAGTTGGGGATATAAATAGGTTTTTTATCCAAACTCCTAATGCAGGTCATATACCAGCCAATTTCTTCAATATTTCCTTCTATTTTTTTGTCAGGGAGGTTTACAAATTCCCCAATTGTAAAGGGTTTAGTGAAATAAACCATAACGCCGCCAAAAAAATTGGAAATGACTTGCTGAGAGGCAAAAGCTAATGCCAGTCCGCCAATTCCGCCAAAAGCAATGATTGCCTGGATGTCTCTTTCAGTCACATCCATAATTAGAAAAATTGTCACAAAAATAATAATAATAGTGGCAAGCTTGCTTAGCATGTCCAATTTTCCTGGGCTTAAAGCGATTCTATGCTCTTGGCTCATCTCCAACATATAATGCACAACTTTTTGGTTCCAACGTAATAGAAACCAACTAAAAGCTAAGACTCCTCCTAGGCTGAGTATCAAATGCATGTTGATCAAACGAAAATCAGACAAACGGCCGATTAAAAAATCAGTCGTGCAAACAAGCGCCACAAACCAAACAAAATAATTCAACGGTTTATAAAGCGCTGAGACAAAGCTCAAAGACCATATATTTTTACTTTGTAAAAAATAGGCTTTTAATTTTGCCAGAGCTGTTCTTATAAGAAAATTAAAGATTAGGACAAAAAGTATTATGCCAAAAGCCTGAATGGCTGTGCCATAGCCTCCTTCCAATGCTTTCGAGCAAAAAAAGAGGTAGCTTAATTGGTTGTCTGGTGTTGTTTCCATCATTTTACTCCTTTGTAGCTAGCAAAGCCTGTCCACTTTTCTCTTGCCAGGATTTTTTGAGCGCATGCATTTGTTTATTAGAAATGCCTCCTAAAAATTCGATTGCTTTTAGAAAGCGTGCCCGCGTTCGATCCTTGCCTAAAATTGCGACTGAGTCAAAGAGGGGAGGTCCCTGTGTTTTACCCATCAAGGATGCAAATAAAATAGGCATGATGCCCTTTTTATGGTTCACACTAAAAATTTCGGCCACTTCGCGAGAAGCCTGATTAATCCCTGTGCTTCCCCAATTTTCCAGTTCGTCAAGCCTCCATAAAATCCCCTGAATGACGGCGCAGATCTGCTCTTTTGACAAATCTTTTATGGTGAAAATGGCGTCATTATAGCGAATATGATTGATAAAAATAAAATCAAACAAGTCCATAAAATCGCCAAATGTCTTAATACGTGCATGGCAAAGCGGCATCAATGTTTGCATAAAGGCATCGTTAAAGCTCCATTCCTTCATGCGGTCCCATAATTTCTCTACAGGGATATTGTTAATCAAATACTGCTGATTGACCCAATCAAGCTTTTGCACGTCGAATACAGCTCCGGATACGCCGATCCGTTTATAATCAAATTCACGCACAACATCTTCAAAGGAATAAATTTCTCTATCGCCTGTCATGCTGTATCCCATTAAGGTGAGAAAATTGACCAACGCTTCGGGTAGATAACCACTGTCCCTATAAAAGAAAATAGACGTGGGGTTTTTCCTTTTTGACAATTTTTTTCCGTCTTTTCCCAACAAAAGTGGCATATGCATGAAGGTAGGCACCTTCCAGCCGAATGATTCATAAAGTAAAATGTGCTTTGGGGTTGAGCTCATCCATTCATCGCCCCGTATCACATGGGATATTTTCATCAAATAGTCATCCACAACATTGGCAAGATGGTAAGTAGGAAAGCCATCCGATTTTAAAAGCACCTGATCATCAATATCCGCCCATGGGAAAGTAATCCGTCCTTTAATGGCATCCTCATAGACGCATTCGCCCGTTAAAGGGACTTTAAGCCGAATAACAAACGGAAGTCCTGCCTCTTCCCTTTCCTTTACTTCAGAAGGGGAAAGGTTGCGGCAGCGCCGGTCATATCCCTGCCGTCCTCCCTGTTTAGCATTCATTTCACGCATTTCTTCAAGATCTTGCGGAGTACAGAAGCATTTATAGGCTTTTTCTTTTGAGAGAAGTTCATCGGCATATTGTTTGTAAATGCCAAAACGTTCCGATTGGCGATAGGGGCCATAAGGACCTCCGACATCTGGTCCCTCGTCCCATTGGATCTTAGCCCAATGCAAAGCTTTGTAAATATTTTCTTCATATTCAGGCCGACTGCGTGTCTGGTCCGTATCTTCTATACGTAAGATAAATGTGCCTTGATGATGCTTGGCAAAAATCATATTAAAAAGGGCGATATAGGCTGTACCAACATGTGGATCGCCTGTAGGAGAGGGAGCAATGCGGACTCGAACTGACATAAGAAAACCTTACAAATTAATGACCTAAAAAGTCAATTTTGATCGATTCAATGATAGATTTCAAGGGGTTTATTCGATTATTAACCCAATTAAAAGGAATGAAAACACATTGAGCAAGTGAAGGAGCAAATGACTAAATAAGTTTAAATTGTAAGCACTACTTAAGAGGATATAGGGCCGGGAACATGGAAGTAATTAAAAGCAACTCGTTTTAAATATAGACCAAAGAGAAGAAGAATGATTTAAATTACGCTTCACTTCACTAAAGAAATCCATTTGGAGTTCGCACTTAATTTAACGCTGAGACGATTAGATGGGGAAACGCAGAGTCATGCGTCGTTCCGTCTCACTGCCTCTGCGTTATTATTTAATTTATTTTCAAAACTGTCTCTTTACTTTATGAAGGGATGTAACATAAGCATTTTAAATTTTAACTTTTTTAAAATAATTAAGTTGTTTTCCAATACTAAATAAATTGTAATATAAATTTTGTTGTTTTGATGTTAATAAACTATTAAAAAAATGGGATTAATGACAGGCTCGTTTTCCTTTTCGTCTGATTTAAAGTAATTCCTTTTTCCTGCATCATTACCAGTAAATCCTTCATTAAATTATAGGCTTCTTCAAGTTGGAGATCATTTTGTCCGAAATCTTCCATGTGTTCCAGGTCAATGTCATCCTTCTTTTTGATTTCCTTTAACATATTCTGATAATTTTGATTGGTATTAACACGTTCCTCGGCATTTTTCTTCAGTTTATTAATGTAAGAGACGTATGTGTCGACTTTTTCCTGGAGTCCATATTTATAAAGCTTGCGGATTTTATCTCTTTGTAAAAAAGAAATGTCTGTTAAGTCATCTTCGAAATTTGACTTAATATGGTCATTTTCTAATGGATATTTTGTGAAGCGTTCTCCAATTTCACTTTCGGTTAAAGGGCCTGGGACTGTGATATCGCTCAATACGCCGGTTAATTGAGGAGTTTTACCCGAGACAGTATAATACCTTCCCCGAGTGACTTTATATTCACCTTGCGGGTTCACCTGTTCATGGTCTGTCGTGGTTAAGGTAAACGTTTGATAAGATCCTTTGCCATATGTGTGGTCATCCCCTATAACAATCGCCCGGCCGTAATCCTGAAGGGTTTGGGCGACAATTTCAGAAGCTGAAGCGCTCATCCGGTTGACCAGGACAATCAGAGGGCCATCCCACGTAATTGTTCCATCTAAATCGCGTAAATGTTGTATGCGTCCATTTTCATCTTTAATTGAGACCACAATGCCTTTTGTAATGAACAATCCGGTCACTGACACTGCCTGCGATAATAACCCCCCTGAATTATAGCGCAAATCAAGGATCAAGCCCAGGAGCTGATGCTCTTCTTTTAACTTATTGATCTCTTTTTCGAGATCAGTCGCTGAGGAGCTGTCTTTATCTTGATAAAAAGAATATAACTTTAAATAGCCAATAACCCCTTCGCCAAATGGTTCATAAGAAGTCTTAAAACGGCTTTCCTTAAGTACAACTTCTCCTCGCAGGATAGTAATGTCGAGCTTTACTTCAGTCTTTACTCCTTCCGCAGAAACAGTATCCCGGATAACAGTAAGTACAACAGGGGTATTTTCTTCTCCCCTGATTAAATCGACTGCATCTGTAATATCCATACCTACGACTGGTTCGCCATTGACCGCAATAATGCGGTCTTTCACTTTAAGTTCTTTACTTAAGGCTGCCGGACCTCCTTCAACTACTTTTATTATTGTAAAACCATTAATGTCATCCCTTAATTGGGCCCCAATTCCAAAAAGACGTTGCTGAACATTGATCATAAATTGAGTAGCTTCACCAGGTGTAAAATAAGATGTATGCGCATCAAGGGCAGAGGCAATGGCTTTAAGTACATTGGAAAGAATTATTCTTTGTTTTTCCTGCGCGTCATTTGTAAGTCCCTCTTCCTCGAATTTTGTCTGGCGTTTTTTTATTCTTTGCATCGCATTTTCTTTCATGCTATCGCTTAGTTTAGCGGCTGTTTCGATTTGCAACGACCGGATCCTTCTTAACCGCTCAGCCAGTTCTTCTTGGGATTTAGACCATGGAATATCTTTAAATTCTTCGGCTCTGACATGCTTTGGCAAATTCTCATAATCTATGGTCGCTTCCAATCCTTTTCTTCGATGAATGGCTTTTGCCATCTCTCCCTGGATCTGTTCAAACACTGCGAATTTGTCATGATTAAAATCTTCTATAATTTGTGACAATAGCTCATCTGAAGCGTGGGTCCATTCATGGATATCAGACTCTATAAAATATGTTTTATTAGGGTCCAAATTTTCCAAATAATTATTCAAAACCCTTTGAACAAGGACAGGTGTCAGCTCTTTTTGTGCAGCATGGGCCTTCATGATTTCTTTTGCCTTCGCCGTCACATTTTCAGGAGTCAGATCTGGAAGTTTAGCTTCAAGGGAATAACAACTGATAAGAATAAATGCGATAATGAATTTGTACATCAATAACCTAAGCGTGCAGAGTATAGCTTCATTTCTTGCTACTCTATCCAATTTTCAATTATCTGGAAAGAGACAAGAAGGGTGAATTAAGTACCGAAGTGAATTCTAAATTTGATTTGCGCAAACTTGATGCCTTTGAGGATGCTAATTAAGCCAATTTAATTTATTGCACCCAGCTATGAAATTTAGCTAAATTCGCAAAAGGCATTTAAATTTGAAAGTCAATTTAAAAAATGTTCTTGTTTTTTTTCCTGCATATAATTATTATATTTTTTTAAACTACAAAATTTTGGATAAATCTCATGAACTTGAGATTCAAACCATGTATAATTTTTTAAATGGATATTCTTTAAAGATTGAATTATCCAAGTGTTTATCCTTTATAAAAATTTTACAAAAAAAGTACAATTACTAAAAAAATTATAAAAAAAGGTTGATTTAAATTCTTTATTATGCAAAAATAAGTAATTCCTTAGGTATAAATTATTGGATTTATTAAAGGGATTATATATAAGAAAAAAATAATTTTTGAATGGAGGACAATAATGTCTCAAGATAAAAAAGTAGTTTCTATTACTGAAGCTGCTAAATTAAATAAAGTAACGCGACAAGCTATTTATGTTGCGATTAAACTAAACAAATTGAAAGCAACAAAAGAAACTACACGTTGGACAATCAGTTTAGATGACTTAGAAGATTACCGTCAGCAAAAATATTCTAGAACAAAGTCTGTTTTTGATGGGGAACTTTTATTTGATAATAATAAGGGATATTTCTCTGTTAACCAAGTCGCTAAAATTTTGAGCGTTCCTGCTCAAAAAATTTATTATGCTACCCGAATTGGCTTATTGAAAGCCGAGCGCAAAGGGGCTGCTTGGGTCATTCATTCCGATGATATGAAAGAATATCAAGAAAAGCATACGCAGAAAAAAATTCGCCGTCAAGCAGGCTAATTATCTGGTATTTAATTTTTTAACCGTCAATTCGTTGTTAATTTTTTCATTAGCAATGAATTGACCGGTTATTTTCTCTTATTTTTAGATGAACAAGGGTCTCTACATGGGCCGTCTGCGGAAACATATCATATACAGTACATTGTCTGAATTCATAATTTTTCTCACAGAAGAGCGCAAGATCGCGGGCTAAAGTTGCAGGCATGCAAGAAACATAAATCAATTCCTTCACATTTGCTCGCAATAGCATTTCTATGATTTTTTTTGAAAGTCCAGTGCGGGGAGGGTTCATTAACACTAAATCAAAATTTGTTTTTTTAAGGATATTAGGTAATTCTTTTTCTACATCCCCCTGAATAAAATTCACCTGCTTCAAATGATTTAAATGAGTATTTTCCTGAGCAAATTGGACTGATGCCCGATTGAATTCTATACCTGTGACATGATGTCCCAGGCGGGCAAGCAAAAGAGAAGTCATCCCAAAGCCGCAATAAAGATCTAAAATGTGTTTGACCGGATGCTTCAGGGCAAGCTCGCAAATTTCCTTATAGATATTGGCGCTTTGTTCAGGATGGTTTTGAACAAAAGCCTGCGGAGTGAAGCGGAATACAATATCATCTTGTTTCTGTTCGCAATATAAATTTCCATAGGCAAAGTCTTCTTCAGGAGTATGGATAAAAATTCCTGCAAAAGCAGGATATTTTTGTAAGCCCTTTTGAAAATCAAGCAATTTGAGGCCGGAAAGAGAGTCAAATTGAAATGAAAGTATAAATTGCTCTTTTTCATTTTTTAATACTGTCACTCTGCCTGTTAACTGAGAGGTGTTTGAAAGTTGGCTTATGAATTCCTGCAGTTGTTGAATAATTGGATCGTCAGACAAATTAAAAATCGGACAAGTCTGTACAATAATAAGGGACTGATGGTCGGTCCCAATATATCCGGCTTTAAAGCTGCCTTCCTCAGGCTTGAGGTGAAGGGTGATATGCCTACGGTAGCTCCAAATTAAGTTAGCAGGGACCATTTTTATATCTGGAAGGGTAAGATGGCCGATCCTTTTTAAGGCATCCTTGACAGCATTGAGCTTATAGTTCAATTGTAGGGGGGAGGTCAAATGCTGCAGCTGGCACCCACCACATGTTCCGAAATACGGGCATAAAGGGGTGGCCCGGCCTGAAGCGGGCTGGATCACTTTAACAATTTCACCTTTGGCGAAATTTTTTTTTATCTCAATAACCCTGCAGGTAATTTGATCGCCAGGAGCAGTAAAGGGGATAAAGACAACCAGGCCTAAATGGCGTAAAATTCCTTCACCTCCAAATGCTATTGTTTGGATGGTACCTTCAATAATATCATTTATCTTGATCACATTACCTGGTCAATTTCTGATTTCATTGGATGTAGAATGATCTTCTAGTATTTTAAAATCTTTAATCAGTAATTGTATACTTGATTTGTTGATTTGGGGGGTAAAAGCAATTCTTAGCTTAAGGTTTTTTTTTCTAAGATGGATGCTATGGGCTGCCTTTCCCAAAGCGACTCCTTCCAATACCCGGTCTCCTTGCTCTAAATAGAGTTTAAGGTGAGTTTTGCCAACGACTTTGGGTGGCCAGGTTTGCCACGCATCGCAGTAAAGGATAGGCTGGGGATTTTCATTGCCATAAGGTTCCAAAAGCCTGGCAGATTCCATAAAATCAAATGTAAGCTCGCTAAATTTAATCTCAGCATCTAAAGAAAGCTTGCTCATGACGTCTGAATCATTAAGGGTCTGATTAGCCTCGCTGATAAAATGGCTTTTAAATTGATCAATATGCTCTTCTTTTACAGTTAAACCTGCAGCAAAATCATGTCCGCCAAAATTGATTAGTATGCCTGAGCATTTTTTTAATGTAGGCAGTAAGGGAAATTCGCGGATTGATCGAACAGACCCTTTACCAATGCCCTTATCAATTGCGATCATGACAGTTGGGCGGTTATACTGCTTTGAAATGCGGGTTGAAATAATTGCGATGACTCCGGGGTGCCATTTTTCAGATTCCATCACGATTGCTTTGTTATCTAAAATCATGGGATTTTCCAAAATAGTCGTATCCACATCAAGAGACATGGTCCTTTCAATTTTCTGCCTTTCAATATTATTAAGATCTAATTCTAAGGCCATTTTTTCAGCCAGCTCCGCATTTTTTACCAGCAGCATCTGGACACCTTTGCGAGGATCGTCAATGCGCCCTAAGCTATTAAGCCGGGGAGCGATTTTAGAGGCGATGGTAAAAGTCGTTAGGTCATTCAGGTCGACATCGCAGATTGAAAACAATTTATACAGTCCCATCCGCTTACCTTTGCGCAACTGACGCAAGCCATACCGGACAAGGATGCGATTTTCTGTATCAATTAGAGAACCCATGTCTGAAATTGTTCCAAGAGCGACAAGATCCAGATATTTTTTTAAATCGATTTTATTTGGGGGAATTGTCCCTTCTGAAGTCAGACGGTTGGTAATTCCATGGGCTAATTTAAAAGCCACGCCAACCCCTGTTAAATCCCTATTAGGATAAGCATTATTGACAAGCTTAGGATTGAGCGTTGCAACGCAATGAGGTATTTTATCGGTTGGTTCATGATGGTCGGTAATAATCACATCCACATTTTGGGCTGCAACTTTGGCGATCTCAGCGGCCGCAGTAATGCCGCAATCGACTGTAATAAGAAGTTTGCATTCATTCATTAAAGCATATTCAAGCGCTTCGACAATTAGGCTTTGGCGTAGTGTGCCACGATTGGATACATAAAAAAAAACATTAGCCCCCAGGTCCTGCAAAAACTCGGTTAATAGCGTGGTCCCGGTCATTCCATCAACGTCATTGTCGCCATATATTAAAATATTTTCTTTTTGCTGAATGGCATTGCAGACCCTTTCGACAGCTTGTGGCATTTCAGCCATTAAAAGCGGGTCATGCAATTCAGGCAGCTTGGCATAGAGGTAATCATGAATTTGCTCAAATGATGTAAAACCGCGTGAAACTAGAATCTGTGCGATCACAGGGTGGAGTTTAAATTCTTTGATGATTCTGTCTCTAAGTTCATTGTCAATGGCAGGGTAGACCCATATCGGATCCTCTTGGGCATGCGCGTTGGAATGCATTAATCATTCTCCTAAATCTTTATATAGTGAACATTGTAGGGTTCAAAGTCTCAAAGTCAAGTTAAATGATCTTCACATCGCCCATTTTTAGTTTTTTCTTGCATTTTTACCCTAAGGATTGAATAATTTAATTTTTCGAAAATAAAATTGCGGATTTCATGATGTTTTTATATCAAATGAGCTTAAAAATTAAAAATTAGGACATCTAAAAATTTTAAGGGATTGAGCCATTAAAAAGCGGTCAATATATGATATGGGACGCTTTTTGATGGTTCAATTCCGAAGTTTTTGACAGAGCCCAAAGCCCTGGTCCGAATTTCAATTTTTGAGTTCAATTGGGTATACCCAAGTGAATTCAAAAGTTAGAATTTGGACTGCGTCAAAGCCCCGGGGTTGGCGTATCTAAATCGACCCATATTATAATATGGGGTCGTTTTAGATCCGTCAACCGCGGGAGCTTTCACGCTAGTCCAAATCCAATTTTTGAGTTCACTTGGGTATAGATCCGCATTGCATAACAATTAACTAGTTTGAGGTTTTAATATGGCGCAAGATGCCAAACATGATTTTGGTAAATGGAGGGCTTTTTTCTGGCCCGTGCACGTTTATGAACTTAAAAAACTGCTTCCAATGTTTTTTATGTTTTTTTGCATTTCTTTCAATTACACTATCCTTAGAGATACAAAAGACAGCTTAATAGTTACCTCGGCTGGTGCCGAAGCTATTCCATTCTTAAAATCATTTGGAGTAGTGCCCGCAGCCATTCTTTTTATGATCATTTACGCTAAATTGAGTAATGTTCTAAGCAAAGAAAACTTGTTTTATGTGACTTTGCTCCCTTTCATTATTTTTTTTGGCCTCTTCGCTTTTTTTATCTATCCAAAGAGGGAAGCGCTAATGCCGATCGAGTCGGCTGAAGCACTGCGTGCTTATCTTCCAGGAGGTTGGAAAGGTTTGGCGGCAGCTTATGAAAACTGGATGTATTCTCTTTTCTATATTTTAGCTGAGCTATGGGGTAGCGTTGTCCTCTCTCTGCTTTTCTGGGGTTTTGCTAACCAGATTACTCGTGTAACAGAAGCGAAGAGATTTTACAGCTTGTTCGGCTTGGGAGCCAATCTGGCCCTTTTAGTTTCGGGTCCTGCAATTTATTATGCATCCGATATCAGAAAGCATTTGCCAGAGGGCGTTGATGCATGGCAAGTTTCCCTTAATTACCTGATGGGAATGGTTGTCGTTGCAGGCTTGGCTATTTTAGCTGTCTATTGGTGGATTAACCGCAACATTCTGACCGATGCCCGTTTTTATGATCAGGATGCTCCTGGCCTTCCTAAGAAGAAAAAAATGAAAATGTCGTTAGGAGATAGTTTCAAATTTATCTTTACATCAAAATACATCCTTTCTTTGGCTGTTTTGGTTATTGCTTACGGGATTGCCATTAATCTTGTAGAAATTACATGGAAGAGCCAGTTAAAGGAACAGTATCCTAATCCAAATGATTATAGTGCTTTTATGGGCTTGTTCTCTACGATGACGGGTGCTGTTACCATATTAATGATGCTTTTTGTCGGTGGGAATGTGATCCGTCTCAAAGGGTGGGGATTTGCTGCTCAAATTACCCCAGTAGTCTTGCTGGTTACGGGGGTTGCCTTCTTTTCATTCGTTATATTCAAAGGCAGCTTGGCCGGGTATATTTCTGCGCTCGGCACAACTCCCTTGTTCCTGGCAGTGATATTTGGAGCGGCCCAAAATGTGATGAGCAAATCGGCCAAATATTCTTTATTTGATCCGACCAAAGAAATGGCTTACATACCTTTGGACGAAGATTCTAAAGTAAAAGGAAAGGCTGCTGTAGACGTGGTAGGTGCACGCTTAGGTAAATCAGGCGGATCTCTTATCCAAATGGGACTTTTGGCCTTTGGTACATTAGCACAAATCACACCTTACATTGGCGCGATTTTGCTTGTTGTTATCGTGGGCTGGATCTACGCTGCCCGCTCACTGAGCAAGCAGTTTACCCAGCTAACAGCTGATCAGAGTGTTGCTAATGCTGTTCCTGATGCAAAAGCTAAAGTGATCTAAGTTTTTTATTTTGAATCAAGTAAAACCCCTTCTTGGAAAAAAGAAGGGGTTTTTTTTAAATTTATGATTTACGTTTTAGCGATGAGTTAAAAGTTAAAACAATAGAGATCGCACAAGACATCAGAGGGAAGCTAAAAATCTTCTCCCATCCCTTCTTCGCTTTTTTCTGCGTTCTTCAATATTGATGTAATCATTTTGTATAGACATATCTATAGCAATTTGTTACACTACTTCTTCATTCATTTCATAGAAGGAATCGTAGAAATATGGAAAAACAGAAGCGCTGGCAGTTCTATTTAATCGTTGCCGTCCTTATCATCACGCTTTACAACATTCTCCCTACTTTATTTTTTTATTCTCAACCCTTAAAATCGCCGATTGACGCGCCGCGGGCTGAAAAAGTCGCTTCAGGTATTGTCGACCGTGTGAACGAGGTAGAGGAAGATTCGAGGGAATGGTTATATTCGTTCAGCAAACTATTAGGGATCAAGCCGACTTCGATCGATTTGATGACTACAAATAGCGGAATGTTCCAGGTTTCATTCAAGAATGAACAGGATGCAGAAACATTCAAACAGTTTTTACCAAAAGCCGGCGCTTTTATACCGTTTGTACCAGCTCAGTTAGAGCTTAGTTCCGAAACATCGACTATCGATCCGGCACAAGTTTTTGTGCAGCGAAATGTAGCTGTGCGTCTCGATGCGACTGAAATGGATAAATTATTTCATTATACACCTAAATACTCTCAAGGCCAGCAGATTGCCGACCTTTATCGGGATATTGTGTATGACAGAGTAACTCAGGTGGCATTGGCAATCGGCGGGCCTAGCAAAGCAGCTCAGCAAATGGCCCTCATCGTCAATCAGCCTGAAACAGATTCACGCTACAATGATGCGATGGTTACATTAGCTAAAGAAATTGTGGACATGGACCACATACTTGGAAAAAATAGCAGCATTGCCAAACGTTATTTTGCAAGCTATGCCCAAATCCCTTCAAATGAAAGTGACTCCCTTCTGCAAAAATTCACTGCAAGAATGGAACTTCTTAGCAAAAGTCTAAAAGACAAGCGGGACCAGCTTCGGACAAATCCTGCTTTAGATGAGACAGAAGAGCAATTAATGTCCGTGCTGAGCAATCAGGCGCAAGCCCTCGACTCGGCCGTTGCTATTATCAAAAAAAATCCGAAAGAATTCGAAAAAGGGGAGACCCCGTTAACTGCCGCAAAAATTCAGCAACTGTTGGAGCAAAGCAAAACGGTTGGTCTTGTGCAAGAGCTTAATTTAACAGGCTACCATCCCTTAATCAAAGGTTTGACTATCAATTGGGACAATAGCCACTTGTTTGTCAATTTGTACGAAGATGTTCAGCAATTGCGCACAGCCGAAGGTAAGAGTGAGAAAGAGGCTTTCTTAAAAGATAAAACAAATCAATATGTCATTAATGACATTGCCCGGATTGCCCGTTTATCTGATGAGACGTTCAAGCCAAGCGAAGAGAGCTTTGTGGTTGACATGGACAAACTCACCAACAGCAGCAGCTATCTTGCGATGAACCTAGGCTATCTGGCGCAAAAACGTGCCCAGCAAGTGAGCGATCAACTTTTACTTTCTTGGGTGCCGACACATACAGATTTTGTCAGGGAAGCATACCCTCTTCGCTCTTTCGACGCTTATAAAAATGAAGGGAGTGAAGACCAGAAACTAGGTCTTGTTGTCTATGCGCCGGCTGTTTATGCTGAAGCTGCCCCCTCGGGTTTTCGTAACGGATCTATCTATGTCATCGCAAAAGGGATGGACGCTATCGTTCAAAAATATCAGGAAGCACCTGAAGCTAAAGAAAGCCAGATTTTGGCCGAAGATTTTGGACAATTGAACCAGTTGCTTCAACAGATGGGCTTTATCGGATATCCAGGCTCAGCTTTCAATCTTCCCAAGGAATACAGCAAAGATTACATTTTTGAATTGAATGATTACTACAGTACTTTATTGCAGGCGACCAGAGAAGATTTTCAAGTGAAGGGGAGCAAGCGGTTTGGCGTCCTCGATTTTTCAGATGTGGAACAGCGTCTTTTAACGCTTAATAAAATCGAAGACCGCATCCAAGAAGATTTGATCAAGTGGAAAGAATCGTACCATGCCGCACAGGTTGATTTGAACCTTACAAGCAAATACACAGTACCCGAACCGACAAAGAATGTTTTTTGGGAAAATTTAAAACTGACCGCTGTTAAGTATTTCAGGGGTGATGATCGTAAAGTTCTTAAATGGGGCTTGGACTTGTCCGGTGGAAAAACAGTACGTATCGGTTTGCTGGACCAAAATGGGCGCACGGTCACCGATCCAGAAGACCTCAAGCAAGCTGTCAACGAGCTTTATAACCGAGTCAATAAAATGGGCGTTGCGGAAAGAACGATCCGGATTGAGAATTCAAATATTCTCCTTGATTTTCCAGGATCTCAGAATTTATCCGCATCAGAATTAGTCAAAGCATCAGCGATGTATTTTCACATCGTCAATGAAAAGTTTGGCCGTTATAACACACCTTTAACAGGTTCAGTCAATCAATTCCTGCAGGAAGTGTGGAATGAGGCAGTCGTTACGAACCGAAAAGATGTTGAAAACATCAATGAGATTGCTTATCAGCATTTAGGCGGCGACGTTACTGCAGCCGGAAGCATGCGACCTTTGAGCGATAATGCCAAGCTGCTTTATGATCAGGGTCTTCGTTTGGCCAATCCTAAGGACAGGGTTGTAGGACAAGCCTTCGACGATTCACTTTCAGCAATTGCCATGCTGCGGGGAGAAGACCCGGCAGAATGGGAACAGCAGACCCACCCGTTGCTTGTCGTATTTCATAACTTTGCCTTGGAAGGGTCTAATTTAGAAAATATCCAGGCCGGCTATGATTCGACTCAGGGAAATATTTTATCTTTTGGAGTCAAACGATCCTATGAAGGGTCGCAGGACCGAAGAAGCGGAAGCCCGCGTGAAGATTTCTACACATGGACCTCTCAATATGCCGAAGATAAAATTTCAGGAACTCCTAAAGAAATTTATTCCAATGGACATGGCTGGAGAATGGCTGTGATCCTGAATGGAACGGTGATTACTTCTCCTTCTTTGAACGCAGCTTTACGTGAAGGCGGAACGATCAGCGGGCGCTTCTCACAACGGGAAGCAACACAGTTGGCTGCAGATTTAAAAGCGGGATCGCTAAGTTTTACTCCACGCATTTTATCTGAAGAAAATGTCAGCCCGGAATTAGGGCAGGAAGAAAGGTTTAGAGGAATAATGGCCTCTGTTGTTTCTTTGATTCTAGTGATCGTCGCTATGATCAGCTATTACCGCTTTGCCGGTTTGGTTGCATCATGTGCCCTGTTGTTCAATATATTGATCATGTGGGGCTTACTGCAAAATATTGGCGCTGCATTGACGTTGCCTGGTATTGCTGGCATCGTACTGACCATAGGAATGGCGGTCGATGCAAACGTGCTTGTTTTCGAGCGTTTCCGTGAAGAATTTAGAATTTCCGGACGCATTGGTTCCGCCATTCAGGCTGCCTACCGAAAAGCCTTTAGCGCTATTTTTGATTCTAACATCACAACAATCATGGTAGCTATAATCTTGATCCAGTTCGATTCAGGACCGATCAAAGGCTTTGCTGTCACTTTAATCATTGGAATTGTTTCCTCCATGTTTACTGCATTGTTTATGACCCGCTATTTCTTTGCTGGATGGGTTAAAAATCCTGCGCATAAGACTTTGAGCATGGCGCAATTCTTGAAAGAGACCCGTTTTGACTTCCTAGGACAGGCAAAAAAGGCGATGATCATTACTTTGATTGTCATGGGCATTGGAACCTATTTCCTTGTTGCTGAACGCAAAACGCTTTTTGGAATGGATTTCACAGGCGGTTATTCGTTAACTTTAGATGTTGCCGAACAAAGTGGTAAATTGAATTACCGTGTGGATGCGATCAATGCTCTTCTTGATGAAGGAGCTTCGCGCAGAGACATTGAAGTACGGGAATTAAGCCGTCCAACGCAATTGCGCATCCAGATGGGAACAAGCATGGATGAAAAAGGGCATCCCTTTTATCAAATGCCAGAAGTGAATCCTGCAGAAGGGCGTTACGCTTATGACTATCAAAAGGATCCGCGTTTGAATTGGGTAGTGAATGCTTTGCAGGCGCATGGACTTGAAGTGCAGCCATCGCAGCTTGCCACCCTGCAAAAAAACTGGACCATCATGAGCGGACAATTTTCTGACGCTATGCGTAATAATGCTGCCTTAGCTTTGGGTGCGGCCCTAATTTCGATCCTGCTCTACATTACTTTCCGCTTCGAATTTAAATTCGCAGTGGGAGCGGTTGCGGGCCTTGTGCATGATGTGATCATTACGCTTGGGTTCCTGGCCTTTTTCCATGCGATCGGGCTGCCAGTGCAGATCGACTTGCAGGTAGTGGGTGCTATTATGATGATCATTGGTTATTCTTTGAATGATACGATTATTGTGTTTGACCGGATACGCGAGGACACAAAACTTTTACGCCGTTTATCATTTAAAGAGATCATTAACCATGCGTTGAATGTAACCCTCAGCCGGACAATCATGACATCGGGCACAACATTGCTTGTATTGTTCACGCTTGTACTGCTTGGCGGCCAATCGATCTTTTCATTCGCTTTGGTAATGACCATAGGTGTCCTGATCGGTACGCTTTCATCGCTCTTCATTGCATCTCCCGTTATGCTTTATTTCCACAACAAAGAATTGGAACAGCATAATGGCGAATCTGCCGTGAAAAAAGCCTAAGGCATGTGCAGAAGGGGAATCCACCAACCCCTTCTGCCAAAATACAGATTCTAAAATAAAATTCCCCGCCCTCTTTGGTTCCTTTTTTATTTTTATAAAAACAAAATTTCTACCTCTCGATAGTTTAAACAATCCGATTAATGATATTAATTCTAGATATTTTTGTGTTTTTACGTTTTTTATACATAAAATTTAGTTCAAAATTTGTTTTATTAAGAATAAATTAATTTTAATTCTTTAAAGTTTTTTAAAAAAACAGATACCAATCACTGTCTGAAAGTTAAATAATTTAAGCTATCCCTTTCCTTTACATACGTGAAAGTTGAAAAAGAAACTTCACTAAACTATAGATATGGAGGAAGGCATTGATGCGTTCGTATGGGACAAGATGAAATTTGAAGAAAAAAGACTGATGTTTAATAAATTGAATCGATTGTTTTAAAATGCGTGAATACAATGAATTTATTACAGAAGTCACTCCTTAGGCCTGTAAATTATTTAGAGGAGTGGAAGGAAATTGTTGGGTTTAAAAATAACCTAGATTCTCTTAAAATACGTATCAAAGAACATTCGCAATTTTTTTTTAAAAAACTAAATCAATCTTTTCACGAATGGTCTTCTATAAGTAATGAAAGCAGGAACCTTTTGCATCAATTGATTCCAATATTAAATTCACCCTTTGATGAATTGAAATTGGGGTATACACCTTTCTTAGACATCCTAGAGCTATTGTTCAAAAAAGGCAATCAACATCAAATTCTCATTTTTTTAAAAGAATTAAAAAAGAATGAAATCATTGTCTTGTCTCCTTTTCACCTTCAACAAGCTTATGTAAATAGGCTTAGTCGTGTCGCTCTTAAAATAGTTGGCAATTCAGGGCTTTTTTTAAATCATAGCTTTGAAGAAGAGCAAACTCAGCTCCATCTAGCATGCAAATATCAGATGTTTTCTTTAGTTAAGCACCTTTGCAATTTAAACATTGCTCATAAGCAAAAACAAGATTCTTCTGGCAATACTGTCTTACACTATGTTTGTGGGAATGGTAATTTAGACATTTTTTTTTATTTGCGTGATTTTATTGATGTGCCGTCCATCGTTAACTGCCAAAATAATAAAGGCCAAACCCCCTTACATCTCGCGGTTAATTCAAAAGTAGCCAGAATGCTTCAGCTACTAGTGCGAAAAGATTACCAAACAGATATTTTTATTAAAAATAAAATTGGTTTAAATTTTTTTCAGCACGCTTGCAGATTAGGGGATGTAGAAATGGCAAGAACTTGTTATGATATTATGAAAGTTCAGAATGGAGCAAAAGCGTCAGAAGCTCTTGCTAATGCACTTTCTCAAGCCTGTTTCACTGGACGCTATGCTATTGTTGAACTTCTAGTAGAAAAGTATTATGTCGATGTTAATAGTAATAGTTGGGAAGCCCTTGGAATAACTTTTCACACTAAAAAGCATATTCTAACCCGCTATTTAATTAATCATCCTTATCTTGATATAAATCACAGGGAAAAAAATAAAAATATTTTTTTAGAAATAGCATGCCACACAGAAGCGAAAAATGACGTTTTGCATGCAATACTTGAAAAAATTATTTTAACTCAAGAGGATTTGTTTGGCCTCTGTTTATACAAAAGAAATCAATTGATATTTGAAGAGATGGAGATTTACTGGGATGATGTAAATCGTCCCATAGATCATCGAGTGGTAACTAAAGGCCCTAATTCAGAAAGTAAACCGTATTTTAATCTGATTCATTCTCAATCTCTTTTAAATTTGGCGGCCTTGCTTAATAACATGAAATTGGCAAAACACCTTCTTCAACTCAAGGGAATCAATATCGATGTAAAAGATAGCAAGGGCCTAACCCCACTGATGGGTGCTGCATCAAATGGATTTAAAGAATTAGTAAAATTTTTTATACAAAAGAATGCAAATATTCATGCAATTGACAAAAATCAAGCGACTGCCTTGCATCTTGCTGCTTTACATAATCGATTCTCAGTGGTAAAAATTTTACTCTGCCATGGTGCAGGGTTAAATAATGAAGATAATGCAAATAAAACAGCTTTAGATTACGCAATAAAGGGTCGAGCGTATTCAACCGCTTTCTATTTATTGCAAATGGAAAAGCCCATTATTAATTATATAAATGAAGAAAACGCGGTGGAATGGCTTTTGCATATCTACAGAAAAGAAAATGGCGCACTTGATGAAATTCAGCAAGCAGCCACCGAGACGATATTATTAAAATCGAATATCGATTTTGCGCTAGAAAAAAATTCCTTATGGGAAATGATTTACGCCCTAACGATATACCGTAAAAAGCTTGTTTTAGAAACGCTTCTTACCTACGTAGCTCAATCTGCTGGAGGGTTTGATTTGATAAAGGAGAAATTAAACAAAGCCGATATTCGGGGTGAAACGCCTTTCCAAATAGCCTGTCATTCAGGGAATTTCGAAATTATAAAAATTTTGATAAATTTTGGGGCGGATTCTAATGTGTTAAATTTAAACGAGTTAATTTAGTGGTCTCTTTCCTTATTTAACATATTTTTGCCTGACCCCACCTTAATCATGTTCTTATTTTTTTTCCTAAGTTATTTAATAATATGTATTAATAATTTAATGTGATATATTAAAAATATATGGACGAGATAATTTAAAATAATGATCTAAATGGATAATTTTGGAGGAATTATGTTTCGTTTTCGCAATATAATTGTACTTATACAGGCTTTTCGTGTGATCTATCCTCTTTTATTAAAAGGAAGGAGATTGCCCTTACCTCTCCTTTTTAAAGAAATTGCTATTTTAGCAGCTGCAAATTCAGATTTAGTGTGGAAATTTTTGGAAAGTCGCTCTATTCCGCGTGAGACAATCCAAAAGTTCTTTAATTTTATTAAAAAATAAATGAAAAAATATAGGTTATTGTCTAAATAATATTTGGTATTTTTTTTTAGGCTAAAGCCTGCTCCAATATTTTTTCAATATTTGGAAGTTACTTCAGTAATTGGCTGCTATAAAACATACAGCCCTCTATTTTTACTCTTGTTCAAGATGCTTTCATTTTCTTTCAGGTTGAATTTTTTCAAATATTTGAGTGGGTCAAAATCCTTCACTTCAGGAAGTAGGTTGCGAACTAAGTGACTGAGAACCTAATCCTAGAGATTGAACAGTCAGGTTCTAAGGCAATTTTGAATAATTAATGAAGTCATAAAAAATTCCTTTACGCTTCTTGCGGCGTTTAGAACAACCTATCACCAATCTCCACTAATCTTGAATTGAAACACTTAAATTATCAACATAAAATTCAGGCTATTTTATTTGGTTGTTGACAAAGTTAATTTGGTCAAGCAGTTCCGATGTGGGATAAATCATGGTGCCATAACTCAAAAGTAGACGCTCATATAAATTTTTAGCATGCACCCACTTACACAATTCCTTTTTAAAATTTGCTGCTCTTTCTAGAGCTTTCAAGTAGTGATTATCTTTAAGCGAAATGATTTTTTCCTCGGGGAGAAGCAATGCATCATTAATGTATTGTTCTGCTTTGATACAATCGTTTTCTAAGAGGCTATCATTCGCCAGGAAAATTAAAAGAGAATGAAAACGAAGTCCTTCGTTATAAAATTGCTTGGCAAATCTTACCCCACAATTTTTATTAAGTAAGATCATATGCAATGCCCGCTCATCTTGCTGCTCTGCGGCCTTAAGGGCAATTGCGAGATTAAAAGCGGTTTGCCCAAAACTATTGTTTCCAATTTGCAAATTTAATTTAATAGCTAAGATACCTGCACAAGTCGCCCCTTTCTGGATGGCTAGTTTGAAGGATTTTCTGACTTTTTTAACATCCTCAGCCTTGTGGATCCGACCCCTTGTTAAAATTATCGCCTGCAAAAGAAGTTCCCCTGAAGCACTGCCTTCGCGCACTGTGTCGTTAAATTTTTTAACTATATCGGGCACGATGGGAGTCTCAGGATGTCCTAAACGCGTTATGTCATGATTGATATATTTGTTTAAAATGGGAAAACGGCTGGTGATGAATAAATAATCTGAAATTATTTTTTTCGGATCTGGCTGAGGGTAAATAGTCGTCGAAGAATTTCCATCAGTCACAATATAGCGATAAATTTCTTTAATAATAAAGTAATTCCATTTTTCTGGGTTGCCTTCTGATTGAGTGAGGTTAAATTTAATATTTGAATAAGTTTCTAATTTCTTTGCCTCCCATCTTTTTCCAGAATGATAACGGCAACTTTTATTGAGCACTTCAAAATTTAACAACGATATCGTATCTAAATAAAGTGTGATTTTATCTATTAATTCTTTGGGGAAGATTGTCAAAATATTTTCACAATTGAAGTTAACTTCAGAATGGTCTAGTTTTCTAATCATAAAATTTTCTTTTTTTTAGTGAGATTTTATTAATGGTCAATTCAATCTTCGCCATAAGCTTGTGAGGAAGCCGCGAAACTGGCAATCACTTCATAATAAATTGTTTTAGTGGTTCTTTTTAAACACACAAGCGAACAGTTGACCACTTCAAAGGGGTCTAGCTGAAAATCTGCATACTGGAGTATATAATTATAAAGCCTTTCAGAACTTATTTTATTAAAATACCCTAATGGGGCTTTTAGAATAGGAGAAAATGGGGGGAGGGTAATTGAACTTCCTTTTAAAAGGGATTCAATTTCTTTAATTAATGCTTTTGCTTCAAGCGACGGACCCGCTCCTGCCCAAATCATGCCTTTTGATTTTTGTTGGTCCACATTAATTGTTGAAATCATAAGTGAAAAAGGTGAAAAAAATAAATGCGCCAACCGTTCTTTTATTTTTTCTAATTGGTCGGAGGAGAGGTCCCCTAATTGGCGTAATGGCAAATAAAAATTATTTTCTTCTACCCATTGGACTTGGGCCAACCCGAAGCATACAATAGCTAATTTCTTTTGAATGTGAGGGGGAAATTCAATGACGAGCGAATAAAAGGACATAATACCAATAAAAATAGCATTAAAAATCAGCCTTACTATTAATAGTAAGGCTGATGAAATTAAAACGGGCGACTAGTTGAACTAAACCGCAACTGCAGCGTTTAAAGGGGTAGTCAGGCTGGTTTGAGATGCCATTGCTTCAACATACATATTCCAAAGCTCAGGTTCAATCCTACCATGACGGATAGAAGAAATCAGTTCTCTTTTGATAGTTCTTAAATCTTTTTTAGGTGTAAGCTTACGGACCATTTCTTTGTCGCCAGCTGTACGGGCCATGCTCAACATTCTTTCTAAATCCTGCTTTGAAAATGTGTAAAGATCTCTGCGTTTGCGAGAACCTCTAGCGGCGCGCGGCTTAGGAATAACTTCTTGCGGATTAGAAGAATTGATAATATATTTAGTCAGGAGTTCTGTCAATTGCTGAGGATCTTCAGTTTTCATTTTACGCATAGTAAAATGGTGGATATAACCACCAGTTGCTACAGGGAGATAATGACAAATGTCGTTTTCTTTTTTTCCGCCAACTTTCTTTACTGCAGTCTGAATTAATTGTTCGAGTTGTTTATTGTCCATTTTTTTTTCCTTTAATAACATCTTTTTTGTTTTACTGTTCGGAGCTGTTGTAATTCTGCTCCCTAAATTGTAACTTTCGTTACTTTCATCAATGCATCCATTAGAAATGAAACACTTTATTTTATAAACACTTTTTAGGTTAAGCCCTATCTTGGACTTTTAATATAGAATTAAACCTTAATTGGTTCAAATCTATTTCAATTGTGTTTTGAGCAAAAGCGGGTCAAAATTCATAATTTATTAATGGGAGATTAAGAAATTATAAGTTTTCTTGCAAGAGAAATTAATCAAATATGATCTTTTTTTTCAGAACTAATCTAACATTACATTTAAATATTGGTTTGCGAGTTGAATTTCACAAGCATTTTTTCATTTTTATTATATCGAAATGAATTTTGTAATTGGAGCGCAGTTCGGCGTTTCTTTCATAACGGCACAAATAGATTGACCTCTTAATGGTTAATCGATTGAACACTTCAATTTCAATTTTAGCGTCACTTAGATATAGTATTTTCGATATTTATTGCAACTTATCCTTTTAGTGCTCATGATAATGGTTCACACTAATGTGTTAATAAACTATTTGGTTGGTTTTAACTTATGCCTTTACCCCTATTGAAATCCTCCCTCCCCTTGTCTTCAATTAAATATACCTTGGCTGTTGCGGCCGGGAAAGGGGGTGTCGGCAAATCAACAATGACAGTTAACCTGGCCCTAGCCTTGAGAGAAAATGGCTATCGGGTAGGTGTCATGGACACGGACCTTTACGGTCCATCAATTAGGAAAATGCTGCCTGAAGATCGAATGCCGAGGCAAAATGGTGAAATTATTGAACCCGCTTTATGCCAGGGAATTAAGATGATTTCAATTGCCTACTTTAGAAAAGAGCAAGAGGCGACGGCAGTAAGAGCTCCCATTGCAAATGGTCTGATTGGCCATTTTATCAAAAACGTGGCCTGGGGAGAATTAGACTTTCTTTTAATAGACTTTCCTCCAGGAACTGGAGATATTCAGCTGACATTGGGGCAAAAAGCAAATTTAACGGCTGCTTTAATTGTGACTACCCCCCAGGAAGTCGCAGTTTTAGATGTAAAGAAAGCAATGTATCTATTTGAACAAGTGAAAGTTCCCATCCTTGGCATCGTAGAAAATATGAGCGGCTACTTTCCAGTAGATGGAGGGGAGCCAGTTTATTTGTTTGGCAAGGGTGGAGGAGAAAAACTGGCGAGAGAAAGCGGATCACCTTTTCTTGGCGCCATTCCACTTGACCCTATTGTATGCGCTTGCTGCGATAAAGGGGAATCATTATTTGCCTCAGATCCTAACGCCCAAAAATTGGTGACGCAAGCATTTATCAAATTGGCCCGTCAGGTCGATATGCATTCCCAAGCTTTGAAAAGCGCGCTTGGCTCAAGTCTGTCCCCAATTGAATTAGTCTGGAAGGAAATGGGTTTTTAATGGATCTTCCTTTGGCAATCAGCGAGCTAAAACAAAAAGACAACTATTCTTTTTCAATCATTTGGAATAATGGGAAAGAACATTCATTTCGCTTATCAGATCTTCAAAAGCGATGTCCATGCGCAAACTGCATGGATGAAAATACAAAACATTTTGGACAGGATCAAAGAATTGTCCAGCCTGATGTTAGAGCTTTTGTCATCCGTCTTGTAGGGCGGTATGGTTTAGAAATTAAATTTACAACTGGCTGCTCCATGGGAATTTATAGTTTCGATTGGCTGCATCAACTGGGAGAGCATTATGAATAATTGGCTGCTAACATTTTTTTGTCTTTTAGGACTTGCTTTTTTGGCTGGCTGTGCCAATGAGAAGCATGCAAAAAGGCAGGAAGCATTTTCCAAATGGACTGAAAATAATGGCAAAATTAAAGTTTTAAGCACCACAGCCATGATCAACGATCTTGTCCAAGGTGTTGGAAAAGAGCATGTGGATGCGCTTACCCTCATTCAGGGCGGTCTGGACCCCCATTCCTATCAATTGGTAAAAGGGGATGACGAAAAGCTGATGTATGCTCAAGTTATTTTTTATAACGGCCTCGGCTTGGAACATGGCCCAAGCTTAAAGCGTTATCTCAATGATAATTCGAAAGCTTTCGCTTTGGGGGATGGTGTTGAAAAACAAGGGAATGCATTTATTATCTACGTCAACGGTCAAAAAGACCCCCACATTTGGATGGATATTTCGCTATGGTCCAAAACAGTTCCTTTGATTGTTGAGCATTTAAGCCGGCAGGACCCTGCGCATGCCGAAGTTTTTCAATCAAATGCGGAAGAACTGCTGAGGGAGATGGCCCAGGTCCACGAAGAAGTGAAGAGGATGATGCATGAAGTTCCTTCCAAAAAACGGTACCTCGTTACGAGCCATGATGCATTTAATTACTTTGCGAGGGCTTATTTATCCGAAGAGAGCGAATATGAAAATGGGGAATGGAGCAAACGCTTTGCGGCTCCCGAAGGATTGGCCCCAGAGAGCCAGTTAAGCGCCCTGGATATTAAGACTATTATTGATTATCTTGATACCCATCAAATTACCCTGGTTTTCCCTGAGTCAAATGTAAGCCGCGATTCCATCCGTAAAATCATTCAGGCAGGTCAGAAGAAGGGTTTGAACGTTCAAATGGCCTCCTGTGTTTTATATGGAGATGCGATGGGCCCTCCAGGTTCCGAGGCAGATACCTATTTAAAAATGATCCATTGCAATGCGAGGGCGCTGGCAGAGAATATGGAGGGAAAGGTAATAACGATGAATGAAAATGTTATTGGATTATGATCGAAGATTCAAAGATTCCTCTTTCAATTTTGCCTGCCCTTGAGATCAGCCAGATGTCGGTCAATTACGGCAAAACACCTGCGCTATGGGATATATCACTTTCCATTCCGCAAGGTTTGCTGGTGGGCATCATTGGCCCTAATGGCGCAGGAAAAAGTACGCTGGTCAAGGCGGCGCTTGGATTGATAACGCCCCTTTCAGGCAATGTGGAATTTTTCGGAAAATCCCTCAAGCAGCAACGTCAAAAAATTGCTTATGTCCCTCAAAGAGAATCGGTTGATTGGGACTTCCCCATCACCGTCGCAGAATTAGTTTTGATGGGACGCTATGGAAAGCTGGGACTGTGGAGGCGGCCAGGGGCTGCTGATAAAGCTGCTGCGGAGCATTATCTTGAAACTGTCGGCATGAGTGCCTATTCCCGCAGGCAAATCAGCCAGCTTTCAGGCGGGCAGCAGCAGCGTGTTTTTTTAGCCAGGGCGCTTTTGCAGGAAGCGGATGTCTATTTCATGGATGAGCCGTTTACCGGGGTCGATCTGGCTACCGAAACCACCATCGTTCAGCTATTGCAGCAGCTAAGGTTGAAAGGAAAGACGGTTTTTGTCGTACACCATGATTTAAATACCGTAGACCGGTATTTCGATTGGGTGATGATGTTGAACATCCGTCTGATAGCCTGCGGAAAAGTAGAGGATGTATTCAACCCTCAAAATCTTTATGCGTCTTTCGGCAAGAGCTATGCTTTATTTGACGAGGCCTTAAAATTATCACAACAGAAGCAAAGCGGAATCTAAAATGGTTGAAGGACATCCGCTTTTGTCATTTTTTACAGATCCCATTCTGCGCGGGCCGACCATAGGTTGCATGTTGATGTGCTTTGCTGCAAGCCTGGTTGGCGTAATTGTTTTTCTACGCAAACAAATGCTTGTGGGAGAGACCTTGTCTCATGCGTCCTATCCAGGAGTAGTCCTGGGTATTCTTTTAGCTGGTTTTTTCTTGATCGAAGAAACTAACGAGGGCAAACTTGCCCTTTTTATTTTAGCCGGAGCTTTAACAACCTCCCTAATCGGACTCGCATTCATACATTTTCTAGAAAAGCGGATGAAGGTTCCAAATGATGCGGCCTTATGTTTTGTCCTGTCGACTTTTTTTGGCCTGGGTTTGATGCTGACAAGCGAAGTTCAATTTAGCCATACAAGCTTATATAAACAGGTATTGACATATCTCTACGGTCAGGCTGCAACGATGTCCGATGTGCATATTGCCATTTATGGGGTGCTCTCTTTGGTTGTTTTGTTCATAGTTGTCCTATTCTATAAGGAAATTGAAGTGCTGACATTCGACCGCACTTTTGCTAAAAGTCTAGGCATTCCTGTCCGTACGATTGATGCGATGCTGTTTATGCTCGTCACTCTTGCGGTCATCATAGGCATCCGTTCGGTTGGGGTTGTGTTGATGTCTGCCATGCTGATCGCTCCTGCGGTAGCTGCCAGGCAATTCACTAACCGGCTTTCTATCATGTTCATCCTTTCGGCATTTTTTGGCATGGCAAGCGGTTTTTTTGGAAATTATTTTTCTGTGCAGCTGACTCATTACTTTTCAGTCAATTTTCCATCTGCGCGCATTATTCTTCCTACGGGACCAATGATTGTCATAACCGCCTCGTTGATTTGCATGACAGCCCTTTTATTGTCATTTGAAAGAGGTTTGGCTGTCCGCGTGGGGAGAATTGCTTTTTTCCGCTATCAATGTGTGTGTGAAAATTTGCTAAAAACTATTTGGCGGCTGGATAAGGCAGTTTCTCTCTCAGAGCTGGCGAAGTTTCAGGCCTCTTCTTCTTTTTATCTTAAATTTTTACTCTGGAGAATGCGTTCGAACGGCTTGGTAAGCATTACAGGTGAGGGGTCTTATGTTTTGACCCAGCAGGGGAAATTCAAGGCTGAAAAAATTGTCCGTCTGCATCGCCTGTGGGAAGTATACCTGGTCAATTATTTAGGAGCCCGCACTGAGAGGGTCCATCATAATGCGGAAGAAATGGAGCATATTCTCACACCAGAGCTGGAGACAGAATTGACGCTTTTATTAAATGATCCCAAGCGCGATCCCCACCATCAGCTTATCCCTCCAAGAGGAAAATATGTTTTATAATTTTTACAACCCTTATCAGGGAGTTGGTTTTTTTTCTTTTTTTAAACATTTTTTTTGCAGGATGGCTTTGTTTTTTACAGGCCAACTAAAACTAGACCAATTAATCGCGGATGAGATTCAAATTTTTGTTCTGGCCGGCGTAGCAGCTTCCTGTGCCCTCATTGGAACATTTTTGGTTTTAAGGCGAATGACCATGCTGGCAAATTCCCTTTCCCACACTATTTTGATGGGGATTGTGCTTGCCTTTTTTTTTACGGCGGGAAAGGGGGAGGATGGCAATTCCATTGCTCCGATGCAGGCTATGCTGATCGCCTCTTTAGCGACCGGTTTCCTTACAACTTTTGTCACTGAATTTTTAACCAAGGCCGGAGGGTTGCAGGAAGATGCAAGCGTTGGGCTCGTGTTCACTAGTTTTTTTGCTTTAGGAGTCATCTTAGTTACTATTTTAACGCGCGACGCTCACGTGGGGACTGAAGCCGTAATGGGAAATGCCGATGCGCTGCATGCGGATGATTTGTTTTGGGTTTATTTAATTTTTGGTTTTAACTTCTTGCTGATTATCCTTTTCTTTAAAGAGTTTCAGCTCACTACATTTGATCCTTACTTAGCTTCTGCGTTAGGCTTTTCGCCCGTATTTTTTAATTATATTTTAATGGCGCAAGTTTCAATGACTACAATTACTGCTTTTCGGGCGATCGGCGTGATTTTGGTTTTAGCCTTTATGACGGGGCCTGTTCTGACAGCGCGTCTTTTTACCCATCGCCTGAAATATCTATTGGCATTATCTGTTGCGATCGGAGCTTTAGCGGTTTGCTGCGGAGTGGCCATGACCCGGCATATTCTCAGTACTTACGGGATGGCCCTTTCCACTTCAGGGGTGGTCGTATCCACAATCTTGCTGTTTTATCTTTTGGCCGTTTGCTTTTCTCCCGAGCAGGGACTGTTTGCAAAGCTGTTTTACAGGAATAGCAAAAACTGGCAAAGAGAAAGAATTAGTTCTTTTTTATAATTTGACCTATGTTCTCAAGTAAAATTTTTTTGTGTATCGGGAAATACAGCTCTCTTTCATCCCTTATTGACTTTTTCGTTTAAAATGTTATACTAGTTAATTAACTCTAAATGAATATTTAATATGAAACGAATTTCAGTACTGGGGAGCACCGGCTCAATTGGGCAGAATACTATGAAAGTAGCCCGTCATTTAGGCCAGGACATTCAAGTTGCCGCCTTGGCCGCGCGTGAAAATATTGATTTGCTGGAAGCCCAGGCCAAGGAATTCAATCCTGATTTGATCGCCGTCTATAACTCTGACCGCGCCCATGATTTGCAAAAGCGCCTTCCCGGAAAAACTGTCCTCGCTGGAATGGAAGGGTTAATAGCGGTAGCTTCTTATTCTGGCGCAGATATGGTAATTTCGGCGATTGCCGGAACGGTAGGCCTTCAGCCTACCATAGAGGCAATTTTGGCTGGAAAAGATATCGGCCTGGCGAATAAGGAAGCTCTTGTTTCCGGCGGCGCTCTTATTATGAAGCTCGTTGAGGAGAACGGGACCAGCCTAGTCCCGATAGACAGCGAACATAGCGCCATTTTCCAGTGTTTGAAAGGTGAACAAAGAGAAGCTGTAAGACGCCTTGTTTTAACCTCTTCAGGGGGTCCTTTTCGAACTTGGACCGAAGAACAGTTAAAAGGCGTCACGGTGGCAGATGCGTTGAACCATCCGACCTGGAAAATGGGCCCAAAAGTGACGGTCGACTCTTCCACTCTTATGAATAAAGGTTTGGAAGTTATCGAAGCGTATTGGCTGTTCAATATGCCTCTTGATAAGATTGAAGTGGTCATCCATCCTCAAAGCATTATACATAGCTTAGTGGAATTTAATGACTATTCAATTTTGGCTCAAATGGGAGAGCCTAATATGATTGTCCCAATCCAATTTGCATTGACTTATCCTGTGCGCCGTCCAGGTTTGCTGAAAGCATTTGATTTTGTAAAAAATGGCAAAATGGAATTTGCAGCGCCTGATCTTAGGGCTTTCCGCTGTTTAGGCCTGGCATATGAAGCTTTGCAAAAGGGCGGAAGCATGCCTTGTTATATGAATGCTGCTAACGAAGTTTTGGTAGAGCGGTTTTTAGCAGGTGAGATTGAATGGCGTAAAATAAGCGCTTATTTAGAATTTTTGATGGACCGCCACCCTGTCATTTCGATAGATTCTTTAGAAACCATTTTAGCTATCGACGCGTTGGCTAGGGAAGAAGCTTCATGTTTTGAACAGGTTCTTAAGTGAGAGGGGAATGTATGAGTTCACTTGGGTATAAAAGCCTGTCAATTGATTTTGACCGCTTTGACCGGGTTGATGACATTTGAAGCAAACCCTGTAGAAGTAAACTTCAACCCTGCAAGACCGACCTAAGATCAATCAGGCGGCTATTTTTATCGACTGCCCTCGTAATAGAAAGGTTAAATTATCATGATCATTAGTATTCTTTATATAGTGATTGCCATACTTGGCTTAAGCTTCCTAATCTTCATCCACGAATTGGGCCATTATTTTATGGCAAGACGTTTGGGGATGCGCGTTGAGGTTTTTTCCATTGGTTTTGGCAAACCTGTTTACTCCTGGGTAAAAGATGGGGTTAAGTGGCAGATTGGCTGGCTCATTTTCGGGGGCTATGTCAAAATTGCCGGGATGGAAATGGATGATCAAAAAGACCTTTATGAAATTCCGGATGGCTTTTATAGCAAAAGCCCGCTTAATCGGATCAAGGTGGCCTTTATGGGCCCCTTTGTCAATATTGTGTTTGCTTTGCTTATTTTTACGGCTTTATGGCTTTCAGGCGGACGTGAAAAGAATTTTAGCGAATATACAAGTAAAATAGGCTGGGTGGACCCTAAATCAGAGCTTTATCAAAAAGGGATCCGTCCCGGCGATGAGATTACCTCTTATAATTTTCAGTCATTTCAAGGTGTGAAGGACCACTTGACGGCTCCGATGACTGCGGGTGGTGAGATAGCAGTCGCAGGAAATCATGTAGACTTCCATACTAAAGATCGGACTCCATTTTCCTATACCGTCAAAACTTATCCCCATCCCAGCGCGATCGAAAAAGATATCGTGACTTCCGGCGTCTTGCAGTCAGCCCGCTATGTGATTTATGACCGCCTACCAAATGGAGCGGAAAATCCGCTACCCGAAGGCTCTCCTTTAAGCTATAGCGGAATTCAGTATGGAGACCGGATCGTATGGGCCGATGGAATGCCTATTTATTCGCTTGAGGAACTATCCCATCTATTAAATGATGAAAAAGTATTGCTAACGATCCGTCGAGGTTCGGATATTCTTCTACGGCGCGTTCCGCGTGTGAGAACTGAAGAGCTCAAACTTGACTCGGAAGTTAAAGAAGAACTTATTGATTGGCAGTTTGAAGCCGAATTGAATGGCATAAAAATCCAAAAGCTTTTCACGATCCCTTATAACCTAAATAATGAAAGCGTTGTTCAGGACAGAGTTAAATTTATTGACCGTGATAAAGAAGAAGAAGATTTTCCCGATCATCCTTTTTCAAGCCTGGAAACCCCGCTGCAAGAAGGGGATAAAATTTTGGCTGTCGGAGGCATTCCTGTGACCTATTCATTTGAGATCCTTTCGAGACTTCAGCAAAGGCAAGTGAATATAATTGTAGAACGATCTAATGCCGTCAATGAGGTCCCATCCTGGCAAGGGGCGGACAAGTTATTTGACGAGCAATTCAAACCGGAAGATTTAAATAAGCTAGCCTCTCAAATTGGGATTTCATCGGATCTTAAGTCAGCCGGGAACCTCTATTTGTTAGAACCGGTTGTTCCTAAGATGAGGAAAGATTTTCAGCTCGCTCCGGAAAGCCAGGCAGCTTATCAAAGCAGCCTTGAAGCGCAAAGGAAAGAAATTGAACAAATTGACGATCCTGAAAAAAGGTCTTATGCCCGTCAATTGCTTGAAAATCGAGACCATCAGTTCCTGCTAGGATTGCCTGGCGACAAAGATCAAAGGGTGCAATTCAACCCTGGTCCTTTTGCTTTATTTGGAAAGGTTTTTGAAGAGATATGGATGACTTTAAAAGCCTTATTTACCGGATCATTAAATCCAAAGTGGATGAGTGGGCCCATTGGAATTGTACAAGTTGTGCATGATAATTCAATGGTAAGCATGAAGGAGTCCCTTTTCTGGTTGGGAGCGATCAGTTTGAATTTAGGGATATTGAATTTATTGCCTCTTCCAGTCTTGGATGGCGGTGGAATTTGCTTTGCCCTTTATGAATTAATATCGGGTAGAAGGCTGAAGCCGAAAACGATTGAAAAACTGATCATTCCTTTTGCTATCTTACTGATTGGATTTTTCATTTTTTTAACCTATCATGATTTGAGCAGGCTGTTCTCGCATCTGTTCCATTAATTGAATAGTTTTGGAGCATTTTGCTTGCTCTCTGTGTTCTCTGTGATCTCAGTGGTGAAATATATCATTACCACAGAGTTCACAGAGCCTGCAGGTAAGGAATTTTTCAAATCTGAAAATACCCGCATTATCAAATCCATCATTTTTAAAAAAAAAATGCGTAGAAGTAAGTTATGACTACATTAATAAATGGACATCCGTTTAAATGGGCAAAACTTAACTTGATTACTACATGATAACTACTACGAAAAGACCGCGCAATGTAAATGCTGCCCAGGCTGCCGCCATTTTATATGGGGACTGGGGAACGAGCAAGGCTTATGTCCTTGGATTGGCATTTGCACTTTTAGGCCACAGTTCTTTTTGGCTGATTTTGGCTGTTTGCATTTTAATGGCATTGGTTGGCTTTAATTACATTGTCATTTGCAAGTTCAATCCTATGGGAGGGGGGGTCTACGCTTCAGCCAGAAAGAAATCGCAAATTTTGGCCTTGATTGGGGCGTTTTTTCTCATTGCCGACTACTTAGTAACCGCAGCCTTAAGTTCAATCTCATGTTTCGCTTATCTTGGCGTAGCCCATCCTGTCTATTGGGCAATTGGTTCAATATTATTCATCGGCTGCCTTAATTTCTTTGGTCCGCGCCATACTGGAAATCTTGCTTTGTTAATCGCCGGCATCACCATTTGTTCAGTTATTTTTCTTGGTATTTTGGCGCTCCCTTATTTAAAAGATGCAGCCTATGCCATTAAGCCTCCTGAAGGAGGATTTTGGGAGAATTGGAATAATTTTGTTGTCGTCATTTTGGCATTGTCCGGAATCGAGTCAATTGCAACGATAACAGGTGTGATGAAACTTGATCCAGGAACTACTGAAGATAACCCATCCATTCACCAAACATCCAAAAAAGCCATTTTATGGGTGATGTTTGAGGTGTGTTTCTTTACTGCATTGTTTGGGCTTGCAATGAATGCTCTGCCTCACCTGGAACTAAGCAACGGGAATATCTTAACAGCTGATGGAGAAAACATCCGCGACGCCATGCTTCGTTATATGGGAGAATATTTTGTGACCCATCATTGGGGGTCTGAAAATATGGGATTTATTGTGGGGGCCTTTATTAGTTTTGCCTTTGCCATGCTTCTTTTATCTGCAGTTAATACGGCTCTTAATGCGCTAGTCTCCCTGATTTTTGTAATGTCACGCGACGGGGAGCTGCCACCGGTTTTCCAAAAATTAACTCCATTTGGAGTCCCTTTGTACCCTCTAATCGCGGCAGCTGGAGCCTCTGCCGTAGTTCTTGTGTTTGTATCTGATATTGCGGATCTGGCAGATCTTTATGCTGTAGGTTTTGTAGGTGCCATTGCAACCAATTTAGGGTCGAATGCTTTTAATAATAGCATACCCATGACGAAGTGGGAACGGCGGTTAATGTGGCTGACCTGTGCTATTATGGTCGTCATTGAAATTACCCTTTTCATCGATAAACCGAACGCACGTCGCTTTGCCATGACCTTAATGCTAGTAGGCCTGATTTTACGCTCCTTTGTGATCGAGCATAGGCAGCGGCAATGGGCCGCCAAAAAGGTCAAGCTTAAGCACGCCTCTATTTTTTCAGGTGATACGCGTATTCCGCTTCATTACGGCGCTATTTTATGCGCGGTGCGAACGATAGGTAAAACCTTGAATTTTGCACTGCAGGAAGCCAAATTGCATGAACAGCCGCTTTATATTTTATTTATTAGGGAACAAAGGGTTATCACGGAAGAGGATAAAAATAGGACCTGGCTTGATGATGATGAAGCCTGTCGCATATTTGATTATGTCAAGGAAAGTTCGCATGAGATGACGATCAAATTTTTTTATGCAGTGAGCGATTCGCCGGGCGATACCATCGTTGAAATAGCTAGCGAATTGCATGTTTCGCGCATTATCGTTGGACGGCCACGTTACAACGCCATGTTGCAAATGCTTCGCGGAAATGTCGTGCAGGAAATTTCAGAAATTCTCCCCCCGGAAATCGATTTGGTGGTCATTTCCTGAAGGGTAACAAAGTTGGTAGACAGCAACGCCGGAAACGTACATTTCCGGCGTTGATTTATTTAGTCAAATTGTCGGCTGCCACGTCTGGCTTGTCCGCCTTGACGTCCGATTTCCTGATAAAATTCACGGCCATAGCGAGAAGCGACAGCTTCGCCGCCTCTGCGTCCAGCTTCTTGACGGCTTCCGCGGCCGCGGTTGCTGTCATTGCCTCTTTCATCATCTTCATTGCGGCTACCCCAGCGCGCTTCAGCTCCGGCACGTCCGGCTCTTTGATGCTGCTCACGATTTCCACCACGCTGATTAGAAAAGCCTTCATCCTCATCTTCGTCTTCTTCATCTTCTTCCTCTCCGCCATTACGGCCAAAGCGTGCTTCAGCTCCTCTGCGGCCTGCTTCTTGATGCTGCTGACGGCTACCGCCACGGCGATTAGAAAAGCCTTCATTTTCATCTTCATCTTCTTGATCGTTTCCTTCCCAACGCGCGCGGCCACCCATACGTCCGATTTCCTGATAAAATTCTGGACCGTACTCTTCTGAAACAGCCCGGCCGCCACGGCGTCCAATGTCGCGGTAGAAGTCAGATCCGTACTGATCAGCTACAGCTCTTCCGCCCCTTTGTCCAATCTCACGGTAAAACTCAGGACCATATTCTTCTGAAACGGCTCTTCCGCCGCGTTGTCCAATTTCACGATAAAAATCAGGTCCGTACTCTTCTGAAACAGCTCGGCCGCCACGGCGTCCAATATCGCGATAGAACTCAGGCCCGTATTCTTCTGAAACGGCTCTTCCACCCCTTTGTCCAATTTCACGATAGAAATCAGGTCCGTATTTTTCTAATACAGCTCGTCCGCCTCTTTGTCCGGCTTCCTGACGGCTCATCACTCCCTCACCACCACGTCCGCTGCGTCCTTCTGAACTACGGCTGCTGCTGCGTCCTTCAGAAGAAGTTCTTCCCCATCTGGCTTCAGCTCCTCTATGGCCAGCTTCTTGGTGCTGCTCACGAGATCCACCGCGATTTGAACTGCTTCTTCCGCCGCGATTTTCGTTATTTCCCTGAGTCCCTTGGCTTCCCCAGCGAGCTTTAGCTCCTCTTCGGCCAGCTTCTTGATGTTGTTCACGCGTTCCGCCACGAGTTGAGGTGCTTCCGCTGCGATTTGAGCTTCTTCCACCGCGATTTTCATTTCCTCCCTGGCTTCCCCAGCGAGCTTCTGCCCCTTTTCGGCCTGCTTCCTGACGGCTCATCCCTGAATTTCTATTTGGCATAATTAACTCCTTTGTTATTAAAATAGATGGAAATTCAATTATAAGATGATACTGACCCGTTAAATTTTAAGTAGAAATATAGAATCTTACAACTGTACTCCCGGTTAAGCAAAATTTTTAGTCACCGAGGCAATAAAATTGAAGTTGGGATGACTTCTGGTTATCAACCTCGAAGCTTAATATGCGAGGAGGTTAGTAGCTGGTAAATCAGCTTTAGAAATACTCCCAAAGGCTTTTTCTTCATGCCCCTTCCGGTCCCTCTTTAATTTATTTATGTTATTTTTAAGATTTGATTGAAAGAAAAAAATTAAAAAAAATCCTTTATAGTGGTTGTATTGCACTAATCTTTCAGAAAATAAGAGAAGGAAAAAGGTGAAAAGATAGATAAGGCGAAAGAAAGAGGGCAAGTTTCATTAAGCTTGCCCCCATGGGTTCTCAAAAGATCATTGAAAAAAAGGGCCTTGCGGGGCATCCACAGATTTTGATTTTTTAATGATTCCCATCCCTGAAGTGGTAAAAATAACATCATTTACTGAAAGAATGGATCTTTTTTTTAATAACATATTAATGAACACCCCTTCTAATTTTTTTTCATTGCGCAAACGGTCTGCCATCTTAAAAACCACGTAATCTTCGTCTTCGACATAGTTTACAATATAAATGGGTTGGATCCGGTCTAACTCGCTAAGGTCCCGCTTGCAATGTTCATGCTCCCCTAAGCGAGAATAAGCGCAGCTGCGCCACCACATAGCATCTGCTTTTTCACTCAAACTTGAATCGGGACTGTTGATGACTACGGTAAAGTCTTCAATCGCATGATGATAAAGCTCCCTTAACCCTTGGTTTAAATATGTTTCGCCTCTTTCATTGTAAAGATGAAAACGAGTAAAAGGCTCGGTTTGCTCCAAAATTCCAATAGCCTGGCTATATTTATCAATAGCTTGATTAAAATCTTTTTTCCTGGCGTGATGAGTGCCTTCAAACCAATGGGCGACCCATTCCTGTGCATGAATTAAATGAGATGATAATAGGAAAAAGCATAATGCTGCCGAAAGATATCTTTTCATAAATTAATTTCCTTATAAATTGTAATAGCAAGCGACAATTATACCTATTGAGTAATATTTATCAAATTATACTCGTGCTCAGTTACAAAAATTGATAGATACCATATTTTATTCTTTTGCTCCTCAAGAATAATCATTTAATATATGTTCCAAATAATAAGACCGTCATGGACTTTTGAGTATTTTGGATATGATTTAAATTCAGAGGTAAAATGATTAATTTAGGTTTAAATAGTAGTCAAAGCCACATAGATAAAATAACTAAATTAAATTCAATCACACCCTGGAAACTGGATTTAGGAGCAAATTTTGATTCGGATAAGAATTTGCATTTTAAGCTCTGGGCCCCCAAATGCCAAGAAATAACTGTTGTTTTACAGGACTCACAAAAGAGAACATTGAGCTTAAAAAAGGATGATAATGGTTATTTCAAAGGCAGTTTATCCGGCGTGGAGCCGGGCACTCTTTACAAATATGAGGTCGATAAGCAGGGAAGTTTTCCAGACCCTGTTTCCCGTTTTCTGCCTGAGGGGCTGCATGGCTCCACGATGGCTATTGATCCTGGAAGTTTTCAATGGAATGATCATGAATGGCCAGGGGTCATTCTTAAAGGACAGATAATTTATGAATTACATATTGGTTCTTTTACGCAAGAAGGAACGTTTGATGCAGCCGCAAAAGAATTGGAAGAGCTTTGCCGCCTAGGGATTACTTTAATAGAAATAATGCCGGTCGCTGAATTCCCAGGCCGTTGGAACCAGGGATATGATGGGGCTAGCTTATATGCGCCATCGCGCATGTATGGAGATCATAATGCTTTGAAAAGATTTGTTGATAAAGCTCATTTTTTTGGGATGGGTGTCATTCTAGATGTTGTCTATAATCATTTTGGTCCTGATGGAAATTACACGGGGATATATAGCGATTTTTACTTGTCGGATAAATATGCCACTGACTGGGGCGATGTCATCAATTATGATGGGATAGCATCCAGAGAAGTGCGTGAATTTTTCATCAATAATGCCTGTTATTGGATCTGTGAATTTCATTTAGACGGCCTTAGATTAGACTCCACCCATGAAATTTATGATGAGGGATTTCCTCATTTGATAGCTGAACTATCAGAAAGAGTTAGAAATAGCGCTCTGCCGAAAAACATTATCTTAATCGCAGAAAATGAACCTCAGGATGTTAAGTTGATTAATCCCCCCCAAAAAAATGGCTATGGTTTGGATGGGGTCTGGAATGATGACTTTCACCATTCGTCTATGGTCGCTTTAAAAGGAAGACGGGAAGCTTACTATACAGACTACAGAGGTGTCGCACAAGAGTTTATATCAATGATCAAAAGAGGCTATCTTTATCAGGGGCAGGCGTATTCCTGGCAAAATAAGTCCAGAGGGACACTTGTTACGGAAGAGCCTGCCTGGTCTTTTATTTTTTATTTACAGAATCACGATCAGGTTGCTAATGAGCTGAGAGGAGAACGTCTGCACACGCTAGTGGACCCCGGACTTTACCGCGCGATGACTGCATTGTTATTATTGGGACCCCAAACCCCTCTTTTATTTATGGGTCAAGAATTTGCTTCTTCAAGCCAATTTATGTTTTTTACTGACCATTTAAATGATGAGCTAAGTAATAAAGTAAAAGTAGGACGAAAAAAATTTCTAGAACAATTTCCAAGCCATGCCTCAGCTTATCAAAGTTCTGAAGCGCATAAATTTCTTCCCGACACAAGTGCTGAGGAGAGCTATAAAAAATCTAAGCTCGACTTAACCGAAAGGCAAAAACATAGACCTATTTATAAATTGCATTGTGATCTGATAAAACTAAGGCAAACTGACTCAGTCATTTCAAAGCAGGATCGGTTTAACATTGATGGGGCGGTCTTAGATCAATATAGTTTTGTCATTCGTTATTTTGGAGAAAATAGCGATGATCGCCTTCTACTAATGAATTTAGAAAGGGATTTAGAATATTATCCTCTGGCAGAGCCTCTTCTTGCTCCAACCAAAAAAAAATCTTGGGAACTCATTTGGTCGAGTGACAACCCATGTTATGGCGGACCAGGGATTTTACATCCTTGCCAAGAAAATGGCTGGAAATTACCTGCTCACACTGCTATATTGCTTAAGGCTGTTGGAGAAGAAGAAAGGCCCATCATAGAGAAACATTATAAAAATCAAGGAAGGTAAGAAGATTCCTTCCCAGATATTACTTGGGGATGCATTCCCGTAGGATTAGGGCCGATAGCTCCAATGCAAGCCCGGTTTTCTGCTGCTGCGCTTCGATTGCCTGCATGATAGACTGATTTAAGATTTCTTTTTGAAATTCTTCACTTTTTTGTTTGCCACATGTGCCTAGATGTTTAGCAAGCAATGGCTGATCTTCCTTATTGAACCATCCTCCCTCCTTAATTTTTTGGAGCAGATGTACTTTTTTATGCATCTCAATTAGCTCATTTGTCATTACAGTTTTATTGGGATAAGGATAGCGCGGATCCCCCACAAAGAAGGGGAGTGAGCGGTCGAGCAGGGCCACACAATCGGTCGCCATTTCCGCCGGCTGGTAATTTTTTAAAACCTTCCACAGCCTGTTTACTTGATGGCTTTGAAAAAGGGACCTTCCTCCCTGGTCAGAAAAGAGAGGATGGGGCTGATCTAAGTTCGCCTTTTGCGAGCTTAAGGCAAGGATCAAAACAGAAGAAAGCAGGCTGACTTGAATTTCTGCTAAATGCATTGCAAAATTAAGCGGGGCTGAATGTTTGCCATCAGCATTCATAAGAATGGAACTTAAATCTAATGTTCGATTGATAGTAACCATAGCTCCTTTTGCCAAATCGCAGCATTGCGGGTCAAATTGCAACAAAGCGATCAGGCTATTGATTTCTGTAATAAGCCCCGCTAAATCTTGGGCACTTATTACAGGTAATGAAAGTGCGGGCTGACTTCTTTTAATTTTATGAATTTTAGAGCGGCAATTTTGAAGTTTAGCCGTTTGGGTATAAAGTTGGTTTTCTACATCAGTGCTCTTGAAATCTTTTACAGAAGCTGCCAGCTCTTTCCAGGCCGTTTCGCAGCATGTTTTAATCAAAGCTACATTTTCGATTGTAGGCTGCTCTTCCTGGAACCAGTAGGCGCGCTTAAGCAGATGCTCCTGATCATTAAGAACCGGATGATCAAACCATTGCTTGCCCGCCTTATGTAGGAATTCGTTTAAAAGAACTCCGTTGTGAGTAAAAAGTAGCGGACGACCCTTAATTTCAGAAGTAAGGATATGAAGATTGGGAGATTTTTTTGCCGGGATTTGCAAAGAAGCAAGCGCGATTTTTTGCGCGGCCTCCACAAGGAGCAGATAATAAATCTCGCCCCTCTTTTGTAATGGCAGCGGTAGCTCCTGCTCTAAATTACATTTTTGGGCCTCTTCAATTAGGGAAAGGTAAATACAACTATTTCTCAAGAGCTCATCCCGCCCAATTGAGCGAAAAGAGAAAGATTCGAGCTCTTCGTTAGCATTGAGTAATGGCAATTTTTCTTTTTTGATCGAATAAATTAAATTAAGGTTACTTTCATAAAGAGTAGGAAAAAAAACTGCTTGAGAAAGCTTTGAAAATGAAAGAAAACTTTTATTTTCCCTAAACTCTTTTTCGTCATCAGATTCAAAATCAGTGGGTATTTCAACTGATTTTTCAATGTGGGTTGGAGGAGAGATATGAAAAGATTTGCGGGGACGGGTGTTTAAGTGAACGATCTCATTAATCGCCTTTAAAAAAAATGCAGTCGATAGGTTCCAAATGCTAATTGCTTCGATTGAAGCTAAAATCTGTTTATTAAGTGTACTAAGAGCCACCTCATTTAAGAAAGCTAATTGAAAATTCCAACCTTTACAGCGTTTGGCTAGGCCGCCTTCCCCCTCGTAAAGTTTATGCAGAGTTTCAAGAACTTGTTCGACTGTTTGGGTGGACTCTAATGCATGGAGGCAGCTGTTTAATTTTTTTTGCCTTTCATTCTTTAACAAGCGGGTCAAAATCACGTTTTTAAGGTTTAATTTCCAAAAGAACTTCCCCGCATCTGGTGTAGAATTCAATTCTTCGCGAACTGCCTTTTCTAAGTTCACGAGCGGCTCGTCGATATTAAGATCAGCAAAAAAGTTGATCAGGCGCATTTGTTTTCGAATGAGATGCACATCTGCCAAACTCACCTCATTCTGTTGCCCAATAGGTTCACTAAGCCCTGCAAAAATATGCTGATTAAGTATTTCAAATTGACCTAAGTTGTTTAAATAGTCTTCAAGCAAATGGTTGCTTGTTTTTAATGGATGATCTTTAAAAGGCCCTTCAGAAAAATTATTAAATTGATCATTCACAAGTTGAACAGATTTGTGCAGGCGCTCGAAAAATTGTACAATATTTTTTTGGTTGTCTTTCTCTTCTGGATTTATTGCCAGAAAATGTTCAGCCTTCATTAATGCACAAACCATTTGACGAATATTTAGATGGATAGAATCGATTTGATCGTGGCTTGAATTTTGTTTTTTCATTAGCGCTGTCAAATCAACTGCTTGCTGAATATAAAGATCGAGTGCATTAAAAGCTGAGCAGGGAAGTTCTTTTTGTGATTTAACAAGGGATTGATGGAGTGCATTCGCTTTAAGGTTTAGTGAATTTATTTTGACAAAAAAGAGATTTATTTCTTGGGCAATATTCATTGTTAAACGAACATTTTCTACCAGCTGAGCATTGAATTTTGTTTTAATTGTTTCAACTGATAGCAGATCTCGAAGAGAACTTTTTAAATTCTTGATCTGATTCCTTACTTCCCGCGATAAAGTTTTATTCTTTTTTAATAAACCTTCATGCATTTGAAAGGTTTGGTTAGCTTGGGGTTGAATAAGATCATATTCTTTATCACATTCGTTAAGCATTTGATGGCATTGCTGCCGAAATAGATCCCAAGGATTGCAGACTTGCTGCACCAGAGGTACCATTTCTTGCAAGGTTTTTAATAAGGGCGAAGAGTGTGATTCGATGCATTGGAAGCATGCCAGAAGCGAGGGATTCGCTTTATCGGATTTGGATTGAAAAATTATTTTTTCTAGAGCTTTAATATAAGTATAGCTGCATTGATCCAAATTGCTTTTAAGTTTTTGAATTGAGAAAGTAAATTCTTCTGACGTATCCACAGAACCTTTCGAAAGTTGCTTTATCTTTTCTAGGGTTTTTTGTATGAGAGTGGAGGCCTCGTCAATTTCAATTTGACGATAATCGACAAGCGAAGAAAGACAAAGGTCCAATGAATCAAGGTAAAGCTCAAAATGAACTTGTCCCGGCGGATAAGTTAATACGCTGGTTTTAATTTCCAATGAAGGGGAGAGTGATTGAGAGGATTTTGTTAAAAAGCTCTCATTATGGCATAAATGATAAAGAATGTCGCAATAACGTTTAAGCTGGCAGCAGAGCTTTTTAGTTTCATTTGAACCTAGATTCTTGACAAGGCATTCTAATTGTTCAAATAGCTTATCAATTTCTATATAACTAATTCGTGCATAATTAAGATTCTTTTTATTTGAAAGGGAAGCGATCTTCCCTTCATTTAAGAAAGAATGTTTTCTAAAAATTCTAAAAAGGAGGTTGATTTGGAGGGAAAGAAGCTGACAGACTTTATAACCTTTTATTTCTACCGGGATATGTCTTTTGTCGATAGGGTTGTAGGTGGTCCCGCAGGATGAATTGATTGAAGAATCTTTCTTAAGCTGTTTTATGATTTTCATGCTATCGACTAGCAGAAGATTTAAGGGTGATAAAAAATGTACGATTCTTCCATTGATGGAAGAAGACATTAAATCCTCTGCTTCAGATAACGTAAGCCTCACAGAAGAATCAAAAGTTTTCTGAAATAAATCCGTTACTGATTCCCTAGTTTCTAAGGTTGCGAGGTTGGTTTCTATGTGTTTATTTACTGCTTGAGGCATTTCTTCACATGCAGTTTTTTCGGCAAGCGGGATATCCTCTTCGGATGATGAAGTACAAACAATGTGATTTAACGAAAGATTATTTATATTCATTACTATATCCATAAGTTTTAAATTATTTTAATTGTAATTTTTATAACATAAATGAAACATTATTCGTACATAAATGTTCTTAAACCTTTTCCTAAGTTAGGCCTTGTTACTTAAATAATGATGATGAGAATATATGATTAGAAGATAAACTTTTGGGATATAATTTCTTTTCTATAGGAAAGTTTCAATGGTCATGCAGACTTAGTGGTTCACTAACCAACTCCGCGCGCCCTCCATACCTCTTTTTCTCCGCGTTTTGTTTCTATCAACCTCGCACAACCATGCCAAATGATTTGTTTTATAACATAAAGTCATTATAGGCATGACAGGCGGTAAAATGATTAGGGCGCACTTGTTTCAATAATGGTTTCTTTTGTTTGCAAACGGGCATGGCCAAGGGGCAGCGCGCCTCAAAAGGACATCCCGGACCTGCACTCAACACGTTTGAAATTTCCCCCATCATAAAAACTTTCTTTTTATTTTCCAAATTAGGCATTGCTTCGAATAAAGCCTGTGTATAGGGATGGAGGGGATGCTCAAAGACCTCATGTGTAGGACCATGTTCTACAAATTGTCCAAGGTACATTACGGCCAAACGATGCGTCAGATAACGCATGACAGCTAGATCATGCGAGATCAGCAAGCAGCTGAACTTTAATTTTTGATGCAGCTCTTTTAATAAATGGATCAGTTGCCCCTGCACCGAAACGTCAAGGGCAGAAAATGGTTCGTCGCAAATGAGCAGTTCGGGCTCAAGCGCCAATGCCCTGGCGATGGAGATTCGTTGTTTTTGACCTCCACTAAGCTGATGAGGGACCCGCTTCAAAAAATCTGTTGATAATTTCATTTCATTCAATAGATTTTTGATCCTTTCATTTTGTTCGGCCGCAGTAAAAATTCGATGGATTTGAAAAGGTTCCCGCAAAATATTTTCTACCGTCATCCGGGGATTCAAGGCATTTCCAGGATGCTGGAAAACCATTTGTGCCGCACGTCTCCACTCTTTTAATCTTTTTCCGCTAAAGAGATCAATGCTCTGTCCCTTATACAGGATCGAGCCTGAGGTCGAGGGAAGCAGACGCAATAGAAGTTTACCCAAAGTAGATTTCCCGCAGCCGCTTTCTCCAGCTATTCCAAGGATCTCTCCGTTCAGCAATTCAAATGAGATGCCTTGCACTACCCGAACCCAATTACGTCCCAATGGGAATGCTTTTGAAAGATCTTGTACTTGTAATAACGGCAGCGTCATTTTTTGCCTTTCAGATATAAATTTTCCCTGGCTCTGATTAAAGCCTGAGTATAAGAATGGGTGGGAGCATGCAAAATTTGCGCGGTTGTTCCCGACTCCACAATTTGCCCTGCATACATTACAAGCAGCCTGTCGCAGCATTGGGCAGCGACCCCTAAATCATGAGTGATCAGGAGTAAAGCCATTTGGTGCTCCTGTTGTAGCTCTTTAAGAAGTTCCAGAATTTGTGCTTGAATGGTCACATCTAAAGCTGAAGTGGGCTCGTCTGCAATCAAAAGATCAGGATGGCAGGCAAGGGTCATGGCAATGGCGACCCTTTGTTTCATTCCTCCGCTGATCTCATGGGGATATTGTTCCATTCTAAGGCTGGGCTCGCTAAGTCCCACCTTTCGCAACCATTCGACGCCTTGCTGCCAGGCCTGGCCGCGGGCCAAGCCTAAGTGCAGACGCATCCCTTCAGTCAGCTGTTTTCCCAGTTTTTTTGTAGGGTTGAGGGCAAGGGAGGGGTCCTGAAAGATTAGTCCGATCTTTTTCCCTCTAATTTTGCGCATCTCTTTATCCGAAAGGCTAAATAAGTTCTTTCCCTGAAAAAAAATGCTTCCTTGGCTAACCTGGGCGGAAAGGGGAAGAAGCCGCATTGTTGCAAAGGCTGTTAAGCTTTTTCCTGAGCCTGATTCACCAATTAGTCCTACCGTTTCGCCCGCATTAATTTGAAAATCTACTCCATTTAATACAAATAGGTCTTTAAAGCTTAAATGCAGGTCTTTTACAGTGAGAAGAGGGTGGTTCATACAGTCTGTCCGCTTTTATCAAAGGCATATTTCAATCCTTCGCCGATGAGGTGGAAGGCGAACATTGTTAAACTGATCATGAAGGCAGGGAAAAAAAGGCGCCAGGGGTAAAACTGCAGAGAGGGAAGGCCCTCATGCGCCATTGTTCCCCAGCTTGCCTGGGGAGCCTGAATGCCAAGCCCTAAAAAACTTAAAAAGGCTTCAGCAAAGATAGCGGAAGGAATAGTCAAAGTTAGAGTCACCAAAATGGGGCCAAGGGCATTGGGTAAAATATGTTTCAATAATATGCGAAAAAAACCGGCTCCTAACGCGCGCGCTGCCAAAACATAGTCCATTTCTTTGATCAACATCACCTGCCCTCTTACAATTCTGGCCATGGTAATCCATCCGATCAACGTCAGGGCAAGGATAATTGAAAAGAGATTGGATCCCAGGACGACTATAATGAGAATGACCAGCAGCAAAGTGGGAATGGCATAAAGTATGTCGGCAAAGCGCATCATTGCCCCATCGACCTTGCCGCCGCAAAATCCAGCGATCCCTCCCCAAAACAATCCGATGAAAAGGTCAATCAAGGCAGCACAAAGACCAACAGAAAGAGATAGGCGTGCCCCCATCCAAACGCGCGTGAACAGATCGCGTCCCAGATCATCGGTTCCAAACCAAAATAAAAAAGAAGGGGGCTGGTTTTTTTGAGATAAATGCACTGCTTCAGAAGCATAACCTGAGAATGAAGGCCCAAAGATAGTCATGAAAAGGATAAGCGCCAGCAGGCAACTTCCATAAATGCCAGGTGAGCAATTGCTGAATCGATGCCATAGATCATTCATCTAACGCTCCCTAGTTTGTATGCGAAGGCGGGGATCAAGCCAGCCATAAGCCACATCAACCAAAAAGATCGAAAACATTAAAATGCCACTATAAAACAATGTTAGGCCCATAATCAAAGCATAATCGCGGTTCATGACGCTATTGATAAACCAGGCCCCAAGGCCTGGAATGCTGTAAATTTTTTCGATAATGAAACTGCCGACCAGGATATTTGCCAACAGAGGCCCAAGATAGCTTAAAACCGGAAGAAGGGCGTTGCGCAGCGCATGGGAAAAAATGACGCGGGAGGGAGCCAGCCCTTTGGCGCGGGCCGCTTTGATATAATCGGTTTGCAGTACTTCGTTCAGGCTTGTACAGACAAGTTTAGCGATGAAGGCCGCCGGAAGCGATGCCAAAGCTATTGAAGGGAGAATGGCCTGCGGAAGGCTTCCCCAGCGGGCTAAAGGCAGCCATCCAAGCTGAATGGCAAAAAAATATTGCAGAAGGGGGGCCAGGATAAAACTTGGAATGGACAAGCCGGCCGTAGTTAAAAAAATAACAAAATGTCCTTGCTTTTTCCCTTCCTTTAATGCACCCCATGCCCCTAAAAGCACTCCTCCTCCTAAGGCTAAGCAAAATGCAGTGAGCCCGAGCAAGGCTGAAACAGGGAAGTGTTCATTTATGATTGCATTGACTGAACGTCCCTGATGTTTGAGCGAGTATCCTAGATCTCCCCTAAGAAGGGAGCTTATATAACGCCCATACTGGAGCAACAAGGGGTCGTTAAAACCTTGCTGCTGAAGCAGTTTTTCATGCATGTCGGCCCTCAAGGCCTGTTCTTCTGAAAAGGGATCCCCCGGAATCGTTTTCATCAGAACGAACGTCAAGGTTGCTACAATCCAGAGGGAGCAGATGAGGGAGAAAAGCTTTCTTAAACAAAATATAGGCATTATTTTTCAATTAAAGCATTTTTAAAATCCAGATAGCCCAAGTCCGAAAAATAGATCCCTTTGATTTTAGGATTTTTCAGATAGTTATATGACGAATAAAATAATGGAATAATGGGCATTTCCTGCATTAAAATTTTTTCTGCCTTGGCCATGGCCTGGTTTCTTTCCTTTGAATCTAAAGTTTGAGAAGAACGTGCCAGCAATTCGATAAATTGAGCGCTTTCCCATTGGGTGTTGTTAGTGCCATTGTTTTTGAACCTGAAGACATCTAGAAAAGAAATGGGATCGCGGAAATCAGCAAACCAGGAACCGATCCCTAATTGATAATCATGGTTCTTTATTCGGTCATAGAAAACCTTGCTTTCGCAGCTTTGAAGGTCGACATTGATTCCAAGAACCTCTTTCCATTGTTGCTGGGCAACTTGCGCGATCTTGTGCGCTCGCTCACCAGTCGCATAGCAGACCGAAATAAATGGAAAATCCTGTGCAGTCAATTGATCGTCCGCTAGGGCTTCTTCAAACAGTTGGCGGGCTTTCGTCGCATTCCCATCTATAAATTGAGAGCTGTTCTCAAGAAAGGAGGGGGGGATGTAGCGCATTGCAGGTTCCTGATTTCCTTGCAAAACGTGCTCAACAAGTTCATGCCTGTTCAAAGCAAGTGAAAAGGCCTGTCTCATTTTAACATTATTAAAAGGAGCTTTTTCAGTGTTAATACGAAACAAATATATTCCTGCCGCAGGTGAAATTTGTAGTTGATGCGTTTTCTTAAGGAAGGAAAGAGCATCGGTTGGCAGCGTGGAAAGAGGGGAGCCCGTCCATTCTAATTCACTCGCGTGAAAAAGATTTAGGGCCGTTGAGTTGTCGAGAATGATAAAAACAATTTTGTCCAGTTTAACAGAAGATCGGTCCCAATAAACGGGATTGGAAGCGACAGACAACTGATTATTTTTTGACCATTCGGTTAAAAGGAAAGGGCCGTTAGAAATTAATGGCTCAGGGGAAGCATTTTTTGAAATCCGCAAACTTTGATGGACCGGAAAAAAAAAATGGGTCGATGTTAATTGCAAAAAATGAGGCGTTGGCTGTTCGAGTTCTACTTGCAAAGTGCGTTCATCGAGCGCTTTGACCCCTACTGTTTCAAGCGCCCCCTTCCCTTCTTTGGCAGCCTGGGCCCCTTTGATCACATACAATTGATAGGCATTGGGAGAAGAAAAGTCAGGATCAAGCGTGCTTTTCCATGTTTGTTCAAAGTCATGGGCGGTGACAGGGTGACCGTCAGACCAGGCTGCTGCACGTAATGTAAAGGTATACGTCTGACTTTCTGGGTCGAAAGTGATGGATTCTGCGAGGGCAGGAATCGGCTGTCCATTAATTCCTGCTCGGGTAAGCCCTTCATAGAGTAAATGCAGGTAAGTTGTGGAGGCTAGATCGCGTGCTTGCCTTGGATCGAGTGATTGAGGATCTCCTTCAGCGCTTATGCGAAGGACTGCCTGATGATCGCGCGGCGGCTCGACTTTTCTGTCGCATCCTTGAAAAAGAAATAGCAGAGGAAGAAAAAGAAAAGAGAAAAAACAATAAGGCATAAAGATTAATTCCCACTAAAAGGTTTAAGAACCTGTTCAAGGCTCTAACGCTTGGTATAGATGCATTATGGGGATTAGGATAAATAGATGAAAGGGTAAAATGAAGATTATTGTTACCTGACTTTTTTGCACGCAAATGGAGAAAAGTCTTGACTTTTTTCCATTTGCGTGGATATTAGTCAATATGGAAAGAGCACAAAAAAAACCAATTATTCGTGATTTATATAAAAAAATGGTCTTGCTTGCCGGTCCCAGACAAGCGGGTAAAACAACTCTTGCCAAATCGATTGCTGAAGAATTTAATTCGGCTATTTATCTCTCCTTTGACCGGTTGGCTGATCGGAATATTATTTACGAAGAAGCATGGCTCCCTTCGGTCGAGCTTGTTATCCTGGATGAAATTCACAAAATGGATAATTGGAAAAATTACTTAAAAGGTGTGTTCGATACAAAGCTTCCACATCAAAAAATTTTAGTTACAGGCAGTGCGCGGCTTGAAATTTTTAATCAGGTAGGGGATTCGCCCGCAGGGCGTTTCTTTTTGCACAGATTGATGCCGCTTTCTCCAGCAGAATGCGAACAGATGACGGTTAGCTATACGATTGAGCAATTTCTTGAAAGAGGGGGTTTTCCGGAGCCCTTTTTCGCCGAAAACGCCATTGATGCCAAACGGTGGCGTTTACAGTATGTAGATAGTCTTACAAGGCAAGATGTTTTAGAATTTGATAATATCCAGAATATCAAAGCCATCCAATTAATTTTTGAACTCTTGCGAAATCGAGTGGGCTCGCCAATTTCCTATTCTTCGCTTGCTGAAGATACCCATCTTTCTCCTACTACTGTAAAAAAATATATCCAAATTTTAGAAGCGCTTTATATTATTTTTTTAGTGACGCCTTTTTCAAACAATATTGCCAGAAGTCTTCTGAAGGAGCCCAAAATCTATTTTTTTGATACAGGACTGGTGAGTGGGGATGAAGGCGTACGCTTTGAAAATTTGATTGCAAGTTGCCTTTTAAAGCATGTTTTCGGAAAAATAGATTATGAAGGAGAAATGTATTCACTTAATTATTTGCAAACCAAAGAAAGAAAAGAGGTAGACTTTGCCATAATTAAAGATTACCAAATAGAAAGAATCATTGAAGTCAAGCTATCAGATCCGAATCCTTCCAAAGGCCTTTGCTATTTTCATAATAAATACAACTTGCCCGCTATCCAGATTGTCAAAAATTTAAAAAGAGAAAAGAAAGAAGGGGGTATAGAAGTCCAGGATGCGAAAAATTTTCTCAAGACCCTTTTTATTTAGCAAAAAAATTATTGATATTTATCCAGCCATTTAAATATATATCCCGAATATGAGAAAAACAATCGTCCCCCTACTTCTGCTCCTCTGCTGCCCTCCAATGGCTATTCTTATGTGGTACACCAACGTCCACTTAGACGGATCGTTATTGCAGCTTTTACGCCTGTTTCAATTGGGCGGCGTTTTTCCTGTCGTGACAACGATATGGAAGCCCATATTTTTCGGCTCTACTACAGCTTGGACTATTCTTGGAATTTTTGCCGCCATTCAGCTTTTTTTCATGAAGATGATACCTGGGAAAACGATCGAAGGACCTGTAACCCCGCAAGGAAACATACCTCTTTATAAAGAGAACGGGCTGCCCTCTTTTATTTTAAGCCTTGTTTTCTTTTATTGCGCCACCGAAATTTTTCATTTGTTCCCAGCCACAATTATTTATGACAATTTTGGACCTCTTTTAGGCGCGCTCAATCTATTTAGCCTGCTATTTTGTTTTTTTCTTTATATTAAAGGATGCATTTCTCCCTCTTCAACTGACAATGGTTCAGCTAGTAATTTTATTTTTGATTATTTTTGGGGCATGGAGCTATACCCGCGCCTTTGGGGCTGGGATATTAAGATGTTTACCAATTGCCGCTTCGGAATGATGAGCTGGAGCCTGATTATTCTTTCATTTGCTGCTAAGCAAAAGGAACTTTATGGCTTAAGCGATGGGATGGTCGTTTCGGTCCTGTTGCAATTGCTTTATATCGGTAAATTCTTCCTTTGGGAAGGGGGCTATCTCCGTTCTATGGACATTATGCATGATCGAGCCGGCTACTATCTTTGCTGGGGGTGCCTTGTCTGGGTTCCGGCCATCTATACTTCGCCAAGTCTTTATCTTGTAAACCATCCGATCCATTTGGGCATGGCAGCGCCAGTTCTTTTTATCGTTGGTGCATCGGCCATCTTGGTCAATTATTTTGCCGATCGGCAGCGGCAAAAAGTACGCGCAACCAATGGGAATTGTTTGATCTGGGGAAAAAAAACCCAGCTTATCACAGCCAATTATACCACCTATCAAGGCGATACGCAGCAAAATCTGCTCTTAGCTTCCGGCTGGTGGGGCATTGCCCGCCATTTTCACTATATACCTGAGCTAATTGGGGCGCTGTGCTGGACACTGCCAGCCCTTTTTCATCATATCTTGCCCTATTTTTATTTCATTTTTTTGACAGCCCTCCTTTTGGACCGGGTCTTCCGTCAGGAGAGGCGCTGCCAAAATAAATATGGTGAGGCATGGTCGGCTTATTGTCAAAAAGTGCCTTATAAAGTCATCCCCTACTTTTTCTAAAGGTCTTTTACTTTTAATAGCTATTTTGTGTTAGTATCTTTTTTTAAACTAATGAATAATAAAGGATATTTTAATGCTTAATTTAATCGGTAATCTTTGCAACAATTTTATAGACACTAGTCATAACAATGAAACTGTCATTGAAAAAGTCAAAGAATTACGATCGAGCGGGATCGAAGTCAATGTTTTTATCGGCAAAACGCCTGCGGCGTCTGATTGTTACCGTGAGCTGCCAAAAGCCCAATATAAGGAAAAATGGATTTCTCTAAGTTTGGAATTCCCTGACCTGGATTATTATTTAGACGCTGATCGATTGCATCTTGTGCTTGATTGCAATAAATCAAATGATATGCAACGGATCTCCGGTTTATTTGATAACGTTGTCATTGATTCATCTGTAACAAAAGGTTT
>JACDAQ010000047.1 GCA_013695355.1 Candidatus Protochlamydia sp.
TTTGAAAGCTGTATTGCTACATTGGAAAAGATTAGGCTGAACAAAGATCTTCTATCTGATAACGATAAACTCCTTCTTATGTTAATGCGTTCTAAAATAGAAGGTTTGTTTATGTAACGGTTACAAAATAAAATTAAAGTTATTCATTGGTTGTAATGTTATTTATTTAAAATTTAATTTTTAAATCTATGGTACTTTACTCTTACATAACACACCTTCTTTAATGAAAGAAGGTGTGTTTCATTATGTGAATGCCCTAGTGCTAGAATCTTTTATTAAAAAAAACTTCAATTTACAATTGTTGATAAAGAAGAAGAAAAGGAAAACACTAAGTTAACAAACCATTTTTTTACTCGGCCAAAAAAAGAGGGAGTATTAAGGTTTACCGGATGGTTTTTTACAATTTGCTCTGCTTCTTCATAAGACTCTAAAGGCAAAGTTTCATACTCACTATCGCTTAAATCTTCTCCTTTAGCTATAGGAAGTATAGTTTCTTGAATATAAGTGATGACCTTATTTTCTAAAGTCATCTTCTCAAGTCTAACATCCGGCAAAGGATTAGCAGAAGTATCTTCAAAATGAAAAGCCAGTTTTAATAAACTTGCCGGAAAAGGATAAGCTTTTAGATATGGTCTTACTTTTTCATTACAATTAATGACGGAAAGTAATTTCTCACTAACTTCAATGAGTAATTGGCGTGCCTCTGCCCGGTTAGCAAAATGGTTTAATTTAATGGTTGCGCCAATATCTTCAATTCCATGCTGCCAATTCCCACCAATATGCCATACACTTAAGCCATATTTTTCATTAGATTCTTTAGAAAATGCAGCAAGCATCCTATCCATTTCCTCCTCGTACTCATTTCCCTGATGGACATTAGGATCAATAGGTGAGGTAGCGTTAAGCATTATAGCTTCTTCATATGGTTCACTTAATATTCCTATAAGCTTATTTTTAAAAGGATCATGGGAAAAATAAAGTATGTGATTTCTTGAAGGGGATGAAGCCAAATCAGGTACATTAAACATATAGGTAATGGAAGCATCTGAATAGCGTCCCTGAATACCTTCAAAATTTATTAATATGGTAGCTTGCTTAAAAGAAAATGGTTGACTAGCAAGATACGGTTGAATTTTTTCATGGCTATTAACGGCATGCACAAATTTTTCCATTACCAAAAGATGCAGGGCTCGGGCCTCCATGATAGTGGCACGTCTATAGGTAAGAAATTTCAAGCCTAACTCATCCACTTTTTCATGCATTCTATTCTGACTTCCGCTCAATTGGAGGCCAAATTCAGTGAACATTTGCTCGGCAAAAGAGCGTTCAATTTCATAGACATAATCTTTGTTTTCTTGCGAAGCAAAAATTGTAAAATTGAACAGATTAAGAATTAAAGAAACAAAGTAAAAAGCTAATTTATCTGCAGTCATGTATTGTATATCTCCCTCGAATAAAATCTATATCATCTGCCAAAGCTTTTTGATAAGTCTCCCCTGCAAAATTATGGTCCTTCTTTCCGAAAGGTATTTCATGCAAAGGAACTTCACTATTTATTACTTTCAACGTATAACCATTTTTTATAGATTCATAGGGGTATTTTGAGATGTAAATACTTTCATCTTTGATCCTTGATTTTTTTAAATCAGCGACAATATGGTCTAAAGATGTGTTTTTATATAAATGGTTTTTTAATTTTAAATCCGCAGCTACAAACTTCAATGCCTCATCCTCTAGTTCAAGAGGCTTGGGGATTTTATCTAAATATTTAGGTGCATACTGGTCGACCACAATAATGCCGAGAATAGTTATTAATAGCCAGATGAACAATATCAGGGATAGGTGCGACCGCTCCATAAGTCAAGGTAATCAAATGCTTCTTAATAAACGCATCAATTTGGTGGTTTTGTTGAGACGGGTGATACTCTTTTCCTGTCAAAACTTCATTGGCAATAAGCCCGCCTTCGCTGTGCGCTAGGCAAAGCAAGTTTTTTTCTGTAAAATTTGAAATCTTTTCCCTTAACTCGTTTTTTTATGTGTTTTTTGCCCTTATGATTGATCGCATCAATTTTGCCATGCTCCTTTCTTGGGCGAGGAGAATGGCAAAATTGACCCTCACAATCAGGGTCAAAAAAAATTTATTTATTCATTAAAAAACTTGCTTTGCCCTTTTTCAAAGAGCTAACTAAGAAGTTTGAGTAGTATGAAGATTTTAAAAAGTAATGTGTAGAGAGTTAAAAAGCATCAAAAATACCGGTTGAAATTCCATTTATGATCGATTTTATGTTGAGACTCTTTTTTTAATTTCTAGCGATTTCTTGTATTCAAATGGCTGCTTTAAATCTTTCTTTAAAAAAATAGGTTTACATGAAAGGGGGGTCAGATTTAGTCTTCCATTATTACCTAAACTAAAGTAGCAAACGAAAGAATAGATTATAGAATCCTAAGTTATGTATCCGAAAATACTTACAAAAGTAATAAAATATTGCTGCACTTTTGATCAAATGGGTTTTCCAAAATCTATTGCTTTTCAATAACTTAGGTAGATGAGTCATAAAATGAAAAGAATATCCTGTTATTTGTCGAAACAGAATGGGTATCCTACTAATCAGTAAATCTTTTAATTAGAGGTCAGCGTGATCCCATCCACAAATTTTGACAGGACTTATATAACAAATATTCAATCAAATATAGAACCACAAATCTATGAGAAAATTGAAGAAATCATCTTTCATTGCAACCACATCGATGGTTCAGTTGCTTTAAGAAAAATTCTGCCAACTCTGTTAGAAAATTTTCATCTGTTCAGTGAAGAAAAGCATCGTCAATTTAAAGAAAATATAATGGCTCATTTATTGTCATTTGCTGAAATCGTGGAGCAACAGAAACTCGCGATGATGATGGCTAATTGGTATGTCAATAAATTAGAAAAGGATATCGATTCTGAAGAGACAAGACTACCATACACTCTACAAGCAATGCATTACTTTTCCAAAGCAATTCAAATAGGAAACTACGCCAATGATCCTTTGATAAAAGAAATCCATAAACAGACTTCTCGACTATTCTTTGAAATGATTAGTAGTCAACACCAACTAAAAGTAGTTCAAAAAGATCTCAATGCATTGACGAAAAACGTGGCCAGTGACGACTACTGGGCTTTTGAAATTTTCGAACGACACATGGATAGATTCCATCATTTAAAGCATTTTTGTACCGAATCAAAAGATTTCGAATTGATAAAAATTTTTTTTGGATGTGCAATTAAATCAATAAACAATGTTTTAACACGCCCTCAACTTGAAAAATATTCTTCCTCTTCAGAAAAAATTAAAAGGGGTCTAGAGTGCGTCTATCAATTGCCCGAGCAAATGTTAACGCAAAAATATGGGGAAGCTCTTTCGACTTATAGGCTTATATATAATTCAATCGATTTTTCGAAAAAATTAGCTCCAAAAGAAATAAGAAGCTTTCAAGAATCAGCCATAAAAAGTTTCCGTGACTTTTTTAAAATTCTTGTGGATGACGCTTTGATTATCCTCGGCCCACCTCCTTCCATTTATCAAAAAATGCGGCACCTACCTCCTTGTCGCTTCGAAATTCTGGCCATGGGGTCCTTAGGCCGAGAAGAAGTTTGCCCCTATTCTGATCTCGAATTTATAATAATCATTGAAAATTGTGAGGCATTCCACTACTTCAAAAAGCTTGTGCAAATATTTGAGATTCAGATTGCTTCTCTAGGAGAAACCTCCACGAATAATCCTGTGTTTACTTGCATTCATAAGAAAAACCCATCTGGCTTCCATATCGATTCCAGCCCATCTCTTAATGCACAGCTGATTCAAACTCCCTCGGAATTGGCCAAGTTGCAAATTAACCCGTTTAAAGAATTTCAAACAATCGAGTACACTGCCCTTCGAACGAATAGCCTTTACACTTCAGACAGCACTCACTCACTCTTTGAAAGTTATCAAATAGCCTTGAAAGAGTGTTTAGAATATTGCAGAGAGGAAAGAGCCTACGAATTCCTGACTTGGCATTATGCCGATTACCAAGCAAACTGGAAACATCCATTTAACCCCAAGGAGAGCCAAGTCAATATCAAAAAACAATTTGTTGTTCCTCTGTACTATCTTCTCGGAGATTTGGCTCTTTACTTTGGAATTTCAGAAACAAATACAATAGACATTATTTGCAAACTTGTAGAAGGGGGATGCTTGACTAAAGAAAGTGGGGGGCTTTTGCAAGAATGTGTCAGTGCCCTTTACACAATGAGAATTCGGCTCCATCTTCACTATAAAGAACAAAAAGAAGAAGCGTCTTGCACCAGCAGCGATCTCGAATTCCTAACTCTTACTAAAAATGAAATCGCCTTACTTGAAAAGACCTATTGGCTTGTACTTCAACCTCTATATAGCTCTTTAGGTTCTATTTTGAAGAAAGTCGAGACAAGCAATAAACCGGCAATTAATTTCAAAGATTTTTTCAAAAATATTGATTTTCTCCATGAAGTATTTGAGAACAATTTCTTTCATTTATCTATTCCTTTAATCAAGCAGATGGCTCTACATTTTTGTCAAATAGGTGTTCCATTAGAAACACACCGTAACTATTTTTTTCACCTTTCAGAACATCCTCAAGAGTTTTTGCGCGAACGCTATTTCAATACTTTGGAAAAAAATCTCAAGGGTGAAGATAAAGAGAGTATTCTTCATACCCTAATGAATATTCCCAATCTATCTGGTCTACGCCTCTCATTTAGTCGTGAGTTAAAATATCTTGAAGCGGCATTCAATAAAATAAGTGATAAACTTCAAGAAGGGAAAGCAAGTGTCGCAATGACCTGCTCAGCTTCCCCCCTAATCCCACGTTACTTAAAATCTTTGGTAGTTGAAAAAATCCTCGATGGTCTTGATATCAAAAAACTGTATCAAGACAGCGCGCATAAGGTTTGCCGATTTGAATATGATGGGTATGATCTTCACCTTAAGCAAAAACCGACCCACCCCATGATGGAATATGCGATTCATAACTTGACTTCAAGAATTGCTGGCAAAATAACACCGCCCTCTCTCCTTGTGCGCTTTAATGTACTTACCACTCAGGGTCAAAAACATTATCCCGTATTAATTTCGAAAACAATTTCGGGGAAAAATTTGTCCGATGAATGGAGAAGGGTTAAACCCAATGCTAGTTATACTTGGAATCTACTTTGTGCCATTTTAACTCGACCCTTAGATGGAAGGTTTTCAAACTATATTTTGGATGATGAACTTAATCTCTTTTGCGTGGATAACGACTACTCATTTGTCGAACTTATGACAGATGCTTATTTTCCTAAAAACCAGTTTTGCTCTGCTCTCTTTTCTATCCTGCCTTTAGAGACAACATTGGATGAGACAGTTTTGAACGAATTTGCAAAATTGAATTCTTATGCAATTATTCTTAGCTGGATTGAAGACATTATTCTCAAGGAAAAAGAATATAAAGCCCTTTTTAGTAAGCATGAAGAAACCGAACGTTTATTCACAGAAGACAAAAACAATGCTTTCACCCCCTCCATTCTATTTCAGCCGGGGGCTCTTACCAATCTTCACGTTCAATTCTGGTCTCTTCAACAGGCAATTTGCTTGGCTTTAGAGAAAAAACAAGTCGTAACTTCAGGGTTTTTACTTCAGGAACTGATTGATTTAACAAATGGCTCGATAGGGACTCTTATCCATAAGGCTTACGACAATCATCACAACCAACTAGATGCCAAAGAACGGTTGAAGCAAGCGACCTCTAGAATTTCAGAAACATCTTTGACCTCTGTTCAACTCCATAAGGCTCAAAGAATTGATCCTACAACAAAAAAAATCGAAAATGGGGATTATTCTCCTGAAAAGGCGAAAGAGGAGTTTCTTGCTACTGTTTTAAATAGTGAAAGCCAGTACGCCAAAGTTAAGGAAAATCAAAAAGAAATTGTGATTCATGCCCAGTTTAAACAATTAAAGAATGATCCAATCCGAGAAGAAAAAGCCCTTCAGGCCTTATCTCAAATATTTAAAAGGTTGGCTAAAAATGTACCGATTACTCTTATTTTTAGTCATAGCTATACCATGACAGCGACTTCCTTAGCGTCATTTTTAAATGAAAATGTGGTCAATCTTGAGCTATCCCACTGCTCGAACCTTAAAAATGACACAATTTCTCTTATTCAAAAGCAATGTACTCAACTCAAGCGATTGTCGATTAAAGGCTGCGCAGGTATAACATCAATTAGCGGAACCTACTGGTACCCAATATTAAGTTTTGGAAAACTTGAGGAACTTGATGTTAGCGATTGCCATTTATTGCAATCACTAAAACTTGATGCCCCTTTACTAAATATCCTCTGTATGGAGAATACCCCGAACCTAAAGGTTTTTGAAAATAAAAAAATCTTCCTGGCAGCTATTAAACAAGAAGCCCACCTTTTGCAATATTCCGCTGAAATTCTTAAAAAAGACCAAGAATTTATCCTTGATGCTGTTGAACAAAATGGTGCAACTATCTTGTACGCCGATGAAAGCCTTAAGAAGGACAGGGAATTTACCAAGACTGCCATCATACAAAATGGATCCGTCCTACATTATATTGATGCAAGTTTTAGTAAAAACAGATTTTTTGTTATTGAAGCTATAAAACAAAATCCCTGTGCGTTTAAATTCGCTGATAAAATTTTCAAGAAAGATAGAGATTTTATCTTTGCCGTAATCAAACAAAATGGGGGTGTATTAGAATATGTTGATGCGAACCTCAAGCTGGACGTAGATTTTGTCCTTACCGCTGTCACACTAAATGCTTCTACTTTTAAATTTGTCATTACAAGTTTAAAGATGGACAGAAATTTTGTCCTTGCCGCTGTCGCACTAAATGGGCTTGCCCTTGAATTTACCGATGAAAGTTTTAAAAATGACAAAGAAGTTATTTTGGTTGCTGTCAAACAAAATGAGGCTGCTCTTAAATTTGCGGATGAAAGTTTCAAGAAAGATAGAGATTTTGTCCTTGCCGCTGTTACACTAAATGCTGCTAATTTTGAATTTGCCCATGAAAGCCTAAAAACAGACAAAGATTTTGTCCTTTCGGTGGTTAAACAAAATGCTGCTGCTCTAAGCTATGCCGATAAAAGTTTAAAAAGTGAAAAAGGGTTTTACATTGCTGCCGTCAAACAAGATGGCTTGGCTCTTCAATTTTCAGGTCTATCTTATGACAAGGAAATTGTTATGGCTGCTGTCGAACAAAACGGCTTGGCTCTTAAATATGCCAATCAAGAGCTCAAGATAAACAAAGAAGTGGTTCTTGCTGCTGTTAGGGAAAATGGGCTGGCTCTTCAATATGCCTATGCACGCTTCACCCTATATGCTAGCTCTTCAGACTATTCTTTTTTCACAAAATCAGATAATTTTTCTACTAAAAATAAAAATATCAATGAAAATCTCAATAAAGACAAAGAGGTGGTTTTTGCTGCTATCTCACAAAATGGCCTTGCACTTCTATATGCCGACGCAAGCTTCAAAAAAAACAAAAAGTTTGTTTTAGCTGCTGTCAAACAAAAAGGCTCAGCTCTTAGGCATGCCGATAAAGAGCTTAGAAAAGACAAAGATTTCGTGCTTGCAGCGATGCAAGAAAATGTAGGCGCTTTCCTGGGATCAGATAAATGCCTAAGGGAAGATAGAGAATTTATATTAGAGGCAATTGAGCTCGAGAGTCTTGTGCTCAAGTACATCGATATGAAACTTTTGGAAGACCATGAATTTATGCTTGCAGCAATTAAGCGTAACGCGGTTGCTTTTGAGTCCTCACATCTCGAGCTAAAGAATGACGACAAATTTTTATTTGATGCTATTGAAGCAAATATAGAAGTTCTGAAACACATTGATCATAAGCTATTAACTGATAGAGATTTTGTCCTCGCTGCTACTAAACGAAACAGCAAAGTTTTGGAATACGTAGATAAGTGTTTTTCAAAAGATCAAGAGATCGTTTTAGCTGCCTCAATTCATGAGCGCAGTTAGCGAGCATTTTTGTAATGGTGAGGAAGTAGGTTTATATAGCGATCATACAAATTAGATTTGCGGTATCGTTTATGCTTATAAGCCGTTCGAAAAGAATAGAGTTAACTGCTACTAATCTGAACTGTGGATTTTCAATCAATAGAACAAAGTTCAGTTGGTTCCAAATGGGATAGTGTTTGAACATATCTAATTGATATGGACTCAAAAATTTGCTTTAACTTAAGATAAGGAAACCAAGATGATACCAAATGCCAATTGCCAAAAAAACTGTGATTTTAATCAATTTACTATTCAACTTAACAAACTGATTAAATTCCAACACAAAAACCTCTCACGCCTCGACTCCATTGGAGCTGAAATGCGAGGTGAAATAGCGATCATTGTAGATATTGCCGAAGCAAAGTTCACTATATTAAATGCCCTCCTTTTACAAAATCCTAAAGAAAGAAATTTTGATGAGGCGATACAAAACTACCAAGTTACTCTCAAAAAAGCAAATGATGAAACCCTAGAGAGTTTTAAAAATCTTTTAGATGCTAGAAGCGCTGTGATGGAGAATGGTAAGAAAATTCCTCTTACTGGAGAAAAAAAGGAGGAACTTATTACCACCTTTGCAGATGATATAGAGAAGAAAATGAACAAAGACTTTGGTTTTAATATTGACGCGTCAAGTGATTTGGAACAATTAAAAAAAGATGCCAAACAAGTATTGGATACGCACCTACAACTTCATGAAGAACTCCTGAGGCTAAAAACAGGAATACAATCTGAACTTGAAGAGTCGACAGATCAGAAAGAGGAGATCATACAAATTAGAAAAGAGGTTTATTCAAAAGAAGTGATCGATGTCTGGAATGCTTGCCAAAACGGAGACGTAGAAATTCTTGATCAGATGATCAAAAAACTTTGGTTGTGGCAAATAGAGAGTTTTGTCAATCAACAAATTGGGGATGGATGGACGGGACTTACATTAGCCTCAGCGCATGGCCATTTAAAATGTGTAAAACTATTGTTAGAGTATAAAGCTAATCCCAATTTGGCAGATGTTAGAGGGTATTGCCCCTTACATTGGGCAGCAAAAAGAGGTCATAAAAAAATTGCGATCGAGTTAATCAATCACCATGCATCTATTGAGGTTTTAGCAGAATATAACAGGACTCCATTGGATATGGCTGTATACAATGGTAAAGAGAATGTTGTAAAATTGTTAATTAGTAAAGGTGCTAATGTTAATGTGCAAAACTTTCAGGGTTGCACGCTGCTACATATTGCCATTGAGCAGGGACATTTGGCAGTACTTATAGAACTTTTCCAATCCCCTCATCTTAATGTTAATTTACTGGACTCCTTCAACCATTCCCCGATCTACTATGCAATTTGCCTTGGACGGACAGATATAGCGGCTTTGATTGTGGGTCATGCGAGCTGGAAAGATCCTACCGACCTTATTAACCCTAACAGTATCGCTAACTTACGCAATTTGAAACCTGTTCAAAACGAAGAGGGGGTTAAAAAGTTTTTAGATAAATATAAATAGCGTTAGGGACTGTTCAGAAATGATTTCAGCAGACTAGTAAAGCATTTTATTTCTGAATAGTCCGTTATTGATGACCGTCTTTTATCTCATTGACAAGAGAATGGCTAAAGGATGCAAAAGAAAAAATAAATTAAGAGTAATTCGTTATGATACCTATACCCGAAAACCGTGATTTCTATCCCATAAATCCAATAGTCAATACTATCCATCTGCAAGAAGGTGATGAGGAGATTATATTCTCCCCTATCCAACAAGAACTGGTTTTGGAAGATATAGGCTTTTTTCAAGAAGAAGGTCATTTTCCTCAACTTACTCTTCATTTTGAAAACTATGTGAAGATGTGGAATGAGCCCTTCAAATCCCTCAAAGGGATTTTTAATATCAAGAAACAATTTATGGAACCTCTATATGGCTTTTTAAGTGATGTAGCTTTTTATTTTGTTATCAAGGAGTATAATCCATTGGATACGGTCGATGCTCTGTTCCATCAGGGATGTTTTTCACCGGAAAGCAGAGAGCTCTTAAGAGAGTCTATCTACACGTTAAATTGCTTCCAGAATGAGGATGAATTTTCCTGCGAGCCACATTTACATTTTCCGACTATTACGATGAATCAAAAATTACTATTAGAAAAAATTTATTGGCTTGTGCTTCATCCTCTCTATCACTTTTTGGAAACTAATATTAAGGAGAAAAGGCTGAGTGACCTAAAATTCCTTTTTCAAGATATTGATCTCATTCGAATGACTTTTGATAGCAAATATCCTGAATTACCCGAACAGTTAGTTAGTCATATTGCCCTGCATCATTGCCAAACAAAAACCTCATTAGAAACCCATCTTCACTATTTCAAAGCATTATCTAAATTGTCAAAAGACTCAATTCGTGAATGTTATTTTAAAATCTTAGAAATAAACCTACAACAAGATGATGCTACTGATATTTTTCAAATTCTTTTGAATGTTCCGAGCGACTCAGGCATGCGTCTTTCATTTGATTGCAGATTGAAGAAGTTAGAAGCAGGACTAAGTGAAATGACGACAAAGCTTCATGATACTCATGAGGGGTATAAGACTATTGCTATTACACTTCCCTCTTTACCATTGCGTCCTCGATATCTAAAACCCTCTCTTATTGGACAGATGGTAGAAGGAAAAAGCTATGTGTTAAAATATGAGGAATATAATTTCCATGTCAAACATATGCCTTTTCATCCCTTGATGGAGTACGCAATCCATAATCTGACTTCAAGAATCGCTGGAAAGATCACACCGCCCAATCTTCTTGTTCGTCTTGATGTTTATACAACTACAGGGAAGAAAAGTTATCCCGTGATAATATCAGAAAGGCTCCAAGGAAAAAATTTGTCTAATGATTGGAAAAATATCACTCTCAACCAAAGTTACACCTGGAATTTTCTTTGCTCGGTTCTTACTCGACCCGGAGATGGGAAATTTTCAAATTATATTATTGATAATAGCCAAAATCTTTTTTGCGTTGATAACCAATATTCTTTTGTTGAGCCTGTCGACCAAGGTAAAATTCAATTCTGCTCCGCTCTTTTTTCTTTATTTCCTTTAGAGTCTCATCTGGATCAAGAAGTTTTAAAAGAATTTGCAGCATTAGATATTGATGCACTTCTACTTGCGTGGATCGAAGATGTGATTCGCAAAGAAAAAGAATATCTTAATATTTTCCCTAAAGGTATAGAAGGGAGTTTTACTCCAACTATTTTATTCCCGGAAGGAGCAGTAACAACCCTTTACCTTCAATTTTGGTCTCTAAAGAATATGATCCAGCAAGCTTTGGATAGAAATGAACCAGTAGCAGTAGGTGATCTACTCAATGAACTGATAAGTTTGACAGATGAATCAATTGGGGTGTTAATTCATAAAGCTTATGATACCTTTCATAAACTCTCAGATGCTCATGAACGTCTACATAAAGCGATTTTAAGAACCGATAAATCTTTCACATCTATTCAGTATTGTCAGGCATTAAAAATTGATTTCTCAATAGAGAAAATTGAAAAGCAGAGATGCTATTCACCTGAAGAAGCAAAAAAGGAAATTATCTCCATCCAAAATAAAGAAAACTGTAATATTAATTTTAAACAATCAAAAAGAGCAAAATTAGCTGAACTTGCCTTAATTCGAAAGATTGAAATAAAAGCTAAAATTGCATCGCAGGAAGAAGAAACTTGCAAAGTGATTTTGAGTCTTGCAAAATCCGATGGGATATCTATTCAAGATTTTAGGGAAATACAACCTAAAATTCTTATTCAAACGATGAAGTATTGTGCTCGTTTAGCCGAAAATGAGGAACCGACAGAGGAAAAAAGAGTAGCGATTAAATTTTTTTTTAAAATTTTCATCGAATCCATTAGAAATGATGATATTAATGAAAATCATCCCATCCAAAACTTTTTTTACAAAAAAATGTTAGAGGGTGGATATAGGCCAAAACAGCTTTTTGGAGGCAAATGGAAGCTTCAAAAAATATTGTCTCAAGATCTTGAAACGGCCATGAATCAAATAGAAAATGAAACTTCCCCATTAAATTTAAAATCAAAAGAAGAGCTGCTTTTAAATATAAATTATTTTCGTGGGGTTTTGGCCGGTGATCTGAGCGGCAACCGCTATAAACCCGCTGGTGGGGGAGTGAATGGAGCTATTCTTTTTAGACATTTTGAATCAGGCTTAAAACAACCCAACTTTCTGCTTTTTAACGAAACAACTTATGTACCTTTCTTAGGTGTGTTTAAACCCCATCCTCTCACAGTGCGTGAGTTCAAAGGGTGGTTTGATTTGACTCAATGGGGAGAAAGAATTAAAACGGTAGCTGGCATGGACGCATATTTGAATCATAAAGATCCTGACTGTCGTTTGCACAATGAAATATTTGCGTATGAACTCTTTCATATCTTTCAATTCAATGCTTATATACATTTTCCAACGACGCTACAATTTAAAAATAAAAATGATATAATGGGACGCACTGGGAGTTTCTGCGCTTTTATTCCAGAATTCGATATCGTGGGAAAGCATATCAGTATATTGGATGAAAAAAACAGACATTATGAGGATGAGGAACTTCATATTTGGCAAATGTCAAAAATCTTTGATTTCTTGACAGGAAATATGGATGGACATGAAGGAAATGCTTTTGTTAAGTTAGATAATAATAAACATGTTATTAGTGCAGTTAATTTTGATTATGATAAGGCATTTGCTATTAGATTAACTCCAAAGATCGGCAATCAATATAAATGGGCTCAATTAGAGATTTCCAAAAGGAATTTTACTGAAAAAACCAAACTTGCTCTTAAAAATATTTTTATCGAATCCGAACCAGAAAGCAAAATTCAAATGTTTTTAAAGAAAGCTAGAGAGAGAAGCGACCTAAATTTTACTCTACATCAGGAAATTCTCCTGCGAAATAGAATTGAAATTTTAACAAAAATTGTTCTTTGTGAAATTCAACAACTTTCTGAACTTAAAAAATTTTGATCGGGGAAATTGCTTGAAGAAATGATCTACCTATCAATCAATAGATTTTGAAATCTTTACCTCCAAATTCGGGAGGTTATTATGAGTGTCAAAATCTATGTGAAACATCAATTATGCCTAATAGTTTGGCGACACTTAATCTAATTTTTCCCTCCTCCAATGAGAGAAAATTATAAAGGCATTAGTTGGTCAAGGATTCAAGCTACCGGTTACGCAGCAAGCATCCTTGGATTATCCTAACATGTTCAGCAGAAGATGAGGTTTATTACGGATCGAGTAGAATTTTTGCTTCCATGTGAATATTGCCATATAGGATGAGTTGTAATAGATCTTACTGTATGCAGCTCAATTGGCCGTCCAAGTGCCGTATCAAATTCATCAATTTTGTTAAGAAGCGCCTCTAAATTTTTAAATCGAGGACTATAATAAGCAGGGAATTTTTTCATTATTAGCCAACCATTGAAATAACTCAACCTCAAAAAAGGTTTTCAAATATTCATCAAAATTAATTCTCCTTTGTTTTCCTTGATACAAAAGTTGACAATTTTATAAAAAGTTTTTCTGCATGAGCCTGAATGGTTTTCCATTTGGGATCATCAAGAAGCTCATTTTCTTCTAAAAGATCTGGATCGCAATATTCTTCCAATAAATCTATATGTTCCTTAACTAAATTGTAAAGTTCGTTTAAAATAAAAAAAATTTGTTCGCCCAATAACCCAACATGGTGTTGATCGTTCAAAATTTTTTCAGATGATTCTAAAAAGTGAAATACAGTTTCGCTATAACAGCTTTCATCATATCCCTCTTTTCTAAACCAAACTTTTTTTTGATAGTCTTCGTCTTTTAAAATACGAATTGAATTTACTAACATATCATTAATTATATTTTTTAATTGAATTGTTTTCATGTAATCTTTCCTTTACAAGAACATATAGGCATATTTATGCTAAATTTATCATAATCGTAAGTGGACCATGGGATATGGGTATATTCTTGAGCCATATTATCAGTATATTTTAAGCTATTTTCTACAGGATTCCAAAGCGCGTAAAGTTTATTATCATTCTGATCGATAATTGTTTGACCCACATATTCGGTCGTCTGTCCATCCTTACCCCATGATTTTGCAGCACTTAAGCGAACCTCATAACTTTTTCCATTATTAGGATCTGATGAAGCCAGTGTTCACCAGCACCCCCTCTAGGTAAAGAAA